>JBAXQJ010000001.1:0-87016 GCA_037131755.1 bacterium
AATTAATCCCTAATAATTAACAACTAAAACCTATTAAAAATTATCTACATCATTATACTCACTGTAGCCATCGTCATCCAGCATACTTTCTTCAAAGATTGCTGGGTCTAAGGTATCGCTGTCTTTGACGACGGGCTCATCCTCAACCTCTTCCCCTGAGGCCTTGGAGTCCTTATCGTCGGTTGCTTTGCTTTTTTTCTTTGCCATGTCTTTTGATATTTAACTTAGGTTCCCCAAAAGAGAACTGTTTAAAATAATTACCATTAATAGCAGGTTTAAAAATCTTTGCAAGGGGTAGGGGATGTCCGGGGTGTGGAAAAGTCTGGTCGCCCCTGTTAATCGATGCTTTTCCTTTGCACGATATTAATTTTGCAGCGTCAAAATTAATTCCCCACCCCCTCGATTTTTTGCTAAAAACCTCAATCTGTAAGGCACAAAAAACCTATTCAACCCCTGCTTGCTCTATAACATGCAAAAAAAGTCAGTCCGACCGCGATCGCATCGTACTCGTCATCATACTTTATTGGTTGATTTATTTTTATCAATCTCTTAACCATTTCTGTTACCTGGCTTTTATCGCTTTTGCCATAACCCGTGACCGCCACTTTTATTTGCAGGGGGGTGTGTTCGCTGACAAGGAGGTTGTTTCGGGCGGACTCGTACAATATCACTCCGCGGGCCTCGGACACCGACATAGCTGTTTTGGCGTTGGTTTTGAAAAACAAAGTCTCGATCGCCAGGACTTCGGGTTTGAATTCTTTTATCAGGCGGTTTATCTCACCGCCAATCAGGCTTAATCTTTCGGCGTGAGGCTGGCCAGCCAAGGTTTTGAAACACTCCGAAAAGACCAGCTCTTCTTTAGAACCGCTTTTTTCTATAATGGCCACTCCCATTCGTTCGTAGCCTGGATCAATGGCAATAATACGCATATGGATAGTATATAGTAGATTGTAGATAGTAAAAAGAGTAGATTGAAAAGACAAAGGAAACAGGTCGGTGATCTGATCGCCGACCTGTTTATTCCTCTTTCTATATACTATCTACAATCTACTATATACTTATTTTACTCCGCATTCGTATAGACATCCTGTACTTCATCATTATCTTCCAGAGCCTCGATGATGGTTTCCAATTTTGTTCCGTCCTCTTCGGAAATCGGAACGGTCATGTTTGGCACCCAGCCGTCCTCGATACTCTTGGTAAAAGCCCAAGAGGCGCTGCCTGGCGCGGCGAGAGCCGAACCGTTGTCAGCCAAGATATGCTTTACTTCACCGGCTGCTTTGTTGCGATTATCAGTTAAAACATCGATAATGATTGCAACACCACCTGGGCCATAGGCTTCATAAGTGATAGCTTCCATTTGTGCCGCATTGTCATTTTTCTTTAAAGCCCGTTCGATGTTTTCATTTGGCACGCTATACTCTCTAGCTCTCCTTACTGCCGCCTGTACATTGGCTGCATTCACGTCGCCATTGGCCTTTTTGACTTCTACGGCAATCACCTTAGCCATCTTGGTATAGATTTTGCCTTTCTTGGCATCGCTAACCGCTTTCTTGTTTTTTATCTTTGACCATTTATTATGTCCGCTCATAAAGTCATCTTAACAGAAAATTATTTTTTTTCAATATAAATTGACAGAAAATAATTTAGGAGTAATCTGAAAAGCAGAAATTTAATAATCTGTCTAGTGGCAGATGGGTTGGATACGGCCTATTCGTATCTCGTTCGTTCAAAATAAGGAGAGGAAAGTCATGAACAATACTCAAGCTGGTTGGATCAGTTACTATGAAAAAAAAGGAGCCCTGTGGCTTCATGATGGTAATTCGAAACGCCCGCACGCGCTTCTGACTTCGGGCAAGCACAGTAGCGGCTTCTTCAACAGCGAGTTGGTGATGGAGGATCCTGATGTTTTGGATCAAGCCTGCAGCGATCTCTGTGAGATTGTTGGCAAGAAATTGAATGAAGGCGAAGGTTGCGAGTTGTCTCGGGTGGTCGGACCGGCTATGGGTGCGATTACTTTGGCTCACAACCTTGCTTTGCAATTCACTTCGTGGGGCTGGCTCCAAGTCCTTCGTGCCTACACTGAAAAAAATGTGAAGATCTGTGTCGTAAGGGGTGCCAATAGTATCATGATTGATGATTCAGAGTTGCAAGTCGGGGATCAGATTGTTTCCTTTGAAAAATCGAAAATGGTTTTTAAAAGGACTAAAATAATTCCCGGCGAGAGCATTCTTCTTTGCGAAGACGTGATCACCACTGCGGGAAGCGTGAAGCTTTGCGCGCAGGCCGTGACCGAAGCGGGCGGAGTTGTGCTGCCTTTTGTGGCGGCACTGGTGAATCGGTCTGGACTGACTGAGGTGAACGGCATGAAAATCATCGCCCTGATCGACAAGCCGATGCCGATGTGGAGTCCGGACGAATGTCCGCTCTGCAAGCAAGGCTCGGAAGCGCTTCGCCCAAAAGGAAAGGAAAATTGGGCGCGGTTGAATGACGTCTACTGATGGGAAGACAAAATGACCAATGATCACACGGGTGAGCATTGGTCATTATTTTTTTATCTATTTTATAAAAGCTTGTTCGGGTTTTTTACTTTCAAATGTTGTTTGGCTTTTTCGGTAATCACTCGGCCGCGGGTGGTGCGTTCGATAAAGCCAAGCTGGAGAAGATACGGTTCGTAAACATCCTCGATCGTCGCCATTTCTTCAGAGAGGGCGGCGGCAAGCGTGTTTAAGCCGACCGGTCCGCCGTTGAACTTGTCTTCAATCACGGTCAGCAGGGCTCGGTCAGTAGCGTTTAGGCCCATTTCGTCGATCCCCAACATATTCAAAGCCTCCATTACCGTCTCTTTTGACAGCCGGCTCTCCCGGACTTGGGCCAAGTCACGGCTTCTTTTCAATAGGTAATTGGCCGTGCGGGGAGTGAAGCGGCTTCTTTTGGCGATTTCTTCTTTGGCGGCATCGTCAATTTCCACGCCGAGCAGTTGGGCGGAGCGATTTATGATCTGGGCGATTTCTTCGTTGGTATAAAATTCCAATTTGAATACTCCGCCGGAAAAACGGGAGCGGAGCGGAGCCGATAAAAGGGCAATGCGCGTAGTGGCAGCGATCAGGGTAAAAGGCGGCAGGTCCAGCTGTATCGTTCGGGCTGACGGACCTTTGCCGATGATAATATCGAGCGAGCCAGACTCCATGGCGGGGTAGAGGACTTCTTCGATCGCTTTGTTCAGGCGATGGATCTCATCGATAAACAAAATATCGCCAGGCGAGAGGTTGGTGAGGATGGAAGCCAGATCGCCGACTTTTTCGATCGCTGGACCGGAAGTGGCTTTGAGCTGGGCGCGAGTTTCTTTGGCAATCAAATGCGCCAAGGTGGTCTTGCCAAGACCTGGCGGGCCGTAAAAGAGCAGATGTTCCGGCGGATGCTGGCGTTGGTTGGCTGCAGTAAGAAGAATATGGAGGTTATCTTTGATGTTTTTTTGGCCGATGTAATCTTTCCAGATGGTAGGGCGGAGAGTTTGATCCAGGAAATTAGCCTCACTGGGTGATTTTGGCGCCAAGTCGTTTTTCTGGCCTGTTTCCTCGGTCTTTTTGAAATCAGCGGTCGAACCTGTATTTTTGCTTGACATATTTTTTGTTTTATGCTAAGCTACTTGTTAGAAGCCTGAGCGTGTTCCGGGGCTTTTTCATTTACGCCCGACTTTCATAATAGCATATTTTAGAGATTTTTCAGACTATAAATCTCTAAGCAATAGGATTGTTTGCGCAATTTTCGAATTTTTCTAGAAGGACGATCTGGTTCACGACTTCGGTCGCTTTGCGAGGTCTATCCTTTGAGAACTGTTTAACTTTTAGTATTAATATTAAAAGTATTGCTTAGAGATTTATATTCTGAAACATGAATCGCTTTCCAACAGGGAAGCGGTTTTTGTTTTTTAAAATTTCAACGAACTATATATTTATACTAGGCGGATTTCATATAATTGCAACTGTGGAAAAAAGTTGGAACACGAAAAAGTCCACTCGTCATTACCTTTTGGGAGCACGGATATTTTCTTGCTAGAAAATTCCTCGAGCTCGCGCCGTCGCGCTCGCTAGTCTCCCAAAAGGTAATGACTCGTTTTATACCTAAAGACTGCTGGATTTTGGCTTTGCCAAAATCCAGCAGTCTGTTCCATATAAACTAATCAACTAACAAACTATAGCTCAATTTCCAGATCAATCACTCGGCCCAATTCGTCAAAAGTGGAGACGCCTTGCAGGACTTTTATCACGCCATCTTGTTTCATATCCAGCATATTCTGGCTGGCGGCCGCTTTCTTGATGTCACGATCGCTCGGGTTGTTTATCAGAGTCTCTTCCACTTCTTTAGACATCAAAATGACCTCGCAAATCGCCACCCGGCCTTTGTAGCCAGTGTTGTGGCATTTGTCGCAGCCTTTGGCTTCATAAACACTGTTCACATCAAGACCGGTTAAATAAGTTTTGTCAGTGACAGAATTTGTCATGTCGCTGATTATTTTTTTCTCGCGGTCGTTTGGGGCGCGTTTCATTTTGCACTCATTGCAAAGCTTGCGGATGAGTCGCTGAGCCATCGCCACATTGATCGCTGATGAAATTATTTTCGGATTGACGCCGAGGTCGATCAGTCGGGGGAAGGCACCGGCGGCGGTATTGGTGTGCAGGGTCGAGAAGACCAAGTGGCCGGTCAAGGCGGAATTGATGGCGATCGTCGCGGTCTCGCCATCGCGAATTTCTCCCACCATGATCACGTCCGGATCTTGTCGCAGGGCGGCACGAAGACCGGAAAGGAAGGTGTAGCCTTTCTCGTCATCGGTCTGGGTCTGAACAACGCCTGGCAGATGGTATTCGATCGGGTCTTCAATGGTAATGATTTTGATATCCGGCGACAAAATCTTTTTCATGAAGGCATAAAGGGTGGTGGTCTTACCGGAACCGGTCGGACCAGTGATGAGGAGCATGCCGTTTGGGCGTTCGATTTGTTTGAGCAGGGTGGCGAGAGTCCTTTCTTGGATGCCCAATTGTTCGAGCGGGACGGAAATGGATTTCGGATTCAAAAGTCGCATCACGATCGATTCGTTGTAAGCGCCCGGCAATATCGAGGAACGAATTTCAATGTTGTTATCAATGATTTTAACGCTGAAACGGCCATCTTGGGCGTCGTTTTTGATGTTTAATTTCATTCCCGACAACAGTTTGATGCGCGAAAGCAACAGTTCATAAGTCTCGGCGTCAAACTCAAAGACGTTGATGAGCACGCCATCCAAACGGAAACGGATCAGGATATGGGATTCTTCCGGTTCGAGGTGGATATCGGAAGCGCCGAGGGCGAGGGCTCCGGCCACCATTGCCTCCATCATTTTGGAAATTTTGTAGGCTTTTTTCAGCGAGAGAATTTCTTTGATGATGGCGGAAACGTCGTTGATGCCTTTGATGTTGTTCATGTAATCCACCACTTGGGTTGAGGAAATATCAAAAGTTCCGGCCGTATTGGCAATCGAGGCAGAGATGTCTTTATAGCGATCCCAGGCTTTTTCCAGGCTGCTCGTGGTGGTCATGCTGATTTCCGTTTTGTAGCCGGCATATTCAAGCTGCTTGATGATCGCGACCGCCTTCTCGTTCTTAGGGGAGAGGATGGCCATTTTGAGACGTTTGCCGATTTTGTCATAACAGACGATTTTCGCTTCGCGAGACACATCTTCCTTGATGATATTCAGGGCATCGGCGTTGATAGGAATAAGGTGAAGGTCGATAAAATCCAAGCCGTATTTGGTGGACAGGAGACGGACGATATCCTCTTCCTCTTTTTTTCGAAGTTCCTCCAGCTTTTTTTCTTGTTTTGTTTCATCAGCGAAGTCTGACATATGGCGATATTATAACATAGAACATAGAACTTGGAACTTCTATTTTCTGTCATTTTCGCGAAAGCAGGAATGACAGAACATGTGTTTGACAAAAAAGTGAAAAGAGTGTATAGTGCAGGGAAGTAAATCATACACAAAAGAAAGGAATTTTGTATGAAAAAGTTAAGAGAGTTCTTCCTGAGCGGTTTGTCGGTTTTGGCCATGGTCATCTTTGGTGCCGGTTGCGCCGGAATGCCGATTGAGGAAAACAGCTGGACCATCGGCCATACCAGCAAGACTTACCAATGTCCTGGCGGCACGAGGATAAACTACACCAAGGATTTTAACGAGAAGGTGTCGGTAACGACTGTCACTCTCGGGTCCGGTGCCTCGCAGTATCAGCCAAACCAGACGTTCTACCAACAAAATTTTTATGTTGGTGGCAATGCTGGTCGGGGTGCAGCTGTGATCCCGGCGCCGAGTCAAAGCCAGTTGGGAATTCAGCATCTGCCAAACCCGACTGTCACCACCAATCAGTGTTGGCAGCCTGGTCTGGTTCAGCCGCCTTGGGCCGAATGAGGCCGGTCAGTCTGTCGCGCGTTTGCAAAGGAGTACCTTGCAAACGCGCTTTTAAATTGCGCCTTTATAATTATATTTAATATGCTAGTATTTTGATATGAAAATAATCAGCCGAAGCTTGGAAGAAACGCAGGCCGCCGCCAGGAATTTTTTAAAAGAGATTTCGGAAAGGAAATCAGACAAGGCGATCGTTGTCGGCCTGTTTGGCGATTTGGGGGCAGGGAAGACCACTTTTACTCAGGCTCTCGCCCGCGAGCTTGGCATTGCCGAATTCGTCACTAGTCCGACTTTTGTCATTATGAAAGCATATCCCATCTCTCAATCTACAATCTACAATCTACAATCTACAAATCTTGTTCACATCGACGCCTACCGTCTGGACAGCGGTCGCGAATTAGCCGCCCTGAATTTCAATGATTTACTGGATAGTCCCCAGAATCTGATTTTGATCGAATGGCCGGAAAGGGTGGCGGATATCCTGCCGGCGGATATGCTTAAAATAAATTTCAACTTTATCTCGGAAAACGAGAGGGAAATAGTCACCTTGATAGGATCTTAGAAATAAGCAGGCAATATGCTATAATCCAAGGTATCATGAAAGTTAATTATAAATTAATTTCTTTCTATCTTCTTTGCTTCTGCGTTTTTATGACTGGCGGTGTCTTGATTGCCGGCAATATCACCAACTCTTCGGCTCCCACCGCCACGATGTATACTATTCGAGATATTTATAATTTAATCCACAATAACACTCTCGCCACCCCAGGAAATCACTCTCTCTCTCGCCAAACTCTCCACCTGTTGGCACTTCTTCCTATTCGGTTTCTCAAATCTACGCCGACCTCGCCAATTTAATTAAAAGAGAAAATGTTGCCACTGGTACCAGCTATCTTGGCGTCATCGGCAGTTATGGCACTCCAAACCCCACTTATGCCACAACAACGATCGTTTATTCCTCTTTGACGCCATCAACGCCACTTGGCAATTCAACGGGTTATTCTTTGGAAGACATTTGGAATCTGATTAATAATAATTCCACCACAACAGCTGGAACTCATAATTCTCAACCGACTGTTTCACCAACTGCCTCGATGCATTCGCTCTCGGATATCTATACCAGTTTGATCAATCTGGGTATTAGCAAGGGCCCCAATGTGAAAGTCGGGACAACCTATTTGGGGGCGGTGGGGAGCTATGTGGTATCGTCCGAATTTTGCGGCGGGGATGGTTCGACAGGCAATCCATATCAGATTTGCAGTTGGGCGCAATTGAACAATGTCAGAAATCATCTCGCGGCCGAGTACATTTTGAATAACAATCTGTCTTCAGCGGACACCGGCTATTCCGGTTTGGGAAATAATTGGCAGCCGATTGGAACGAGTACCAGTCAGTTTACAGGAAGCTTCAATGGCAACAATAAAACCGTTTCTAATTTGACAATTAATCTACCTTCAGCCAATTATGTCGGTTTATTCGGCTATGTGTCCGGAAATATTTCCAATTTTGGCTTGGTGAATGACAATATAACCGGTTCCTCCTTTGTCGGAGGGCTGATTGGCTGGCAGAACAGCGGCACGACTTCCAATTCTTATATCTCTGGAAGCGTAAGCGGGGTTGACGAGGTTGGCGGCTTGGTCGGAGACATGAACGCCGTCGTGATTGTCAATTCTTACTCAACTGCGACCGTAAACACTTCTGGCGATTATGCCGGCGGACTGGTTGCTTGGCAGGGCGGTGGAACGATTACCAATTCTCACGCCACGGGAAATGTTTCCGGTCCGGGAGATTATATCGGTGGTCTCGTTGGCAATCAGGACAGCGGAATGATCTTACAATCTTATGCTACTGGAAACGTGGCTGGAGATTACAATGTCGGCGGTTTGGCTGGATCGGTTGATGAAAAGATCTACAATTCTTATGCCACCGGAAACGTGACCGGTAGCCACAGCGTCGGCGGCCTGGTCGGAACTTGTTGGCATGGGACAATCTCTAAATCTTATTCTGTCGGTGCCGTTTCCGGCTCGGTCAATTTTGGCGGCCTGGTCGGCTATTTGATCGGAGGCATGGAGCCCAACTCTTATTGGAACACCGAGACCTCTGGACAGTCTGGAAGCGCTGGTGGGGTTGGTGCGACGACTTTGGAAATGCAGACGCAAGGCACCTTCAATGGTTGGGATTTTAGTACAATTTGGAACATCTTGGCGGGAAATTACCCTGTTTTAAGATAGCGGGGAGCCTGTAATCGCGGGTATTTCTTTATAAAAAACGGCCTCAAATATGGCTATTTCAAGGTCGAACCTTGTTCTTAAATGAATGTGTTAGGGGGATGGTTTGGAAAGCACTTGACAGAAAGCTTGTTTGGGTGTATACTAGTAAAAGTATAAAAGAACCTTGATATTGGCGAAGATACCGATTTGCCGCAGTTTTCAGTGGATAAAAGTCCTTTGAAAACTGCGGCAAACAGCCACGGTCCCAATCTCCTGCGGGAAGCAGGAAAAATCGGCAAAAAGCCGAGAGGAGCACAAGATGAAATACGGTGACGTAACGATGGGGCAGGTTGAAGCGGCGATTAACATCCTGGGCGGGATTGAAGGTTGGAATGACCTCCTGGCTCGGAAACTGGAGATCGTCAAGAAAGCGATCACGGATGCCGTCTCATATTTGGTCGGCACATCCAAGCAGGTCGTGAATTACGGCCGGTCCGTCAAGGACTCGCTCAAGGCGGGCAAGTACGACTGGGTGAATGACGACATCACGGACAAGAACTTCCCTTCCAAGGAAGAGGGCGAACGTGAAGTCGAGTTCGGACTGTTCCACTTCAATAAAGTGACGCAGTCTGATGACAACGTTGCCGAGATGAAGAAGGCGGGTTTCCGACCGGCGACGATCAAGGAAATGCTGGCTTACGGGGAGAAAAATCCCGAAGTTCAGCGCGAGTTTCCTGTCATCGCTCTTGGTTCGGTTGCCAGGCTTAGCGGTTATCGGCGCGTCGGCTGTCTCAACGGGCGCGGTTCCGGGCGGCGCGCCAGCCTGGACTGCTACGGCCTTGACTGGAGTGGCTACTGCCGGTTCCTCGGCGTCCGCATCTGACCTTGGCCCCTGGTTCCCTTTGGCTTTTGGCCCTGGGAAACTTGGACACTTGGTCCCTTGGACAATCGTGGTATTCGCCACAAAACGCTTTGAAGATATGCGTCGAACTTCAACCCTTGTACAGAAATGTATGAGGGTTTTTTAATACATGATAAAATATGCAGGTCATATGAAAAATCCGCGATTACGGTTGCGGGTAATATGATCGCAACATATGGAGCGAGAGTCTGGGCGATCACGGTTTCTCAGAGAGGGTTCCATAAGTCGGAAATAAAAAAGAAACAGTTGGTGGAAAATAGCAGGTGATAATTAAGATCACGAAACATTTGCACTCCCGAGAGCATTCAAGGGGAAGTGCCACGGACGCTATTTTTTACAAGTTCGGTTGCCAAGCTTAACGGTAATCGGCGCGTCGGCTATCTCAACAGGAACGGTTCCAAGCGCAACGCCAACCTGAACTACTACGACAATGACTGGAATGACAACTGCCGGTTCCTCGGCGTCCGCCACTATTTTGTTTTCTCCCGGAACAAGTTTTCGGGAGTTTTCAATTGGAGAGATTTTTTCCATCCACCAAGCATTTTTCCGCTTTCCGAAAGCGATTGGGAAATGATAGTATATTTATTCGCATCAAGGGCCTTTATTTCCCAGGCTAATTGAAGCAGTAATTTGAGGAGATCCAGACGAGCAATTCCCCGGTCAAGAAGTCCGGCTTTGTCTGTCATATTGGCATAGCTGGCCAGAAAGCAGTATTCAATCGTATTTAAAAAGATATCATCAATCTTTGAACCGATAGTGAAGCGGTTGGCTTTGGGAAAAACAGCCAAATAACCCTGCCAAATATTGTAACTATCTTTGAGTTTGAGAATGACCGGGGCCAGTTTGAGCTGCGAACCGCCGGGGGGGGGGTAACATTATAGTTATGGCTAGAAAAAATTTTATTCATGCTTACGACAATATCATATCCGTTGAAAACTTGCTCCTTGCGTGGGGTGAATTTTTAAGAGGTAAAAAAAAGAAAGCTGATGTCCAATCATTTCAAATGAATTTGATGGATAATATACTTGATTTGCATCAGGAGTTAAAAAACAAGACTTATAAGCACGGAGCTTATTATGCTTTTAACATTTCCGACCCGAAGCCTAGAAGCATACACAAAGCCCTGGTCCGCGATCGGCTGTTACACCACGCGCTTTACCGCCAGCTGTATCCTTTTTTCGATAATATTTTTATTGCCGACTCGTATTCTTGCCGGGAAAACAAAGGGACACACAAGGCGATAGGCCGATTCAAGGAGTTTTGTCGGCAGGCCAGTTTCGGGCAGACCAAGACTTTGCACATACTTAAGTGCGATATTCGGAAGTTTTTTGCGAGCATTGACCAGGCGGTCCTGGTAAGAATATTGGATGAATACATTGCTGATAAGGATATTGTCGATTTGCTGAGGGAGATCATCGGCAGTTTTTCTGCTGTCAGGGAAGGGGTTGGTTTGCCTTTGGGCAATCTGACGTCCCAACTTTTGGTCAATATTTATATGAACAGGTTTGACCAGTTTGTTAAGCACCGCCTCAAGGCGAAATACTACATCAGATATGCCGATGATTTCGTCGTCATCTCTCAAGACAAAAAATGGCTGGAAGAAGTCCTGAAAGAAATGGGAATTTTTTTAAAGACGGAGCTACGGCTGGAACTTCATCCTGACAAAGTCTACGTGAAGACGCTGGCGTCGGGGGTGGACTTTCTCGGCTGGGTGCATTTCCCGTATCATCGGGTGTTGCGGACAGCCACGAGGCGCAAAATGTTTCGCCGTCTGGCTGAAACCGATAAGGAAGAAACCAGGCAGTCTTATTTGGGCATGCTGTCGCATGGAAATGCTAAAAAATTGGCCTCTAAAATTAATGAGAAATTAGTGATATAATCGTGGCTATGAGATTAAAGAAAAATAAAGGCAAAACGCTGGTCCTGCTCGATGTCCATGCCATCGTCCATCGGGCTTACCATGCCTTGCCGGAATTTGTGACCAGCAAGGGCGAACCGACCGGAGCCCTGTATGGCCTGTCGACGATGCTGCTCAAGATCGTCGATGACCTTGCTCCGGATTATTTGGCGGCCTGTTACGACTTGCCAAAACCGACTTATCGGCACGAAGCTTACAAGGATTATAAGGCCGGTCGGACCAAGACCGATGACGAGCTGATTTCCCAGTTGAAAAAATCGCGGGAGATTTTTGAGGCGCTGAATATTCCCACGTATGAAAAAGAGGGTTTTGAGGCGGATGACATGATTGGAACCTTGGTGGAGAAAGGCCTGAAAATAAAAGACCTGGACATTATAATCGCTTCTGGTGATATGGATACGTTGCAGCTGGTGGTTGATGACAAGGTGAGAGTCTATACCTTGAAAAAGGGAATCAAGGATACGATCATTTACAATGAAAAGGCGGTGGCGGAACGTTTCGGTTTCGCGCCGAAACTTTTGGTGGATTATAAGGGATTGCGCGGCGACCCGTCAGACAATATCATCGGCATCAAGGGCATTGGCGAGAAGACGGCCGGCATCCTGATCCAGAAATTCGGAACGATTGAAGAGATTTATGCCAGTCTGAAAAAAGATAAGGATAAATTCAAGAAAGCGGGAATTACCGATCGCATGATTTCCCTTCTTGAGGAAGGAGAAGAGGAAGCGAAGTTTTCCAAAATGCTGGCGACGATCAGGCGGGATGCGCCGATCGATTTTGCCTTGCCGGAGAAGACCTGGCGGGATAACTTGGACCCGAACCGGATAATAAAATTATGGAGCGAACTGGAGTTTCGGACACTGGGCACCAGGCTCAAGGAAATCATGAACGGCAAAGGGACGGTTTCCGGCAGTGAGTCTTCAGTCAAGGGGGTTGGCCCGGGCAGCCTTTCTTTGGAAAATTCCGGATCGGGTGATCTGTTTGGAAATCAATCGGGCCTGAGCGAAAATGAATTCAAGGAAACGCAAATAGCCCTGTGGCTCATCAATTCCACCATTACCAACCCGACCGTAGAAGACCTGCTGAACATGACTGGCAAGAAGACTTTGAAAGAGGCCCGAGACTCGTTGCTGGAAGAAATAAAATATAAAAAATTGGACGCGGTCTTTGATAAGATCGAGAAGCCGCTCATCCCGATCGTGGCGAGAATGCAGGAGCGCGGCATTGCGGTGAACAAGAATTTGCTCAAGGATCTGAGCGTCAAGCATCACAAGGAGCTGGCCATTTTGGAAAAGAAAATCTGGGATCTGGCTCACGAGGAATTCAATATCAATTCGCCGAAACAAATGGGAGAAATCTTGTTTGTGAAAATGGGCCTTAAGGCTAAAAATCAGAAGAAAACCGGTTCAGGCAAGCTGTCCACCAAAGAAAGCGAATTGGAAAAGCTGCGCGAAGAGCATCCGATCATCGCCTTGATTTTGGACTATCGGGAACTGCAAAAAATGCTCTCGACTTATATCGATAATATACCGAACATGGTGGGCGGGGATGGCCGCCTTCACGCCCGATTCTTGCAGACCGGAACCACGACCGGCCGCATGTCTTCGCAAGATCCGAATCTGCAAAACATTCCCAATCATTCCTTGCTCGGCCTGGAAGTCCGAAAAGCCTTTGTAGCCGAACCGGGTTACAAGCTGGTGGCTTTTGATTATTCGCAGATCGAATTGCGCATCGCCGCCTTCTTGTCCGGCGATCAAAAGCTTCTGGATATTTTCCGGAAGGGCGAAGACGTTCATACGGCGGTCGCCTCGGAGGTGTTTGGCGTCCCTTTTGACAAGGTGGACAAGGAAATGCGCCGCCGGGCCAAGGTGATTAATTTCGGAATAATGTACGGCATGGGAGTCTTGGCCCTCAAGCAAAACCTGGGTACCGAGCGGGCGGAAGCACAGAAATTTTACGATGACTATTTTGCCAAGTTCAGCGGATTGGCTTCATATCTAGATGCGGTAAAGTCCGATGCCTTGCGGGTCGGCTATACGGAGACCTTTTTCGGCCGCCGACGCTATTTTGAAGGTTTGAAGTCCAGGATTCCGTTCATCAAGGCGATGGCCGAGAGAATGGCGATCAATGCGCCGATTCAAGGGACCGAGGCGGATATCATCAAGCTGGCAATGATCAAGGTCTGGGAATATTTGGCTAAGGAAAATCTGCTGGACAAAATCCACCTCATCCTCCAGGTCCATGATGAATTGGTTTATGAAATGAAAGAAGATTTGATCGAAATTTTGGCGCCGAAAATCAAGGCAATGATGGAGAACCTGATCGATCCCAAAGAGACAAAAGGGGTTGTCTGCAAGACCGAGATCGCCGTCGGTAACAACTGGGGGGAGATGGAGAAATTGTAAACTTTCCAACTTAATCATGATTTATTTATTTCACGGAACGGATAAGACAAAGGCGCGACGGGCCGCCCACAAGGTGCTCGAAGCGGCGGAAAAAAAGCACAAAGATGCGGCGTTTTTCAAGTTGAGTCCGGAAAACTGGAGTGCAGACAAGCTTGATGAGCTCGTCGGCGGCCAGGGGCTTTTTTATTCCGGTTTCGTGGTGTTTGCGGATCATCTGTTTGATGAGAAAGAAAGTGGCGAAAATCTGCTTAAAAAACTTAAAGACATCGCCAAGTCGCCGAATTTTTTCGTCTTTCTCGAGGGAAAATTAAACAAGAAAGAGCTGGAAACATTTGAGAAATATTCCAAGAAAATTGAGAATTTCGATTTGGCCGAAAAAAAACTTTCCAAAAAGGAAGCGCTGGCCCTGAAAGGCGAGAAGATAGATTTTTTCGAGTTTACTGATGCCTTGGGAGACAGGAATAAAAAACTTTTGTGGACTTTGTATCAGGACGCTCTCGGCGAAGGCGTGCCATCGGAAGAGGTCCACGGAATATTATTTTGGCAGGTAAAGTCGATGCTTTTGGCCGCTCTCTCGAAGGATGCGGCGGAGGTGGGAATGAAAGATTATCCTTATAGCAAGGCCAGAAGCTACGCCAAAAAATACGGCGTGGAAAAATTGCAGAAAATGTCTACGGAATTGCTGGAGATGTATCACGAGGCCCATCGTGGCAAAATTGATTTTGCTGTGGCGTTGGAGAAGTTTGTGTTGGAGTTGTAAAATTTAAAAAACAGGACAAGGGGGATCTCGACCCTTACAGGGTCAGTACCCCGATTGGCTCACTTGTTCGTGATTACACTCCAAGTTCGGCTCAATCGGGCTTCGATTCCCCCACGCAACTGCCACCCGGCAGTTGCTCGGGCGCACAAATTTAAAAACACCAAAAAATTCTGGTGTTTTTAAATTTGTGCGCCCGGGGGGAATCGAACCCTCGACCATCTCCTTAAAAGGGAGCTGCTCTACCGACTGAGCTACGGGCGCATAAGAAAACGTTTATGAATATAACAAGAAAAGGCCTATTTGTCCACATGTTTTCTTGCTAATCTCTCGGAAATACTTATGATAGTTGTCATGAAGGCAAAATATGAAAAGATAGTAATCCTCGATAACATCCGCAGCACGCACAATGTCGGCTCGATTTTTCGGACGGCTGATGCTGTCGGAATGGACAGGATATATTTATGCGGTACCACCCCAACCCCGATTGATCGCTTTGGCCGGGAAAGGAAAGATATAGCTAAGGTTTCCTTGGGTGGAGAGAAAAGCGTGTCTTGGGAATATGCCGAGGATCCAATAAGAATCGTAAAAAAATTAAAAAAAGAGGGCTATCAGATAATTGCTTTGGAGCAAGCCGAAAACTCGATTGATTATAAAAAATTCAAGACAAAAAGCAGGATAGCGCTCGTCTTAGGCAATGAAGTCGATGGCGTCGATAGGAAGATTTTGAAATTGGCCGATGCAATTGTCGAGATACCAATGAAAGGGAAGAAGGAGTCCTTGAATGTCGGGGTGTCTTTTGGAGTGGCGGCTTTTAGACTCCTTGGAGTCTAAAAGTATTTTGTAGATAGTAGATTGTATATCGTGTGGAGCCGGTTCGCTTTGCGAACCGGCTCCTAATGTTAATATTTTCCTATATACTATCTACAAAATACAATCTACCTAGCAATAATCGTTTGCTGATAGGTTTTAGGCTGATAGACGGTCGCTGTTTTAGGTGCGGTATTTTTTGTTTGTGCCGCCATATCTGCCTCAAATCTTGCCGGACCGCCAATTATTATCCAGATGACCAGCATTATCCCGATCATTTTGAACAGCCATAAAATATCTTCATTCATAAGAGGGTTAGTCTACTTATTTATCGGCCAAAAGCAAGAATTAAGACTGACACTTCGGGCAATAATGCGTGCCTCGTCCGAGGTGGCGAACTTTTTTGATCGGGGTTGAACAGACTTTGCACTTTTCGCCGCCGCGGCCATAGACAAAAAGATGGGGGACGAAACCGCCAAGCGAGCCGTCGCTGCGGCGATAATTTTTGGAGGAAGTGCCTTTGTGTCTGATAGAATGTTTTAGTACCGCGATAATGTTTTTGTGCAAGTCAGTCACTTCTTTTTTGTCCAGGGTTCTTACTTTCCGCATGGGCAACACGTGGGAGAGGAATGCGCTTTCATCCGCATAAATGTTCCCAATTCCGGCAATCAGAGTCTGGTCCAGCAGGATCTGCTTCACCGTTCTGTTTGGATATTTTTTAAGAATATTCTGAACTTTCACCATGGTGAAAGTTTTGGATAAAGGTTCGAGGCCGATTCTATCTGAAATACTTTGAAAATCTTTTTTGCTGGTTAGGCGGGCCCAGCCGAATTTCCTCAGGTCATTGAAATATAAATGCGAACCATCGTCCAAGGTGAAAATAATTCTCGTGTGTCTGCCCGGAGCCTGGATATCATTTGCCGGATGTCCGCCAGAAATAATCTGGCCAGAACGCGGAACAAAAATTAATTGACCGGTCATTTTCAAATGAAAAATCAAATGACCATCCGAGGATAAGTTGATTATGAGCATCTTGGCTC
The DNA here is from genome assembly GCA_037131755.1 of bacterium. GTDB lineage: Bacteria > Patescibacteriota > Minisyncoccia > Phycocordibacterales > GWA1-40-21 > CAIJXO01. The sequence goes on from JBAXQJ010000001.1 coordinate 16,499, forward strand.
GGCGGTCTAAGCCCAATATTTTTTGGCCGGAAATTCTTTTTATAAATAAAGCGGGCGACAGGGGGAAAACCGTCTTGGGCCACAAGATTTTAATCTCCTTTATGATCCGACCGGAGAGCGATTTTTCGAGCTCCCGGCGCAGGGTTTCAACTTCGGGTAATTCAGGCATGGGGAAAGTGTAAGGCTTGGAGCGAAAAAAGTAAAACGGTTCAAGGTGTGACTTTGAGTTTTCGCCTTTAGAGTTTATAATGGCGACAATGAACAAAATAAACAGCATCGCCGGTTTTCTCTGTTTTACCGCCATGATTATGGTTTTTTTGAATATGATGGTCGTTGCCCATGACCAATATGCTGCCGCTTTCTTTTCTAAGGGACTGGCGGTCAATGATTTGGTGAAGAAATACGATAATACGCAAGAGACCGGGAAAATTAAGATCTTGATCGTTCCCGGCCATGAACCGGCTTATGGTGGCACTGAGTATAACGGACTTGTTGAGAGGGACCTAAACGTCCAACTGGCCGACGAGCTCGGTAAAAAATTAAAAGCCAACCAGAATTTCGAGGTCATTTTTGCCCGCGATAAGAAAAATTGGAACCCGCTGATAAGAAATTTTGTCGCAGACAATTTTACGGAGATTAAAAACTGGCGTGATGCTCAAGAGAAGGAAATGGGGGACCTGACCGCCCAAGGGTTGATAAAATCAAATCAAGATTTGTCCCATAATTCTGTTCCAGGCACTTCGGCCATTATGCTTTACGGAATAAATAAATGGGCTGGTGACAATAAAGTGGACATCACCATCCACGTCCATTTCAACGATAATCCTAAGGTAAACGGCAAGCCAAAATATGAGGGCTTTGCCATATATGTCCCCGAAGCCCAATATTCCAACTCATCATCGAGTGTTGTTTTGGCTCAGGATTTAATGGCAGGCCTCAAGCAGGTTTCAAAAGTCAGCAATTTCAAAAAAGAAGCAGGTGGGGTAGTGGAAGACCAGGACCTGATTGCGATTGGGAGGTTTAATACGGCCGACTCCCTGGCTGCTCTTATCGAATATAAATATATCTATGAAAAGGTTTTGCAGGCCAAATCGAGCCGAGATTCATTCATAACCGCCGCCGCTTCGTCTACCGCCTCGGCGATTGTAAATTTTTTCACTTCTAGATCGATATAGGATTTAATAAAACAACAAAGGCGGGTTCGCGTAGCGAACCCGCCTTTGTTGTTTTATGCTTCTTAGCGACTATCAGTTATAACCTTCTGTAGTTCTCCCTCTGCTACTTTGGCGTCGCTCCAAGGCTCTTTCAGGCCATCGGCCCGCATGATATATGGGTCGGTACCTTTACCGGTGATCAGAATCACATCATTGGCGTTTGCCTCTTTAATCGCCCGTCTGATCGCTTCCCGCCGGTCCATCACGATTTCCATTTTTTCCTTTCGGATATGCTTGGCCATATCATCGATGATCTCTCGCGGGTCATCATCATATGGATCTTCATCAGTCAGGATTATTTTGTCGCAATACTTATCGGCAATCTCAGCCATTTCTTTCCTTTTCCACTTGTCGCGTCCGCCACCGCAATTGCCCAGGACACAGATTTTCTTTTTATTGGCAAAGGTTTCATACAAAGCTCTGAGCGAGTCGGGAGTATGGGCATAATCGACGATCACGTCAAAATCTTGCTTGTCCGAACCGATCAGTATTTTTTGTACCCGGCCTTTGATTTCTCTCACGCCCTCGAGGGCTTGTTTGATGGTTTCATCGGAAATGTTTTGCGTCCGAGCATAGGCGATGGCGGCCAACATGTTCAGAATATTGAACTGGCCGGGAATTTGCGTACGGATTTTTTCCAGGCCCAAGGCAAAACCCGAGCCATCATCAGAAAGTTCAAACGGTTTGGCATTTTCGATGCTGTAAGAAACCTTTTTATCGGCAGCGATCGAAAGAAATTTCTGACCCTCCTTGTCATCAATGTTGGCGATAATGATCCGTTCCGACTTCGACGATTTTTCCAGGGCGTGAGCGATCTTTAATTTTGCCGCCACGTATTTCTCGTAAGAGCCGTGGGACTCAATGTGTTCTTTGGCGAGATTGGTGAAGAGCAGGGCATCAAGCTCGATGAATTTGTGGCGGTATTGCTTGGCCGCCTCCGATGAGATCTCGATAATGGCGTAATCGCACTTGGCGTCGACGGCTTGGCGCAGGAACTTTTGGGTGAAAAATCTTCCCGGCATGGTCATTTTGTATTTGTTGGGCGTCGATTGGTCGCCAATTTTGAAACGCAAGGTTCCGGCGAGCGCCGTCTTGTAGCCGGCGGTCTCCAGGATGGCGTTTAAGAATTCCACTGTTGAGGTCTTGCCTTTGGTTCCGGTCACGGCGACGACTTTGATCTGGCGGGAAGGGAAGCGGTAAAACAAGGCGCCCAAAAGCGCGAGCTTCCAGTGATAGATCGGCTGAAAGAAAGCAAAAAGCTTCTTTGGAATAAATTTTTTTAGTAGTCTCAAGGCTTTGTTCATATGTTGACTTTATCAGAAAAAAGCGTAATTTGGAAGCAGGTTGTAACAACACGAAAGGGAGGATCTTTATGAGTAAGAAGGTTGGAAAAAAGTCCTGGTCGAAGAAGATTGAATGTAACGCAAGGGTTTGTGACCGGTGTGATTTGCTTGGTGCTTTGGCGTCGGGAGGCGGGGTCTACCTTGACGTTGTGAATCGGGGTGATTATCATACCGTTGGAGCAGAAATCCCGATTAACCTCGTGAAGCGTGTGCGGAATTCTATCCCGGACACCTCAGTTCATTGCTATTATTTTGAGGGCGACGATCATGGTATTGTGGAGTATCGTGGTCAATACGATTTTCTTCACGACAAGGGGTGGTTTCAGTGGCGGCATATTAATAAGTAACGGGATTTATCAGACCGAGCAGTGAATGCTCGGTTTTTCTTATACTATATACAATCTACAAGACACTATCTACAATCTCATTTTCCCAAATGTTTCAAAGCCGCTTTGACCCGGCCGCTGGTCGTGGTGATAGTTTTGTCAATTTCCTGCAGAGCTTCTCTTGATTCCTTGTGAGAGTAACCCAGAGACTTAAGGGCTTCCAGAGCGTCGATTTCTTCCTTGAGGCCGAGATGGACCTCTTCATAAGCACCGAGTTTACCTTTAAGTTCCAAAACAATCTTGTCGGCCATTTTTTTGCCGAGGCCGGAGACTTTAGTGAGATGGGCGGTCTCACCCGTCGAGATCGCTTTGCGCAGGGAGGGGACAGAAGCGACATTTAGAATGCCAATCGCGGTTTTTGGTCCGACGCCGGAGATAGTGTTGAGTAGTTCGAAAAAGTCCAACTCGCTTTTGTCGGCAAAACCATAAAGGTCCATCGCGTTTTCCCGGACCGCCAAATATGTCCAGATTTTTGCCTGATCATTTTCCTTGGTTGCACTTAAAAGGTTGGTCGTGCCGTAGGCTTTGTAGCCGACGCCGTTCACATCAATGACGATGAATTTGTCGGTCTTTAGGGTGATGGTACCGGTTAGGTGGGAAATCATAAAAACAATTATATCATAGAACAAAGAGGTCAAACCTTGCTTTTCCTAATAAGCTGTGGTAAGTTATGAGCACAAAAGTATTCAGTAATTAATCAATATTTTTTAATATAACACATGCCAATAACATCATCAGCAAAAAAAGCACTCCGCGCCTCAAAAAATAAGAAGGTTTACAATACCCGACGAAAAGACGCAATGGGTGATACAATCAAGAATATCAAGAAATTAGTCGCCGAGAAGAAAGTCAAAGAAGCGGAGGCTATCATGTCCGCTGCCTACAAAGCCATCGACAAGGCTTCCAAGGCTCACGTGATCCACAAGAATACCGCTTCCCGAAAGAAAAGCCGATTGGCGAAACTGGTCAATAAAGCAAAATAATCAAAAACCACCTGCAAATTTGCAGGTGGTTTTTTGTTTTGGCAGGAGTATCTCCCTCGCCTTAAAATTTCTCGTCAGAAATTTTAGGCTGGGCACCGGCTCACGGTTTTTTCTACTGAAAAAACATCGTTCCGCCGTTCGATTCCTGCACGCAAGCAAAATTGTTTGCTTGCTCAAGAGCACAAATTTTAAAAGCGCCACCTGGCGCTTTTAAAATTTGTGCCCATCGACCGAACGCCACTCGATTGTGGGAAATAATAACTGAAGCGGCAAAATGCCTAATTGTTCGGAATGATTTACCGGCTAATGATAGCACACCTGTATTAGAGATGCCGCGGGACCAAACGGGCTTGGCGGCATAAACTTGCCGCTTTCGGCAAGTCCGTCCACCTTTTGTTATTTTTACCAATCCCTTAATCTTTAATCATCATGAACAATATCAAAAACAATTTGCGAGAATATCGCTTGAAAGCCGGACTTCGTCAGGTGGACGTCGCCAGTCTGATCGGCTTGGATTTTGCCGACCGTCTATCCCGCTGGGAAAATGGTCAGGCCATGCCGAATGTTGTCAACCTATTCCACCTTGCCGCGATCTATAAAGTTACGCCTAAAGATTTGTATCAGGATCTACGGCGAAATATTGATGAACAGGCTCAAGCTGCTCACTCAGATGCTCTTATACGACGAATGTCACACTGAACCTAGCCCGAGTATCCCCATGCTGTCTTGAGTATTTGATATTCAGCGGTGTAACCGTGCTCAAGAAGGCATTGTAAGTACACATGTCGTGGCGGGATATTGCTATAATAAGGTGTCGGCCCAGTTGATAAACCTCCTCCAGGCCCTGTTGATAGTCCTCCCCCTGGGCCAGTTGAAAGCCCACCGCCCGGTCCAGTAGAAAGCCCACCGCCTGGTCCAGTAGAAAGACCGCCCTCAGGACCGGTAGATAGTCCACCTCCAGGGCCAGTAGACAAGCCACCGCCTGGACCTGTTGACATCCCTCCACCAGGACCAGTTGATGCACCACCGCCCGGACCTGTTGAAAGACCGCCCCCAGGACCTGTGGATAATCCGCCTTCAGGGCCGGTTGAACTGTTTCGCGGCCATCCTCTGTGTAATTGGTTGTTATTCATGTTTTTGAGTATACCACAGTGATATCAAATGCATCAATTTGTGATATCTACACACCGTAAGTCTTTGCCTTAAAAGATGTTTTGAATTCTGATGGTGATGTGGTGCTCTAGCAGTGTCGCATAATAGTGGCTGGGTTGATTCCGCCCATGACTGGCTGGTTTTGAGTTCCCGCTGACAGGTGTCTCTCCGCATTGACCAGAAGTGAATTCAGTATAGAATTTAGAAATGAATTCAAGCACCGCATCGCCATTAGGAACAGACTTTGCGCAAGAGCTATTCCTCCACATGCAAGACGCAATTAGTGATGGAACAAAACAAGCCTGCCGAATGGTTTGGGACGTCATCCAGCAGTTTATGATGGAACACTGGTTCTTCCTGATTGTAGGGCTGGTGATTTTGTTCTGGATTGCCATCATTAGATGGATCTCAACCGGACGATGGGGTATGTTCGCCAGCCTGCTCTATCATTGCCTGTATTTTGGGACCCTACTTGTTGCCACGTTGATATTTGGCCCCGAAATCTTCGCCAGTGATTATACAAAGCTGTGGCTCTTTATCCTTTACCTAGTCTGCTTTGGGCTTGTTGGATGGTTCATACGAGCTACGGGTATTCTCGGCTGCTTATATCCTGACGGGAGAAGTAAGATCAGACGCCCGCGATTCTAGGCGCCGTAAAACACTGCACTGTTATGTTTCATGATCTGCCGGCACTGCGACCGAAGGCAGAACAGAACTAGGCGGTTTTCTTCCTATTCTTCTTGTCGAGACTCAAGTGGTATGAATGAAATTCATCGTCATCACGTTCATTATCCAGATGCATACAACCACACGCCCGCCCTCTTCTATAAGGGCCGAATAATCTGGCAAACTCACCCTGAAATCTGTGAAATGTGTGCCAGTCTTTGCCTACACCCGAATCAAATCCGTTAAATTCTTTCTGCCGTGGTGTTCGCCCATACTCGTCAAAAGCAGCGGAGGTGCCGTCCTTATTGCCGATGATAATTTGTCCACCATAGTCGACACCTCTGGGATCTGGCATGCACAAGTAACCATGTCCATAATTAAACCAGTCCGACTTGCTGACGTATCTCTCGGGATATAACCATTCTTTTTTGGCAGCCGCTATGAATTTGTAAGCTCTGCTTTTGATTATGAAGTTAATCTCTCTCACTTCCTGTTCTGATAAATATCTCATGGTCTGAATGTCGGTGATCTTCATTATCGCGTCACGAAAAAAAGTTGGGTTTGGCCTCATTTTTAGACCATCCTGATATGGGTGCCTTAACCATGATAGATTTGTGAGGATTAGGACCTTGTTTTTCGATAAAGGGAAGATGGTATGGCTCGAATGGAATCTAATATCTGGGTCATTGTACTCACGGCACCATTGGGATCGTGGACCGCAATGGCGGTTATATATCGTTACCGGGTGATCAGAAATGATGAACTTTGTCGCTGAGTTACCTGCATCGGCTATCAGCCAAATGGACTCCATCCATATAGCGCCATAAAGCTGTTGCCATCGAGTCATTAATGCCAGCACGTGGTTCTTATCATTAATACCACGCATATTTGCCTGATCTCTCAGCCATGTTAGTCCCTTTGGGGTGCGCAGTTTTTGTGTGCTCATATAGATGAGCAACTCCTTTATTGAATTTGTGCCATCCCACGGATGTGAGAACCTCTCGCACCACTCAACGGCAGTCTTACCCCTGGCATCAATGTCTCCAAAGAAAAGCTTTTCGATATCTTTAGATTCAGCACCATGAAAATTCGCGGTGTATAAATCATCTTCGGCAAAACAATGCCTGAAGCCTATTTTACGCACAGTCTTTCCGACGTGACTTGTGCTCTTGGAATCAAAATACATTGGTGGTTTTAGATTCAGATAATACAACTCGCTATCCGTTGATGGATTTAACGAAAACCGTCTTTGATACCATACCGGGACATAATGATTGTTTTTATACTCACCAGACATAGTGACAGTTTATCATAACACGATTGAATTAGCCTCCAGATACTTCTCCAGACCAACTCAACCAGATTCGAACCTTATCTGGATCAACAAGGCCGTGTGGTGGATCAAAGGAACAGTATGGGATAACAAAGAAGACCGGTTAGCTATGCAAACAGTGTCAAAATATTCTTGTTCCTCAACAAACTGAGGAGCTTGTTGAAATTCACTATTAGCGCTCACATAAATTGAGTCACTGTGATTATACATCTTGATCAACCACTGATCTGCAAAGAGCGAATGGACTCTCGCCCAAACCATTTCACAAGGATATCCATCGCCTTAGTATTAATTTTCTGAGTAAACAGGACGGCAAGGCGTTTTTTGGGACGAGAACAGGCCACGTAGAAAAGATTACGATTTCGCTCAAAAGATTCTTTCTTATCGACCGGGATTTTAACAGGTGTTCCTGCCCATTCCAGAAATTGGTTATCGTTGTAAATGTTCCACCCGCGCCCGCACACAACGAGTACATTTTCAAACTCGGCTCCTTTGACCCCATGTTTCGTTGAGAAAGGTGTCTCGTCATTAATGAACCGCGCAAGGTTGATAACTTCCTGATATGAAATGTCTCTCAATTTGCGAAGGCGGTCAATTGAGGTTGTTTCCTCGGTAGCCTCCTTCACAATTTGTTGCGCCTCGGCTAGTTCACGTTCCTTTCGTTCTACCGCCTCAGGAAGTCTTGGTCGTTTCGTCCGCCTTAAATAGTCAAGTACTGCCCCGATGTTCCCTGACTTACGCAATATGGCTAAATCATCCATGTCCTTAGACCACGACACTTTATCCTGGTGTGTACCTATGCGAGGTGTCCGACTGCCCAATAACGCAAACATTTCACCATACTTCTTTTCAGAATAGGCTATGCATACAGGTTCCAGTATGTCTATAAAGAAAGCAATGTGATCATCTTCTTTTTTAACGAAAGATTCTTTATGAGAAAATACTTGGGCTAATGAACTGTAACCTTGTTCGGCGGCAAGAACATTATGAGTCAACATGAGGATTTTGGTTGTACCTGCTGAAAAGTCCCATCCCTCGTTGGTGAGAAGTTCTTTTGCAGCCTCAAGGTGCGAATGTGCAGAATCAGCCGGTAAATCATCTGCCCAGTGCTGTCCAGTTCGGCGTGTGCCAACCCACTCATTAGTGTGGAATACTGCAACACTACCTTCCGCCGTTGGGTTTTCCACTTTTTGTGGTAAGTCTGGACGCATGCGATTAAGGCAATCAACAATAACCGGGGCAGAACGAAAATTAGCCTCTTTACCAATTGTTTCCAGTTTCGGATGGTCAATCAATCCGCACCCATCCCCATAAATCTTCTGCCAGTGGTCACCAAAGAATCCTATCAGCGGCCCTTTCTCTGTATCCAAAAAATGTTTTATTAACGCTGCCGCGATCTTTTCATCGGTATCTTGATATTCGTCAATAAAAAGATAAGGGTAACGATCCGACACGAGATCTCGAAACTTAATTTCATTCAAGAGCTGAATTGTAAGGGCCAGCACATCGTTGTGATGAAGAGACACATGTTTGTCGTCTATCCCCGGATACCCCAGTTCATAGTTAATTGAACGATTCCCAACATCGCCAATATCCACAAGTCTTTCGGGCCAATTTTTAAGATTCGGTATCTGCTGACGTAAGAATGGCTGAAAGTCCTTGATTAGCGACCAACAAAAAGCATGAATAGTAGAACAATAAATCACCGGATGCCGGTCGGTCCGAGAATTGATTTCGTTAGTGGCTACATTAGTGAAGGTAATACATGCTACTTGCTGCTTTCTGCGCAACAGAGACTGCCCATGCTTTTCTATAATATATTTAAGGGATTTGATTAAAGAATAGGTTTTGCCGGCACCGGCCCCAGCTTCAAGACGAAAACTCTTCCCCTTATCAATGCAAGAGAAGACTCGATCAAGCGCTTCCTTGGAGGCAAGCTCTGCTGGGTTAGGTGTGATTTCAGACATTTGGTTTTGTCGATTCCGCTGGAGTGACTGGAGCTGATGGAGAAATCACAACAGGTTTTGAGGGTGGGGACAGATGGCGTGTTCCCTCAGCGAGCCAATTCAAACCCTCTGCTATATATCGTGGTACTATCCATCCTGTCTGATTAACACCATATTCCAATGCGAAATCCGACTTTTTGGTAACACTTTCCGCTTCAGTATATGTCACATCCTCTATTGTGGCTAGCGGCTCCGTATCGAATTTGAATAATTTCAGGTTTGCCAAAATAAATGATTGCTCAAAACTTCGTCCGCATGGGTCGCCGACCTTTTCAGGCAATTCATAGGCTAAACGAATGAAGTCATGAGTTTTCTCCGCATCTGTTTTTACTGCGAGTGCGCCTGGACTGATCGTCTTGTCATTGAACCAGTCTTTAATACAGGCATTACTCGTGTGAGTGCCTCCCGACACTTTACAAGCGATATATTTCTTTTTGTCATTCTGTATTGTCGAATCCAAATCTGTAATGACCAATGTTCGCAGTTCAAGAAACTTAAGAAAATCAAAGAAAAGGTGGGCGTAAGCTCCCCCTACTTCCACCACCGAAATGTATTGGCTAGATAGGGGGCGCATAGTCGCAGACATTTTCGCATCGACCTGCGGAATCATTAATGGCAGCAATATTCGTTCAGTGGTACCCTCGATAAAAATCGCCTTATCAGCAAACAGTAGGTCGCAGCGCGTCAGGGTCATATACTTATGGACAAATTCACGAGCCGCGGGCGCGGTAGAACTGAGTCCTTGTTGTAAATCTTTTATGACTGTGGAGCGGATGCTGGGCGAATGTTCATCCGATGTAGCCAAACAATAACGCATAGAATCAAATGGCGCCTTATTGGCGAGATGCGATGAGTGTGTCGTCACAACAAATTGAACAGGCCACGGAATTCCTTTGTTAAATGTGTCCGCAAAAACTTTGGCAATTTCTGCAAGTTTACAAATAAATACTTCCTGCATTTGCGGATGAAGGTGGGCTTCGGGTTCCTCAATAAACACAAGATGTGTTACTGGCGCAGTTGGCAGAGTTTTAAAAGACTTAAAAAACTCCAGCAGTTTCAACAGAATATAGATTAGATTGCGTGCGCCCAAGCCATTGTATGCTTCGGGCAGGTTGATCCCGTTTACGCCTGCATAATGCACTTTAGTGTGATCAGTTAGAAGGCGCTTAACATCTAATGTTGTTTCGGTAATTAAACCAGGATCGTTGAAACCTGGATATCCAAACAATGAAAATGCCGGAATCAAACCAGCAAGTTCAGTGTTAAAACCCTCGTCTATATTCTTTTGAATATCTTTTACTGCTGCCTCAAGTTTAAGAGCAATATCACGATCCTTCGAGTCGGCTGAGTCGGCTGTGGCATTTGCGAGAAGTCCTTCGAGGATTTTCCCCAAAACATCCTTGTCACGGTGGCTAATATCATCCAAGCCGCGCTGCGCATTGATGAATCCACTTTGTATTAGAGCGCGGAGGGTAGACCAATCTACAGGCTTTTGGTTACTGGAATCATGAGGATCCTCAGCAAACACATTTGATGTGTAACACTTCGAGAGCCTTTCTTTAATACTTCGGAAAAAATCGATTTTGGTTAGTTTCTTGGCAGCAACTTCCCCAGTCGAAAGCTCCGCGAATAAAGAGTCAATTTCGCCAGATTTGAGCTCGTATCGGATAACGATGCAGGTATCTGTGCAATCGGGGTTCAAATCAATGATGAATTCCGAAAGCGGGCCAAAACTCGGGGTGCCTTTTTCATAGCGTACTGTTAGTCGAACTTCAATTACAGGGAGTGATGCGCGAATCTTGTCTTCGTCGACGCTAGTGGTCTTTAATATAAATGCCGTCCAGAAGTCCTCATGCGATGCAAGTGAGAAGTCCTCAAGTTGGAATGTGGGCGATTTGTCCTGCAACAGACGTCGAAATAATTCAGTGAGCGAGGTCTTGCCACTATTGTTACGTCCTACAATGACAGTCGTTTGCTTTTCGAAGCAAAGCTGAACTTTCCTCAATAATCGGAAGTTTTTGATTTCGACTTTATGAATATGCATGGTGTTTTGCTTTACTTTCTTTTAATAATAACCCGGCATTTGAATTGAGACAAGCGATAGATGTCGGAGAGTTCAACCTTCCCTTGCTGAACTTGTTGCAGATGGAGGGGTGGCGTGACTACATTTCGACTAAGAAAGCGATTCGGTGGCGAGTTTACCAACATAGACGATAGATTTTGATAGGGATGATGAAAACAATCCTTTCGCCCTTTTAGACTTTGCCCTATACACCATTGCCGCGATTCAATATCCTGAGGGGCATGTCATCTATTTCATGGAACGAGGTACGCGACAGGGCGCTTAAGTTCTCACGAAAGTGGGCTGAAGAAACCTCCGAAAGGGCGGAGGCCAAGACGTTTTGGGACCAGTTCTTCAACGTGTTTGGCGTTGAACGCCGTGCCGTTGCTAGTTTTGAGGAACCCGTCAGGAACCTGAAGGGGAAATACAACTACATTGACCTTTTTTGGAAAGGGACGGTTCTGGCGGAGCACAAATCCCGTGGCAAGGATTTGGATAAGGCAGGCTCGCAAGCGTTCTCATACATCCAGGACCTTGCCCGTGATGGCCGGATGGACGAAATCCCCCGCTATATCATCGTTTCAGATTTCGACAAGATTTACCTCCATGATTTGGACCCCGATGACCAGCGTGACCTTCAACTTTTCGACCAATGGCACGTCAAGACAACAGAAATCACTCTGAAGGACCTCCACAATCATGTCAGGGCGTTCGCGTTCATCAAGGGTGAAAAGGCTGTTCGTCTTGATCCTGAAGACCCGGCCAACCAGAAGGCAACCGACATCATGGGGGAACTGCATGACACCCTCAAGGATGGCGGCTATGAGGGACACAATCTTGAACGGTTTTTGGTGCGGGTACTATTTTGCCTGTTTGCCGATGATACGGGACTGTTCGACCAGCCCCATTGTTTTCAATCGTACATAAAAAACCACACCAGGGAAGACGGGTCGGACCTGGGAATGAACCTTGCACAGGTATTCGAGATACTGGATACCCACGAAGACAAGCGACAGAAGAATTTGGATGATGATCTTACCGTCTTTCCCTATGTTAACGGCGGGTTGTTCCAAGAACGTCTTCCGTTTGTGCATTTCAACAGGGCTCAAAGGGAAGCCTTGCTTGCCTGCTGCGACTTCAATTGGTCGAAAATTTCCCCGGCCGTGTTCGGGTCTCTTTTTCAGTCGGTCATGGAACCTAAGGAAAGACGGCAATCTGGTGGGCACTACACCAGCGAGCGGGACATTATGAAGGTAATACGCTCATTGTTCCTTGATGACCTTCGGGCGGAATTCGGGCTGATTGAGCGCGATAAGTCAACCCGTAGGAATACAAGGCTTGAGGAGTTTCATAGAAAACTTGCGAACCTTCGTTTCTTTGACCCCGCATGTGGTTGCGGGAACTTTTTGGTCATCACATACAGGGAATTACGCCTCCTTGAAATAGAAGTTCTCAAGGAACTGCACGATATTGAAGTGCCAAACGAACTGCACAAAAAAACCCAGTTGGTGACTGACATTCAGCATCTTTCTCTCTTGGATGTTGATCAGATGTATGGAATCGAAATCAGCGAATGGCCTGCCAGGATTGCCGAAGTAGCCATGTGGTTGCTTGACCACCAGATGAACCAGCTGTTAAGCGAAGCTTTCGGCCAGTATTACATCAAACTTCCATTAAGGGCTTCGCCGCACATTGTCTCCGAAAATGCCCTTCGTTTGGACTGGAAGAAAGTCCTGCCTCCCGAGAAATGTAGTTTCATCCTTGGCAACCCGCCGTTCGTCGGGAAACACCTGATGGACAAGGACCAGATGGCTGATATGGTTGCAGTATGGGGCGACGTTGATGGCTCTGGTATTCTTGATTACGTCACCGCATGGTACAGGAAGGCCGCCGAATACATCAAGGGTACGGACATACTTGTCGGGTTCGTCTCCACGAATTCGATATGCCAAGGGGAACAGGTTGGTATCCTTTGGAACACGTTGTTCCAGCGATATGGCCTTAAAATATTATTCGGACACCGTACGTTCACTTGGGAAAGCGAAGCCAGGGGAAAGGCCCACGTCCACGTGGTCATTGTCGGCTTTTATAATTCCGCCAACCCATTAAAAATGACAAAAAGGATTTACGAATACCACAAGTCCACGGACAAGATAACAGTTGAACATGTCAAAAACATCAGCCCGTATCTGATTGAGGGTTCAGACCTTGCCGTCATGGCTCAAACCAACCCAATATGCGAAGTCCCAGCCTGCGTATACGGCAACAAGCCAACCGATGGCGGCCATTTGATCATCGAAGAAGAAGACCGGGAGTCCTTCATCAGGGAAAATCCTGACGCAAAGAAATACATTAAGAAATTGTTATGTGCTGAAGAATACCTACATTCTGTACCCAGGTGGTGCTTGTGGCTTGTCGGGGCCTCACCAGCCGACATCAAGAACATACCAGGATTGAGGAAACGAATTGAAGCGGTGAAGACTTTCCGCCTCAACAGCAAAAAGGTTCCCACGCAAAAGAAGGCCAGTGAGCCAACCCTGTTCGCGGAAATCCGTCAGCCGAAAGGCCGGTACATTGTCATTCCACAGCACTCATCGGAATCAAGGCCTTACATTCCTTTTGGCTATTTTGACCCCGACGTGATTATTCATAACAGTTGCACCGCCGTTCCTGATGTGTCGTTGTTCCATTTTGGGGTGATGTCATCGGCAATCCATATGGCGTGGGTCAAGTTGGTATGCGGACGCATAAAATCCGATTACCGTTATTCGAACACTCTCGTTTATAACAACTTCCCTTGGCCAGAAAAAACAGCAGACAAGCAAAGGTCAGCCGTGGAAATTGCAGCACAGAAGGTGTTGGATGCCCGCAAGGCCTTTCCTGATTCGACACTTGCCGACCTGTATGACCCCGTGGCGATGCCGCCATTGCTGGCGAAGGCCCATGCGGAATTAGATAAAGCTGTAGACAGGTGTTACTGTCTAGAATCTTTCCCCACGGACCGGCACCGGGTGGAGTTTCTTTTTGCGATGTACGAGAAGATCGCTAACCCGCTGGCCATCGGGGGCAAGGAAAAGAAAGCTAAGAAGAAACCGAAAAGTCAGACTAATCATTCTTAAAAATTTCGGTTTTGATCAATTCGGACACATCGCGCATCCTATCAACGTACAGTAACCCATTCAGGTGGTCAATTTCATGTGCAATTACTCTTGCCAAGAAGCCTTCGGCTTTGAGTGCTCGATTTGAACCAAAACGGTCTTGATATGAAATGCTAATTTTAGTTCTTCTTTCAACTTCGCCCGCATAATCAGGCAAGGACATACATGATTCCTTTTTTTTATCCTTTTTCCCGCTAGTTTCCAACACTTTTGGATTTACCAGAATTAACGTATCCTGCGATTTGTTTTTGTTTATATTTATAATCGTAAGCTTTAGTCGGATGCCAACCTGTGGTGCTGCTAAACCTATTGCGATTTTATGAGCTATAAAGGTCTCAACCAAATCATTAACTATCTCTTGAAATACCGGGCCAAAATCCAAGACCTCTTCACAGGCTACTCTAAGAGGCGGCTCTTTTGAACCGATTTCTTCAAGCTTGAGTTGTACTAGGGGTAAAATGCTCATGATAATGATTAATTCATAATCCACTTTATTTCGTAGTGATATAGCAACTTAGGATTCGGAACAACCCATGATACTTCTCCATGCTTGTCCAAGGGTTTGGTGAACGAATCCAGCGGCTTCCGCGATCCTATAGCGCTTGAAGTCTCACAAGTAACTTCTCTAACACCAAAACTTAATGGAAGTGATACATTAAGCTTAAGAGAATCTGTGGGTTCTTCCATCGTCGCTGAACAAAATGGAACAGCAACCTTCTCCAAGTCCTCAAGTTCCCATATAGCTTCGGTGTTGATACTTTCGCCCTTTTTTAAGGTTTTCTGTAGCCGAATTTCGTACGCATTCCAAATGTTTCGTTTCACAGTCTCAACTATATTATGTTCAGGAATACCACTTCTGAGAACTACTTTTCCTCTGCCTGTCCAGCGATATATATCTCTGTATACATCAAGACCGTTCTTTAAAGATTTAATGCATGTTCTCTTCTTATAACGCATATGAGTCTTGTCCACATACTCATAAGTTATTTCCCGTTCCAGAATTTTAAAGTCAAAGTCCAGTCGCGGAAAATTCGGACGGTGTCGGTCATGTTTCCTGTATATTGCCAACAATGCAAATGATATTGCAGTGCCAAACAGAATACCAATTTGGTATTTATACGGATCAAGAGATGTTATCTTGAGTGCGAGTATCTTCGAGCTCAACAAAGTTACAGCATATGCAAGAATGATCGCTAGACTATATTTAACAATATCATATAGCCCCTTCTTCAGAAAGTCCCGCCTTAATGACTCAATAAAATTATCGGCCATTTTTAACCTAATCTTTCTGTATCGACGGTACGTATAAAAATAAACAATCCCATCGTTTATTGTGACAAGTCACTACACGTAAGTGATCTTTTTATGATGAATATATACTTAACCCATATTTCAATAATATCAAAATAGATGATCAATGTCAAATACTAGACAAGAGTTTTGCGTTTACGAAACGCACGTATTATGGAGGATTTTATTGACTCCCTGACCGACTTACCCCACATAATACAGGCAAATGGAGGTGTTTATGTTCAGCAAATCAAAACCTACGCAAGCCAACGTCCTCAGCCACTGGTACACTCCTGTTCCGAACTTCAGCATGTCCACCAAGGAATTCTACGACAAGGTGGAGAGAGAGCTTGGAACACAACAAGTGCCTGGCCTTAAAATATCCCGCCCTGAGCTTTCAGAAGGTGGGCTGTTTGCGGCCAAGCGTCAATATCTGCGCCTGAAACGGGATGACGTGTTGTTTGACATCTGTGCCTGTCCATTTGGTGTCAATTACTTCTTCTCCTGCCGTTTTGCAGCCACACCTCCTACTGGTCTCAAAGTATTGATTTCAAAGATCATCAACCTGATTCTGGAAAAGCTGAATCTACGACTTGTCGATACATATCATAAGGAAGACACCCGTCTTATGTATATGACCGTGGTGGAAGGTGTCGTCAAGAAACTGGTGGAACAGGAAACAGCGGCCAAAGGCATTAAACTCTTGGATGAATACGAGCATGCTCCAATCCTGGGGGATCTGTATAAGTCGAAAAGAAAGATCTTAGACCAGAACCAAGTTGAGGTTATTGAGGCATAACCAATGGCCTCAATTGATGAGAAGTTCAGTGAGCAGTTCTATCACTGGGAACGGCGAGGGCGGGGCTGGCAGGTTTTTGATGAGCCAGTTTCACCTGAACCGCCTTTCCGTCCCTTCTATATATCCCCGGATGCCCCCATCATTGATGACGGGGCTCGACCGACTGTTCTGAGTGCCTGGGCGAATCGATTGAAAGGTTTGGTTGGCGGAGGTGGACAATCGGTTGCTGTCACCAAAGCTTTACCCTCTGATATTGAAGAGCCCGAACCGCAATCACTGATCCGGGATGAATTGATTGAACTCCAAGTCGTCCTACCGGTGAATCTGAATATCCGGAGGGATGATTTCGAAGAATTCCTCTTGGCAATGTCGCTTTGTAATGAGCCGATTACCTTTGAAGTCCTCGGCCTATCCTCCCATATCTCCGTGCAATTGGTTGCACATCCCTCTGATGAGCAAATGGTCATTCAGAGATTGAAGGCCTTCTTCCCTGAAGCCAGTTTCTTGCCTCGGAAAAACGCACTGATTGATGCTTGGGTGAAAGAGCCAGACAGTTATACCGGGGTGGTTGAATTCGGTTTAGCCAGACCTTTTATGTTTCCTCTGGCAACTCGGCGAGTGGACCCCTTTGTCGGCATCATTGGGGCGTTGTCGGAACTGACAAATGATGAGTTGGGGTTATTCCAAGTCATCTTCCAGCCAGTGCAAGCTCCATGGGCAGAAAGCATGCTGGATGCCATTACAGACCATCAAGGCGGGGCTTTGTTTGTTAATGTCCCAGAATTAACAACAGCTGCCAAAGAAAAAGTATCCAGCCCCATCTATGCCGCCGTCGTGCGTATTGCTACGCAATCCCCATCAATTGAGCGGGCTTGGGAGATTGCCCGTAATCTATCAGGAGCCCTCACGGTCTTTGCTCATCCCCATGGTAATGAACTAATTCCGCTCCGTAATGATGACTATCCCTTTGATCTGCATATTGAAGATGTCTTGCGGCGGCAATCTCGGCGTACCGGGATGCTCCTAAACAGCACGGAATTGGTCGGCTTCGTTCATTTACCATCGGTTGATGTTCGCTCGTCTAAACTGGAACGATATACAGTTAAAACCAAACGGGCTCCGCAATCAGTCCGTAAGGATGAAGGGCTATATTTAGGGGACAATTTACATAATGGGGAGGCGGTGTCAGTCGCCCTGTCACCGGAGCAACGTGTCCGGCATACGCATGTGATTGGTGCTAGTGGTACCGGCAAGTCCACCCTGCTATTCAATCTCATTCGTCAAGATATTGAGAATGGTGATGGGGTGGCGGTGCTAGACCCTCATGGCGATCTGGTGGACCAGCTTTTGGGTATTATCCCTGAAAATCGCATTAATGATGTCATTTTGCTTGATCCCTCCGATGAGGAATACTCCATCGGCTTCAACATCCTATCCGCCCATTCAGAACTCGAAAAGAACCTGCTGGCCTCAGACTTGGTTTCCGTCTTCCAGCGCTTGTCCTCCAGTTGGGGTGATCAAATGGGGTCAGTGTTGAATAATGCGATATTGGCTTTCCTCGAAAGCAGCAAGGGTGGGACACTGGCGGATCTCCGTCGTTTCCTTTTAGAGTCAGATTTTCGGAATGCTTTCCTGGAAACGGTCAATGATCCTGAAGTGGTGTATTACTGGCGCAAGGTCTTCTCACAACTGTCCGGTAACAAGTCCATCGGGCCAGTGTTGACTAGATTGGATACTTTTCTCGGGCGGAAACCAATTCGCTATATGGTCAGACAGTCCACCAACCGGCTTGATTTCGGGAACATCCTCGATACCGGCAAAATCTTCTTGGCCAAGCTACCGCAAGGTATCGTTGGTCGGGAGAATTCATATTTGCTAGGTACGCTCCTTGTTTCCAAATTCCAGCAATTAGCAATGGCGCGGCAAAAGCAGGTGGCCGCCAGCCGTAAAGACTTCTGGCTCTATATTGATGAGTTCCATAATTTTATTACGCCGTCCATGGCTGAAATCTTATCTGGCGCTCGCAAATATCGACTTGGCCTAACTCTGGCCCATCAGGAATTGCGCCAATTACAAAGGGACTCTGAAGTGGCCAGTGCAGTCTTGTCAAATGCTGGCACACGGATTTGTTTCCGGGTTGGTGATGATGATGCTAAGAAATTAGCTGATGGTTTTTCGCTCTTTGAAGCTCAAGACTTGCGGAATCTGGACACTGGTAAAGCGGTCTGTCGAGTTGAGCGTAGTGATTATGACTTCAATCTGACCGTCCCTCTACCGGATCAGCTTGATGAGGAAGCCATGGAGGATCGCCGCCACTCCGTTATCCTGGCCTCTCGCTCCAAATATGCCACCTCTTGCTCAGAGCTTGAAAAAGCTTTCAAGGAGGCCGCAGAGACTAGACCGGTTATACCGGAACCAAAGAAAAAAGCTCCATTTGTAGTTGTAAAAAGCAAAGGACCGGAACCTACACCGTTACCGATAGAGACTCCGCAACCAGTCATTCCACTTGAGAATATTCCGGCTCCTCGACAGACAACCGCCGATCTAGGCCGAGGGGGTGCCCAACATCAGGCGATACAGCAAAGACTCAAGGTAGAAGCCGAAGCCGTCGGCTTTCGTGTCATTGTTGAGAAGCCAACCCCTGACGGCGGCAGCATTGATCTAGTCTTGAGTCGGGGCGGAATATCCTTGGCTTGTGAAATTGAAGTGACTACTTCAATGGATCATAAGGTGAAGAATGTTTCTAAATGCCTCAAGGGTGGGTATCAGCAAGTCATTGTTATCACCCAACAGGAAGGCGATTTGAAGAAACTGAAGATTGCGGTCGATAGCAGTTTGGGAGAAGAAAAGGCCCAGCCTGTCCTATACTTCCTTCCGGATCAGTTTATTGAATATATCCAGACGATACCGCAAGAGGTCGTGGTGCCGAAACCAGATCAACCGAAAATCCGGCGTGGTTTCAAAGTGCGAACCAACCACATTGCATTATCTCCCCAGGAAATGCAGGCACGAGAGGGTGCGGCGATTGCTGCAATTGCCGAAGCGATGAAAAACGGTTCAACGCAATTTGCCTAACATGACGAACTGAGCAAAACAGGTATACACCCTGCAATTCTTATTAGGCGGATTAAGATTTACTGACCTATACACGGCGGCATTGTCTTCTTATTGCCGCCTCAATCTCCGCTGGCACCTGCACACCATCACTCTCAATCTGGAAATTGCATACATTGCAACGCATCGCGGCACTTATACTTTCTTCCACGAGCCCCTGATGAACACTCCAGGTCACTTTAACAGAACCCTTGCATGTAGGACATTCGAACTGCTTCACCGGACTAAGAGTATTACGAATAATTTCTTGATTAAAAGCTGTCAGTATTTCATTGGTGTTTTGCGGCATATTTACCATCCTTTCTTCAAGTAATAACGAATCAAAACCTTCCTCATATATTCCTCCATAATCGGATGGTGCGGGGATGGAATACCGCGTTTCCAAAAACGATGATGGAGCTCTTCATGCAATAAGGTCTCTCGAAGAGCCCCAAGAGACTTAAATGCCCGAGGTCCAATTTTTGAAAATGCACCGATTTGCGAAAGCCCTAACTGACTAAGTGCCGGAGCAAATTCTGGTGGTTGCATAAACGACAATCCACTAAAGTCACTTTTGATAACTTCAGCAATAGTTGTCTGGCTTTCAACGAGTGGCACCCCATTATATGAGTTTCCTAACTTTGATTCTTCCTTTGACACATCTTTAAGTATTTCACGTGTGGCGCGTGTGGTACTTTGCGCAAGATTTCTTAAAGCTTCCTTGGTCGCTTGAATAGATCCGGCCAACGTTACGCCAGGGCTGTATGATGCCCCAACACCAGTACCCGTTAACAATACCTGTCCGCCACCTATTAGAGCTCGCGATACGCGATCGATGTCTTTAAGTTTCTGTTGAGTAATTACATCATAACCAAACCCAGATTCATAAAGATTAGCGATACCAGTCCAATTGACGATATTGAATGCTATTCCCTGGGAAACTGCCGCTGTCGAATCCCACACACCACCTCTTGCATCCATGCTACGAAGCATTATAATCGATGTATTATCAACTGCCTGATTATAAGCGTTACCATTAAAAAGGTCTTTGACTCCTTGCTTGGCCCCGCTTCCCATCTCGATCAAAGATTCCCCGAGCGAAATGTCAAAGGCATCAGCCTCATCGCCTGAATAACCCTGCCCAAATATCCAAGACAAAGCTGATTCCCCAAGCGGATCAAATTTATTTATGGGATCGTTTTCACAAAAAGCAGTTAAGTTAATTCCTCCTTTTTCGGCCAGTGGATCACGAGTGATCCACTTGGCGATGGACGGATTGAAAAACCTATAACCGAAATAATAGAGTTCTGTTTCGCTGTCATAATATTTGCTTTGGAACCGGAAGGGGCAAACATCACATCGTGAGCCCCATGACCCAACAAGTTTGCCGAAGGGCGCATAAAGGTAATTTGCCACAATCTTTTTTGTGGCGGCATCAACAACATGCACAATATTTCCGTTATGATCCGCCAGCGGCAGGTAAATATTTGTGGTTCCAGCATCTATTGCCTTGATTGCAACCAAAGCGCCAACTCCGCCTGACTGGTGATCAAATTTGCCATTTCGTTGACCTTTGAGATCCAGCCCCCATTGATAGTCACGGGTAGACGTTGTAGTGAGGGTATGGTCAGTAATTGTCTCGTGTATGAGATTCCAGCCATCATAGATAAAGGAATAGGTAAACGTCCCAACCCAAGATCCTGGGGACCCGCTGTAGACCTTCTTGGTAGCCCGTCGGCCATCTTGGAAATAGGTATAAGTCTCCCTGATGTTTGGAGTGACACCAACGTTGATTACCTCGCGTAATCGCCCTAAAGCATCATAAGAGAAGCGATAGCGGCTATCATTGGTAACTGAAGCACGCGCATCATAAATTGGGCTTTCGGAAGTTTGCGCGAGGTAAAGGGTTCCCGTTGTGTGGGCGATAACATCATTACTAGACACTGGGTCAAACCAAACTGCGGTGACAATGATATTGGTCGAGATTGCCGCCGAGGTGTTATCAATAACCAAAGTCGCACGGAACCATTCGCCATTGCGGTCAGTCGGCTGGTAATTGACGGTGATGTTCGCATTGGTGGCCGCGATGCCGACAACCTCGACCTTGTTACTCCAAGCTCTGGTTATCTGCACATTCAGATTGTTCGGTGTAAATGTTGGAATAGGAGTCGAGGAGGCAGCTAATCGCCCATAGGCGGTCGGATTTCCGATCGAGTCATATGTCGCGCCGAATTGCATGCCATAATACTCTGACCCATCGGCAAAATACCGGCGAGCGGAAATCAATTGCTTCCGGCTATCATATTGATAATCCCAGTGGGAACCGCTGATATCAATAATTTTGGATATCTGATCCGAGTTAGTGACATAGGAGTAAGCATAATTGGCAATATTGCTGCCACTGACCGAAAAGGCAATGTTACTCATTCGGTCATTTGCCAGATCCCAGGTTAAATTTCGTGTGAGGATATCGACGCCCTGAACAGAGGTAACAGCAGTAGCGCACAATAAACTGTTTGTGGCATAGATATACCTGACACAGACATCACCGTTACTGATAGAAGAGACCACTGACCGGAAATCATAACTCAGGGTGGTTTCATTCACGGCCCCGCCTATTACGAACTTTGAACCGTTGCGGTCGTAGTTCAGAGGATTATAAGAATAAGTCAATTCGGCTGGCGGCAAGGCATCACCACTGACCGAATTTGTCAGCACCAAACCATCGAGGGAATAGTCAAAGGTATTTGTAGTCCCAGCATGTGTCGCCACAACTGGACGCCCGAGGCGATCAATAACCGCTGCGGCCAGCGGACCAGTGGCATCAGAATATGTGATGCTAGCAAGGTCACCAGCCGAATTATAGTTGTGAGTTGCCACCACACTGTTTGCATCGGTAAGAGTCAGCAATTGACCATTATCACGATAGGAATAAGTTTCAACGGGTAAACCGCTAATATTCTTTTGAGTAAGATAGCCGGTAGTGGCATCATGTATCCATTGGGTATTTACAGCGGTTCCGGCCCGCAAAGTAATCATATTTGTCAGCCGTCCCTGAGAGTCGTACTGGTAAGTGACATCTAACGTGCCAGTATCGTATTTGCGCTTTAACAATCCACTTGTATAGTAATCATAACGAATTTCACGGCCATCACTGTGACGTACTTTGCTGATAAGTTCAGTACCTGGGTTGTATGTGAACTTAACAGGGAGTTTTGTCGGATCAGGCAGAATAATTTCGCTGATGCGCCGCTCTGTGTCGCGATTGATTATGGTTGTGCCTAACCGGGAATGTTGAATACTCGACAAAGCCCCCAACCCATCATAGTTGAAAGTTTTTGTCTCCCACAAAATCCCGTCAGAGCCGTAATTCTTTTCCGTCTTAAGCTGCCATTTCTCAAAAGCCTGAATAATTTTCGTGCCATCACTTTGGCAATTAGTCACAGAGTAAGAGCCACCAAAACTATAGCCTGAACGGCTGGCTTGATTAGTACGGGAAACATCAATCGACAATACTCTTCTGTTATCCAATGAGACCTCCGAGCTCGCCAACATAAATGAGCTAGAGCTGTACATCTGGGGATAAGTGGTATAGGCGCATTTAACACCTGATGCAGATACGCTTCGGTTGCGGGTAAGATATCGGTCACTACTGGCCGCCGTAAGTGCCTGATCACCGTTTTGATCTATCCCGGCGTCTGCCGGCTCATTTTTTCCATTGTAATTCATGACACTTACAATACTGGCTTCATCAACGTCGCCAGCGAAACGGGCCTGCGAGTCATATGACATCGTAGCATCACTACTTGCACCTGAATGACGAGAACGGGCCGGTTGACCTAAAAGGTTTAAGTAGGTCTTCTCCCATTCGGTCGCAGCACTTCCGACTAATCGAATTTCCTTGGCATAGAACTGTCCGGCTTCAATTCCGTATTCGAATTGCAAGTCAGCTTTGGCGCCTGAACCGGAGATTTCCTTCAGAGATCCATCCAAGTAATAGTCCTTAATGATCACGGCACCATTTGGTGCTGTTATTGTGCATCGGGTGCCGTATGACGGGTTCGCATAGGAGTAGACGGTAGAGCCGAGCAAATCCGTTACCGTGATTGCCCGCCCTAACGCATCGAAAGAGGTGCTAACAGTGCGAGAGGCCCCATCTGCTCCGGATTCCGTTAGCTTGGTAATGTTCAATAACGGATCATATTCAAACTGATTGGTAATTCCGGTTCCACCTCGCAAGACCGATTTCAAGGTGCCTTGAGAGTAATAGTCTAAAGTCATCAAGCTACCGTCAGCTTCAGAAATAGTGGCTGGGCCGAATAAGCTCAAGTTACTATTGGTCGTCGCTGTGCCATCGAGATCAGTTGAGACCAGAAGTCGACCGAATGGATCAACTGAGGAGATAATACTTTCAAACGTCACCCCGGAATCCGCATCCACTGTCATATTGGTTTCCATGACCCCGAAATTGTTTACCGTATTGGTTTTCGTTATTCCGGTACTGATGACAGAACTGGCCGCCAGTCGCCCAAAGGATGTGAAAACGTTATTCGATGTGCCCAACACCTGGTAAGTCAAAACAGCGCTCTCGGCTGGATTTTTCGCAAAGATCAAAAGACCATTGGTAATACCACCACTTGCGAATACGTTGGTGCTTACAAGGTTCCCCGCACCATTCCAACTGCCACTGGAGTTAGTGCATTGCTGAATAATAGTCTGGGTTGATCCTGAGTAGGAATACAAGGTGAGACCGATCAACGTGGCATCATAAAGATTAGTGACTGCCCGTGGCCGCTCAATCATATTCGTTATGTTTGCAGTATCGCCAGAATTGGCTGGATATCCGTAACCGGTCGAACGTGTCGAACCATTACCGACAGGGGTCGCCTCCGTTACAATCCATCCGGTACTTGGGTCATAGGAGTAGTCAGTGTAAGTCCCGTCCGGGAAAGTAACTTTCTTGATTTTTGCTTGCTTAGGTAAGCCATTCGTATAGCGCCCAACGGCTGTATCATATTCATTTGTAACCGCTTTGGAATCACCATTCACGGTTCGGGAATAAACGACTGGATGATTGTCGGCATTGAATGAGATGCTTTCTGTCAAATTCCCGAAATCGTAATAACTAGAGGATAACGTCACGGTCCGCGCACTACCCGCGGGAGCGGTCTGGGTTCGGGTAACAGTACCCCAAGGATATGTAATGGTGTTGCCGGAAATAGAGGCATTGGATTTGTCGATACCGGTAATCCCGGATTTGGATATTCCAGAAAACATTTTGCTGGAATCTGAAGCTAATGTAGTGGTTATGGTTTGGCTTAAATCCTTGGAGGCATACGATACCTGGCTGACTAAGCCACTGGTCATGGTGAGAGTGACCTTGTAGCGAGCACTATCCGCCGTGTTGGGGAAATTAATGGTTGAGCCAGGGATGGAGCTGGAAGTAACTTTCGACGAACTGCCAGCCATATTGGTGACGTTGGTAATGCCACCATCAAATTGATGAATAACCCCCGACTCATAATACAGGTTGAATTTCAGGTCGGTATTATTCGTCGGTGTTAAGTCTCGAAGAATATAAGTTCTATTTGAGTTGATTCCGGTCGGATATCCGACAGGACTGAATGTTGAAGCGGCACTATCCCAAGGAAAGTCAAAGATTACCACATTTCCCCTTGGCCGAATTACCGCCGCCAACTTATTAGTTCGTGTATTTGATTTCACGGCACCGCTTTGCAAGATGCGAGTTCTTACACTCAAGGTTTGATAGGGTCCATCAGCATCCGTGGTGTATGGTGTCAGATATTGAAAGGGCAGATTAGTTGTTCCACCTTGCGCTATATATGCATGGACTGGTAAACCAGCATACCACGCAGGCGTTGAGGCTAACGGGACAATTATTTGTGGTTGATCCCGGTCATCGTTGAATGTCGCTACTCCGGTATCATTGCCAAAGGCATTGAGATCAACTCCCGGATCAACCACATCATCCCGATCAGTGTCAGGCTCCTCAACACAGGGATGTATGGTCGGAGGAAGGTTAGTCGGGAAATAGTATTGGATTATAGTATTTACGTCGTAATCGTGCATGACATATCCAGCAGTGTTTGAGCCAATCGGGATTGGTGCGGTATTAAAGACGCTGGCACCGATCGCCACTGAAGACGTAACGCCACCACTATAGGTTGTTGGCCCAGACAACCTATAGGAATTTGTATAGTAAAGGCCCGTGCCTAAATCTGAGAAATATACATTGGTAGACGACATGTAGGGCCATACACCGTAGTACCAATCCACTTTATGCAGACGTCCGGTCCACATGCCCGTTGTGGCGAAATAATCCCATTGACGGACACCTGATATATCCCATCTATGTTGCGCGGAGTTCGTTGTTAAGGTTACTGTATTATAGAGGGGGTGGTAGACATTGGTTGTTGAAGCAGTCGACGGCCACATAGCGGCAAAGTTTGTAATTGCCTGAGCCATTGAAGGGCCATTCGTTGAAGCCGTACGATAATTGGCGGTATTGGAACTGGTAAAAGTAATACCACGAAGAGTGTGGGTAAGCAGATTAAGACAGGCCCAAACTTGAGTCTGTATCCCGTGGTCAACAGCCATCCATAAATGTATTGGTGCATTTGTCGCCCATTGTGAAAATCCAGCCGCCGCGTGCAGACTATTTGCTGTCCAGAAATTATCAGCAAAAACCATGTCAGGATGCGCTGTATAATATGGAGAAAAATCACCCGATGCGTCCGCGTGTGTGCTATCTACAAAATATCTTCCTAAGTAATCTATCTTCATCGCGAGATTACTGTAGTCTTGATATGGATAGATGTATGTCGGCTGTTCGTTATAGCTGGATGATTTCCAAAACGCCATGCTCCTTTCATTGTAGGCATCATAAGCCCTTTTGAGATCATTAGTTAAATCGACCCATTCTTGAGTCGCCGGCCAATTTGTATAATTTGTGGCAGCATGCACAGTACCAGCAGAAAACCAGCAAATCAAAGCGACCAATCCAACAAACAAACTAATATTTTTTCTCATATTATCTTCCGTTATTCGCTAATTTCAGAAAATTATTCCGCAAAGCATCCGTTCAACGCATAGGTGTGATTGTCTGAAGCCGCAGTACATTGTTTGTATCACTAACCGCTGACTTTGTGGGGTTGGCCCCAATCAAGTACTCCTGCAAATTGCTCAAGCCATCTCCATCAGCATTACCGCTAGCATTGTTCGTAAGGTTGCCGAAGTATCGCATTTCCCAAGCATCGGGTAGCCCATCGCCATCGCTATCACCAAAAGCATCAAGAATATTGATGGTGAAAGAATCATTAGGAATACAAACCGCAGAGCCAATCAGTTGATCTAATTGCAATGTGACTGTTTTCGTTGGTTCGCGTAGATCGTTCGTCAGGATTAAAATTGAAACCAGCTGATTTGTCTGCCCTGGGGAAAATACAATGTTCTGGTTGGTGAAGGAATAATTCAGGCCGTTCACCGCCGTACCACCTATCATATAGAGACGCACCTGAATTGTATTGGTTGACGGCGGATAGATTCTAACGGGTATGTTAGTACTGGAGGCAGTCTCCATGACGGTAAGATCGTGGCTGGGGAAGAAGACGACAGGTGGCTTGGAGGCCGGATTTGTCGAATCTGTACCCAATCGGATTTCATCGGCATTGCTTACGCCGTCACCATCGAAGTCATCGCTCGGCAGGACATGTTCCACTTTTTCGATATTATCATTCGTATTGGCATTAACGATTTTCATTTCCTCATAATCCGGAAGGCCATCCCCATCGGTATCGGGATCGGTAAGTGTCACATTGATGCCAGTAACCCTCCCGGTAATAACAAGTAAACTGTTTGTATATGTCCCAGTTGCTTCCCAGGAATCATTTGAACCGTTACCGTTTGAATCGCGAAATGCTTTGACCCATCGTGCTGACGGCGGAATGTTCGGGATCTGATACGGCCCCTGCGCCAAACGAACCACCGACATATCCTTTTCCCAAGAAGTCGCATTGGTCGCCGCCAAAATTACAATCGGGCCAGTCTGCGCGCCCGAGTAAAGCACGTATCCTGAGACGCTGGGCGGATCTTGGGAATTTGTCGGCGAAGTATGGTTTTGAAATTCCCGCCAAGCAGACAGTCCATCTCCATCCGCATCCGCCCCAAGTTCATAAGCCGCCATCACATCATTGATAGTCCATCCACCGCCACTTATCCGAATATCATCTATCATTCCGGAAAATACGTTGGTGACCGCCCCGCCTGACGTGGCACCGATCCGGAGTGAGTTTGTACTGTGCTCAATACCTCCAAGCGCCAGCCCAAATACATAATTAGTCGTCGCTACGCTTACTCCGTTGACATAAAGGTCATGATTCCCACTAGCGTATGTACCCGTTATGTGCAGGGGTACGTCGGAAGTAAGGATGCAGGAGTATCTTAAAGTTTTTGCTCCACTGGCGCATATAGTGAAGGCAAGTCCACCATTCTCGTAGCCAAGACTATAACCAGTTGTGCCGTTTGGAATTCGCTTGCTGACGAACATCGCCGAACTGCCACTCATATAGAAGTGATCAGGCACAATCCACAGACTGATAGCAACGCTTTCCGTCTTCAGGTTGGCATTGTCGGCCACCTCAACATAGGAATTACTGCCATTAAATATTAGGGCGTTGCTGACAAGACCACTACACCAGCTATTGCTGGCAAAACCATATAGGGTGCCATTATTGGCGTTGCCGGACGAATCGAGCGCATTAGATCCGCTGTTTTCATCGAACTGCAACCACGCGGTCAAGCCATCTGCACCACCCCGAGTCGAATCCATGCCATAGAAAACTTCCCACCAATCGGATACGCTATCTCCATCATTATCCGGGTCGACAAGAGTGACATTCCTGCCAGTGTGATTATCATCTAAGAAAATTGGATTTCCTGAATCGCTACCCCATGCCTCCCAAATTGTCGGCAGGTTATCGCCACTAGAGTCGCGCCAGGCGCGTATCCAGTAATCGGTATTTGGCGGTAAGTGTGTTATGACAAATGAACCGGTATTTGAAATAATATTGGCATGAGCCCAAGACCAATCAACACCGTTGGTGCAAGCGACTACATAAAACACACCGGTTTGGGGACCAGTGTAGATCACGTTTCCTTCGATATTCCAGGGGTGACTCAAGCTGTTCGTGGGATTGGTATTCACATCATATTCTTCTTGATTAGTGTATTCATCACCATCGGAATCGACATTACTACTGGTATTCGTCGTGCTGCCGAAATACTGAATTTCCCACCAATCGGCCAAGCCATCGCTATCAAGGTCGGGATCAGTAAGATTGATAGCTTGTCCGGCAAGGCGGTTAGTGATGATTATGGAGAGGTTAGTTAGGATTGCTTGGGCCTCAGCGGCATTATTGGTACTATTCCCGTTGGTATCGATCCAAGATTTGAGCCAATAATTTGTCTGTTCCAAATCACTGATTCGATAGGCCATGGGGAAATTACAAACGGCTGATGTGTAGCTATGCGCCGTTGACCAACTATTGGAACTGGTTACAGCAATAACCCAAACGGTGCCGGTCTGGCGGCCTGAATAAGTTATTGTGCCAAGTACATTGGCAGGATCATTAGGATCAAGCGGATTATGTCCATGCGCGATTTCCCAGCCATCCCCACAACCATCATCATCCGTATCGAATTTATTGGCATCAGTACCTAAAGAGAGCTCGCCCAGAACGTAAGGACTTCCGTTTGTAGTGATGCCAGTCGGATATACATTTGTTGTCACAATTCCGCTATTTCCGTCAACCAGACCATCGCTATCACTGTCCATCGCATCAGGGTTACTTCGATAAATCAGAGTTTCGCGACCGTCATTAATTCCGTCACCGTCTGTATCCTCTGTACTGCCAACCGCATAGAACCGGACTGGAATATCTGCGCCGTTAGTGGCTGATGTATCGACCCACCACAAACTATTAGTCCCGGCAGTAACCAGATTGGTGTTTAGAATGGTCCAACTATGGGTCATAAGATTGGATGAGGCGAACATTTCCAGCGGATAACTGAAGGAGGAGGGATAATCAACCCTAACGAGTTTTCCGGAAGTAACCAGGCTAATTTCCGAGATCACGATATTTGTATCGGCTGCTGGTAATCTCATCATGGACATACCGCCTGAAGACATGGATTTTGACAATGAAGAAGTTGTGGACTGGGATATAAAATCCCATAACGAGGCAGCGGCATTTTCGGCATAAATATCAATATAGCTGTCTGGAATCAGCGCTATATCGATTTCAACATGAGAAGGATCGAGCCAAGCCTCAATTTCGTCGCGCTTTTGTTCAGAACAGTCTTTCCTGTAAATTTCAGCGTGTATTTTCTTCGCTATCCAATACGGATCATAGTCACTTCGGGGTTTGAAGACATAGAAGACCTTGCCGTCCGCATCCAGTACTTGTATTTCGCGAGTTTCTTTAACTTCACGTACCTTTAGGTGATATATCGGACTGCCGTTTTTTATTTCATACACTAAACCCTTTGTAAATGACTCGGGGAAGGACTTGGGGTTGAAGGAATACAGGCCAGCCGAAAAAGATACCGGCTTAGTCATTCCAGGAACGAACAGCTGAATACAGCTTTCTTGGAATTCAAATAGCCGCTCAACTAAAAATGCGGGGCTATCGGCAAAATTAGTCGATAGTTCTTCACTGATTCTCGCTTGCCGTTCGTCAATGATCTTACGAGTTATTCCGGTTAAGGCCCAGACCGTAACGCATGCCAGAAACAAACTGACAATAGCGGTGAATGAAATTGCGCGCATTCGAACTCTACCCGTTTTTCCTGTCCAAGGCATATTCAATCCTTTCTCTATTAATCCGCTCCGCGCCAAAAAAAGAGGCGCGGACATCTGCCCATGCCCACCGGAGGGACTGGCATCCCTGTGAATGAACCTGGAACAGAAGCCGCGCCAATTGGCGCGCTTCCGCAGATTCGTCCATTCACATTGACACCCCTTTCAGAGCATCAACTAACTTGCCAGTTTTCCGGTGAACGATACTTGCGATATCGCAAATCTATTTTGATCAATGTTTCGTTAATTCAATTGTGTCTCAATTACTAAAAAGCAAACGTCTCCGTTATCTTTAAATTCTTTATGTGCCTATTCCGCAATTTACATAAAAATTATTGGTCGAACCTTACTTATTTTCCATCCTAACGTCAACAAATCTCGGAGTTAGTGCGAATTCTTGAAGCTTATGGGGAGAGGGAGGTAAGCAGGATGTTTAGTGGGGTGACGTTAAGGTAATAAGCACAATTCTTTCAAAAAAATAGCTGACCATGTCGCCATGATCAGCTACCCTCCCACTACAATTTTATTCATATTTGCTTCTTTTCGATCAATATGCGCACCTAACTTTTTTCAACATCAGCAGGAGCAATTCAAATGACTTGATGCCGATCTCTTTATCACTAAGTTCTCCGACGAACAATAACCACCAGCGATCAACCGAATTTCCTCAATAGATATGAGATCTTCCTGATTGACCCTAACCCAATCTTCCCTGCAAATCACCGATTCGCGAGTTGAATGGGGACCTGAGGCCCTATCCGTTTTCATGGCTGCCCTCCCTTTCTAATAGTAGAGGAAAGCCACACAACCCATTGACAATGAATAGCTTAGGTGTATTATGTCAGTGCTGGATGCATGGTTTCCTCGGTTTGTAACATCTGTGGCGGATTGAACCGTTCAGAATTATCGAGAAACATGCGTCCAGTTTTTTATTACACCTATATCAACGCCCCTCCCTTCCGCGTGATCAACCAAAGTTCTTCCGCCCAAACCAATAACCTATAACTGTTAATAACTTAACGATATTCGATTAGTAAATCAAGCTCGCTCTTCGTGCACTGCATTAAGGGCGTTTTATGTCCTTGAATAATCGGGAGTTATGACTTCAAAAAAAAAGAACCATTTTTCACCGAAGCCCAATTGCGGTGCCGATGAATGCTATTGCGGGGTATCAGCCAAGTGGATCAGGAAGATTACCAGGAAGAAATTCCTCCTCAACGCGGAGCGCTCGAAGGCCGGGTATGTCATTCACGACACGGAATGGGACAAGCTGAAAGCATTGTTCACGCGGTACGGCCTGGACACTGCAAGTGCCGAACCGCCACCACAAGGATTCTTGATGAACATAAAGAACCTACGGGTGAACTTACAAGTTCAACTACCTGTCATCAGCCTTCTGTCGCTAATATCTTTTTTGACTCAACTATTAGTCTGCGCTTAATATCTGGGCGTGAAGTCCACAACAAACGGGCAAAGTTAAGATACTCGTCGGCTCCGTCTGGGCCGGACCAAGATACGCCATATCCAGAACGATTCACTTCTGTTTCAGGGTGCGCAAGTAATTGAGGCACATGCTGATTCTGGCGCAAGGCTGCCTTCAAGGCCTGGAGGTATTCTTCATCAGGTGCGCCAACGGCATCCAAGAAAAACACTTTGCCGTATCGCCCATAACACCCGTTGCAATCCTCGTAATTCTCTGTAAGAAGATTGAATGCGGAGTATCGTCCTAACATCAAATATTCGACCGAAAGAAGCAGCCGTGCCCCCACATGGTCGCCTGAATCTAACTCGATCAGTGCTTCAAGATGCTGGATTGCCTCTTCATGGCAACCTAAGGCAATCAAGGTTCTGGCCACACCAATCCGTGAACGCATGTATGGCCTGGTGTGAACTAGACCATAGAAATATCCCTTCTCGCGTTTGAAAAATTCCTCGCCCCAATAGACTTCTGCAAGACGAGTTGCCCAACGATAAAGGAGGAGTTCTTCTCCTAAGTTCTCGGGTAGATACAATGCGAAAATATTGTAGGCATCCGAGCAATAGTCGGACTTATTTATTGCCTTGTAGGCGAGTGCCACTGTATCATCAATATCGCTGTCCCATGCGCTATAGCAAAGCTCTTGCGCCTCACGGTAACGCTCTTCATCTTCCTTTGATGGCGGCTTGAGGATTGCCCCTAGCGCTTTCTGAATAATGTCGATCTTATCTCGGTCTTTCATTGGTCCGATTCCTTCATTACTCAATAGGCGGAAGCACAAGGGGTGTGAAGAACGTCAATTTCTTCTCGCCTACACCACCCGGTCCACTACTTTGTTTTAATTAGAGAACTTTCCTGGCCAGTTACAAAGCGACGCGAGAGATCCTTATTTACAACATTCCGCTTCTCCATATATTTGCGTCGTTCTATGAAGTCGAGAAATACATCGTGTTTCTCAGCAATGGTATAAGGTGGATTTGAACCCCCATAAATAATTGCGAGACCTACGGGCACATCATCGGAACTAATGCTCAGATGATTCTTGAAATCATCTATAGCCTTACGCAGCGTTTGCTCCCATAGCAAGCAACCTGACGACAACTGGCTGCGAACCCCTGAGTGAATGCGCCACAAACATTCAATATATTCACGAACATATGGTTTTAGATCGAGACAGTTGGGTAGGGCTCGCAATTCATCCTTAACGGTAGCTTTGAATTGTGGGTCATTTTCCAAATCTTTACAAATCACCTGCGGTGTCACTGTACACGCAACACGACCATCATTACCCAAATCAGTTAATTGGTGCGAAATTGAATAGGAACTTGCGGCTAACCCCCGGTGCTGAACGAAATTCCTCATCGCCTCCATCAAGCGATAACTGAAGTGTTTGTCGTACTCAATGTTCGTCAGTTTCTCAATTGCATCGAACTCTGCACCCTCTCCATAAATTGCTTTAATACTGTGTCTCAACTGGTCGAGATATAGTCTACAAGATGATAGAAGGTTTGTGATTCTACGATTGAGAGCGGTACGATCTTCATGCATTTGATGTGGAGTCATCTTTGCGAAAAGATTGTGCTCAACAGCCCTGTCAAGGATCTCTTTTTCAAATTCTACATAATTTGCCAGAACAATATCAAATCGCTCCTCAATCTCTAGGGTACGGATCAAATTGGATTTATGCATCCGAATAAGAGCGAATTCTGCACATGTTATCTCTTTTCTGGCATTACACCCCATAGTGAGCTTCGCTAAGAAATATTTCATTGGCGAAGAATACTATGGATCATTCTCACCATCAAGAGTTGTGTCAATCTTAGGATCTTCTTGAAAGTGTATAAAGATAAACACCGGAACACGCCCTCCCCGCAAGGCTCGCGCCAACCGCCTCCAGCCCGAAACCGGGTGAATACCCGGTATCGGGCTTCCACTGTTTGTTACACCCCTTGCGGGGAGGGCGCGTACCGTGTTTCGGGACGGAGAACCGATACCAGTCTACCCCTGACAAAATATCAACTTGGCAAGGTCACGCCGAACCGTAGCGTTTCAACACCATATAGGTGCCGTCTGTCTTGACTATGAGACATAACTCATGGCATAAGACATATATATCTTTGGTTGAAATGAGGGATCAGCGGGACTGGGGCGCAAATCTTGGCATCATATGAGGCATCACCCAACAGGCAAAGCATGACACAGAGCAATTCAACCTCAACTGCGCCCGGGCAACTTTTGGGGTACATATTGCAGTTTCCTCGGGCTCTTTGCCGCCTCCTTCAAGCCGGAGTGGGTGGTGCAGTTGGGATTGAGCTTATCGGCGATGTTACGGCATTTCTGGCCAACGGTGCCGTAATCAATGAGGAAGACAAATCGTCAACGACCACCAACCCTTTAACGGATCGCTCGACTGACCTTTGGAAAACCTTCTACAATTGGATTAAACAGATTGATGATGGAGCCATTGACGTTACCAAAACGAGTTTTGTCCTGTATACAAACTGTTCTGGTCGTCCTGCGCTTGTTAATAAATTCAACGCAGCGAAAACACCCGCAGATGTGCATGCCGCGATTCAGGCGGCAATTACTGAACTGAAAGACACTTCACACTCCCATGATATTTGGGTTTACTACGATTTTGTGATTAATAAGAAACTGAACACTTTTGAGAAGTTGTTGCTAAATTTTGAATTATTGGTCGGTGTTGATGGTGCTCATGATGATGTCCGTCGAGAATTGAAGAGTAAGTTTATTCCTGACCACTCTATTCAGCTGGTTTCAGACAACATATGCGGATGGTTTCAAGAAATTGTTTCAAATAAATTAAAAGCGAAGATACCAGCTGTTATCACGTTTGAAGAATTAGATCATCAGATTGCAGTCCTTTTGGAGCGATTGCGGCAGAAAGAACTCGTAGATTTTGCGGCTACGGAACTCGCTTTAGAGAACAAGATTGCACCCGCGCTACGGCAGCGGCCAGTATTTATCAAACAACTCGATCTGATCAAGTTATCAGACGAGATGAAAATTCAAGCAGTCTGCGATTATCTTCGCGCTGATTATAATCGCCACCGTTGGATCGAGAGCGAGATTCTTGACGAAACAACAGCCAAAGACTTTGAAAAACGTCTCTATTCCTTCTGGCAGACTGAACATAGGAAGACGGAATTACTTCATTTGAATTTAGCGGAAGAAACGCGCGGCGAGCTGCTTCTCGGCGAGTGTTCCTCGCGACAAGAGTTGATTCGGGGTGAGCCAACACCTGACCGAACCGTGGCTGGCACTTATCACGCCTTGGCCGAGTTAATGCAACTTGGTTGGCATCCTAAATGGTCAAGCCTTCTTCAGGAGAAGCTGTGAGCAGCCTAGCGCAAGAAGTAAAAATTTGGAATACGCCTGTTCTAGGTGCGTATTTGCTCTGGCGTTTTACATGTGGGCATTGTGCACATCATCCGCAAGGCGATGGCCCGGTGGTTCTGCTCCACTTCCTTGCTGCCGCAATTCTCACAAGCCCACCACTCTGCGATCCCATTAACAATCATCGGGCTAATCTACAGTCTTACGTTCGCTCTTTTGATGAGAAGGGTTCGACCGATCTCTTGATGGGAATTCAGAAGAGGGTTGAACTGCGACGGCATTACACACTTGATGCTATCGATATCGCAATTGCAAATGGCCTTTTAGTTTGGGATATACCACGCGCACGACTCTATTCTCGCAAGGTCACACAAAAGCTTAGTCGTGGTTGTGCTCTTGGCAGGAATCGAACCTGCATTTCTCCCTTCGCAGGGGAGTGTCCTATCCATTGAACGACAAGGGCATGCACGGAAACACTAACATAAAAAACAAATTTCATAAAGTGAAATTTGTTTTTTGTAAGCCATCAATTGAAACCCGACATTTATCCTAAAATCCCAAATAATCCATCACCTTATGCGCGACCGGTTCCTGGAGCTCTACCTCATCCAAATACTGTGAGAGAAAAGCGTGCACTTCGTCGGGATTTGCGCCGTTTAGAGGTATGGAAATGAGCGGTTGGAGTTTCTTTTTCGACTGGATAATCAAAGTCGGATTGCCATGGCGAAGCTCTACCCAAAAAGCCTCGAGTGTTTGATAGGGGTGCAATTCATTGCCGATGGTAATACCCATATTGGCCAAATCGTAGTCGACGAGACCCGGCTCGCGACGGACGAAATAAATCAGCATAAAAACCGAAAGTAAAATTAAAATTCCAAACAAGGAGTTCCCATACATGAAAGAAAGAATGACGATGCAGATCGTGATGATGCCAACCGCCCAAAACCAATCCACGCTTCTTTCGTAGTGATGATATTCCGGCGCCTGCCAATGCAAAGATTCATTACCCATGGAAGTATTATATCATAGTCGTAATAATTTAGAAGATAAAAACACATGCCATTTTTGTCGTGTGTTTTTCAGGGGCGGGGGATATGGGAAGACGTTGGATCGGCTATAGAAGATGTCCTAAATAAAGGGTTTACCGATTAGTTTTATTAGTTTGAATGTAATTTCTAATCAAATAAATAATTAAAGAGATTATAAAAATAAAAATACTTGGAACAAAAGCTTCTTTAATTGCAACTAAGGAGTGACTTGTTGTTCTTATGCCTGAGTCATCCATTGCCCCAGACCCAACTTCAGCGATATAACAAATAACAAAAAAGATAACCAATGAAATAATAAATGTTCGTAGTGCATTTAAAAAACTTTTTGTTATGTAGCCAAGGTTATTCATACTTAGAAGTATAACATACTAGTTTTAGAAAATATATTTACGGAGGAGGTGAGAATTTCTCCTATTACATGGGCGGTACCCTTTTCTCATTTTTTCATAATATGAATTATTCAAAAATATGGGAGAAGGGCTTCGAATCTCACACGCAGGCAATTCAAATTGCCTGCTCTCCTCCGCGCAAGAAAAAAGGCTGCCGAAGCAGCTCATTTTTCAACGCGCGGAGGGGGCGAGATTCGAACTCGCGGTGCCTTGCGGCACACCGCATTTCAAGTGCGGCACGTTAGACCACTCTGACACCCCTCCCTGTTTTTAACCAACTTTTTTCCAAATAATGATCTTCGAAATGACAATTTGGGCAGATCAGCTCCAAATTATTCAAATCATTATTCTTGCGATCCCTATCTTTATGATGGATCTGCAATATCTCCCTTTTACTATAACCGCACCGTTCACATTTTCCACCCCTAGAAGAAAGTAAACTGATTTTTATCAACTTAAATGTTTCAGCTTTGTCTCTCGGCTTTCCTTGCCGATACTTAATACCTTCTCTATTAATGTTCGAACATTCCCTGGAACAGGTAATACGATGCAAACCGGATAATATCAATTTCTTACATATTACGCAAGGCTTTTCCTTGTGACACGATAGCCCATAGCAGGTCTGACTACAGTAAAACTTTCCACCATTTTTACTAAACTCAATTGGACGGCGGTAGATTCCTTTTTGGCAGATTGCGCATTTTGTATTAGGATTCCTTTTGTATGGCTCAGGCATTAGTCCAGTATACCAGTTATTATGTAAATAGTAAAAATTTTTCCAACCAAAAACAGCCCTGGTGGGCTGTTTTTGCGTTAGAAAGTATTATGCTCTCTGAACGTTGACTGCGCTCATTCCTTTTGGACCATCTTCGGTTTCAAAAGAAACTGTATCGCCTTCGCGAAGTTCTGAGTATTGTACGCCAACGAGGGAATTTGAGTGAAAGAACAAATCTTTCGCCAAACCTGCGCCGGAGATAAAACCAAAACCTTTTTCAGTGAGCTTTTTTATTGTACCTGTCATTGATTTTTTATTAGATTACTAAAGACAAATGATTAAGTAATGTTTTTAGAAATCGACTCTTTTCGAACACAACATCTTTTGTACTGACAAGTATACTATACAATGATAATCCTGTCAATCTTTTTGCAAGATCGCTGGAAACTTGGCCAATATAGCCATATAAATAGGTAAATATGGGAATTGATGCTATCCTTTACTCAACTGATAAGAAGAAAAAATATGACCACCAGCAACCAAACGAAAATAAGCTCGGCAGTGTTTATGCGAGGAATACGGGGAACCAATTCCATCCTGTACGATGGGGTGCCGCAGATCGCCTTTATCGGCCGTTCGAATGTCGGCAAGTCCAGCATCATCAATGCGCTCACTAATCGGAAAGACCTGGTGAAGGTGAGCAATAAGCCGGGCAAGACGCGGGAAATAAATTTTTTCAAAATAAATAATCGTTTGTATTTTGTCGACCTGCCTGGTTATGGTTATGCCAAAGTCGATCCGGATGAAAAGGAGAGCCTGATGAAATTGATCCTCTGGTATTTGGTTTACTCCGAAGTCAAACCGTTGAAAGTCATTTTGATTCTTGATGTGAAAGCCGGTTTTACCGAATTTGATCGGGAGATGGTCCGGGCGTTGCGGGAAAACAATCATGCTTACCTGATCGTCGCCAATAAAACAGACAAATTGAGCCAGAAAGAGCTGGCGGTCCAGCTTCAGAAAATCCGCGAGGAATCTAATGAAGAAGATATTATTTTGTGCTCGACAGTGGCGCGAGGGGGAATCGGGGAACTGCAGAAACAGATTTTTAACTGAACATCTAAAACAAAAACAGCCCGATCGGGCTGTTTTTGTCTTGGATTACGTAACTTTATCCTCCGCTGGCTGTAATTATTGGTTGGTGGTCGGCAAGTTTTTTTCAGCGACGGCGACTTGCTGTTTTTGATCGCGGTTCATCAAGAGATAGATGATTTCCAAAATACCAACGGTGTTTACGATCAATAGAATGACAAACCAAATCTTGTCGCCTTTGCGGGCAGCTTTCCAAAGGGCCAGACCTTTCCAAACGATAGTCCAAAGGGCCAGGACGATTATCAAGCCGAAACCGATGCCTAAAAACGGGGCAAATATAGCCAAGGCTTTCGGGTCGACGGTGCCAGTGCTGGTGGCGTTCAATGCAAAATTAATCATGTGAATAATATTAAGCTAGTAAACTCCCTTAAGTATAGTTTTATTATTGGATTTTATCAAATGGCTAAAATAGTGTAAGATAGCGGGTATGCCTAGATTACTTGGAATTGATTATGGAACAAAGCGGGTCGGGATCGCCGTTTCGGACGAAGCGGGCCAGATCGCCTTTCCAAAGGAGGTGCTGAAGAATGACAATCTGCTCCTTTCGAAAATCGGGGATATCTGTAAAAATGATAAAATAACGACTGTGATTATCGGCGAGTCAAAGAACTTCAACGGCGAGGATAACCCGATCATGGAAGAAATTTATGATTTTATGAGGTATTTGGAGGAAGTCTTGAAGCTGGAGGTGATCCTTGAACCGGAATTCCTGAGCTCGCACCAGGCGGCGCGAGTGCAGGGCGAACACGGGAAGCTCGATGCTTCGGCTGCGGCGATTATTTTGCAGAGCTACCTGGATAAAGGTAAATGCAAAACTAAAAATGAAAAAT
The DNA here is from genome assembly GCA_037131755.1 of bacterium. Lineage (GTDB taxonomy): Bacteria > Patescibacteriota > Minisyncoccia > Phycocordibacterales > GWA1-40-21 > CAIJXO01. The sequence goes on from JBAXQJ010000001.1 coordinate 55,826, forward strand.
GACAGTCCAAAATTTTAATTTCACATTGTTATTTTGAGTTTTGATTTTTAATATTTAAATTTAATAAAATGGAAGACAAAGACCAAATTATTGCGGAGGAGGAAGTCAAAACTGTAGTTGTTGAAACTCCCAAAATAAAATACGAAGACTTTAAAAAGGTGGAGATAAGGGTCGGAAAGATTTTAAGCGCTGAGAAAATCGAAAAGTCGGAGAAGCTTTTAAAACTCTCCGTTGATTTTGCCGAGGTGGCAGGTCCACGACAGATTGTTTCTGGGATTGCCAAGTATTTTCCTGATGAACAAGTGCTGGTAGGGAAGAAGTGCACTTTTGTCACTAATCTCGAACCACGCCCGCTTATGGGTCTGGAGAGCAATGGAATGCTGTTTGCTATTGGTGGCGGCGATGTGCCATTTTCTCTTTTTGAAGTTGGTGATGATATTCCCGCTGGGACAAAAGCTAATTAAGTCCTAAAAATTGTATTAATAATCGCCTGACACCTAAAAACCAACACCTACCCATGCATCTATTTGACGTTCAGTATCTAATTCAATCGGTCGGTTTGTTGGGAATTTTTGCTATTGTTTTTGCTGAGTCCGGTCTGTTTTTCGCCTTCTTTTTGCCTGGCGACTCACTACTATTTACGGCGGGTTTTTTGGCCTCGCAAAATATGCTGCCAATATTTTGGTTAATCCTGGGTATTGCGATTTGCGCCGTTTTGGCCGGCTACGCCGGGTACTATTTCGGCCAATGGATCGGGCCAAAGATCTTTGTCAAAGAAGACTCTCTATTTTTCAGAAAGAAGTATTTGAATGAGGCGCACGCATTTTTTGAAAAGTATGGGAATAAGGCTGTGGTTTTGGCCAGGTTCATTCCTATCATCAGGACTTTTACACCAATTTTGGCCGGGGTAGGGCGGATGACTTTCGCGAATTTTTCCTTTTACAATATTTTTGGCGGTTCATTGTGGGCGGTTGGCATTACTTTGATTGGCTACTATTTAGGACATTTGATCCCTGGGGTACAGGATTATTTATTCCCAATCGCTCTTTTGATTATCTTTATTTCGGCCTTGCCGGGAGTGTATGAATATCTGTTGGAAAGGAAGAAAAGAAAGAGATAAGGTTTGTCAAACAGATTACTTTTAAGTTTGTCTTTGAAACGAGTCACCGCCTTTTTAGAGACTAGCGAGCGCGACGGCGCGAGCTCGAGGAATTTTCTAGCAAGAAAATATCCGTGCTCTAAAAAGGCGGTGGCGAGGGGTCTCTTTGTAAATAAACGTGACGGTATGGTATAATTATGGGGAATAAAATTATGTCCCCCAAAAATAAGTATTCAAAATTTTTTGTACCGCCGGATTTTCTGGAAATGCCTTCCGTGGCAATTGAAATGTCTGAAAAAGGCGTCCGGTACTTGTCGGTAAAGAAAACAGATAAGGGTCTGTTGCCAGCCAAGACGGGTTTCATTCCGGTTTCTAAAGGGGTTATCCGTTTCGGTGAGGTTGTCAAAAAAAATGAGATAGTAAAAATCTTGGACAAGATAAAAAAAACCACCGGCACGACTTTTGCCCGGGTTTCATTGCCGGAAGAAAAGACCTATATATTCAAGGTTCGTATCCCTAAGGTGGAAGAAAAGGAGATACGGCAGGTTTTGGAATTCAAGATCGAGGAAAATGTCCCACTTTCGGCGGCTGAGGCGATCTTTGATTACGAGATCATTTCTCACCAGAAAAAGAGCAGCCATATGGATCTTATTGTCTCTGCCGTCTCAAGCAAGACGATCGATGAAATATCAGCCGTCTTGGCTGATGCTGGTTTGCAACCGGTCTGTTTCGGTCTGGATTCCAAAAATACCGCCCGGTCGGTCGTGAAAGAAAATAACGAGCAGACTTTGGTTGTAGCGGACATAAAAGACAACCAGATTGTCTTGTCGCTGGTACTTGATGGATTAGTTTGGCAAACCTCGACTGTAAATTTTGGCGCTTCGACTTTTACCGATGCCTTGAAAAAATATTATGATATTTCCTTGGAAGAGGCAGAAAAGCTGAAGCAAGACCGGTTATATACCGACAGCAAGGAAAGCATGGAGATTTTTTCTTATCTCATAAATACCGTCTCGGCCATTAAAGACGAGATATTCAAATTTATCACCTATTGCAACGAAAGGGAGGACGTCAAAGACAAAGTCGATAAGGTAATCTTGTGCGGCAAGGATTCGGCTATCGTGGGCATGCAAAAATATCTGGAATTGAACCTGAACCTGGATGTGGACATTGCCAACATCTGGATAAACAATTTTTCCCTGGCCGACTATGTCCCGACAATCGGGGCAGTGGAGTCTCTGGATTATGCCAATGTTAACGGTCTTAACTTGTACGAATTATGAGCGCAAATTTATTAACTGAAAAACAGAAAATTTTTGTCAAAAACGAATTCCGCCTGCGCCTAGCGGTGACAGTGGTCTTTTTGGTGTTTTTGACTTCGGTCAACTATCTATCATACCTGATCCCTTATTATATTTCCGTCGTTAAAAAGGACCGGTTGGTAGCTGAACAGTTTGCCGAAGTGATAACGGTGGAAAACAAGGAAAATAGCGGCAGCAGCATCACGCAAACTGTGAGGAGGACAAATGACATGATGAAATTGGTTGAAATTTATGGCCAGCCGGCTTTGGTGATTTCGGAACAGATAGATAAAATCATCAGCAATAAGAATTCCGGAATCGTCATTAACAAGATATCCTCAAATTATCTCCAGCCGACAGACATGCAGATTAATATTTCCGGTCGGGCAAAAACCAGGGACAATCTGACCGTTTTTCTCCAGACGCTCAAAAGCAAGGCCGCCTTTTATGATGTGAAATACCCAGTTTCCGATTTCTTGAAAAGCAACGATATTGATTTTACGATAAATATCCGGGCAAAAAAATAAGCTATGAAAAAATACTCCACCAAAATAATATTTTCCGTTGCCGTCGCCATTCTTTCGATATCAGTCATCGGTAGTGCCGTATTTAGCTACTTGCTCGTCGATAAGATAAACAACATAAATGACAAGATCAAGCAGATGGATCTTTCAACCCAAGAAAGGAACAAGCAGGGAGCGCAAAAGATGTCCGTCGTTGACACGGAAGCCGATCGGGCGAAATTAGAAAGCTATTTTGTTTCTGCCGACGGGGCGGTGGATTTCATCAAATACCTGGAGAATTTATCGGTCGAAGTCGGGGTTAAGGCCAACATTCAAAATATTAATTTTCAACCCTTGCGCGACACAGCTTATGCCAACACAGCCGAATATATCAGCTTGAATCTGTCAGTTGAAGGAACCTGGGCCAAGGTTTACCGTTATGTATTACTACTGGAAAAGCTGCCTTTTGTGAGCGAGGTTGGCAATGTTGATATGACTGAAGTGACACAAACCGATGAGAAAAACAAAACCAAATCATTTTGGACAGCGACGATTTCCTTGAAGGTGATTAAGTTAAAAAATATTTAAATGAAAAACTTAGATTTGAATAAAATACTCACTATGGATTTGTTTGGCAAAAAAAGCGTGAAGGCGGCCAAACCTTTTAGCCTCAGTAATTTTTGGCGAGTAACGATGATCACGTTTACTTTGGTGAACCTGGCTATTTCTGTCTTTGCCTGGCATGTTTATGTCGGCAATGACATTGGCGGTGGACTGGTCAGTCAGCCAGTGGTGGAAGGGGACACTTATGTGAAGGTGGTGGATAAAAACAAGCTCACCAAAGATCTAAAAATATATTCTGATGTAAGCAAAGCTTTTGATAATTTAAAAAATCAAGACATAAAGATCGTTGACCCGTCGCTGTAAAACTGTTATAGTCTCACGGCTCATTTGCCCCCGTAGTTCAATGGATAGAACAGAGCTCTTCTAAGGCTTTGATGTAGGTTCGATTCCTACCGAGGGCACAAAATGGTGACTTCCCACAAGTCACACACCACGTTCAGAAATAGGGATATTTTGACACTGTCCGCATAGCCAAACAGCGTTTTTTATTGCTCTATATCTCTTTGCCAAAAGACGGCCTCACTGAGCCAAATAATTGGTTCGAGTCTTGTGACCATGGTGTTATTTGGGGAAATTAGCAAAAGCCAAGTCATTTGAAAGATGCTCGATTGAAAAAGCATAACCAATACCGACGTTTGCAGAACGAAGAATCTCTTCCCCCAATTTCTTCATCTGTATTTGACTACACATAAAGGCTGCTATCGGATCAACACCAGCCAATACCACACCTCCTATGCTAGGTTTGACGGCTTCAATATTTTTATCAAACACCTCCATAAATTGGGTAAACAGCTTTGTAAGGCCAGTTGCTTTACGGGTGATGATACCTAGAACATTACCAGTATCCGGATCTATCAATGGCCCACCAGAATTGCTCTGGTTGATACTCGCGTCGAGTTGAATTATTGAAACGGTTCCGGTTTTGTAGAAGGACGAGATCGTCCCTTTATGGCAAACAAGATTATTGTGTTCAAGTGGATAGCCAAGAAACAGAATGTCATCACCGACGGCTTTGTCTTTTGGGTTTCCGATCTCAAAGTTAAACCTGTTCATGGTCTTAATCACAGGAATATTGAACACCGCATAATCACAAGATTCTTCATAAGATCCAGTTACTAAATACTTCATGAATTCGTCGTAGGAATACCTCAGTTCATCCTTTTTACTAGCAGGATCTTCATTGTCAAAACGAAGCAGGATATCTATGCCCGTTGAACCATATGGGACCTTGATTACGTGATTGCAGGTAATCAACAGCTGTTTGGAGAGGAACCCCGAACCCGAACCAATCTTTTCTTGGCCACGCATATAGTTAATATGAACAATCCCAGATCTGACTTTTTTAATTATTTCTCGCATATATCTCCCCTTGAAGGTGGTGTCAGTATATCACACCTATCACTAAATAGTCAGTTTAAGCTCCCATGGCAACAGCACTGGATATTACTAATCCCTCTGTTTGTTATAAATTCCTGTGTGCTAACTTTAGGATATTATGAAAAACAAAACACCAACTCTAAGGGAGGTTTTTCAGACCTTTCGGATGAGAAATTAGAAGAAGTGGAAGAACGACTGGAAGAGCATGTGAGGGTGGCGATGGAGACTTACGAACGGATCAGTCATGACCCGGTCGAATACAAAGGATTCAAAGCTCTTCTGGTACAAGAGAAGGAACGGAAGCAATCGGCTTCACAGTACCATTGCCCGGATTGTCGGAAGCAGTTTGCTTTGTCCGGGTATTCTCTTCCAACTGAGACTCAATCATCTGCCACAACTCCGGGTACAGGTCCCGAGGCGACACCTTGTAAATGATCGCCAGACGAAACAGGTTGATAATATTCGGGACAGCATGACCGGCTTCCCATTTGGAGAGGCGGTCCGTGCAGTCGAGTTTCAAAGCTTCAGCCACTTCTCGTTGATATAGTCCGACGCGATTGCGATACAAGCGAAGGTTGTTTGTTGTTTTGTTCATGATGATTAGGTTAGCGCGATGGTTAAAAGTCACAAAGGAGGGCAAATGTGTCACAAGTGGCACGTCCCCATTATGGCGCTTCAGTGGAGTGAGGCCGTGGTTTTTCTTGGGATGATATGTTAGAATTCACACATGCTGAATCAGCAGGACCCTTCTTTAGGTGATCCTGCATGGTGGAGATTATTAAATCTAACATTCGGGGTGCGTCCCGTTGATGGGCACAACATGTGGTCCACACCAAGCGATGAAGCCAGGCCGGCTCGGCTCCTTGCATGAAAAACGGTCTGGGTGTATATTACTGGTATGCCTGTGGGCGCAAGCCCCTTTTCGGCTAAGGATTACCTAAGCTGAAGGCAGGCATAACAAAACAGCCCTCCACTCGGAGAGCTTTTTTGTTGCCTAGAAATCCTCAATGCCATCGTCATAAAGCTTCTGATTGTTGAATTTCTTGTGCGGCATGACGCTCCAAAAGATGATCTTGCCGTCACCAACCCGTTTCAGGATCACGACGATCTTGCGCAGATAGTCTTGGCCGATGATGGCGTGGAAACCCCAGTATTCAACATTCTTGGTTTTGAAGAAACCATCCTTGCCGACACTACCGGTTTTCTCAAGACTTTTCCGGTATTCCTGAAGAGTCCCGGCCTGCTTGATAACTTCCAGGGCTTTGGGTAGCAGGGTGAGCTTCAGAACTTGCTCATCCACGTTTCGTAGCATTCGGTTGCCTTTGTACTGAAGATGATTAAAGCCGTCAGAAGTCAAAATGATGTCACCTTGAAAATACGGGCAACGAATTTGTCCTTGAAGCGGATATGCTCGTTTTGCCTTTTCCAACGCTCTTTGTAATTTGTCTTGCTCCATGAGAGTAGAGACATTCTACCATGACTTATTCTTTCGGAGAAATTTGAGCGTTGGTAAGTTTTGATTCAATCGTCTGGCGCAAGTCTTGATACAGATCTTGAGGCGAAACTTTATAGATTGAAGCCAAGCGAAACAGATTGACCACGTTCGGCATGGCGACTCCATTTTCCCAACGAGATAAGCGATCAGCAAAATCCAGGCCGAGTTGCCGGGCTACATCTACCTGACGCAAACCAACTTTGAGACGATATGCTTTGAGGTTGTTGTGTGTAATATTGTTCATAATAATAATTTTATGAGAAATGATAAATGGTGCAAAGGCGGGTAAACGTATCACTTGCGATACACCACTATTAGATTAGAGCAATTGGTGAAAGTCACAAAGGAGGGCAAACGTGCCGGAAGAGGCACGTTCCCATTAGGCAGCATCATCAAGCCAACCCTGTGGTTTTTCTTGAGGTGACATGTTATTATTCAAATGAGTCGAATCAGCAGACCCCTTCTTCAGGTGATCCTGAAGCGTTGAGATTATCATATCCAACATTCGAGGTGTATCCCGTTGATGGGCACAAATTTTAAAACACTTTCAACAGGAAGTGTTTTAAAATTTGTGCCCGAGAGTAAACAAATGATTCTGTTGGGATATTTAAATTGATTTTTTGCGATTTTAGTGTAGTATCTTCATATAAGGGCGGTTAGCTCAGTTGGTAGAGCGTTTCATTTACACTGAAAGGGTCACAGGTCCGAGTCCTGTACCGCCCACATGGAAGTTCAAATTCTCTATGAAGATAAAAACCTTTTGGTAATCAACAAGCCAGCCGGTCTTGTCGTGCATACGGACGGTCGGACATCTGAACCGACGGTCATCGACTGGATAAAAGAAAAATACCCCAAGAATGAGAAAGTGGGGGAACCTTTGAAAATTGTCACTGGCGAGACTATTAAGCGATACGGAGTAGTACACAGAATCGATCGCGAAACCTCGGGAGTCTTGCTGATCGCTAAAAATCAGGACGCCTACGATTTCTTAAAAAAACAATTCCTAAAGCGGGATATCGAAAAGACCTACCACGCAATCGTCTATGGCGATTTGCGTTACGACGAGGGATTGATCAATCTGCCAATCGGCCGCCACAAAAACGACTTTAGACGCTGGTCAGCTGACAAAAAAATACGCGGGGAGGCGAGAGAAGCCCTGACTTATTATAAGGTACTGGGCCGGAAAAAAGACTATACTTTGGTTGAAGCCAACCCGCAGACTGGGCGGACTCACCAGCTGAGAGTCCATTTTAGCGCTCAAGGACACCCGATTGTCGGAGACAAGCTTTATGCTCCAGGAAAGAAAACGATTGAGGGCCTGGATAGGCTGGCTCTGCACGCTTATTCCATAGAATTTGAATCACCGGACAAAAAGATCCACAAGATTATCGCGCCGTACCCGGCTGATTTCAAGGAGGCGATTGGTATTTTTAGATAGGACTTGAGTCATCTAAAGATAGAGCGAACCTTTACTACTTTAGAGACTAGCGAGCGCGACGGCGCGAACTCGAGGAATTTTCTAGCAAGAAAATATCCGTGCTCTAAAGTAGTAAAGGTGAGAGCTCGATTTGCCAAAAAAGGAGAGTTGTGCTAGATTAACTCGCATAATTGATTAAATAATATGAAGATTTCAACCGTAAACATCGAAGAGAGAAAGAACCTGGATTTGCGATCAAACGATACGATAAAGGTTCACCAGAAAATCAAGGAAGGCGATAAAACCAGAACCCAGGTTTTTGAAGGTTTGGTTATTGCTGTAAAGCATGGCAAGGAAGCGGGAGGTACTTTTACCGTTCGAAAGGTTGTCGATGGCGTCGGGGTGGAAAGAATTTTCCCTCTTTATGCTCCATCTATCGAGAAAATTGAAATCGTGAGAAGAGCTCAGGCTCGACGGGCGAAATTGTATTACATCCGAGACAAAGCGGCCAAGGAAATCCGAAAGAAAATGCGAAAGATGATCTCGATCAAGAGTCCAGAGAAAGTCGAAGAAGCAAAAACCGAAGAGGTCAAAGCTTAAATAAAAATTAAATCAGCCGGGTTTCGCGAAGCGAAACCCGGCTGATTGTTTATTTGATTGAATTATTTGTCTTTTTAAGCTATATTCTATGCTAATGCACGGGTGGCGAAATTGGTAGACGCACTACCTTGAGGTGGTAGCGCCCGCAAGGGCATGGGAGTTCAAATCTCCCCTCGTGCACAGACAAAAATAAGTCCGATGCGAATACCTGAAGCATCGGGCTATTTTTGACGCACAAAGGGAGACTTGAAAGCCGGAGTGCGACGGCACGAGGCGGGGTCGCGAGTTTTGTCAGTAGACAAAAACCGGTGACCAAATCTCCCTTCGTGCACAAGTGAGGATAAAGTTACTTAAAATTTAAATCAGACCTAAAGCCAAGTTCCGATCTGTCAAACTTGGTCGGTCGGTCAAGTCGACCCCAATAGGCAAACTGGCTTTTTCTCTGAAAGAAATTTTTCATCGGGTGAGAATGTCTCAGACTAAAACCGGGATCTAGTATTATTTTGTACCCGCTATTTATTGCCCAGGCTGCCCATTCGCCATCTTCACCACCCATCTCATACCTTTCATCGAAAGGATGTTTTTCCCAAAGAGATTTCCTGAGGGCGCAATTGGTAGCGCTCATGATGCCTTTTGTATTGGAAACCAATCTTTTCCCAAATATTAATCCCTTTAAATACCAAAAGGAGTAAGTAATAAATTCAACTAAATGAGCTCCATTTCTTGGTAATTGAGTACCGTAAAAACCAGCAACATTTTTATCTTGAAAATTTTCTACCACTTTTTGTAGCCACTTGTCTGATACAGGTAGGGCATGGCCGACAGTCAGGACGACATATTCGCCAGTGGTATTTTTGACCCCGAGGTTCATCGATTTCGGATACGAAAACTCGTTTCTTGGCAGGGTGATCACTTTGGCGCCAAAGTCCAGGGCCAACTCTTTTGTCCCGTCGGTCGATTCATTGTCTACCACGATAATTTCAAAAGGCTCGGAGCATTTTTGGCTACGAAGGGAGATCAGGAGCTTTTCTAGACTAGCTCTTTCGTTTATTGTTCTTATCACAACCGATATCATCCCCAAACTATATACTATCTCTAAAATACTGTATACTATTTTGTATGTTATACACCGGAAAAGGGGATGATGGTCAAACGACTTTGTTCCATTGCGAACAAAGGTTTTCAAAAAGCTCGATTGTGGCCGAAGCCCTCGGTTCTTTGGATGAACTCAACTCTTTTTTGGGTGTCGTAAAAGCAAAATTGGCCGAAAGAAATATTACTTTATATTCCGTGGGGCCGGAAAGAGCGGCTGATATCATACAGGAGATGCAGGAGAATTTATTTATCATCCAGGCGGAGGTGGCCGGAGTGGAAAAAACAGTTAGTGAAGAAAAAATAAAGGAAGTGGAGGACCTGATTGCCGGTATTGGAAAAGAAATTCCACCAATTAACTCTTTTGTTATCCCAGGAGTATCCATTGAATCGGCGGAAATAGATTTTGCTCGGACCTTGGCCCGTAAGGTGGAGAGGAGAGTGGTCGCTGTAAATACCGAGGGCTTTATTAAAGTTTCAGCCAACACCTTGGCTTATTTGAATCGTCTTTCGAGCTTACTATTTGCTCTGGCTAGACTTTCTGCCCATAAAAGTGGCATTCAAGAAAATAGTCCAAGTTATAAGTAGGTACTATTTTAATTATCCACAGAATTGAGTATTTACATTACTTCCTCTTTTCCATATAATTAGGGTATGGAAGATATTATTTGTGAAATATGCGGTAAAAAGTCTAAGAGAAAAAGATCCCAAATAAAATTGGCGGCTAAGCATTATTGTTCTCGGTTTTGCTCAGAGAAAGGGCGGAAGAAAGGGAAAATAATTGAATGCTGTGTCTGTAAAAAACTTGTCTATAAAAAGTTAAAAGATTTAAACTTATCAAAAAGTGGCAAGTATTTTTGCAGCCATGTTTGCTGTAATATTTGGGTTGGTGAACAACAGAGAGCAGAAAATCATCCAAATTGGGCTAGTGGCAAGGCTTCGTATAAAAAACTCCTAATTCGGACAGATTCATTAAAAGAATGTGTTTTATGCAAGAAAAATGATATCAGGATACTCTGCGTCCACCATTTAGATAAGAATAGGGAGAATAATAAGATAAAAAATCTGATCTGGTTATGCCGGAACTGTCATTTTTTGGTTCATAATTATAAAAAAGAAATAAAATGATCGTTTTTTGTAAAATCTGCAGAACTAAATTTTCCCCCAGGCCGTCACACGTTAAAAAAGGATGGGGGATCTATTGCTCTAGGGATTGTAAGAATATTGGAACTCAGGTCAGGCAATGTGTTTTTTGTTTTATTTGTAAGAAGAAGTTATTAAAGACAGCTACACAAATTAATCATTCAAAAAGTGGCAAGTATTTTTGCAGTAAATCCTGTCAGACTAAATGGAGAAATACTGAATACATTGGCTCTAAACACACTAACTATAAGAACGGCAGCACCACTTATCGGGGTATACTAAAAAGATGCGGAATACCTGAAATCTGCGATCTTTGTGGTGAAAAGGATGCTAGAGTCTTGGTTATCCATCATGTCGACGAGAATCATAAAAATAATTGTGCCAGTAACTTAGCCTGGCTTTGTCATAATTGCCATTCACTGGTACATTATGCTAATGTAGAGAAGCAGAGGTTTCTTGCTAAGTACAATAAGAGACTCGGCAAATAAATGGTGGTTATGGTGTAATAGCAGCACAAGGGTTTGTGGAACCCTTAGATCCGGAGCATAACCGGATAGCCACCCCAAATTGAAAAAACGGCGTTATGCCGTTTTTTCAATTTGGGGTGGCTAAACGAGTGCTATTAAGCACTCGTGTTCGGGAGTTGAAGACCTTGAGTATATCGCATGGAGCGCAGCGAGTACGATACGAAAGGTGTACTGTTCCTGTAAGGAAAAACTGCCCGATAGTCAGGATCTGGAGGTTTGGATTGTCTTTGTATCATAATGTAGACAACCATGATATAATGCTAGTACTATATTCTGTCATCTATTTTGTGAGATTACATATATTTTAGGTCGAACCAATTTACCAAAAATAAATAAAGATAAAACCATAAATTAATTTACTACATACCCAAAGCGACAACCTATATCTTAGAGGCCTTAGAAGCTCAGACATATCTTGTCTGAGTACTTTTTATTAAAATAAATAATAAATACTAAAATGAAAAAATAAGTATATTGAGTTCACTCATCTCCTTTTTCATCCTAGGCTTAATCGGTCCAGTCGCCACATTTGCCGCTGGCCCAGCAACAGTTAATCTGTTATCAGCAGGTAATTATGTAATTTTGGCAAAAACAGCAATCACAACAACTCCCGGAGTTGTGGACACCTCAATTATCGGTGATCTCGGAATCAGTCCGGCCGGAGCTGTCTCTATGACTGGATTCGGACAAACCCTAGATGCTTCAAACACATTCTCGACATCAGCCTTAGTGACAGGAAAGATCTACGCGTCTAATTATACTGCTCCGACTCCAGCTACATTAACTACTGCCGTAAGTGCTATGGAAGCGGCTTATACAGATGCTGCCACACGAACACCTGGAACCGGCGCTACTAACCTTAACGTTGGTGCCGGAACTTTAAGTGGACAAAATTTTGCACCAGGAACTTATACTTGGAACGGACCAACCAGTAATGTGACCATAACAGGGGATATTACTCTCACTGGTTCAGCCTCAGATATTTGGATTTTCCAAATAGCTGGGACCTTGGATATTGCTTCGGGTAAGAAAATCATATTGGCCGGTGGTGCTCAGCCCCAGAACGTTTTCTGGCAGGTCGCTGGTGCAGTAACCCTTGTTACCGGCTCGCAATTTCAAGGAATTATATTGGCCCAGACAAACATTGCGATGCAAGATGGTGCTACTTTAAATGGTAGAGCTTTGGCCCAGACCGCGGTCACTCTTATTGGAAACACTATTTTGATTTCCAATCCGGTTGTCGTGGCTCCGATTGTTAGCCACAGACTATCAACACCAAGGCCAATCCCAGTCGTACCAATAATTGGTTTGTTAAAAATTCCTACCCCAACTTCTTTGCCGGCGGGACCAGGGAAAGTCACTTATAACTATTCGGTTTGGAATGTCGCAAAATTACAGCAATTAATTGACATTACCGTCGTCGATGATAAATGTAGCCCCGTAGTTTTGATTTCTGGAGACTTGAACAATAATAGTAGAATTGATTTGGATGAAACTTGGAAATACAGCTGTTCGGCTACACTCGCTAGTACCACCACAAATACGGCTATCGCCACCGCCCATAGTACTGATGGCTATTACAATACCGCCATCGCTACGGCCATTACTACTGTTGTTGTTGGTTCACCGATACAACCACCAATTATCCACGTTGTAAAAGTGCCTAGCCAATTAACCCCATTACCATTTGGAGGCGGTGACATCACGTATTCATACACCGTAACAAATCCAGGACCTGTTGCAATGAAAAATGTTAATATTACAGATGACAAATGCCCTAATGTTGTCGCTGTTTCTATTGACCAGAACAGCAATGGTTTACTTGATACAAACGAAACTTGGACATATACCTGCAGGACGAATGTTAAGGCCTCAACCGGCAGTGTTGTCACGGCTAAAGGTGATGCAAGCGGTCTAACCGCCGTAGCTTATGCCTTCACCAATGTTCTTGTCGCGTCTCCTAGTCTTCCCAACACAGCTTTTGGACCTGACGGCCCGACCATTTCTTGGTTGGACATCATCCTTGCCCTTGGAGTGGTAATACTTTCTGTCCGTCTTGGTATGGTTATGAAGAAGGCAAAAATAAAATAAAAATTTGGCATTGATTTTAGCTTCCCAGGTCTAAGTATTAAAAAATGCGAGTAAAAATAATACCCAAAAGTTCTCTATATATTATTGGTGTTTTGGTAATTATATTATTTGTAGTGATTACCTTTTTCCTGATACTAGTTATCTCAAATCCAATCCCAAATCTTGAACCAATACCCATTCCACCTGTCGTTAGTCAAGCTTTGCCAAATTTGATTGATGTTAAAACTCAAGGGAATGTCTCTTCTGGCCAATCAGAATCAAATCTTCCTATTCGTTTACAAATTCCAACTATCAAAGTCAATGCTGCAGTTGAGTCTTTGGGTGTTACACCCGAAGGAGCGATGGATGTGCCGAAAGGGCCAGATGACGTGGCCTGGTTTGATCTCGGCCCGCGTCCAGGAGAAAAAGGTAGCGCTGTTATCGCCGGACATTATGGTTGGAAAAATAATATCCCCGCCGTATTTGATCGGTTATCTGAATTAAAAATCGGCGATAAAATATACACGATCGATGGTGCGGGAACGACAACTACTTTTGTGGTTAGCGAAATAGGAATATATGATCAAAATGGGGATGCTACAAATGTCTTTAGCTCAAATGACGGAAAAGCCCACCTGAATCTTATTACTTGTGAAGGGGTTTGGGATGTGGCCTCAAAAAGTCGCCCAAATCGACTGGTGATATTTACTAACCGAGAATAAATTTGCTATCTACGCTTTATGCTATATAGCTCAAAAAAATAATATTATGAAAAATAAAAAAATGGTTAAGAAAATGAAAGTAATTGCGAGTGGCGTAATGAAAAAGACCGGGGTCTTTGTCAAAAAAGCGGAAAAACAATCGGGCAAGATGGTGAAGGCATTAAAAAAAGAATGGAAAAGAGAGCGGCCACAGCGAGAAGAATATAAAAAGAAAATAGGAAAAGTTGTAAATAAGGCAAGAGTAAGAGGTATGGAGTTGCTCAAAGAGGGAGTAAAGAATAGTATTAAAATAGGTGGAGATGTCGCCCACACCATTAAGAAAGACATAAAAGAAATTCGCGCTAATAAATAAGACTTATTGTAACCAATAAGGCTACGATAGTACCAATAGGAAAGCCTACGGATAAGTCCGTGCATTTCATTTTGATCTGCGCGGGCTTTTATTTTCCCTTTATGAACCAAGCTATAACGATCTGGTAGATTGCTTTTATTGGCATAAATGTACCCCTTTACTGCTGGAAACTCGATTGATAGCTTTTTTGAAGCGATTAGTCGAGTCGCACTAACATGATTAATTTAAAAAAACGCATATGACATAAATAGGGAGTATTATCGGGTCGGAGGATTAGAGTTTAATAGAAGTAGTGGCTAACAAAAGACAAATGGAAAAATATAAAAACAAGAAACACCTGCTTAGATTAAGAGATAGGTATCTGGATATCTTTGAATATAGGAATGGTGTTTATAACAACTGTCGACACACGCAAAAAGAAACTGGTAAGAAATTTGGAATTAGCGGGACTCGAGTTGGGCAGCTTGAAGCAAGAGTGCGATACGAGTTAGACCAAGTCTGATAGACAAATGAGGCCATATAAAAACCTGTGCATAACGCACAGGTTTTTGTGTTTACTGACTTTTGTAGCTAATTTTACTTATTTGTAAAAGTTTGCCAAATCTCCAGCCCTGAATGTCACTAGAAGTGCCTATTGTCCGCTAACTTTGACACCAGATAAGATTTAATATATGTTTTATCCAGAATAGATGCCTGACTATTTAGGATTGCATAACAGGAAACTGTATTCATGCGGCCGGAAACCGCCTGAATGCCCGGAAGGCTGTGTGTTCAAGTAAAGGCAAAAGGAGTACGTTGAAATGAATGCATTGGAGAATAGGTATGATGAGATGATCGAGTCGGTGAGTCCGGTGTTGATTGAAGGATATGAACGGACTAGTTTGATAGAAGGC
This sequence comes from bacterium, assembly GCA_037131755.1. Classification (GTDB taxonomy): domain Bacteria; phylum Patescibacteriota; class Minisyncoccia; order Phycocordibacterales; family GWA1-40-21; genus CAIJXO01. Next base: position 71,041 of record JBAXQJ010000001.1, read on the forward strand.
CGAACTTTGATGGGATGTAACGAGGATCTCAAGAGAAATAATGTTCGGAGCCGGTTCTGGGATAAATTGTTACCGAAAGTGGCTGTCGGTAGTATCATTATTTTACCGCTCGTTTACTACATGATTACTTATGATTGGCACAATATACCAGATACAAGATATGCTGTGTTAATTTTGTGCCCACTGGTAATTTTTACTGCCTTACTCCTCTTTTTGATGTCGTACGTTGACGGGAAGAAACTCGAGATTCTCTGCGCGATCAACAATTCTGTTGAGGCGCTCGATCGCTTTGGGCGAATGCTGGGCTTGTTTCCTCACCCTCCGGGAGTTTTGCTCTGTGAGTCACTGATTTATCGGGAGCTAGTCTTTATCGCTTCAGAGATTGTGAATGGCGAGTTGAAATTTGAGGCGTTGCGTCTCGATCGGAGTTGCGGTGATGAGACGGTGGTTCAAGTAGGATTGGAAATCCAACGCCGACGCCAGACGCTTGAAAACAAGCTGAAGGCAGCAGCAAGTTTCGGCTTGAAATATGATCGCAAGAAAATCTTTGCCGAAGCTAAAAAAATGCTTGGGCATTGAGGCAGTAGCCTCTATAGCACTCTTTAATCGGAGTGCTATTTTATTTAGACAAATTTCTCTTCCAATTATCCAGACAAATAGCGGTGGCAATCGCGACATTTAAAGACTCGGTCCGGCCATAAGCAGGAATGGTGATTTTTTTGGTGACAATTTTTTCAATCTCGCGGTTGATGCCGTTTGACTCGTTGCCCATTAGCAGTATTCCGTTTGCGGGGAAGGCAAGAGTATGAACATCTTCGCCGTCAAGAAAGGTACCGAGGATCGGGACTTTGGTTGTCGGCAGAAAAGTTTTTAGATCGACGTAGGACAACTCAACTCGAGTGAAGGAACCTTTGGTGGCACTTATTACTTTAGGATTATAGAGATCAACAGTACCGATAGCGGCAATAATTTTTTTAATACCATACCAGTCGGCGATGCGGATAATCGTACCGAGGTTGCCCGGATCGCGGATTTCGTCGAGAGCGATGGTAATCTCATTTTTATCGATCGTGGGAATTGATACTGGTTTTTGTTTGGCGATAGCGATGGTGGCGCTGTTGCTTTCCATAGAGCTGACTTTTTCCAGCTCACCTTGTTCAACCGCTTCGGTCCGGATCTGTTTAGTGTTCAAAACTTGTCGATATTTACTGAGGAAATCCTTGGTTGCTAAAACTTCTGAGACTTGATAGTCGGAATTTATGAGTTCGACAACACTTTTTTCTCCCTCCACTAAAAAAAGACCAGTTTTCTGGCGGTACTTTTTATCATGAAGCTGTTTGATTGTACTAGCTCGGCCTTTAGTTAACATGCGCCAATACTAGCACAAGCTGGCGCTTTTTTATAGCCTTCTACAGGCTCAAACCAGGAATATTACCCAAATCAGCATTGAGGCCCCCGATTAATGAGGGAAGGAAAATTATACTGATAATCAATGGCAAGACGACAACAACTATGGTAATAATGAAAGTCCACTGGAAATATTTTCTCGTCTTTTCTACTGATTTATAAATAGCGTCAATTTTGACCTGCTGGTCCTCGATTTTTTTGATTAGTTCTTCGTTCATAAGATCTATTATAGCATTTGGAGATTATTCTGCTATACTCAAATTATGAAAATCTTATTTATCTCAATTGGCAAAAATCACGATTCTGACTTAGGGTCGCCAATCCTGGATTACACCAAGAGGTTGGAAAAATATTTCAAAACCGAGTGGAAGATCATTCCTTCTTCAGATGTGAAAAAAGAAGGGGAGCAGATCTTGAAAAATATTGATTCCGGGGATTATGTTTTGGCTTTGGATGAGAAAGGGAAGGAGGTCAGCACCCTTGAATTGGCCGGCCTGGTAGAAAAAAGAATGATTGCCGGCGACAAGAGGCTGGTTTTTGTGATCGGCGGGTCTTATGGCCTGGACCAGACGGTCTTGGAGAAGGCGAATTATATTTGGTCGCTATCGAAACTGACTTTTCCTCATCAGATCGTCCGACTTGTCTTGACCGAGGCCATCTATCGGGCAGTTTCGGTGATAAAAAATGAGCCTTATCACCATAGGTAAAATACAAGACGACACAACTATGGTCTGTCATCCTCGCGCAGGCGGGGATACAGTATTATAATAAGGACGAGATTCCTGTTTTCACAGGAATGACAGAAAGTAATATATTATTAAATTAAATTTGATATCATGGACGTCTACAAAAAATCATTAGCGCTTCATAAGAAGCATGCCGGCAAAATCGAGATCAAAGGCAAGGTGCAAGTCAAAAACCGAGCCGATTTGTCTTTGGCTTATACGCCGGGAGTAGGGCAGGTTTGTCTGGAAATCGCCAAAGATCCAAAGAAGGTTTACGATTATACGATCAAGAAAAATATGGTGGCGGTGGTGTCCGACGGTTCGGCTGTGCTCGGACTTGGTAATCTCGGAGCGCTCGGAGCCATACCGGTCATGGAAGGCAAGGCCCTGCTCTTCAAGGAATTTGGCGGAGTAGATGCCTTTCCGATCTGTCTCGACACTCAGGACACGGAAGAAATAATAAAAGCCGTCAAGCAGATTGCACCGGTTTTTGGCGGAATAAACTTGGAAGACTTTTCGGCCCCAAGATGCTTTGAGATTGAGACCAGGTTGCGAGCGGAATTGTCCATACCGGTCATGCACGATGATCAGCATGGCACCGCGACCGTCGTCTTAGCAGGCTTGATTAATGCGCTCAAGTTGCGAAAGTTAAAAAAAGAAGAAGCAAAAGTCCTGATCAATGGAGCTGGAGCAGCCGGCACAGCGATTACCAAAATGCTTGTCGGTTATGGCTTTAAAAATATTATTTTGGGCGATAGCAGGGGGATTGTGTCAGAAGATCGAGCAGATTTGAATGCCGAGAAAAAAGATTTGTTGAATCATATCAAGAATCAAACCGGTGCTTATGAGAAAATTTCCGGTGACCTGGCGATGGCGATCAAAGGTCGGGATATATTTATTGGTGTCAGCAAGGCGGGAGTGCTGTCGATGGAGATGGTCAAGACCATGAATGCCAAACCGCTGATTTTTGCTTTGGCCAATCCGGTGCCGGAAATCATGCCGGATTTGGCGAAGAAGGCCGGAGCCTTTATCGTCGCGACGGGTCGTTCGGACTTTCCAAATCAGCTGAACAACGTCCTCGGTTTTCCTGGTATTTTCCGCGGCGCTTTGGACAACAAGATAAAACAGTTTGAACCGCGGATGTTTGTCAAAGCAGCTGAAGCCCTTGCTCGATGCGTGAAAAAACCGACCGTTGATTATATTCTGCCAAGGCCTTTTGATAAGGGCATAGTAAAAGCCGTGGCGAAAGTGATAAAATAAGGACAACATTATTAACATAATTAATTCATAAACTATATGTCAAAAGGTTTTGTAAAAAATATTGAACAGGAGACATTGGGCAACGATAATTTTCGAAAAGTCTTGTACACCTCCCAGCACGGGCAAGTGGTGGTGATGAGCTTGAAACCATTGGAAGACATTGGCGCTGAGGTCCACGAGTATACCGATCAGTTTTTTCGTGTGGACAGCGGGGAAGGCAAGGTAGTGATTGACGGTGAGGAGTCAGTGATAACCGATGGTTTTGCTGTCGTCGTGCCGGCTGGTTCGCGCCACAATGTGATAAACACTTCGGCCGAGAAGCCGCTCAAGCTCTATACTATTTATATGCCCCCGCACCATGTGGATGGGGTAGTGCATAAGACCAAAGAAGAAGCGGAGAATGACCTGACCGATCATTTGTGATAGGTGGTAGATTTTAAGCCGCCCGGACCGAAGGTCCGGGCGGCTTTTGCTTTTGGATCTGCGTTAGGAGTTGACAGTATACCCCTAGGGGGTATATACTGTTAGTCATGAAAGACAAACAAAAAATAGTTCGTCGTTTGCAAATTATTGAGGGTCAGGTGCGGGGCTTGAAAGAGATGCTGGAAAAAGGCGTTTATTGCATTGATGTCATCACCCAAACATCGGCGATCAAGCAGGCCCTGTCTGGCGTCGAGGATGCTTTATTGGAAAACCATCTGAAGACTTGCGTGATCGATCAGATCCAAAAAGGTAAGGAGAACAAGGCGCAGGCGGAAATATTAAAAGTCTATCGCTTAAAACGAAGATAAAAACGGTAATTTTATGCAAACACAAAAACTTAAAATCAAAGGCATGCATTGCGCTTCCTGCGCTTCGATCATCGAGCGCTCTTGCCGAAAAGTGGCCGGAGTAGAATCGGTCGAAGTGAATTACGGCTCCGAGACGGCAAAAGTTTCTTTCGATGAGACTAAAGTTTCTCTGAATAATTTAGCTGAAAAAATCGAGCCACTCGGCTATTCATTTTCGCCGTTTGGTGCCAACCAGATGAATATGTCGGCTTCTGAGCACGCCGCACACCTTGGCCTGAACGAAAGCAAGAGAGAAAAACTGGCCGAGTTGAAAGCCTTAAAAGCTAAAGTTGTTTCTGTCATCCCTCTTGCCATCATCAGCATTTTTGTCATGGCTTGGGATATTTCTTCCCAATTTAACTTAGTGTTGCCGATGACCGAAGTGTGGAAAGAATTCTTCCATCACTTGCTGCCGGTTTTTGCCACCTATGCCTTATTTGTAGTTGGCCAGCCTTATCTCGCTGGCGTCTACCGTTTTTTGCGACACGGCAAGGCGAACATGGATACTTTAATCGGTATCGGCACCAGTGTCGCTTTTGTTTACAGCTTTATCGTCGGGGCGTTCGAAAACATTTTGAAACCATATTTGAATGTCGAAGCGATTTATTTTGATGTGACAGTCGTGGTGATCGCTTTTATCACTCTTGGTAAGTATTTGGAAACTCGTTCCAAACTCAAGACCGGCAATGCTATTGAAAAACTTCTGGGCCTCCAAGCCAAGACGGCTCTCCTATGGCGGGATGGCCAGGAAACAGAGGTGCCGATAAGCGAGGTAAAAATTGGCGATATCGTGATCGTAAAGCCCGGTGGAAAAATTCCCGTTGACGGACAGATTATCGACGGGCAGTCGGCAATCGATGAATCGATGATCACTGGCGAGTCATTGCCGGTCGACAAGAAAATCGGCGATCAGGTGATCGGATCGACCATCAACAAGCAGGGAAGTTTTAAATTGCGAGCGAATAAAGTCGGATCGGAAACCATCCTCGCGCAAATTATAAAAATGGTGGAGGATGCTCAGGGCTCGAAGGCGCCGATTCAAGCCTTGGCTGATAAGATTTCCGGGATTTTTGTGCCGATTGTTTTGGTCATCGCTTTTCTTTCTCTTTTGGCCTGGCTCTTGATCGGACCGAAATTTATGCCGTTTTCTCAGGCTTTGTCCATCGCCCTTACTTCCTTTGTCGGCATTTTGGTCATTGCTTGCCCATGCGCGCTAGGACTCGCGACGCCGACAGCAATCATTGTGGGGGTTGGCAAGGGGGCGGAGCATGGGATCCTGATAAAAAATGCCGAGAGTTTGGAAAAATTAAGCCAAGTAACAACCGTCGTCTTTGACAAGACCGGCACGATTACCAAGGGAGAATTGGCAGTGACTGAGGTGGTCACGCTTGATAAAAATATTGACGAAAAAAGTCTTATTCAAATCGCGGCCAGTCTGGAAAACCATTCCGGCCATCCGCTGGCGGAAGCGATTGTGAAAAGAGCTAGGACGGAAAAAATTAGTTTTCTCGATGTCCAAAATTTCAAAGCCCTTGAGGGAGTCGGAGTCGAAGGAAATATCCTGAATGAAAAAATCGAAATCCACCGACCGCACAAAGACGATCAAAACATTCCCGCGATTACCAATTTGCAACAAGAGGGAAAGACGGTGGTGGTGATCAAGAAAAATAACCTGCAAATCGGTCTCATCGCCTTGGCCGATACTTTGAAAGCAGAAGCGGTGGAAGCGATAAAAAATCTCCACAAAAAAGGCTTGACGGTGGTGATGCTGACCGGAGACAATATGCTCGCTGCCAAGCATATCGGATCGCTCGCTGGAATAGACATGATCATTGCCGAAGTCTTGCCTCATGAAAAGGCAAATAAAATCAAAGCGCTTCAAGCGGAAGGAAATATCGTGGCGATGGCCGGCGATGGCGTGAATGATGCGCCGGCTCTGGTCCAGGCGGATATCGGGATCGCGATGGCGACGGGGACGGACGTGGCGATGGAATCGGCCGGCATTACTTTATTGGGCGGTGACATAAGCAAGCTTTCCCAAGCCATAGATTTGGCCAAGGCGACAATGAAGACGGTCAGGCAAAATCTTTTTTGGGCTTTCATCTATAATATTGTCGGCATCCCGATTGCCGCTGGCGGCTTGTATCCTTTCTGGAAGATATTGCTGAACCCGATATTCGCGGGGTTGGCGATGGCTGGCAGCAGCGTGTCAGTAGTTTCCAATTCGCTTAGATTGAAGGTACTTAAGTTAAAATAAAACCATGGATAAAAAAGAAACAAAGAAATATATTTTTCATGTTCAAGGGATGCACTGCAAAGCTTGCGGTTTGTTAATCACGGACAAACTATCAGAAGCTTACGGTATTTTGTCTGTAAATGTTGATGAAAATAATCATACGGTTGAGATCGAGAGTGTCGCCGGGCCGACGAGGGAACAGTTCCTAGCGGAACTTAATAAAATAGTAGCTAAAGACGGCTACCATCTTTCGATTGAGAAGAAAGCCTTCCGGCCGAAGTGGCGGGAATTTGCTTATGCGGTGCCGGCAGTCGCGATATTTGTTGCTGTTTTTGTCTGGTTGCAAAAAGCCGGTCTGGCCAGTCTGATTTCCGCAGATAAGGTCAGTTTGCCGGTCGCGTTTGGTGTCGGTCTCGTCGCCTCTGTTTCATCGTGCTTGGCGGTCGTGGGCGGATTACTGCTTTCGGTTTCGGCAAACTATGCCAAAGACGGTGAAAAAAAACAGCCCCAGATATTGTTTCATTTCGGCCGCCTGATTTCCTTTTTTGTCTTTGGCGGGGTGATCGGTCTCGTCGGATCGGCTTTTACCCTAAGCGGTACGATGACTGCTGTACTTGGTCTGTTTGTCGGTTTGGTGATGCTGTCGCTCGGAATAAATCTTTTGGATATTTTCCCTTGGGCCAAAAAGATCCAAATCCATCTGCCAAAGTTTTTCACATCTACAGCTAGTAGCGTAAAAAACATTCAACACGGGCTTGCGCCGTTTCTTATTGGTATGAGCACTTTCTTCTTGCCTTGCGGTTTCACTCAGTCGATGCAGATATACAGCTTGTCGACTGGTTCCTTTGTCCTGGGGGCGCTCACGATGACCGCTTTTGCTCTGGGAACATTGCCAGTCTTGGCGCTTATCAGCTTTACCTCTGTCGAGCTTGGCAAGAGTCGCTGGTCCGGGGTATTCTTTAAGGGGGCAGGACTCCTGGTAATACTTTTTGCCCTGCTGAATATCATGAATAGTTTGGTTGTGGTCGGGGCAATAAGGCCGTTATTTAATTTTTAATCTTATGGCTAAAACAAAAATAATCATCGCGGTCATAATCGCTGGAACATTGATTGCCTTGGCACTAATCCTGTCTAAAGGAAATTCATCTCCGGTTGCGGACGGTAGCGTAGCACCGGTAAAAATTCAAGAGAAGCCGGAGTCTGTTGTGCCAAGAATCGAAGGCAACACGCAGATTATCGAAATGACGGCAAAGGGTGGTTTTACGCCCGAGACAATCGTCGCCAAGGCTGGCGTGAAGACTATCTTGCGGGTCATAACGAGAGCGACTTATGATTGCTCGTCCTCTGTGTCTATCCCGGATTTGAATTATCGAAAAATATTGCCGGCCTCCGGCACGACGGATATTGAAATTCCGGCCCAATCTGCTGGAAAAGAAATTCAAGGTACTTGCGGTATGGGGATGTATCGATTTTCTGTGAGATTCGAGTAGAAGCCAGGGATAGCTCTTGATGGTGAATTTGATTATGGTTTTTTAGTGATATAATTGAGGGATGGAGACGGATAATATCGAAATAATAAAAAATGGCGGGGTAGGAGTGATACCGACCGATACGGTGTACGGGTTGGCTTGTTCGGCTTTCAATGAATCGGCTCTCGAGAGGATGTTTGAAATAAAAGGGCGGGCGGAAAATAAACCGCCGGTTGTCCTGATTGCTGAAATGAAAGATTTGGAAAAATTTGGCGCCGAATTGTCCGACCGGGCCAAAATTTTGGTGACAAAATTTTGGCCCGGTCCGGTCAGTATCATTCTACCGATTAAAAAAGAGCTAGCTTATCTGGATAAAGGCTTGGGCCTGGCCATCCGTCTGCCCGACAATTCTCAATTGAGAGATTTTTTAAAGAAGACTGGACCACTGGCGACAACCAGTGCAAACTTGCAAGGCCAGCCGCCGGCCAAAAATATCGAAGAAGCCAGAAAGTATTTCGGCCGTCGCGTTGATTTTTACAAAGAAGGTTGTGACTTGTCCCAAACTGCTTCGACTCTAGTTAAAGTGAAAGGCGACAAGGTGGAGATTCTTCGACAGGGGACCTTGAGGATAGATAGCAATTTTTAATCAGTTTTTTTCGGCCGGTCGCCATTAGAGATTTTTCGGTATTTATGGTATCGTATTTTTATGCAACAAACTATAACTCTAATCACTAAGCCGTCCAAGGATTACGAATTGATCGATTCTGGCGATGGGGAAAAGCTTGAGCGCTATGGCGCTTATGTTTTGCGCCGTCCGGATCCGCAAGCGCTTTGGAAGAAAAGTTTAACCGATGCCGAATGGAAAGCGGCCAATTATTCATTTATCCGTGAAGGTGACAGTGGGCGTTGGAAAACCAAAGAAGGTCTGCCGAAAGAATGGTCTATTGAAATGGATAAGTTGAAATTCTTGATCAAACCAACCGCTTTCAAGCATACGGGATTGTTTCCGGAAAATCAGCCAAATTGGAATTGGATTCAGGAGAAGATTTCTAAGAAGCTACAAGCTGATAAGTTACAAACTGTTAAAGTCTTGAATCTTTTCGGTTATACCGGCGGGGCAAGTCTCGCTGCTGCGAGTGCTGGAGCCGAAGTCGTGCACGTTGATGGTTCTAAAAGCGCAATCACTTGGGCAAAACAGAATGCTGAAGCCTCCGGACTGTCTGACAAGAAAATTCGTTGGATCGAAGATGATGCGCGAAAATTTGTCCAGCGGGAAATCAAGAGAGGGAACAAGTATGATGCGATCATTATGGATCCGCCAGCCTTTGGACACGGTGCCAAGAATGAACTTTGGAAAATCGAAGATGATTTTACGAACCTGCTCGAATTATGCTCGCAGATTTTATCGGACAAACCTTTGTTTGTTCTGGTAAATGGCTACTCTGCCGGTTATTCGGCTATCGCCTACGAAAACAGCCTGATGCCGATGGCCTTGAAATATAATGGGAAGATTGAAATCGGAGAATTGACCATCGAAGAAACCCCACGTCATCAAGATTCTGCGGGGCAAGCTAAGACTGGGCGACTTTTGCCAGCGGGGATATTTGCCCGAGTGAATTTTTAGTTACATTGATAATCACTGAATGGAAACTGGGCCGGTTCGCTTTGCGAACCGGCCCAGACGGTATTCGGCCGGATTTTATGTTAGAATACAGGTAATTAACAGTAAACATTAATAAAATTATGAAGACCATCTTTTCCAAAACAGTCGGTGTTATGAAAAAATACAAAATCTGGACATCAGTGATCGCTATCATCCTGATTATTGCCGGTTATACGGTTTGGAAAAGCGAGACAACCCAAACGGCACAGACTTTTGTCCTAGCAAAAATCGGCACCATTACCGAAGAGGTGAGCGTGACTGGCAATGTAAAGCCATTTTCTGATGTGGACCTGGCTTTTGAAAGAGGAGGAAAGATTGCCGGTATTGCCGTCTCGGTTGGCGATCGTGTCTACCAAGGGCAATATTTGGCTGCTGTGGCCAATGGTGATCTGGTGGCGGCTGTGAATCAAGCCAAAGCCGCGCAAAAAATTGCCGAAGCTGGTCTCGCGACTTTGCAAAAGGGTGCTCGAACCGAAGATATCGCTGTCGTCGAATCACAAGTAGAAAGCGCTTCCTCGACATTATTACAAGCAGAAAAAACTTTGGTGGACAGTATAAACGATGCCTATGTCAAAGCTGATGATTCGGTGAGAAATAAAATTGACCCAATGTTTATTAATCCTCGGTCACCAGTCGTTCAGCTCAAATTCCAGACGGATTTTCAATTGAAGAATGATTTGGAACAAGCTCGACCATTGGTGGAGACCAGTTTGGTGGCTTGGGCTGGATCCCTAAACGGTTTGACCATAAATAGCGATCTTGTCTTGGCTGCCGATCAGGCAAAAAATAATTTAATTACGATCAGTAATATGCTGGAGAACCTGGCTTTGGCTGTGAATAATCTGACGACAAATTCTTCCTTGACCCAAACAACCATCGATACTTGGAAATTAAATGTTTCGACCGCGCGTACCAATATCAGTTTGGCGATCAGCAGCTTGTCGGGCAGCAGCAATCAATACAAGAGTTCCTTATCTGCTCTACAAATAGCACAAAATCAACTGGCCCTGAAAAACGCTCCAGCCACCGCCGAACAAATCGCTTCGCAAGAGGCAGTCGTCGAGCAGGCCAAAGCAGGAGTAGCTAGTGCTGAGGCGCAACTTGCAAAGTCAATAATTAATTCTCCCATCAATGGCGTGGTTACTAGCGTTGATATGAAATTGGGCGAGATTGTCCCGGCGAACAAAAGTGTCGTCTCGGTTATTTCCTACGGCGAATACCAGATCGATTCATATATTCCCGAGGCTGATATCGCCAAGGTGAAAATCGGCGATAAAGCAAAAACGACTTTGGACGCCTACGGCAGTGATGTTACTTTTGAAACGGCGGTAATCAAGATTGATCCGGCCGCTACGGTGATCGATGGCGTGCCTACCTATAAAGTCACTTTGAAATTTACTGTTCAAGATGCCCGGGTAAAATCCGGTATGACAGCGAACCTGGATATCATGACTAATACGAAAGAAAACGTCTTGATCGTACCGACGCGAGCGATCATGTCTGAGAATAATAAAAAATATGTGAACATTTTGGGAGTAGGAGACGATGCGACAACCACCAAGACAGAAGTCGTGACTGGCTTGAGAGGGGTGGATGGTTTTGTGGAAATCATTTCTGGTCTAAAAGAAGGAGACCGAGTGGTGACTTCTAATGTATTATAAAAATGTCTTTGATCGAAGTAAAAAATCTGGGCAAAGTTTATGAGAATGAAGGCGTGAAAACCGAGGCTCTTAAAGGTGCCACCTTTCATATCAAGAAAGGCGAGTTTGTAGCCATTATGGGCCAATCCGGATCCGGCAAGAGCACCCTGCTTCAAATTCTTGGTTTGCTCGACGACTACACTAGTGGCACCTATCATTTTGCCGACAAGAATATCAAGGATTACAATCCGGAAGAGATTGCTAAATTGCGAAATGAAAAAATGGGCTTTGTCTTCCAGGCTTTCAACCTCTTGCCCCGATCGTCGGTTTTGGAAAACGTCAAACTACCTCTGCTTTATTCCAGCCGACCGGAAAGTGAATGGGAGAACCGGGCCAAGGCCGCAGTAATTGCCGTTGGTTTGGAACATAGAATGTATCACGAGGCGACGCAGTTGTCCGGCGGAGAAAAGCAACGCGTGGCGATTGCCCGAGCTTTGGTCAATAGTCCGGAAGTCATCTTTGCTGACGAGCCGACTGGTAATTTGGACTCGAAATCCGGCCAGGCGGTCATTGAAATCATCCAAAAACTAAATCGCGAGATGGGTCATACGATTATTCTGATTACCCACGAGACCTACACGGCCGAATATGCGGAAAGAATTATCCGACTCCACGACGGCGAGATCGAGAGCGATACCCAGGTAAAAGAGCGCCGAATCGATGGCAAGGATTTTATCAAATAAAATTTACAACCAGGATGAAATTAACTTACACCTTAAAAACTGCGACCAATGGTCTCCAGACGCACAAATCACGTTCCGCCCTGACAATCTTGGGCATAGTGATTGGCATCACCTCCATTATCCTGGTCATGTCTTTGGGGCAGGGAGCGCAGAATCTTATCCTTGGTCAGGTAAAAGGCTTGGGAGCCACCACGGTCATCGTCCTTCCTGGTAAGATTTCTTTCGGTCCCTCCACGGCAGCTTCAACCATGAATGATTCCCTGAAAGAAAAGGACCTTAATCTGATAAAGGCCAAGGCTAACGTGCCGAATTCAAAATACATAATGCCTATGGTTGTCGGTTCTGGCAAGGCGGTTTATGGTAGCAATGTTTACCAGGTGGCAGTCTTTGGCTCGGGCGAGCTTGTACCCCAAATTTTTAGTATTTCTCCGGACAGAGGTTATTTCTTCAGCGACGATGATGTCCGCAGCCGATCGGCCGTGGTAGTCATCGGTTACAAGGTCAAACAGAGACTTTTTGAAAATGAAGATGCTGTCGGCCAAAAAATAAGGATCAAGAATACCACCTTTAAAGTCATCGGCGTCTTGCCAGAAAAAGGTTCTTCCTCCAGTTTTGATGATGCGGTCTTTATGCCTTATACCACCACCCAACAGTATATAACCGGGACAAAGTTTTATAGCCGAATTGTGGTGGTGGCTGATACGGAAGCTAATCTTAAATCGACGGTTAATGATATTACAAACACCTTGAGAGATTCTCACAATATCACTGATCCGGAAAAAGATGATTTCTCCGTAACCACCTCTGCGGATATTGCCAAGACCCTCGGTACAGTCACAAGCGCTCTGACTGCCTTCTTGGCGGCTGTGGCGGCCATTTCCCTGATTGTCGGCGGAGTAGGGATTATGAATATAATGTTGGTATCCGTAACCGAACGAACAAAAGAAATCGGTTTGCGTAAGGCTTTGGGTGCTACAGATAAGGATATCCAGACCCAATTTTTGCTGGAGGCGGTTATTCTCACTGCCTTGGGCGGGATAATAGGAATTATCTTAGGCTCCGCCCTAGCATATGTCGTTTCTCTTTTGATAAGTAAATTTGCCGGTTTGGATTGGCAATATGTTTTTCCAATCAGTGCGGCTATTCTTGGTCTTGTTGTCTCCAGCCTGGTCGGTCTTGTTTTTGGTATTTATCCCGCCCGCCAAGCCGCTAAAAAATCTCCAATGGAAGCCCTGCGTTATGAATAAAATCGAGACGGCCGCTGCATTTTTGTGTATAATATAGGCAATGAAGAAAGTAAGAGAGAGCCTAATAATTATCTTTCTTGGCATTCTCGCCATCGGCGGGACTCTTTTGGCTGGTTCACTTGTCCCAACAAGCGAAGCGCCAGGAACTTCTTTTGTCACCTTAACCGATCTTCATAATAAGATAACCAACAATTCGTATTCAACATCTTCCCGGAACTTTGTCCCAACTTCCACTCCGGCTTCCACAAATTTTACCTTACAGCAAATTTGGAATGCCATACCAAACATTCACGCCGACACCATCATCTCTGGCCATACCATCTTGGGTGTCGCCGGTGCCTACAATGTTTCAAATTTAACGCCGGACAAAGTGGCGACGGGGACAGTCTATGGCTTGGGGCAGGTGGGAACAAAAATCGTCTGTGCGACTGGCTATCATGAAGTAAATGGTATCTGTTCCAATACTTACACTTATTCAATGGCTTCCTGGGACAGAAAATATGCCGATAACGAAACTTTGCCAGGCGGAGTCTATTATCCTCTTTCTCTACAGTATGGATATGGTCATCCTTTGGCGTTTGATAACAGCGGGAAAATGTACGCCGGCTATTATCGCGGTTATATTTATTCCACTGACGAGGGACAGACTTGGACCTTGGTTGATCTGTCTAAAAAAATCGCCCAGGGCACTAAGTGGACATACGTCACCGTCAGCCCCGATGGACAGAAAATTTGGATACCCGTTCGTGGGGTCGGCATTTATGTCAGTCGAAATGGCGGCATTACTTTTGAATATGAAAATCAATTGGCTGGGCTCGATCTTACCGGAGAACTCAGGGTTTTGCAGTCACCATATCATTCCAATCATTTGATTGTCTACACCAGTCGTGACACTGGCTATGGCCAAAGAGCCGGTCAGATATACCGTTCAACCGATTCAGGCACGACTTGGCAAAGTCTTGATACGGCCATAGCAACAGCTGGATCGGTCGGACCATCAAACGGTACACCGATTGCCTTCGATCCGGATGACATAAATACTTTTTATTTTATTGAAATGCCTTACTCCGATCCTTGGTGGTCAATATTATATGTGACCAATGATGGCGGTAATACCTTTTCGACGGTGCCAGGTGGAATGACCTCATATGCCAGTTCTGTGGGTGTGGCTAATGATGGTAACGGAAAGCGTTTAATAATTTCCGGAGCTTGTGTCGTACCTATCCATACGTCGATCAGTAGTATTTCTTGGTCTGGAGTCGGTGGGGGCAATAGTTATTGCGGTTATGATTCTACAATCTCCGTCCATCCAATTAATCAAAACGAAGTATACATATGGAACAAGGGTGGTTACAGTCTTGATGGCGGTAAGACGGTACAAGAACCAGTCTGGCCGATATCAAGCCCTGATTCGATATTCTCCATAGTCTTTGCGGAGCCTTTCCAGGCCCACACTTTCTTTGTCGGCAGTTATTATGGGAAGATGCTCAAATCATCTAACGGCGGAGCTAGTTGGACAATCACTGGCGCAATGCCGTATTCGCAGTAAGGGGGCGCTCGGGTCGGCGTTTGAAATGCACGATAGAAATTTTTCCGTCAAAAAATTTCTTCTCTACTCAGTCGATTTTTTGCTAAAAATCTCCTTCCGTAAGGCATTTCAAACGCCGACCCTCGCTTTTCTCTTTTCTGTCATTCCTGCGAAAGTTGAAATTTGGGTTGGGACCCAAATGAAAGACCTTGAACGTTTTGTAATCAAAATGTGAAAGGTGTACTGCTCCTGTAAGGAGGGGATCTAGAGCCCCCCCTCGCTTTTATACCGTTTTCACGGTATTGTTCTTTCTATGTCAGCCAAGATATTAGATGGAAAAGTTGTGAGAGATAAAATTGCCGGCGAACTGAAAGACAAGATCGCTGGTTTCCCCGTAGCGCCGAGACTGGCGATTATTTATGTTGGCAATAACCCCGACTCGGCAGTATATGTGAATCGCAAGCTAGCTTTGGCCAAAAAAATCGGTGCCGAAGCTTTTGTAGTTGACTTTCAGTCACTGAGGCTAGACCTTGGATCTGAAGAAAGGTCTGGCCTCAGTGAACATGTCAGCCAAGATATTCTAATCGCCGAAATTAAAAAACTTAATGCCGATAAAACCGTTCACGGAATAATCATTCAGTCGCCACTGCCATTTGGCCTGGATTGGAAGGCGGCAGTGGAGATGATTGCGCCCGAAAAAGACGTGGACGGAGTGACTTCGGCCAATTTAAAATTGCTGGAACAAAATAATCCCGAGGGGATAATCCCAGCCACTGCCCGCGGAGTGCTGTCTCTATTTAAATATTATGATATTGCAATAAAAGGGAAGAAGGTGGTAGTAATGGGTCGGTCACATCTGGTTGGCCGACCGATTGCCACGCTGATGTCCAACCTGGGTGGGACGGTAACGGTCTGTCATAGCCAGACCGTCGATCCAGACAAGGCAGCTAGGGAGGCGGATATTCTGATTGTGGCAATCGGCCAGTCAGAATTGGTCGGCGCGGATTATGTCAAAGATGGCCAGGTGGTGATCGATGTCGGAATCAACTCAGTCATCAATTCTGACGGCACGAGAAAAATTTATGGCGATGTTGACTTCGATAGCGTGAAGGATATCGCTGCGGCCATCTCACCGGTGCCGGGCGGGGTAGGGCCGATGACCGTCGTGTCCCTGTTTCAAAATCTAGTCTCGGCTTTCGAAAAGCAAAAATAAGATAGTGGTCAACCT
>JBAXQJ010000002.1:0-77601 GCA_037131755.1 bacterium
GCGATGATAGTCCTACGGGCAAAAGTAGCTAGTCGCCAGAACAAAATATTTGATAGCAAAACAAACCGCCGTAACAGGCGGTATTTTTGTTTATTTTCGACACTAGATACAATCTACAATCTACGATATACTATTCTCATGACTTGGCGTCAAAGAAGAAAAACTATATATATGATAGGGGTGATCATATTCCTGATCGTCGTCTTTGTCTTGCCACTTGGCTACCATTATTACAAACCAGCGACTTGTTTTGACAAAGTTCAAAATCAGTCCGAACAGGGGGTAGACTGCGGCGGCCCGTGCCAAGCACTCTGTCCGGCCCAGTATGCTGATTTGAACGTGAAATGGGCCCGCTTATCCAAGGTGGATGACGGCGTTTATAACGTCCTCGCCTATGTAGAAAATCCGAATTTGCAGGCCGGCGTCTCGCAAATAAAGTATGTTTTTAAGCTGTATGACAAGGATGGCGTGCTTCTGAGCGAGCGTTATGGCTCGACCTTTATTCCAGCCAACAAAATCACTGCTATCTTTGAGGGGGAAATGAGAACTGGCACAAAAATCGGCACCCGAGTCGGTTTTGATATCTTGAGTCAGACCGGTTGGGTCAAGGAGACGGCAGCGGAAAATGACCTGACCCAATCAGGCGTAGAGATGCTGACTGCCGATACCCGTCCGCGGGTAGAAGCGACGGTGGCCAATACCTCAATCAAAGAAATAAAAAATGTTGAAGCAGTAGCGATCGTCTACGATATTGAGGGTAATACTTTGGCGTTCTCGAGGACAATAATTGACTCATTGCCCGCCAATTCTTCACAGCAAATAACCTATACCTGGCCGAAACCTCTCGAAAGAGATTACGCCACGATTGAAATTGTGTTGAGGATCTTGAAGTAATATGGAAGTCTTACTGAATAATCTTGAAAGGATCGATAGCGGCCGAAGAAGCTTGTTTCGCAGGCTTTTTGACATTGACTGGATCTTATTTTTTTCCGTTTTGTTTATCAGTCTTTCCGGACTGATTACGATGTCTTCTTTTACCGGTGAGGAACATTACTTCAGCCGACAAATAGTCTGGCTCTGTGTCTCGATCGGCATCTTCTTTTTAATCAGTTTTGTTGACTTTCGTTTCTTGAAGAAAACTGGCGTGGTGATTTCCATTTACGGCTTTGCTTTTGTGCTTTTGGTGGCGCTGTTTATCTTGGGCCATGTCTCCAAAGGGGCGCAAAGCTGGTTCTCAGTCGGAGGGGTTTCTTTCCAACCCGCCGATTTGGTAAAGCTGTCGATCATCATCTTGCTGGCCAAATATTTTTCCAAGCGGCATATTGAAATCGCCAATATTCGGCATATTTTTGTCTCGGGTTTCTATGTTTTTATCGCTTTTTTGCTGGTCCTGTTTCAGCCCGATTTCGGATCGGCTTTGATCATCTTCTTGATCTGGTTTGGAATGATCCTCTTGTCTGGAATTTCCAAAAGGCATTTGCTGGCTGTTTTTTTGATCGGTCTTATGGCCTTTGGTGTGATGTGGGGCTATGTCCTAAAGGATTATCAGAAGAAAAGGGTGATAAATTTTATCCACCCTCTGTCAGATATCCGTGGCGCTGGCTACAATGCTTATCAGGCGATGGTGGCCGTCGGGTCGGGGGAAGTCACCGGTAAAGGGGTGGGGTATGGCACGCAATCGAGATTGAAATTCCTACCCGAATACCAGACGGACTTTATTTTTGCCGCCTACGCCGAGGAGTGGGGATTTTACGGCGTGATGTTGTTGTTTATCTTATTCGGCGTGATGTTGTGGCGAATAATCCGAAATGCCTATTACGGCTCGTCTAATTTCGAGATCTTGTTCGGCTGCGGTTTGGCCATCATGTTTGCTAGCCATTTTTTGGTGAACGTTGGAATGATTATCGGTCTCATGCCGGTAACCGGTATTCCGTTTCCGTTTATGAGCTACGGCGGAACGAACCTACTGATCTGTTTCGTCGGTCTTGGAATATTGATGGGTATGCGCCGTTACCGTCGCGCTGCTCACAAAGACATGATGAAAAATGAGTTTTTCGGGATCTGATTATTTAAGAAAATAAGCACAGTATCCGGTGTCGCTTGACGCACAGTTCACACTACCACAGCAGGCATAGACACCAACACCTTTACACATTGAGTCATTGTTTGTTGTTGATTTGTCTGGCATCCAAACTATCATTGGGGTGTTTTGATATTGATTTATGCATCCAACAGCCACACCTTGTGATTGCGAGTTATTTAAATACAGATAACTGTCTCCTCCAGAAGTTCTGTTACTAAGTGGGTCTTGTGGTATTTTTATATATTTAGAAAAGGCTGAATTTATTGTGTCATTACCAACTAGCCCACCACTGCTTTTCCAGCAACTCACGCCGGATGCTTTTCCGAGACAAGCTGGGGCATTTATTCCTGTAGTTGGGAAATTTCCACCATTATCATTAGCGTACATATTAAAGGCGGTTTCTAGTTGGTGTATATTTTGCAGTCTTAATGTATCTCTAGCTTTTGCTCTAGCATCATTTAGACTGGCAAGAATAACAGAAGAAAGCATACTGATTATTGAAATCACCACCAAAAGCTCGATGAGGGTAAAACCTTTATTATTTTTTGATTTTGTTTTTAGTATCACAAAGACATGATGAAGAATGAGTTTTTCGGGATTTAGGATTTATTTTTTTCCTAGGGACAGCTTGGGCTAAGCGGAATTGCTGGAAAATTTGGAACGGTGTGTCCAGGAGCCCCAATTCCCCAACCATCCTGATTGCCACAGGCTGATGCTCCACCCTCGCCTTGATTGGCATCAAAAATATAAGCATAACCCCACGGATCACTTTTTATATTTGATAGTCCTTTTACTATTCCGTTTGTAGAGTTTTCAATTTCAGTAAGGGCTGTTTTAAACAGAGCCAAACAAGCTGGGGTATTGGCTAGGTCCGGAACACAGAGACCGGTACTACAACTAGGCATGCAATGCATAGCGTTTGTGTCTGGAGCAAAAGAGATCAAAGGTTTGCCTCGTTCGCCTTGAGCGATCATAATCGCCTGAACTATTTGTTTGGCTTGCATTTGGGCCGCTGCAACCCTAGCTTTCTCTCGGGCACTGGAGAGGGAAGCCAACACGATACTAGAAAGCATAGCGATAATCGAAATCACCACCATAAGTTCGATAAGGGTAAAACCTTTTGTCAGCTTTGATTTGGTCATGAGTTATTTAATGGCAAAATAGATGGCGACGGCAAAGCAAACAATGGAAATTATTATCATCAGCTGATCAGCGCCTTTTTGATCTTTGGCAAAACCTTTTTTAATCAGCCAACCGCCGATACTCGGAGACTGTGGCTTCGGCATCTGTTTGAAGGGATTAGTGTCTTTAAATTCTACAGACATTTTTTTGATTGTTAGACTATTAATGGTGTAAATTGTAGCATCTATTTGTACAGTTCCAAAGTCTCCTTTACCATCAAGCCTTTGGTAAAACCAGAGTTGATTTTGGTCTTGATGCTGTGTCCAAATTCCACTGATTTTGACGGGTTTTTTATCAGAAACTCGATCGCTTTCATGATTTCTTCCGGTTCCTTTGGCTTTAGTAATATGCCATCGGCCATGTCGTCAATAATCTCCGGTATGCCGCCGACGGCGCTTGCAATGATGGGGAGACCGGCCTGGCCCGCTTCGAGGATAGAATAAGGAAAGGCTTCGGTGATCGAGGTTAACGTAAAGATGTCGAGGGCTTTGAGATACAAGGCGGCATTGTCTATTTTGCCGACCAAGAAGATGAAATTATTTAATTTGTAGCGGTCAATTCTTTCCTGGAGTTTTTGTCTTTTTTCGCCATAACCGATGATTATGAGAACCGGCATATTCTGCGGTTCGTCAATACATGAAATATGAAGCAGGTGCATTGCCTCGATGACGTATTTCAAGCCTTTGTTTTTGTGAAGCTCGCTTATCGTGCCGAGCCAGACTTTATCTCCAAGGTCGAGATTGTCAGGTAATAATTTGAGTATTTCTTGCCGAGAATTTTCGCGAGAATGAAAATCAACAGGTCCGATACCATTCCTAATTATGACAATCTTTTCTCCCAGCCGGCCATTTTTTGCAATTTGTTGCTTGGTGCTTTCTGATACCGCGATGGTTTTGGTTGACAGGAGAATGGTGAAGCAGTGAAGACAGTAGATGATTTTCTTTTGCCACCAAGATCGGTCTTCGTTGAACGCCCAGCCGTGACCAGTGAAGATGATTTTAGGGCGATAGTCTGTAAAACGCAGCTTGCCGCCAAGGGAAAAAATCCGGGCAGCCAAACCGCCCATGAGTCCCATTTTGGAGCTATTCAAGTGGATTATGCCGGGCTTTTCCTGTCGGAACGTTTTTATCAGCCGAAAGAATGATCTGATATCTTTCCAGAAATTTACATCTCGATCGAGTGTCGGTAGGATAATTGTGCGGATGTTTTTTTCTTCCAGTCTGGTCTTCAATAGCCCTTCGCCGCCCATCAAAACAACCGCTTCGTATTTGTCTTTGGGCAGGGAAGTTGTTAGATCAAAGACGTACTTTTGTGCTCCGCCGAAATTGCTCTTGGTAATGCAATATAGGACTTTGGTTTTGCCTTTTTCCATGATATTCGTAAATTATAGCATATATAAGGACGACTATTAAACAAGGCGGCGATTATTGAATTGTCCAATAAATGATGTATACTATGCCTACTATGCTAGTCTTAAACAAGAAGGAACCCTGGCTGTTATTTCTAGGAGATATCGTCATTTTTGTCTTATCGCTCTGGCTCACCTTGGGGTTGCGCTATTTGGCCCTGCCGTCGCTTGATCTGTTTGCCGATCACCTGGTTCCTTATGCCGCGCTTTTTCTGCTGTGGGCCCTAGCTTTCTTCATCGCCGGTTTGTATGAAAAGCATACCGTCATGATGAACTATAAGTTGCCGGGTTTGATTTTCCGCACCCAGGTGATAAACAGCGTCTTGGCGATCATCTTCTTCTACTTCATTCCTTACTTCGGCATCACGCCCAAGACGATACTTTTTATCTACCTGGTCGTTTCCTTCCTGCTGTTTTTCATCTGGCGGATGTATGGCCAGAGAATTTTTGGTCTGAAGGTTCGCGAACCGGCAATCTTGGTTGGCAGCGGGGAAGAGATGCATCTATTGCTCGATGAGGTAAACAATAATCCGCGCTATAATTTTCAGTTCATCTCCCATATCGACCTGGACAAGATTGCCGGCTTTGATTTGCAAAAAGATGTGATCGAAAAAATTTATTCGGAAGGGGTTTCAGTCGTGGCCATCGATTTGCAGCACGAAAAAATCGGTCCGATGCTGCCACACCTTTATAATCTGCTTTTCTCAAAAATTCAATTTGTGGATATTCACAAAGTCTATGAAGATATTTTTGACCGGGTGCCGCTGTCTTTGATCAAGTATAACTGGTTTTTGGAGAATATTTCTTTGGCGCCCAGCATGACTTCCGACATTTTAAAAAGGCTGATTGACCTTGTGATTTCAGTGTTTTTTGGATTAATTTCCCTAATCGTCTATCCTTTTGTCTATCTGGCAATCAAAATCGAAGATGGCGGTTCTTTGTTCATCATTCAGAATCGTATCGGAAGGAACAATCTGCCGGTTAAAATTTTGAAATTCCGGACGATGAGTTTTAACGACAACGGGGAAGATGGCGGCAAGAAGGGAAATCAAATCACCAGAGTCGGATCTTTCTTGCGAAAAAGCCGTATCGACGAATTGCCCCAATTGTGGAATGTGATCAAGGGCGATTTGTCGCTCATCGGTCCGCGTCCGGAACTGCCGGATTTGGCCAAGAAATACGAACAGCAAATTCCTTATTACAATGTCCGCCATCTGATCAAGCCGGGTTTGTCCGGTTGGGCCCAGCTGTATCATGAGAATCATCCTCACCATGACGCTAACGTCGAGGAAACAAAAAACAAGCTGTCTTACGATTTGTATTATGTGAAAAATCGTTCGTTCGGTCTGGATTTGGAAATTGCCTTAAAGACTATCAAAACCCTACTTTCCCGATCGGGGAAATAGTTTGCGGGAGAGCGAGACCAGGCTTTTGAAAAGCATTGCACAGGCTGGCGAGCCGAGCATAGCAAATTTTCAGCAGAAAATTATGCGCGGTTTTCAAAAGCCTGGTCGAGCGTATTTTCTGTTGCAAATCACCAAAAAGCGACTATAATGGCCATTATGTTTAAACGAAGATTTTGGGCTTTTATTTTAATCGTTTTGGCGGCGGCAGTCGGCTATTTTGTCTACTCAACCAACGTCAAGGATTCAAAATATAATTTTAAACTCGGCCTCGACCTCAATGGCGGAACAGAGTTGATTTATCAGGCAGATACGAAAGATGTGGTCGGAGGCGATGTTACTAGTGCCATGGAAACTTTGCGTGACGTGATCGAGAGACGCGTCAATGTTTTTGGCGTGTCGGAGCCGGTTATCCAGGTAGAGAGCGGAGAGAGACTTTTGGTAGAATTGCCGGGCGTTACCAATATTGACGAAGCCGTGAAAATGATCGGCCTCACTCCGTCTCTGGAATTCAAATTATTAAAGAAAGAATTTGAAAATGCCACGTCTTCTGACGTGATGGCCGGAAAGAAAAACGATGAACTTTTCGACTCGACTGGTTTGACCGGACGATTGCTTGAAAAATCTTCAGTCGAATTTTCCGGTACGACTGGCGATACGGCGGTTGCCCTCCAGTTTAACAGTGATGGGGCAAAACTCTTTGCCGAAATTACAAAAAACAATATCGGACGACATTTGGCCATCTTTTTGGATGGTGATATAAAATCCATGCCAGTAATCCGAGAAGAAATCAAAGGGGGCAAGGCTTCCATTTCTGGCGGCTTTACCGGTTCAGCTGGCTTGAAAGAAGCCAAGACTTTGGTCAATAACTTAAACCTCGGTGCCTTACCGGTTCCCATCGAACTTATCTCGACTCAGACTGTTGGTGCCTCGCTCGGCAATGAGGCGGTAAAGGCAAGCATGCATGCTGGTCTGTGGGCATTTTTGATTATCGGCATATTCCTGATCGTCTGGTATCGTCTGCCGGGAGTGTTGGCGGTTATCGCTTTAGCTATTTACACGGCAATCAACTTGGCCTTGTTCAAATTAATTCCTGTGACGATGACAGCGGCGGGCATTGCCGGTTTTATTCTCTCGATGGGTATGGCGGTGGATGCGAATATTTTGATCTTTGAACGAACCAAGGAAGAATTGAAACGCGGAAGGGAATTGGGTGACGCGATCAAAGAAGGTTTTGCCCGGGCTTGGCTTTCTATCCGTGACAGCAATATTTCAAGCTTGATCACAGCCACGATCCTGTTCTTCTTCTCCAGTACGCCAATGGTGAAAGGTTTCGCCTTGGTCTTTGGAATGGGTGTTTTGGTCTCGATGTTTTCAGCGATCACGGCAACCAGGACTTTGCTCTTGGCGATGAAGCATGACGGAGCCGGTAAGGTCATGAGATTTTTATTTAGCAGCGGGATCAGTAAGTAAGATACTGCCTACAATATACTAATTACAAAATACAAAATTATGTGGATTATCAAACATCGAACAATTTTTTACATCTTCTCTGCTATCCTGATCGTGGCCTCGTTTGTTTCTCTGGCGATTTGGGGTCTCCAGGTTGGCGTTGATTTCAAGGGAGGAACGGTGATCGAGATGACTTATCCAGCCGGCCGTCCTGATAAGGCAATGGTTGAAAGTAAAATTGCCGAGACAGCCCAGGCGATCAGTCTTGGCAATTATATCTTGCGACCAATCGGCGACAAGGACTACTCGATCAAGAGCCGCCAGGTAAATGAAAGCGAAAGGCAGCAGCTCCAAGCGGCATTTTCTAATGCCGGTGCCAGCGCCGAATTGAAGAAAATCAATTCGATCGGGCCAGTGATTGGTGGTGAAGCTACCAAGAAGGCGGTCGTCTCGGTGATTTTGGTTATTCTTTGTATCGTGCTGTTTATTACTTTTGCTTTCCGTAAAGTGTCCAAGCCAGTCGCTTCCTGGAAATTCGGTTTGATGGCAATCGTGGCCCTGGCTCATGACGTGATTATCCCGATCGGTGCCTTCTCGATCCTCGGCCATTATTTTGGTTATGAAGTCGATACTTTGTTTGTCACAGCCTTGCTGGTGATTCTCGGTTTTTCAATCCACGATACCATCGTGGTTTACGATCGAATCCGTGAAAACCTGAAAATATCAGACATGGAAAAAGATAAAAAAGAGTTTGTGACAATCGTGGGGGAGAGCGTGCGACAAACATTTGTCCGTTCGATCAACACCTCAATGTCGACCATTTTGGCCCTCGTTGCCTTGTACTTCTTGGGAGCGGAAGCCACCAGACATTTCTCTCTGGCTTTGATTATCGGTATCGCTGTCGGTACGTATTCATCAATCTTCATCGCTTCAGCTTTACTGGTGACAATTCAAAAATTCCAAGATAAAAAGACCGCTTAATTCTTATTCGGTAAAAACTTAATACCAAATAAGGCGGTTTTGCGAAGCAAAACCGCCTTTAAGTTTAGCCAGTTTTTGTCGTTTTCCCCATATATATGAGCCTGGATTCTCTTTATTTAAAAAGACTTGACTCCAAAACATTTCTGAGTATAATAGACCCCACTGGTTAATTGTCACCTTATGGGTGATTTTTAAACGGTAAACCCGGGGGAATTTAATAAAATTTTAACGGGGGAAAATGATCGTTGACATTTGGAAAATATAGAACGTATATTAAATAGAAGTGCACACAAAATGCACTCTGGTAATGATACGTGCAAGTACACAATATTAGTTACTTTGGCAGTCGAGCGGGGCTCCTGCAAAGTAAACTTTGTAAATGATTTCACTCAACAATTTTTCAAAAGGAATTGGTTGAGACGATACTAGGATCAAAAAGGAATTGTCTGATGTATAGAATTTGTTCAAGCAATTGATTAAATGATATTATTCTTTCTTTTGTTCCGTTCAATCAAAAATTTAAATTAAAATTTATTTTTTATTTAGAGTTTGATCCTAGCTCAGGATGAACGCTGGCGGCGTGGATAGGGCATGCAAGTCAAGGGGGTCGCAAGACAAC
Source organism: bacterium (assembly GCA_037131755.1). Taxonomy (GTDB): domain Bacteria; phylum Patescibacteriota; class Minisyncoccia; order Phycocordibacterales; family GWA1-40-21; genus CAIJXO01. The sequence continues at coordinate 9,129 of JBAXQJ010000002.1, forward strand.
CGGCAGACGAGATAGTAATAGGTAGGTACGAACCTTCGAGTCAGGAATAGCTAGTCGAAAGACTAGGTAATACTTGATACCTGAATACTATACTTTGGACACAAGCGATTGCGTCTAGAGTATAGTATTCAGAAAAGATTTATCGCTTGAAGATCGGCCTGCTCGGTATCAGCTAGTTGGTAAGGTAATGGCTTACCAAGGCAATGACGCCTAGGGGGGGTGAGAGCCTGTTCCCCATCGATGGAACTGAGACACGGTCCATACACCTACGGGTGGCTGCAGTCGAGAATATTCCGCAATGGGCGAAAGCCTGACGGAGCGACGCCGCGTGCAGGAAGAAGTGCTTCGGTATGTAAACTGCTTTTGTGGTCTAGAAATTTATTGATCAGACCAAGAATAAGAGGTTGCTAAACTCGTGCCAGCAGCAGCGGTAATACGAGTGCCTCAAGCGTTATCCGGAATCATTGGGCGTAAAGGGTGTGCAGGCGGTCTTGTTAGTCTTCTGTGAAATTCTTCGGCTTAACCGGGGACCCGCAGGGGAAACGGCAAGACTAGAGGATGCGAGAGGTCTACGGAACTCATAGTGTAGCGGTGAAATGCGTTGATATTATGGGGAACACCAAAAGCGAAGGCAGCAGACTGGAGCATTCTTGACACTGAAACACGAAAGCGTGGGTAGCGAATGGGATTAGATACCCCAGTAGTCCACGCCCTAAACGATCTTCTCTAGATTTTCGGAGTATCGACCCTCTGAGAGCCACAGCTAACGCGTTAAGAGAAGCGCCTGGGTAGTACGGCCGCAAGGCTAAAACTCAAAGGAATAGACGGGGACTTGCACAAGCGGTGGATCATGTGGTTTAATTCGATGGTAAACGAAGAACCTTACCAGGGTTAGAAATCTAGTTGAAGACAGAAAGAAACTTTTGTCGTCCGCAAGGACAATTAGACAGGTGATGCATGGCCGTCGTCAGTTCGTGGTTTGAATTGTTCCCTTAAGTGGGGTAACGAACGCAACCCTTGTTGCCTGTTTTAAATGTCAGGCGAGACTGCCCAGCTTTGAGCGCACGAAGCGCACGCTGTAGAAAGTATAAAGTAGATTGTATATAGTGTTAGAAATTTTTGCTTTGCAAAAATCCGCACTATCTACGATATACAAAATACAATCTACCGCTTGAAATCGCTTCGCGAATTCAAAGCTGGGAGGAAGGCAAGGATGACGCCAGGTCAGCATGTCCCTTTGATACCCTGGGCTACACACGTGATACAATGGCTACTACAACGCGACGCAATATCGAAAGATGGAGCAAATCGTTATAAAAGTGGCCTAAGTTCGGATAGAGGTCTGCAACTCGACCTCTTGAAGCTGGATTCGCTAGTAATCACAGGTCAGCCATACTGTGGTGAATACGTTCTCAAGTCTTGTACTCACCGCCCGTCAACTCAAGGGAGTTGGGAATACCCGAAGTCCGTCTATATGGCGGCCTACGGTAAGCTCAATGACAGGGAGTAAGTCGTAACAAGGCACGGGTAGCGGAAGCTGCTCGTGGATATTTTCAAATTGAACAACGTCATTTTAAGATTCTTTGAATCTTAAAATGACTTACTGTGTCGATTTTAAATGCCTCAATTGAGCATTTAAAGGTTTGTCTAAACCTTAAATAGATGGTTTGCCAGAACCAAAAACTTGCTGACTTTCAGGAAAGACTGATACTGAACGGAACAAAAGAAAGAATATTATAAGAAAGGCCACTCGCAAGGGTGGTTTTTCTGTTGCCACAATACCCCTTATATAGAGGCCTATTTTGGTCTATTGACAAATATCTACAATATGATATACTTTTAGAGTATTTGAACATTGTTAATTGTGTGCATAAACTTCCAAACAAGGAGTAAGTATGAACAGGATAAGAAAAGAGATTGAGCGCCGTCAGCTGAGTATCGGCGATGCGTTGCTGTTGCAGCAACGTTCGCATGATGAAATCATGTCTGTCCAAAGATCGTACAATTGGGCGGTCATGCGTTATGAACTCGGTTGCGCCTTAGACGACCTCCACGAACTGTTGTTCGGCTGGATGGTCGGGCACGAGAAGGAATTGACGACCTTGGTCTTGGCACTCGGGTTTGCAGCGATAGTTATGACAATGGTTCTCAAGCCCCTGTTGTAATACTTCATCGCTTATGGGCGCCGGTAGATTTATCTACTCGGCGCTCATTTTAAATTGGATGTTGTTGAAATTAAATAATCATGCTAATTTCTTAAGAGTGTTTTTTCTGGTCTTTTTGTAAACCGATAGAAAGTGAGGTCTAAAATGCCGTACGAAAACAAACACGGAAGCCGGCTAATCAATGGCCCAGAGATGATTGTGGAGCCGAAGATCGAAGCTGTCTCATATGTCTACAATCCAGATAGCTTGTGGCATCGGCAGATGCTTCGGCTGTATATCTTTGTTCGCGAAGTTAAAAATCAGATCAAGGACTTATTGCAGACATGGTTTCGGATTGCGGTGGTTGGGCTGGCGGTGGTCGGAATGTTTCTGCTTTTTGCTGCCCTAGCTCTCGGATTTGTTTGTATTGTTTTGGTTTCGCTCGGAATACTTTTGATCATCACTTGGGTCGTGTTGTCGACGATACTGTCTCCATATTTGGAAAGGATCTTTCTGTATCTGTTGAGCTAAACATACCCCCGTCACAACATTGTGGCGGGGGATTTTGATTGTGCGCGCACTAGGAGTTTTTCCCTCGACTAAATTTTCGCCGTCGCTCAAATTTGTCTGGGCACCAGCTCACTCGTTTTTCTTGCTAGAAAAACATCGTTCCGCTGTTCAAATCCTAGACGGCAGCAAAGCAGTTTGCTGCCTTGCGTGCACCTTGTGGTCACGGATAATTTTCTGCTGAAAATTTCCGCGACCCCGTCTCGCGCCGTCGCGCTCCGACCCGCACATCGCAAAAGAAAAACACCTTAAGAAAGGTGATTTTCATATATTTGCGATGTGCGCGCACTAGGATTTGAACCTAGGACCCCATCAGTATCAGTGATGTGCTCTACCAACTGAGCTATGCGCGCATTAATTTATGGAGAGAATATATCAGAAAATTGGCAAAAAGACAATGCAATTCTTATTATAAGGTTTGGTTTTGAAAAAAGGTAATTTCATGCTACAATACCGGCTCAAATTTAATAGGTCATTGCTCCGCGTAAAAGCGGGCAATTTTAATGGGTAATAATAATATTTTGTATGAATAGCGTCAAAAAAACAAAAATAGTCTGTACGATCGGACCGGCAACGGAATCTGAGAAAGTGTTGGGCGAGCTGGTCGGTGCCGGCATGAATGTGATGCGTCTGAACTTTTCTCATGGCGATTTTGCCGAACATCAGGTGCGAGTGAATAATATCCGAAACATAATCAAGAAAACCGGCAAGCCGATAGCTATTTTGCAGGATTTGGCCGGCCCAAAGATCCGAATCGGCGAATTTGAAAAGGGTCTGACCGTTCTCAAGGAAGGCGCTAAATTCACTTTGACGACTGACAAGATCGTTGGTAATGATGAAAAAGTTTCCATCAATTACCCGATGTTGCCAAAGGAAGTGAAGGTTGGTGATCATATCTTGTTGCACGATGGCAAGAAAGCCCTTCTGGTCACCGAAATAAAAGGCAATGACGTTATCTGTAAGGTGACGGTTGGCGGTGAAATAAAAAGCCGACGCGGTGTGAACCTTCCCGATTCAGACTTGTCCGTCAGTTCTATTACTGAAAAAGACAGAAAGGATATTGCTTTTGGCTTGAAAAACAAGGTGGATTATTTCGCCCTGTCTTTTGTGAGACGACCGGCTGACATAACCGAGCTTAAAGATATCCTCGCCAAGGCTAAAAGTGATGCGAGAATAATCGCCAAAATTGAAACTCCTCAAGCCCTAAAAAACATCGATGAAATTATTAAACTATCCGATGGCATTATGGTTGCCCGGGGGGATTTGGCCGTAGAAATTCCCGCTGAAGAGGTGCCCTTGGTCCAGAAGATGTTGATTCAGAAATGTAATCAGGCGGGTAAGCCGGTCATTACCGCTACCCAGATGCTTGAATCGATGATTAATTCTCCAGTGCCAACTCGCGCCGAAGTCTCTGACGTGGCTAATGCTATCTTAGATGGTACGGATGCCATCATGCTTTCCGAGGAAACCACCCTCGGTCAATTCCCAGTCAAGGCTGTCCAGATGATGACCAGGATTGCGGAAAAAATCGAAAGCGATTCCCAATATCGAACTTTGGTTACTTCTCGAAAATACAGCGATCCGATTAAGAGGACATCCGATGCCTTGGGTAACGGCGCAATGGAAGTGGCCAAGGAAAGCGGGGCGAAGGTTATTGTCGCTCTGACGGATCGTGGTTTTGCTGCCCGAATGATTTCTCGCTATAAGCCAGAGCAAAAGATTTTGGCGTTGACCCCGAATGAAAAGACTAGAAATTGGCTGGCCCTGTCTTATGGTTGCTCGACGGTCGTCTGCAAGAAATTTGGTCAGATAAATGAAGCGATCAAGGAAGCAAAAGCTTTGACTCTAAAGAGCAAGATGGCAGTGAAGGGAGACAAGATTGTGATTGTCTTTGGCTTGCCACTTGGAAAGAGTGGGGGAACTAATTCATTGATTGTGGAAACACTATAAAAGTAGATCGTATATTGTAGAGGGTAGATAGAGCAAAGCCGGAATTCGCGTAGCGAATTCCGGCTTTGATTTTTGAAGGTTTTACTATAGTATATGGCTATTGCCGCGGTGGCGAAATTGGTAGACGCGCTACGTTCAGGTCGTAGTTCTCGCAAGGGATTGGAGGTTCAAATCCTCTCCGCGGCACATGAGGGATTACAAGGAATGTTTCAAAGGTAAGAAAATAACCATGCTTGGTCTCGGCCTTCTTGGTCGCGGTTTGAACGACGCCAAGTTTTTGGCCGAATGCGGAGCAGACCTGATCGTGACTGATTTGAAAACCGCTGACGAATTGAAACCAACGCTAAAAAAGTTACAATCTACAAAATCCAATCTACAATCTACAAAATTTGTCTTGGGCGAACACCGATTGGAAGATTTCCGTAATCGCGATTTTATTTTGAAATCGGCTGGTGTTCCGCTTGGTTCTCCGTATATTGCCGAAGCTAAAAAAAACAATATTCCGATCGAGATGGATGAATCCTTGTTTTTCAAATTGGTTTCCGATGTCACATTAATCGGTGTGACTGGTACTAGGGGTAAAACCACCACAACCTATTTGATATACGAAATACTCAAAGCCGCTTATGGCGAGAAAGTCCATCTTGGCGGAAATATTCGCGGTTTAGCGACTTTGCCTCTTCTAAAAAAAATCCGACCTGGCGATATGGTGGTCGCGGAGCTTTCTTCCTGGCAGCTGCAGGGTTTTGGCGAGGCCAAAATCAGTCCGCAGATTTCCGTGTTTACAAACCTCTTGCCTGATCATTTGAACTATTACCTGATCGGCAGCAAGGATGAAAAAGAGGCCAAACAGAAATATTTTTTAGACAAGGCTCAGATTTTTGCAAACCAAAAGGCCGGTGATCATTTGATTTTGGACAGGGATATCAAAAAAATCATTTTGCAAAGATACAGCAGAAACATTTTAAGTACACAAAAAATCATTGGCAACAGGTTACCCGCCGGTTGGAAACCCAAAATCAAAGGCGAACATAATGTCAGGCATATCTTGCGGGCAATGGAGGTGGCTAAGATTTTGGGTGTTGACCTGAAGATAATAAAAAAAGCTGTGGAGAATTTTGGTGGGGTGGACGGACGCCAGCAATTGGTCAGGGAGTATAAGGGGATAAAAATATATAACGATACGACGGCGACCACGCCGGACGCGACCGTCGTGGCTTTGAAATCTCTCGGTGATAAAAAGAAGAAGAACCTTGTCCTTATTATCGGCGGTTCGGACAAGGGCCTGGTGATGTCGGTATTGATCAAGGAAGCGCCGAAATATTGCAAAAAAATTATTGTCCTTGACGGAATCGGATCAGATAAATTAAAAATTCAGATTAGTAAGATAAAGGCCTGGGATTATGCCGAAGCCAGCAGCCTGAAAGAGGCGGTAAAAAAAGCTGTCGGATATTGCAAGCGCGGGGACACGCTTCTTCTCAGCCCCGCCCACGCTTCCAAAGGAATGTTTAAGAATGAATATGACCGAGGCGATCAGTTTGTAAAAATCATAAATGATTTGAAATAAAAAACGATGAACTGTGATGTTCATCGTTTTGGCCTGAATCGCTATCTTCCCAGATAACCATAGAGTGCCGCCGGCAGGCCCATTTGATCGGCATACATCTGGTCGAAGATCGAATAGTGCCACCATTCGGTCGGATTGCAGACAAAGCCGTGTTCAGTCATGAGCCAATAAAGCAAGCGCCGATTTTTTCGGGCTTCCTCCTCACGAGCCGAGAGACTTCGTTGTTTGGATTCATGTTCGAAATAATCCGGATACATGAGGCCTTTGCCTTTTCCAAACTCCAATTTCTCTCCGTCAACTTGCCTGATGTCGAGGTCGACTGCTCCACCGGTAGAGTGGGGCGGGGGAGAAAGAAACAATCTTTTCTTAGGCGGAACTTTTGTTATCCAGCCAGACATTTCCTTTCGGATGTCTTCGTCTGACAGTTTCGTCTTTCCCTTTTTTATTTTCCAAAAGTTACGCCAATAGATTATGCGTTGGACTTGGATTGGCCGATAAGCATCGCTTACATAGAGCATCAGGCCAACTTCCCGCAGTTCTCTGTCGATATCCAACAATATGCTGGCCACGGTCTTGCGCACAAACAAGTTTTCAATTGCCCCCGCTATGGTTGGCAGTATTTTAAACTGGTAGTTTGCCCCAGCGATGCCTAATTTCCGAAGATCGACATCCCTCTCTTTGTGCAAGGGGTTGTGCCGGTTAATCGGGATATCATAGATGCTGCCTTTCGATTGCCTCGTGCCTGACAAATCTGTTATTGGCCTACTCCTATATAATTCAAGGTCTAATTTCATAGAACAACTCCTTTGTAATTAGTCTGGTGTTAAAATTAGCACACAAATAAGCTTTGTCAACTAAGGATTTTTAAGCTTGACAAATAATCTAGATATGCTATAATAGACAACGAAGCTGGTTTTGAGTTCGCAACATAAAGTTGTGCAAAACCGGTAAAAAATAGAATAGAGAAAAGAAAGAGGTAGACCGTGAAGAAAGTGAATACGATAGTCGTGCATCAGAACCCGCATTTGGATGAGATCGTGGCCGTTTGGTTCCTTCGGAATTTCGGCGAGGAAAAGTTCCCCGGCGTTTCCGAAGCGAAGCTTACGACCTGGGGTCGCAAGGAATTGTCGCGGACGACGCCGGAGATGTGCGCGATGAGCGGAACTCTCCTTGTCGGCCTTGGTGGCGGAATGTTTGACGATCATCAGGACGATGGCGTTCGGAAGGATTGTGCCGCTGGTCTGGTTGCCAAGTATCTTGGCCTGGACAAGCTTGGCAAGCTGAAGAAGCTCATCAACGACACCTACTTGGCCGATGCCAAGTGCGAAGGCGAGCTCTACTCGAAGGCGGAGGAGGTGAAAAATCTCAATCGCTATTGGGTGGGTTCGATCGACGTTGAGCGTCTTTACGCTCAAGTCGAGCCGGCGATACTCGCCATCGTGGCGAGGCAGGAAGAATACTTGGAGGCCAAGAAGGTTTTCTACAAGGCCTACAAGCAGGAGGTCGGTCCGGCGGCGATCGTTGCCGTCGATAAGCTCGACAATCGCCAGTTCCAGTGCGTGGCGCGGAATATGGGAGGCAACGTGATCGTTCAGCGCAATGCTGACGGTCTGACGCAGATCTTCGGGTTTGACGACCTGCAGATGGATTGGTTGGCCGCCCGGATCCGCAAGCACGAGCTCTACGCCAGTCAGATCAAGCCCCGGCATTTCTTGTCAGGCGAGTATCTGGCCTCGGCGGGAACGGTGCCGGAGGTGCCGCATTGGCATCTCGACCGGAACAATCTGTTGAACGGCTCTGAGTCGTTTACCGATGTTCCGCCTTCCGGGATTCCGTTCCGGGAGTTGGTGAACCTGGTCGAAAAGCACGCTTGGGAATTGTTCCAGGCGAAGGCTGATGGCCAGGATGGAGAAGCTCAGCCGAAGGCCGAGCAGGCAGTTGCCTAATTGGCGACTGTGACATAGCCAGGGAGATTAAGTTCTCCCTGGCTATTATTTATTTATAAAATTATCAGGGTTCATTATTCCCTGGTTTTCTGTTAAGATGTTTTTATGCAGAATATTTTGAAAGAGGCAAAAATAGTGCATTTTATCGGTATTGGCGGTATCGGTATTTCGGCGATTGCCCGAATGCTTTTGTCAGAAGGGAAGACCGTGTCCGGGTCTGATGCTTCAGAGTCGGAAATCACGGTCGCTCTAAGAAAACTTGGCGCGGAGATTTTTATTGGCCAGAAAAAAGAAAACGTTCCGACCAATATTGATTTGTTTGTTTATACCGTAGCGGTAAAAGAAGATAACCCAGAATTCATCGAGGCGAAATCCAGAGGGGTAAAGATGATGACTTATGCAGAGACTCTGAATGAAATTTCAAAATCTAAATACACCATTGCGGTATCTGGAACTCATGGGAAAACCACCGTGACGGCCATGGTGGCAAAGATATTGATAGATGCTGGTTTGGATCCGACGGTAATCGTGGGTTCTCTGATAAAAGATAAAAGTGGCGAGCCGACAAATTTTATTGCTGGCAAGTCGAAGTATTTTGTCGTAGAAGCTTGTGAATATGAACGGTCGTTTTTAAATATTGAGCCCAAAATTGCCGTCATAAATAATATTGATGCTGATCATCTGGATTACTATGGTGACTTGAATGGTGTGATCGCCGGTTTTAATGAATTTGCCCAGAAAGTTCCTGGAGATGGTTTTGTGGTTTGTGATCCTCACGATGAAAAGGTCACCAAGTCACTTATTGGAATTGAAAGTAATATTGTCGATCGCAAAGAATTTTATTCAAAATCAATCAAGCTGATGGTTCCCGGCGAGCATAATCGTCTTAATGCGGCGACCGCCATGGCGGTAGCCAAAGTGCTGGGTATCGAAACTGACCAGGCTTTAAAATCATTAGAAAGTTTTTCCGGAGCTTGGCGCCGTTTCGAATATAAGGGCAAAACAAAAGCGGGAACTATAGTCTATGAAGATTATGCCCATAATCCGCAGAAAATCCGTGCTGCACTCCAAGGAGCCAGAGAGATGTTCCCGGATAAAAGACTGGTGGTGGTTTTCCAACCACACTTATTTTCCCGCACCAAATTATTGCTGAATGAATTTGCCACTGCTTTTGGCGATGCTGATGAAATAATCTTGGCACCCATTTACCCGGCTCGCGAGGCTTTTGACCCCACTATAAGTTCGGAGATTTTAGCAGAGGGGATTAAGTATAAAAAGCTCGAACAGGATATTTCTCGCCAGACACGAAAATCTTCTGCTGAAGATTTTCTCTGTCCGGCGCCGTCGCGCCTCCCAAGCTCTAACTCAAAACATCCCGTTCGAGCTTTCAAAAACTTTTCCGATATCGAAACCTACCTAAAATCCTCTCTTAGCCCAAACGATGTCCTCATTACTATGGGCGCCGGCGAGCAGTATAAGATAGGGGAGAATCTGCTGAAGTGAAAAGTTTTAAGGTTGAAAGTTTATAAGGTAAAATAACTTTCACCATGGTGAAAGTTATTTTAAAATATACTATGACGTATTTAGTCTGATGTGGTGTATTTGACAAAAGTTATTTTTATAGTAATTTGAATATTAAGAAAGTTCTCTGACAGAAAATCCATCAGCCAGCTTGGGGCTTTGATGGTGGTCCACTGCTTTGAATCCTAACCGAGTGGTTGGGTTTGGAGTAAAGGCATAAACCAAGTAAAAGAGGAGAGTAGAAATGAATAAGTTAGGGATTGAGTATTATGTGCCGATTAGTTTTGGAATCACTATTAAGAATGCCGATGTGATACCACTGCTTATCCACATGAGATGGTATCAGCAGGCTACTGCAGCCAGGGTTCATTTAAGGCTCCATCACCCTCGCTATGCAGACACTCCCGATAATTTTATCGAGAGTAGTTATCATCGGGTTCTGTGGGATGATGCCAATGATTCGGAGCAGTTTTCTCATCCAATAGCCAGACTCCGGCTTGAGGGTGGAACCAGACATGCCGCTGGTTGTAAAAATTTGTGCGCTTTGCTGGAATTGGATTTGAATGATCGGAGGTATGGCAAAAGCATAATTTTCTCTCCGGTTCCGTTTGGGGTAAATGGCAAGCCGATGCTGCCGTTTTGTGGAGAGGAATTAGTTCAGTTCCTTTACGCGGCCAAAATGGTGTTGGGGTCTGGCAAGAATGTCATTTGGAAAGGGACAGTCTTGCTGGAACAGCTCAAGAGAGCTAGCGTCGCTGAAGATAAAATCCTGAAATTCTACAACACCTTTTACGAGGTAATGGGGAAGCTGGATTTTATGGACGAGCCGGAAGAAGACTCCTGGATAATCACCAGGACGGTCAGAGAGTTTGAACAAATCTTTGGCGTTAAGTTGCCGGATATTTGGGATTAAGTTTGGGGTTGGCGGGGGAAATATCGGAGCCGGCACGTCTGTGTGCCGGCTCATCTTTTTAATCCTTATATTCCAGTTGACTTTCTGATACTCTTTTGCTAGTATACTCGGAGCTTGAGAGAGCTTTATTTTTTATAGTAAATCAAGGATGGCAAAAACATCAACAACAGTCAGAGCACTAAAAACCCCGAAATTTGCGTCTAGAGTCGTTAGACGATGTTTTCGCTGTGGTCGAAAACACGGTTATATGAGAGATTTCGATATGTGCAGAATTTGCTTTAGGGAGTTTGCCAATCAGGGTAAAATTCCAGGTATTAAAAAATCATCATGGTAACAGATCCAGTTTCAGATTTTATAACAAGAATCAAGATGGCCGGCGCTTCCAATAAAGAAGTTGTCACCTTGCCTTATTCAAAATTGATTGATGCGATCGCGACCGTACTGGTTGCTGAGGGATATTTAAAGAGCGTTTCCAAGAAGAAAAAGAACGCTAGGACTTTTGATGTTGAAATCGCCTACAAAGATGGCAAGCCAAAGATCACTGGTGCCGTTCGAGTTTCCAAGCCGTCAAAGCGAGTTTATGAAAAAGCCGGCAACTTGAATTTGTTCAAGAGCGGTTTTGGCCGAACAATCCTTTCGACCCCACGAGGCATTTTGACAAACCGACAGGCCGTCAAAGAGAAAGCCGGTGGCGAAGTCTTGTTCAAAATTTGGTAATAACGACGTAAATTAAGCTAATAAAAATACAATGAGCAGAATAGGAAAAAATGCAATAATAATCCCAGCTAAGACCGAAGTGAAGGTTGAGGGTGATACTGTCACCGTCAAAGGTCCTTTGGGCGAGCTCAAGAGGACTTTCCGAACCGGCATGACCATTACCGTCGCCGATGGCAAGGTTGTTGTTGCTCCCAAAAAGGCAAAAATCGATGTCAGCACAAACGCCCTTTGGGGAACTATCGCTTCTCATATCAAAAATATGGTCGGCGGAGTGAACAAGGCTTATGAAAAGAAATTGATTGTCGAGGGTATCGGTTTTAAGGCCGATGTCGTCGGTAGCGAATTGGTTTTCAAACTTGGTTTCTCGCACCCAATCAAGGTTGCTATTCCTAAGGAGTTGAAAGCTCTTTCTGAAAAGAACGTCATTACGGTTTCCGGAATTGACAAAGAATTGGTTGGCCGCTATGTGGCGGAGATTCGCGCTTTGAAAAAGCCGGAGCCTTACAAAGGCAAGGGTATCCGATACAGCGATGAAGTAATCAAGAGAAAGGAAGGTAAGAAGACAGCATAATCTAGAGGACTTTTGAAAAAGATTTAAGAAGAATTATTTAAAACAATGAAGAAAGTAAATATAAAAAAAGCCAAGATTGAGAGACGACACAAGAAAATCCGTGCCAAGATTTTTGGTACCGAAGCCAAGCCACGATTGTCGATCTTCAAGTCAAACAAGTATATTTACGGTCAGATTATCAATGATGACGCCCAGAAGACCATTCTTTCCTTGTCATCAATGAAGGTAAAAGGTAAGACTTTCTCTGAGCGAGCGGTTGCGACCGGCAAGGAGTTGGCCAAGATGGCTCTCGACAAGAAAATCGATACTGTCGTCTTTGATCGAGGTGGTTTCAAGTATGTCGGCCGAGTGAAAGCTTTTGCCGATGGCGCTCGAGAGGGTGGTCTTAAATTCTAATACGTAACATAAATTAATTTTTAATAAAAATCATGGAAGAAGTAAAAAAAGAAAACACAACCGCTCCAGTCGCTCCAACCGCTCCGGCCACGCCAGCAGCGAGAACTTTTGGTAATACTTCCAGATTCAATAATGGACAGAATTCACGTTTCAGCCGATTCGCTCCACGAACTGGTGGCGCGCCATCTACTGGTGGTGATAATCGCGTAAAAAATACTCGAAAGCCAATGTCTCGATCCGAACGACCACGAGCGGAATTTGAACAGAAAATGTTGAATATCCGACGTGTCGCCCGTGTTGCAACCGGTGGACGCCGATTCAATTTCTCTGTCGCGCTGGTCGCTGGTGATAAGAAAGGCAAGGTAGGTGTTGGTCTGGGTAAGGCCAATGATACTTCTTTGGCAATCGATAAATCTCTCCGAAATGCCAAGAAAAATATGATCGTGGTCAACACAACAAAAACTTTTTCTATTCCTCATGAAGTCTCGGCAAAATACTGCAGCGCTATGGTGGTAATCCGACCGGCACCAGGCCGAGGAGTCGTGGCTGGTAGCGCCGTCCGAAACGTCTTGGACTTAGCGGGAGTGAAAGATGTGACCGCCAAGATTTTGTCCGGTTCAAAGAACAAGCTAAATATCGCTCGAGCAACCATCATCGCTTTGTCTCAATTGCCAAAAATTGAGAAGAAAGAGGTTAAAGCTCCGATCAAGGAAGCCGAAGTTAAAGCCGTTAAATAATATTTAATACCATGCAGATACATAATCTAAAAAGAAAAACCCCACTCAAGAAAAGCACTGTTGTTGGACGCGGTGGTAAGAGAGGTAAGACATCTGGCCGAGGAGGCAAGGGTCAGACCGCGCGTGCTGGTCACAAGATGCGACCAGAATGGCGAGATATCATCAAGAAAATGCCGAAACTCCGAGGCTATGCCTTCCAGTCACTCAGCAAAATCAAGGAACCAATTTTTGCAATCAACGTCTCATCATTGAATGAATTTTTCTCAAATGGTGACACCGTCAAGCCTTCAACCCTCGCGGCCAAAGGAATCGTTGAAGCCAAGTATGGTAAGAACCAGAAAATAAAAGTCTTGGGTGATGGCGAGATAACAAAGAAAATTACCGTCGTCGGTTGTGAAGTTTCAAAATCAGCAAAAGAGAAAATCGAAAAAGCTGGCGGCGCGGTTAAATAAACCGCCCGTTTTGCAATTAATTTTTAATCATATGTTTCAAAATTTCATTACAAAAACCGTTCAGATATTCAAGGATCCGTCTTTGCGTCGAAGGATTTTGGTGGTGATTGGCGCTCTGGCTTTGTTCCGTGTTTTGTCGACAATCCCAATTCCTGGAATAAATGCCGACAAATTGGCCGCCTTTTTCGATCAGTCAGCCGCTGGTGATATTTTTGGTTTGGTCAGCATCGTTTCTGGTGGCGGACTCAGCCATTTGTCCATTGTGATGCTTGGTGTTGGTCCCTATATTACCGGTTCGATCATTATGCAGCTGCTCACCATGATCTTTCCTAAATTGAAAGCGATGTATCACGAAGAAGGAGAGTTGGGTCGGGCAAAATTCACTCAATACTCAAGAATTTTGACTGTGCCTCTCGCTATCGTCCAAGGTTTTGGTTATTTGATGTTGCTAGAGAAATCCGGAGCGGTGGAGAGCCTCGGTGTGATCGGCTTTATTGCTAATATCGCGATGATTACGGCCGGATCGGTTCTTCTGATGTGGATGGGCGAGCTTATGACGGAATTCGGTATCGGTAACGGAACCTCAATGATTATCTTCGCCGGTATCGTCGCCGCTATCCCAACCCACCTGTCTCAGATGGTAGTCAACTTTACTTCCAGTCAGATCCCAATGACCATCCTTCTGGCCGTTGCTGGTGTTTTGATTGTTCTCGGTGTTGTGATCGTGACTGAAGCAGAAAGACCGATTCCGGTCACTTATGCCAAGAGGATTCGCGGTAACAAAGTCTATGGTGGTGTTTCGACTTATCTGCCGCTTCGAGTGAACCAGGCTGGTGTGATTCCGATCATCTTTGCTTTGTCGATCCTTTTGTTTCCACAGATGATTTTCAAATTCTTAGCAACAGTTCCAAACCACATTGTCGCCAGTGTTTCTGATTATATCGTTGGGGTATTGGCAAATGGCTGGTTCTACTCAATCTTTTATTTCATCTTGGTCTTCTTGTTTACTTATTTCTACACCGCTGTTACTTTCGATCCGCATGCTATTTCGGAAAATTTGCAGAAGAACGGCGCCTTTATACCAGGTGTTCGACCAGGTGATTCCACCTCGGAATACATTTCCAAGATCTTGACCAGAATCACAATGGTTGGAGCTATCTTCCTCGGTCTTGTTGCTGTCTTGCCGCTTGCTATGAAAGCGATCACTGGTATTTCTTCGATTGCGATCGGCGGTACGGCACTCTTGATCGTTGTTTCTGTCGTTCTTGATTTGATTAAAAAGGTGGACGCCCAGTTGTCGATGAGAGAGTACTAAAATAGTATTTAGTACCTTGTATATAGGAAAAAGCCGGGGTTTGCAAAGCAAACCCCGGCTTTCGTTGGTCTCTTTTAATATTCCACATTTTAAGGTAATATCAAATCTATGGATAAGCAGAAATTTTACGTTGTAGGCACGCCAATCGGAAATATGGAAGACATCACCTACCGGGCGGTGCGTATTTTGCGCGAGGTGGATATGATCCTATGTGAAGATACGCGGGTAACTTTGAACTTGCTAAATAAATACGAGATCAAGAATACGACCATGAGCTATCACAGTCAGAGCGAGATTTCCAAGGTACAAAAAATACTGGACTTAATCCAGGAAGGAAAGACTTTAGCCCTAGTTTCTGATGCTGGCACCCCAACCATTTCCGACCCAGGCTCGATGTTGATTGCCAAAATCCGCGAAACCTTTCCGGAATTGGAAATAATCGCCATCCCCGGACCGAGCGCTTTTGTGTCAGCTCTGTCTGTTGCCGGTCTTCATTCCGCGGAATTCACTTTCTTGGGCTTCCTCCCGCACAAGAAAGGCCGAGAGACTTTGTTTAAAGAGATCGCCACATCTCGGAGGGTGATGGTCTTTTACGAGTCGCCTCACCGCATCATGAAGACCTTGGAATCTTTGAAAAAGTTTGCTCCGGCGAAAAAAGTGGTCATCGCCCGCGAATTGACAAAAATATTTGAACAGATAGTCACCGGCCTGCCGGAAGAAGTCGAGAAATATTTTCTAAAAAATGCCGACAAAGTCCGGGGGGAATTCGTGGTGATGGTTTCGCCTTAGGCTGGACCGGTTCGGGATAATATGCTACTTTAATTTTGGGAAAATCGTAATTCGAATCAAAGAAAGGCTGGTGAGAAGAATGAAAGAAGAAAAAAAGACATTCAATATCGACTGGGTCGAATTTTGGTTTATGATCATTGTTGCTGCCTTCTATGGCCTGATCTTTTCCAGTTTGGCGGTTCATTTCTTCCATTTCGGCACAAAAGGGTTTGCCGTTTCCTTTCTTGTCAGTTTGGTTTTGTTCTACAAGATCCAACTACATTTGCCTAATGACAATGATGAGGCAAATAGCCCGAGGGGCGGGGATTTTTGCGGATTGGATTAATTATCGGAACGCTAACTTGACCGCTGGTTTCATGCCAGCGATTTTTTTTATGTGATTTTTCCCTCGACTATGTTAGAATACGTTTGATTAGCAGTTTTAATTTAATTTTATGGTAAAAATAACATCTGTGACAATAGTTGGTTTCCTGTTGATGCTCGCTCCATTTTACGGCTTGCCCAAAGACTGGATTATTGTCGGGGCAGCCATCGGTGGCTTAGCAGTGTTGGTTTTATCTATCATGATTAGAAAGGAGTTACATGTTGTTTTGAAAGAATTGCATACGCCAGGCAGTGAGAAGGCTGATGTCTTTGTGGATAGCGAGATGAAGAAATAAGATTTTTGCAAATGAGAATTATTGCTAAACAAAAAATGTTTTGGGTGGCGGTTGTTGTGGTTATTTTTGGCATCTCACTCTTCGTTCTGCCGTATCTTTTGCCGACCAATTTTTCCCTCGGTTTAAGCGAGGTAGAGGCGCCAAAAATCGAAGTGGAAAAAGTCCCTCATGTCTCGACGCCGACCGCCGTAAAAGGTATCTATATGACTTCGTGCGTGGCGAGCATGCCGACTTTTCGTGCGAAGCTGGTAAAACTTATTGATGAAACGGAGCTCAACTCGGTTGTCATCGATATCAAGGATTATTCCGGCACAATTTCGGTGGATTTTAATAATCCAGAGTATAAGTCGGCCTATGAAGCCAATGGTTGTAAGGTGAAAGACATGAAAGATTTCATCAAATCTTTACACGAGAAAAATATTTACGTAATCGCCAGAATTACCTCTTTCCAAGATCCGTTTGTTGCCAAGCAACATCCCGAGTGGGCGATAAAAAAGAAAAGCGATAAGACCGTCGTGTGGAAAGATCGCAAGGGGATAAGCTTTATCGATGCTAATAACCGGGATATGTGGAAATATTTGGCTGATTTGGGAACGGAGGCTTATAAATTAGGCTTTGATGAAATAAATTTTGATTATATCCGTTTTCCGTCTGATGGCGATATGAAAGACATATATTTTCCTTGGAGCAATAGTATTTTGACTACTTCAACCTCGACGATGCCCAAGGCGGTGGTGATGAAAGGCTTCTTCGAATATTTGCACAGCCGGTTTGGTGGAACAGAAACAAAAATCTCGGCCGATCTTTTTGGCATGACGACCACCAATACTGACGACCTGAACATCGGCCAATTGCTAGAAGATGCCGCCCCAAATTTTGATTACATTGCGCCGATGGTCTACCCGTCGCATTATCCGTCCGGTTTTAATAATTACAAAGACGTGAATGCCCATCCTTACGATATTGTGAAATTTTCGATGGATAAAGCGGTGGCGCGTTTGATCTTGGCCAGTACGACACCTCTCAAATTGCGACCATGGTTGCAAGACAATGATTATCCCGTGCCTTATACGCCGGAGATGGTTCGGGCGCAAATGAAGGCGACGTATGATGCCGGTCTGAATTCCTGGATGTTATGGGATGCGGCCAATACTTATACTCGCGCGGCTTTGTTAGCTGAGTAAGTTTTTATGTCTGGACAAAAGTCCAAAAATGATTAGTATTATTTACGGATTGCAAGTCAGGAACTATTTTGAAAGGGTGTTAGATGGAACCAAAAGAGCTTAAACGTTATAACCGACGTATCCGTCAGTGGGAACACGAACTGGTGGAGGAACTGGCGTCTTGTATGTTGCGAGGGGAAAATCCGCCCAGAGATAAAAAAGCAGCGGCCTTTGGCGCATCATTCTTCTCTAGGCTGAGTGAAGACGACTGTTGCTACTGGGCAATGTTTTCTGCCCGTTGCGATAAAGAGATCTCATCGGAAAATTTCTTGAAATGTCTGAGTTCCTGGCTGATATTGGGCCAGGATAGGTTTTCTGAAATCTGTGAGGAAGCCAAACCCTTGGAAGTTCCTCAGAAAAGCATTGATTGGCTAAAGACGGTAAGTGCCAATTCAGTGACGCGTCCTTTGGCCGCTAGGGGATTTAGACGGGCTCGATATGCTTGCCTTTGATTTTTGCCAGTGATTGCATCCGCAGTCGCTGGCCTTTTTGTTTGAATTTTTCTTATAATTATCGGTCGGCCCACTGGCAAGTTTAACGTTCCGACAGACTTATGTTATAATACATTTCAAATGTACGATCCAGAGAGAATAACAACTTTTGCGAGAACGGACGCCCGTAACAAACTGGTGGAGTTTGGCATTAAGGCCAAAGACCGTACCCGTCACGTCTATGTGATCGGTAAAACCGGTATGGGTAAATCTACTTTGCTGGAAAACATGGCGGTACAGGATATCCAAAATGGCGAGGGTATGGCCTTTATCGATCCGCACGGCAAGACGGCGGAACTGCTATTGAATTATGTGCCGGAACATCGCGTCAAAGACGTTCTGTATTTTGCGCCGTTCGATATGGATAATCCGATCTCTTTCAACGTACTCGAAGATGTCGGCTATGACAAGAGACACCTGGTCGTGTCCGGCTTGATGAGCACCTTCAAGAAAATCTGGGTGGATGCCTGGTCAGCGCGAATGGAATACATCTTGGGCAATACTTTGTTAGCCCTCCTGGAAACTCCCGGTACGACTTTGTTGTCGGTAAACAGAATGTTGGCCGACAAGGAATTCAGGAAGAAGGTAGTCAACAACGTGACTGACCCATCGGTCAAGTCTTTTTGGGTAGATGAGTTTGCCAAATATACGGACAAATTTGCCGCTGAAGCAACGCCGGCCATCCAGAACAAGATCGGTCAATTTACCAATAATCCGCTGATTAGAAATATTATCGGTCAGGCCAAATCGTCTTTTGATTTGCGAAAGATGATCGATGAGGGAAAGATTATTATTATCAACCTGTCCAAAGGTCGGGTCGGTGAGGCTAATGCTAACCTGCTTGGCTCAATGTTGATTACCAAGATTTACCTGGCAGCCATGTCCCGCGCTGACGTGTCAGAAAAAACTTTGCAGAAATTGCCAAACTTTTACCTCTATGTCGATGAATTTCAGTCGTTTGCCAATGAAAGCTTTGCCGACATTTTGTCGGAGGCGAGAAAGTATAAATTAAACTTGACGATTGCCCACCAATATATAGAGCAGATGTCTGAGGAAGTGCGAGCGGCGGTTTTTGGCAACGTTGGTACGATGATTACTTTCCGTGTCGGAGCGATCGACGCTGAAGTCTTGGAAAAGGAATTTGCTCCGCAATTTACTGCCGAGGACCTGGTGAACCTGGGAATGTTCCAACTTTATTTAAAATTAATGATTGATGGGGCCTCGTCACAGCCTTTTTCAGCGACATCTTTGCCGCCAATCAAAGAACCGGAAATTTCCTTTAAACAGGAGGCCGTAGACATGTCTCGAAAGCAGTTTGCGCAACAGCGCGAATTGGTGGAAAAGGATATTATGGAATGGCATAGAGGCGATGGCGTAGGCGGTGGGAATGCCTCTGAAGAGCCTAAAAATGCCGTAAATAACGACAGAAATACCAATACCGGCAATACGTCTTCTTATGGCGGTCAAAGCCCTGTGGGTCAAAAATACACCCAAAAACCAAACATAAACAGGGAAGAAAAAACGGATAGAAAATTTCCCGGGCAAGGCGATGGCCAGTCCATCCAAAAGCCAAAATATGAAAAAAGGGCTCCAATCCAGCCGGTACAAACAGTGCCGATGAAGCCGGTCTTTGTTTTGCAAAAAACGCAACCAGTAGCCGAGAGGACAGAAGAAAAAGCTTTTGTACCGCCGGCTTTGGAAAAGGAAGCCGGGGATGACTTTGTGTCATTAAAAGATCTGAAAAAAGCGGTTGAAAAAGTCATCGAACCAGCCAGACCGATCGAGCCAGAAAAGAAAAATTCGCTGACGGGGACTGAAAAAAGTAATGCCACCGGCACCAACAATCTCAATGTCAAAAAAGCGGGCAACCCGGAGAGCTTGAGCGAATTGCGAGCGGTTTTAGCCGCTTTCAAAAAAGATAGTGTTAAAAAGGATGATGAAAAAATTTCCCCAAAGAAGACTGAAATGGTTGGGGAGAAGAATTCAGTCAACGACGTCAAGAAAACGGAGACCATAAATACTCAAAAAGAAGAACCAAAAAAACTGGCGGAAATCCCCAAGGATGTTTTGGAGAAAATCCTCCGGGTGGATGACTCAAATAATAAATAAGTCACTTAACTGTCATTTCCGTGGAGACGGAAATCCAGTATCTATCTTAGTACAATGGATATCTATCTGCTCGTAACCCTAGCTTTGATCGTTATATCTATCAGTGCAGTTTTATCTGTACTGATTTTGAGTCGAATGGAAAATAAGCCTGATTTAGCAGACGATCATACTCAATCTTCGCAAGATTCCGCTGAAGATTTTGATATCACTGTTTTAGAATAATAAGGAACGAATCATTCGTAGGGCCGATTTGACGCTGGCTAATTGATAGTTTGGGTAATCTTTTTTGTAGCAGTTTATTATTTTATCTACCGTTCTGGCTATTTTGAATTTATTCTTCCCAGTCTCACTGTTTGCGCTGACATTATATAAGACGGCATAATCCGGAATGTTGGCAAATTTTGTCTTTAGACCCATTCTAAGCCATAGCTCATAATCCTCGGCCAGCTTGAGATTTGCGTTATAGTCTCCTTCAGCCAGATCTTTCCGGTATAGGACGGAAGAGTGAGTGAATTGATTTCTAAGCAACATTTTGTCTCTTATTTGCTGATCGGTAGTCTCATAACTGATTTTTTCATCCTTACCGTTCTCCAAAAGCTTTATCATAAAAGTCCCAACCAAACCAATTCCCGGATTATTTTCGAGGAGATTATATTGTTTTTCAAGTTTTTTGGTATCTATCCAGATATCGTCACTGTCCAAAACGGCAATGTATTTGCCGCAAGCTTTTTGCAGTCCAAAATTTCTGTTTTCCGATACGCCCAGGTTGCTTCCGTGTTTAAAATACTTTATGCGTTCGTCTTGCTCGGCATATTTAAGGACTATTTCTTCGGTGTTGTCTGTAGATGCATCATCCAACACTAATAGCTCCCATTCTTTGAAGGTCTGATTCAGGACACTGTTGATGGCAGCGGAAACACAATTGGCTCTGTTGTAAGAGGCCATCAGTATGCTTATTTTTACGTTTCTTGTTTCCATTTAGCGTATTGATATTTTAATCCAATCCGGTGGCAAGAGATCCCTGTATTCTTTGTCGTATTTATTATTCCACTTATCAGGGGCAATTACAATCTTTCCGGCGTTTTGATTAAGCCATGCTCCCCAGAAGCTGAATGACGAATTGGCGATGATATTGTGCTTGCACTTGCTCATTATCAATAATTCCTCATAATCCTTCATGCCGGGCTGGGAGACGTAATAAGTAGGGAGGCTGACCTGGAGGTTTTTCTTTGCCCATTCTTTATCGTCCGAAAAGACAAAAACTTTTGGATCGGGGATTTTTTCGCTAATAACCTTAAGGGCGTCCGCATAGTATTCCAAGCCAAAGACCAGATGATGTTTTTTTGTTTTTGGATCGTTTACATAATCTCCCCGACGAATATGCAGTGATACTGAATTAGATTGAGATATCAATTCCATTAATTCTGAATATTTTTCTTCGATCGGTTCTTTGGGGGTGATCTCTTTAAATAGGATTTCTTTGATCGGTTCCAAATACTTGTAACTCTGCCAAAAGCCCTCCAGGTATTTTTCTTTCGTCGCCAAGGACTTTTTATCATAGCCGATATGGTGATGACCCAAGAGTTTGTCTTTAATCTTTCGATATATTTTACATAAGGGTTTCCGGTTGAAAGGACTGTCCTCGAGGTCTTTTGTCGAAGCCAGGTCAATATGGCAATTGAAACTTCCCAGCTCGTATTCTCTTTGGGTATCTTTTCCTTCAACTTCCGGAAAGTAATATTTAACCTCTGTTTTGTTGGTAATAGAAAATAATCTGCCAAAAGCATATTGGAACAACTGATTACCTATACCACCTTTTAGTTTGATTATGACCATATTATTTCTTGATAAACCAAAAACAACCGCAACCATATTTTTGGTTTTTAACCAATTCAGGATTTGAATTCTCGATAAACTTTCCACCATCGGTAATCAGGCTGAATTCTCTCAGGGATAAATCTGGGAAATAAGAGATTATCTGTTCGTAAGAATATATTCGATGGGCATTGAATTCTATTTTGGGTTGGCCGACCGGCACAACAAACAACAAAGATCCGTTTTCGGCCAAGACTCTTTTTAGCTCGGATATGGCCTTTAGGTCTCCATTTGTGTCTATCGGGTCGCCATATCGGCCAAGGCCAATGTGTTCTACCGTATGCATGCATGATAGGGAATTGATGGAATTATCGGCAAAAGGCAGCTTGGTGAGATCGGCATTGTTGCTGGTCAGATTTGATAACTTTAGATCAGCCGGCCGGTAATCATAAAAATCTGTCGGGACAAAGGCCGAGACAATTCCGGAGAAAAACAGGCTTGAAGAAATATCCGTATGCCTTTGCGGATTGATTTCTCGAACTTTTCTCGCCGCCCATGAAGTGTGGTATACATAGTGTGCATCGAAACCAGTTTTAACAGTCTTGTCTTTTATGCACGGATAAAAATCAGAAGATTTGATTGAAAATCTTTTTTCTCCCTTTTTGAATTTCAGATAGTCAAAAAAAACAAAAGGGGATAGGGCGATCCTTATTATTTTTTTAATGGTTTTTTTCATAGTTTTCAATCAGGCCTATTAGTTTTTGTGCAAAGATTTTATCAGAAAGATTGTGCAGGCAATATTCTCTCGGTCTGAAATCTTTTGCAAGGAAAGCATCAATCTTTTTGTTGAAATCCTCTGTATCTTTAAAAAACATTCCACATTCTTCGGTGAGGTAAGGAGCACTTATCTTATCATCGAGCCATGTTTTGCCATTATATTCCCAGTAACCACGGTTCCAGACAAATGTCGGTACTCCTCGAATCCAGGCTTCTTGCAATGCTATGCCTTGGCTTTCAGAAGGTGACAGATATATCAAATGCCTATATTTTTCTAGTAGTTTGTAGTATTCATCCTGTTTAAAATTTCCGTAATTGATTATTTGGTATGGGGTTTTATTCGTAATGGATTTTACAATCTCTTTGAGCATTATTTCATCACTGCTCTTATTATATATAAGAATGCCATTCCTATTTACATCTTTCGCTGCGGGATCTTTTACGCCGGCAGGTAAAATGGCTATCTTGTTTTCTAATTGCGGGTATTTTGAACAATACAGATCTTTGTTCCATTGAGATGGCAGTATAATCACATCAATACCCTCACTAAGAAGTATTTCCTGGGCTTCATTGGGTAGTATGACGATCGCTGGTCCGACAATCAGTAAATTAATCAGCCCTTTCTTTTTTTGTTCCAGAGCGTATTTAAGGGTGTTTATTCCGCTAATTACATAGGTAATTTCAGAGACTCTTTTGTTGGTTGAAAATTCAATATTCAGTTCTCTCAAACCCCTTTCCATACTTTCCAGAACGGAAATTGGGCCAGTTTTTCTATTTAGCCAGGCACGGATTTTTTCTTTGACATAGTCTAAGGAAAAAACGGTCGGTTTTCTTGTGAGCAGGGAAATATTCATTTTATTTATTCTTAAACCAACGGTATTTCAAATTCTCCAGGAATTTTATTTTTTTGAAAGGACTATATAGAGATGCCAGGGTTCTCTTGAAAACATTCTTGATTTTTGAGTATTTCAACAAGATACGCTCGCCTTCTTCTAACTCGGCAATTCTCACTGGGTTTATGGTTCTTCGCTTCGCTTTTTCAAGTGGCTGATCAAAGATGTTTCTCAGGAAATATTCAAAGCCGGACAAAATATCTTTCGGATTATAGCCTTCGGCGAATATCGGTTGGTTGATGATTTTCAGATACATAGCATCGTCGCTGTCTATTTCCTTGATTTTTTCAACGACTTGGTCAAATGACTCATAGTCGTGGCAATTTATGAAACGTTTGGTATTGAACTCTCTTGCTATCTCCGGATTTCCCCAGTATATGGGAATTGTGTTGGCCAGGAGAGAGCAGACGATCTTTTCGGTCGTATAGCCCGGTCGGGAAGAATTCTCAAAAGCGATTGAAAATTTGTGTTTTGACTCGAATTCAAACTTGTTGTCGACATTATAACCGGTATTGTTCAAATATTTTCCTCCAGCAGCGACTTTCTTGTATTTACTTAGCTTGTCAAAAAAAACTTTTCTGTTGTCATCGGCACGATAGTTTGAATAGACGAAACTGCAAAAATCAGTCTTGCCTTTCAGGTCTTGTCCCGTAAACTCCCTAGGCCTGGTCAGGTCTAAGCCCGCAGTCATTTCTAGTTCTTTTTTTTGATAAAAAGTCGCCATTAGATAAACTGGCAGGCGATAGTAGCGGTCAGCAAAATTCAAGTAGTCAAAGCCGATAGCATAATCAGCCAGGTTGAAATTTGCACTAAGGTTTTCCCCTGTGTAGTTTATCCTGATCCCACCATAATTCAGGTAATCTTTGGAGGAATCGTGGAAAAAAAAATAGTCCGGATTGTTTTTGCAAACCTCCACTTCGTAGTATTTGGTCAGGATATTATGAATGAAATTATTATAGGTCAGCGGGGTAGTGTGGTCGGTATTGTTGTAAGGGCAGTATTTGACTTTGATCTTTTTCATATTATTTGATGTGGGCTATTATCTGATTGAGATACTTTGGATCGGAGCATGACTCAGGATTGCGCTCGTTTATTTCATTGAAATATTTGTTTTTAACCGGAACGATTTTATTTTCTTTCCTGAGGAACATCTCGTATTCCATGTCTATATGGCCTATGTCTATCACCCTATATCCTAGCATAAATAAGTCATAAGCTAATACCTTGGCGGCTGGACCGAGAGATAGCAAAATAAGCCTGTCCGTCGGAGCTTTTAGCGCCTCTTTCTTGATTTCTTCGTATTTAGAATAGGCATTTTCTGATGGACAAAGGATCCTGGATACAGACTTTGCCTTGTCAAACATGTCATTGCCGACGCCGAGACGGCTTTTGCTGCCCTCGATAAGGATTACTTCTTTGCCTTGCCAAATGGAGAAGAGCTTTTGGAAAATAACCCCTGCCTGGCTGGCATCTTTGTATGATAAATACGGCCTGGATATAAATGCGTCACCATATATTTGATCTTTAGATAAGAGTCTGGACCAGGATTTTTTATATTTAAATAGGTGGTGCAAGGAAAACCAGAAATAATTTTTATTGAAATTTTCTAGACGACCCCAGATATTTGGTATGCAGATCAAGAGATTTGGGAGTTTTGATTGTAAGACAGCCTTTAACCTCGAAGATAGCTGGTCGTTTTGTTTTTGAAAGGCCAAGTCCTCCTTCTCGATTAAGGACATCTCTCCGTCGCCAAACCTTATGACGGAAAGATTCTTCTGGCAAATAACATCCAGGGTTTTGATTGGCGTTAAAACCTTGAACCCCAGTCTGGTCTTTTTTTGAAAGTAGATACTGTATAAATATGAAAAATATGCCACAATCGGTCCGAGCTTTCTTCTTAGTGGTAGTGGAATATTTTTCCTAATATATTTGACAGTTTTTTCCATATCAAAATAAATTTCTTATCTTATTCTTAATATAATTCAATTTTATTAACCAACCCGGTAATACCTTAGGAGAGGGGGGGCGACCGATTCTCCTGACGAATTCTTCCTGAAAAACCTTCTCTGCCCATATGTCTAGCGGTTCAAAATATCCAATTCCATATTTATCGAACCATCTTATAATTTCCTTAAATCTCCAGTCCTCTTTGTAGTCATATTCTGTGATTGAGTCGTTATTTATTTCAAAAGCCGAATCACTGTCAATGGGAACTTTTCTTATATTTTTTCTGTCTTTTTGGACATCATAGGTAGTATTTATCCTCAAGGCTGATCGGTCAGCTTTGATCAGTTCAGAACACATATACCAGACTCTTTTCATCAAAAATCGCTCTTTGTTTAAAAATTGGAAATGGATCACTGAACCCTGTTTCCTGTCTATAACAATTCTGTTCTCTGGGCTTGTGGGCGTTCTGCTTACACCGACAAAAGCATAGGGAAAAGTCAGATTAGCTTCGTCACAGAACACGAAACATTTATTGATATTGTGGTATACGTCGTCTTTTCTTTCGTTCTTAATATCTCCATATAGATTTACCCAATCCATCCATAGGCCTTGAGAGGGCTTAAGGGAGTATATTATTTCTCTACCTTGTTTGATGAAATTATTTGAAAAAATTTCGTCAGCATCTAAGCATATGAAATGTGTTCCGCCATCCTTTCGGCCCTCTTCCAATAAGTCTTGCCTGATCTTGTGTTCGGCAAAGTAAGATTCTGTCTTGTAGTTCTTCTCTATTATTTTAGCGCCAGCTTTCTCCAGCAATTTTCGGCTGTCATCGGTTGAATTATCGTCGTAGGCAATTATGTGGTCGGTAATCTTTTTAACGGAGTTTATATATTCTCCTATTATCCATCCCTCATTCTTAAAAGGGAGAAGGGCTATTATTTTTTTGCTGTTATTTTTGGTCATATTTTATTTAGATCCAGGCATAAAGGGTCTTTTTGTCCAAGACGATGTTATATTCCGGGACATATTTCTTTATCATGCCGAATAAAACTTCCGGGTCATCTGGCAGATGGTATGTCCTTATGGAAATTTTCGGCTTAAACTTTTTTATGACTTCCTCTGCTCCTGATATCAAATCTCTTTCCGCCCCCTCTATATCTGCTTTAATAAAATCTAGTCTTGTTATGTTGTTGTCTTTTATATACTGATCCAAAGTTATTTGCTGTAGTTTTACGACTTTATCTGAACCACCCTTGTTTATTGTCGATGAGGCGTTGTAATTTTCTTCTAGATTGTAGTAAAAATCAACTTTTTTATTTACGTTACCTAAAATTTTTTCCTCTATGTATATATTGTTGCACCCATTGGCATCAATGTTTTCACGTAAAACAGCGCTGACTTCTGGTAGCGGTTCGAAGGCGAAAATTTTGCCATCCTCGCCGACCTTATCACTTGCTATGATTGAAAACATTCCAATGTTTGCACCGGCATCAATCACATAATCTCCTTTTTTCATTTTCGCACCAAAGTTTTCGTAATTACCCTCTGATTCATAGAAAGGGTTCTCGTACACAAGAGATTCTATTCTGGGATCCTGTATTTGAAGATTGGGGTAGACTATGTCAAAGAAATCTCCTTCATAGAAACATCCGTGGGGAAAGATGAAATTATACTTTCCGGATTTTATTATTGTGCGATCACCAGATTTGGCTATATTTATAGACTTGATGTTTTTTACCAAGGTAGTAAAAAATAAATTTTCACCAAACTTTTCCCTCAAGAAACCTGGCAGCAAAAAAACAAAACTAAAACCCTTTTTAAAGTTCTTAATGTAATAGATTCTCTGTTTTAGTGCTTTGATAATTCCATTCATTATTTTTTTATAAGAGTAATTATATCATTCGATACTATCATCTTGTATTGGGGGTTTGTCTTTCTGACAAACCTTGCCAAGTTTAGTAGCCAGGGATAATTATGCGTTCCAATAAAGAGTCTGGCGTCATCAATAAGGATAATATGATCTTGTTCCATCTTCAGTATAGGACGCAACTCTTCAAGAATCGGGGTTTCTTTTTTTGCTTTTGCCGTATTGCCATATGAATAATGTCCATCCAGCCAAAAGACGCAGGGTTCATTGATTTGTTTCATTAAAAGCGGCAATTCCTCTGCGCTGTCCCCGGTGATAATTTTAACATTGTTTTTGTCTTTAAAACGAAGTTTTGCTTTATTTGCATACTCCTCGCTTAATTCTATTGAATAAATGTTTTTAAAATCATTGATGACAAAATCAACAGTGTCACCCATCCAGGTGCCGGTTTCAATAAAGCTAGAGATATCCGGCCTTGTCTTGTAAGTTTCTCTTATGTACCTCCTCTTATTTTCTTGCGGACAGGATAACAGAGAATCTTTTATCTCGATACCGTATATTTTGTATAAGTATAATAATACGGGATTAATTTTTTCTCTGAGGTATTGTTTATTCATAATGATTTTTTTTGATTATCCTATTGATTTCTTTTAATGCTAAAAAAGACTTTATAAAGGTGCTGTTGATAAATCTGATTATAAGGGGGGATTTTGATTGTCTTACAAAAACATAGTCTAGCCTCTTGAAATTTAATCTCAGATTCCATAAATATTGTTTCGGATCATCTTTTTTGTCCGTATAAAAATTGGCAAACGGCTCAATGATAGCGTTAGGAATCATTTTTTCGATTAGTGCACAAAATAAGGTATTGTCATGCCTAAAATACTTGGCATTCCTGATGAAGTAGTTTTTATTAACCCCCTTGTTTTTCCACTGTTCGTTTTTTGAGAAACCCAAACATAGTCCAGCTAAGCCACAATCGAATAGTTTTTTGGTAAAATCTGTTATTAATGGGTCATCTTTTTTGAAACCGAAGATGCCGGCAGTTACGATTCCCTGGTCTAGGTATTCATCGCTTATCTTGAATATGTTTACATATTCTCTTGGTATTATATCCCCGTTCTTTACCGTGTCGCCGGCGCTGACAAGTAAGTAGCCCTGCTTGTCTATTATGTCAAACAATCCTTCGAGCGTTTTTGTTGCCTGATTTCCGGCATCTAGATATAAATTTAATTCAGCAAGGGGATTGTTGAATATGTATGTTTTCCAGGTATAACAGCTCCTCCAAAAAGGTGCAAAATGAGGAATATTGAGAAGTGAGACGCCGGGGATGTCACTGATTTCTTTTTTGAATGTGGCAAAGAGGCCCAGGTCATACACATATATGTGGGGGTGATCCGGATACTTGTCCTTAATTGAACCGATGAGGTTTATCAAAGACGGAAAGAATTTATTTGATGCTGAAGTTATAATACATTTATCCATTTTGTTTGCTTGAAATTAATTCAAACCAATAATTTATATACAAGGCCTCGGAATCAAATTTTGTTTTAAGCTCGTCGTATTTCCTGGTTATTTCTTTCTCGTCCCAGGTTTCCAGCTCTTTCCAGTCATCAACAAGAACTATCGGTAGGCCGATTTTTTCAAAATATTCCGTCGTCGCGTTTCTTTCGACAATGGGAATCGATCTCAGATACAAGGCTTCCCAGGTCCGATGGCAATCAATGCCGTTTCCTTCGGGAGAGGCTATGAATTTGTATTCGGAAATTGTTTTCAAATAGTCCTCCTGCTCAAGCTGTTCGAGGGTTTTGACTACACTGTACTTTTTTAATTCTTCTTTGATTGCCGAACGCTTGGCGTTTGTCTCTTCGGAGAAGCAAGACAAAACGAGACTTTTTTTGTTGCTTGAAAGTGATAATCTTGATAACTCAGATAGATAGGCGCGTCCCTTATAACGAAAGTTTGAAAGACCGATTGGCACAGGGGAGACCTTTGGATCGTTAATTAGTATGTTTTGCCCGAACCAATGGATGATTTTATC
Organism: bacterium; assembly: GCA_037131755.1. Taxonomy (GTDB): domain Bacteria; phylum Patescibacteriota; class Minisyncoccia; order Phycocordibacterales; family GWA1-40-21; genus CAIJXO01. The sequence goes on from JBAXQJ010000002.1 coordinate 38,536, forward strand.
ATCAGCAAAACCAGCAAAACGCGAATCAATATTTTCGTCACTATTATGAGAGACTAAAACATAGCGGTTGCTTATCTTGGGGTGGATCTTTTTGAAATAAGTTAGGAGGAAATCTCCCCTTACGAACACGACATCATTAGCCCCGACTTTTTTTGTGCACACTGTCGATACTTCGTCATAGTAATGGTTGGCTATGGTCCTGACCCCGTCACCGGTAATTTTTGGAAAACTGCCCGGCTTGTCGATCGTAAGCCAAAAGTTTGCTTGTCTAGCCATCCAAACCTTCATTTTAAAAAGGGTAGAGTAATATAGGCGGAATCTGCAATTAACCAGTTTGTTTTTTAAAGATTTGATATCCATTGTTATATAATCTTATGCCTGAGCAGTTTTAATGCAAGTATTGTCGCCAAAAATGTCCTCTTACCAAAAACAAAGCGTTGGTCTAAACAAAGACTTTTCAAATACGCAATATTCTTATTAATATTATCTTCTCTTTCTTTGGCTGGATCGAAGGACTTTTTGGAATATATCCCGAAGATGTTTTTGCCGTGCTGGCGGTAATCCTGGAGTATCTTATCTATATGATGGTGTTTGGCTGGATAGATTGCGAGTTGTATCCAGGAATCGTGACCTGGAGCTAGGTCGTTTATGGGCAGAGCTTTGTCGAGGGTGTTTTTCCTATAAGAGGTTGCACAGCCCAGCTTACAGTTTCCGTTGGACATCCTATAAATACCTAACGGCTGGTAATAGTCGGGATTGATATCAGTCATCTTATTAATTACTTTACCTTCCGAATCGGTAATTTGAAACTCGTTGTAAATCCAGTTTGTGTCCGGATTATCTTTGTATATCCTCATGTGTTCCTCTATCTTGTTTGGGTGCCAAACATCGTCTTGGTCGCAGAGGAAGATTATTTCACCACGGCAGGAAAGTATCGCCCGTTCAAAATTTTTCTTGAATCCTTGGGGGTGGGGATTAACCGAAAAAAATATTCGATCATCGAGGCGCTGATATTTTTCTATGATGCTTGCGGTATCGTCTGAGCTCTTGTCGTCACTGATTACAATCTCAATATTCCGGTATGATTGGTTCAAGAGAGAATCTATCTGTTTGTCTAAGAAAGCTTCTCCGTTATAAGTGGCAAGAGCGATAGAAACCAAAATATTTCGATCTGTTTTATCGGGCATAATTTTATAAGTACTTTTTAATCGCCGGAATGACTTTGTCGTATTTTATAAAAACAAGAAAGATTGGCCCGATCGAGTAAGATATCAGGGTGGCGTAAGCTGAACCGACAATTCCATATATCGGTATCCACCAAAGGTTCAAGATCACATTGATAATCATGGGAATTAGATTGAAGATGAAGAGCGTTGCCCTTTTGTTTTCGGCTATCAGATAATTGGTCGCCAAGTTGCTCAAGAAGGTGCCGACATTTGACCAGATATATATCTGAAGAATAATCGCACTTCCCGCAAAAGCGGCGCCGTAGATTATCTTTATGATGAAAGGGGCCAAGAAGGTAACTGGCAAGGCGATGATTATCGAAACGAAGAGAAGCAGGAGGGCGAGCTTGATTAGCCTCCCTCGGTAAACCTCGGTGGATGTCATCTTGGCATTTACTATCGCTGGGAAAAATGAAGCGACGACAATGTTGGGAATAAAGTACCAGACTTCGGTCAAGCGGACAGCCGAATCATAGATACCGACAGCGTGCGCGTCTATCATGTGTTTTATAAAGACTTGATCAATCCGGGCATAGACCATGGCAAAGACGCCGGTAAATATGAGCGGCCAGGAATCTTTCAGCAAACTGATCGTGACGTCTTTGTTGAATCGCCAGTGAATGACTTTGCGTCCAATTTCCGCTTCATAGATGATCCAGTAGGCGATGGCGTACAATATCGATTCAAGCAACAAAATGACCGCAAGATAAATGACTCCTTTTCCCAGATAGATGACTAAGATTTTGAGAATGTTCAATACCAGGGCGATAACAACTGATATGATGGAGGGATATTTTGAGAGAACGCGGGATTGGAACTCGTAGCTGATGACTTGAAACGAGTTGAAGATGAACGTCGCGGAAAGGATGAAGATAAGTATAAGTGAGACGTCATCGGCTACAAAAAATAACGCAGATATGGTAATGACGATTGCGGTCAAGATGCCGGTAACCATTTTAATTGCAAAAGCCGATCCCAAAAATTCGTTTTTCTTTTCCGGGTATTTGATCAGATCACGGTAGAGGACATTGTCTATCCCGAGTGAGTAGAGAAAGGAGAGCAGGCCGACAAAGCTGATCGCATAGCTGAGCTGGCCATAGTTGCCAGGGCCAAGTTGGCGGGCCACAATTGCCGTCGTGGCAAAAGAAATCAACAAGCTGATTATTTTGGTCGAGAAAAGCCAGCCGGTATTTTTAAAGTATTTTTGAAAACCTTTATCGGCCCATTTTGACTTGAGGTAGGCCAGGAGAGCCTGACGATCCTTCAAAATGCCAAAAAAGGAATTGTTTTGAGTGGCAATGTCAGCGGTTTCGTTCTCCATGATGGAGAGAATAATAGCACTTTTTGGGGTAAGTTTCTATATATTGAATAATAAAATTTATGGTATACTGCGGGAATTAATAATTTAAGATACTGGATTCCCGCCTGCGCGGGAATGACAGACGAAATTACATGAAAGACATATTGAAATATAGCATTTGGGCGGGATTAGGAGCGATACTGGTAGTGCCGTTTATCGTAGCAGATGGGATGTTTTTCCCTTATATTACGGGCAAAAACTTCACTTTCCGGATAATCGTGGAGATCATCCTTGGCTTATGGCTGATACTTATTATCAAAAACAAGGAGTTTCGGCCTAAGTGGTCCTGGCTTCTTGGCTGTGCCGGATTGTTTGCTGGCGTGATGCTGGTTGCGGATATCAATGCCGTCGCCCCGTTCAAGGCTTTTTGGAGCAATTATGAAAGAATGGAAGGCTGGGTGACAGTCGGACATCTCGTCGCTTACCTTTTGGTATTTTCGTCGATGCTCAATACGGAAAAGATGTGGCGCTGGTTTTTCCGGGTGTCAGTCGCTATGAGTTCAATTATGGCGGTTATGGCTTTGCAGGAAATCATCACCAAAGGCATTGACCGCGTGGCGGGGCCTCTCGGTAATCCGATTTATATCTCTATTTATTTCCTTTTTAATTTCTTTTTCATATTAATTCTTTTATATAAAGATGTCCTGGAAAAGCGGACAGACAGCTGGAGCGGTTTTAAAGGTATTTGGACCAGCGTGCTGTTCTATGTCTACTCGATCGTCGGACTGCTGTCGGTGTATTTGGTATACAAGACATCCCGCGGTGTGATGCTCGGTCTCATTGGCGGTTTGTTCTTTGCCATGGTAGTGCTCGCCATTTCTGAAAAGAAAAAAGTCGTCTTAAGGCAGATTTCTATCGGCGGAATTATCTTGATTGTCGTGCTGGTCGGCGCTTTCATCTCCATCCGCAATACAAGCTTCGTAAAAAACAACTCGACCTTGGCCCGTTTTGCCGAAATTTCCTGGAGCAATATCAATGGCCAAGCCCGACAGCTGGTCTGGCCAATGGCAATCAAAGGCATCAAGGAAAAGCCGATCTTGGGCTGGGGACAGGACGGTTTTAACTATGTGTTCAATAAATATTACGATCCGAAAATGTATGCTCAGGAGCAATGGTTCGACCGGGCTCACAATACCTCGCTCGATTACTTGGTAGCGGGCGGAATTCTCGGGTTCTTGGCCTACATTTCTTTATTTGGCGCCGCCCTGTATTTGCTGTGGTTCAGGAGGAATAGTTTGCAGTTGTCGGAAAAGGCTTTGGTGACCGGTCTGTTTGCCGGCTATTATTTCCAGAGCATGTTTGTGTTCGACAACCTGGTTAGCTACATCCTGTTTTTTGCCACGTTGGCTTACGTCCATTCTCGTACGGTAAATGAAAACGAAGAAGTACCGGTTCTCAAAAATGCTCCGGATAAAAAGGTCTCGAATAAAATTCAAAATCAGCAGGAAGGCTTCTGGGCCGGTTTCCTAGGCAATGAGGAATATCAGAATTATATCTTCATCCCCGCTATCATGATTTTGACGGCAGTCGGCGTGTACTGGGTAAATATTCCCGGCATCATGGCCAACAAGACTTTAATTGCTGCTATCAGCGAACAAAAAGACGCCAAGTCGGCCCTGGCCAATTTCAAACTGGCTTTGTCCTATCATTCGATGGCTGACTCAGAAATTCGCGAACAACTGGCTGCTTATACTCCAAGAGTCTTGGCTGCCGCTGGCGTAGACAACGCGACAAAGAAAGAATTTGCCGAATTTACTTTTGATCAATTGAAACAGCAGATTGAAAGGACCCCCTTTGATGCCCGCTATCAATTCTTTACGGGCGCTTTCTTGAATAACATTGGCAACCCGCAATTAGCCCTTCCTTATCTGGAGAAAGCGGTTGAAGAATCGCCAAACAAGCAGACGATGAGGTTTGAGCTGATCAGCAACTTATTGACGCTTAATAAAAAGACCGAAGCGTTAGAACAAGCAAAGTTCACCTACGATCTAGAACCGGCTTATCAAGACGCCAGGATGATGTATGCTGCGGTCGCGATCATCAATCACCAGGAAAATATTTCTGATAGCTTGTTGGCCGGAGCAACAACGACAGATAATAAGATCAACCGAGCTTATCTTATTGTCGCTTCGGAATCTTATCTGGTGGGGGACAAGGCCAAAGCCGTTTCTTATATAAATAAGAGCATTAAAATAAATCCTGATTATAAGGCCGATGGTGAAAAGATTATCCAGGGCATCTGGGCGGGGACAGTGAAGTTTGAGTAAGGGCGAGCGGTGTTTAATTTTCTAAGCTGACTTCACTAACACGTAAAACCAAAGGGCTCGCTTTATTTTAAAAAATAGTTTGGAATATCCAGATACGCAAAGGCCCACCGAAGTGGGACTTTACGCAGACATTCGTTCGAGCTAGTCATTGCTAGCACTCACCCCAATAGTATAGCATATTATTCGGGAAATGCAAGTCTATTGTTTGGGGTCGAAAAATACTATTATATACAGGTGCGATTGTTTTCGGTCACAGCCGGCGGTTGCACTCATATAAGACATTAGTTTTGGAGTTAGCCCCCGCCGGCGTTGATTGGAAATAATCAAGGTACGGAGTAGGCATAAAATAGCCATTTGCTCTAGTAGCTGATGGCTATTTTGTTATAATAGGATAATGCTTGAGATTCAGGAGAACGTAAAATTAAATAATTATACAACCTTTAGAGTTGGTGGCAGTGCCAGGTATTTTATTGTTGTAAAAAACACAGCTGATTTGGAGAAAGTCGCTGATTTTGTGCGAGAGAGGTGTGTGCCATTTTTCATCTTGGGTGGCGGGGCTAATCTCTTGGTCAATGATGGGGGATATGCCGGTTTGGTAATAAAAAATGAAATAAAAGGAAAAGAAATAATAGAAGTCAGTGAAAATAAAGTTTTACTCAGGGTTGGGGCGGGGGAAGACTGGGACGAGACGGTCGAATTTGCGGTGGAAAACGGTTTTGGTGGTTTGGAAAATCTCTCTGGCATTCCCGGGACAGTTGGTGCTTCGCCGGTGCAAAATATCGGCGCTTATGGGGCGGAAGTAAAAGATTGTATCGTTTCCGTTGATGTATTCAATCTGGAAACTGGGCGTGGTGAAGTGTATTACAATCAAGAATGCGAATTTGCCTATCGCTGGAGTATTTTTAAGAAAAGCGGAAATAAAAAATTTGTTATTACCGCCGTGACTTTTGATCTAAAAAAGGATAACAAGGCGAATATTGTTTATAAAGATTTACAAAAATATTTTTCTGACAGAAAGATTGCAAAACCAAGTATAAAAGAAGTTCGAGAAGCTGTCCTGGTAATTAGGGGTGAAAAACTGCCCGATCTGAAAACATTTGGCTGCGGCGGTTCATTTTTTAAGAATCCCATCGTCGAAGAAAGTGTTTGTGTGGAATTGGTGGAAAAGTATCCCGGTCTGCCGGCTTATAATGAGATGGATGGTCGCAAGAAAATATCTTTGGCGTGGATTCTCGACAGAGTCTGCGGTTTGAAAGGATATCGCGAAGGCGCGGTTGGCTTGTATGAAAAACAGCCTCTTATCTTGGTAAATCACGGAGGAGCAAACGCCGGGCAAATCAAGGCTTTTGCCGAGAAAATAGCCCAAATTGTGAGGGAAAAGACGGGGGTTGAAGTGGAATGGGAGGTGGAGCTGGTTTGAAGGAGATAACGTGTTTTTATTTCCCGATCTTTCATTCCTGCGAAAGTTGAAATTTGGGTTGGGACCCAAATGAAAGACCTTGAACGTTTTGTAATCAAAAAGTGAAAGGTGTACAGTGCCTGTAAGGCAGGAATCTAGTATCAATAGATCCCATATAAAATTTAAAAGAGCGTCGAGTGAGATTATTTTTAGATTGTAGGTGAGACATTTTCTTTTTGGAGATTAGCGAGTCTGTTTTAAATTTTTGTGTCCGCAAACAATTTTGCTTGGTTCAACTTTCTTAAGTTGAAAAATTGTTGAGGATTAGGAAAACTTTTCGCTGGAAAAAGTTTTCTGCACAAAAATTTAAAATCAGGCGAGCGGAGGTTATCCACAGTTTAGTTGCAAAAAACATTGTATTAATTTTTAAATGAGTTAAAATTAAACTAATTCAATGACAATTTTATTTTGGTCGATGGGGTCATTGATACTTATTAATTAAATTAATTTTAAGTGAGAGAGGAAAACTTGTTTTCACAATCATTTAAAAAATAAATCTATCATGGCAAAGAAAGCAAAGAAGGCAGTTAAGAAGGGAAAGAAAGCTGCAAAGAAAGGAAAGAAGAAATAATCTTCGAAAAACATCCGCGAAAGCGGGTGTTTTTGTTTGAGGTTTAATCGTATCTAACTGATGCCAAAAGCGGGGTTTTATGATAAGATTTCGGGATGTCATTTTTAAATAAGATATTTGGAGATAAACACGAACGCGCCGTCAGGCCATATTGGGCAAAAGTGGCGGAAATCAATGCTTTTGAGCCGGCAATCAAGGCTTTATCAGACGAGGCTTTAAAGTCTAAAACGGCAGAATTCAGGGAGAAACTTTCTTCTGGCGCCACTCTGGAAGAAATATTACCGGAGGCTTTTGCGGTCGTTCGCGAGGCCTCTTATCGTACTTTGGGCGAGAGGCATTATGATGTCCAGCTGATCGGTGGAATGATCTTGAATGGGGGAAACATTGCCGAGATGCGTACTGGTGAAGGAAAAACTTTGGTGGCAACCCTGCCGGCATATCTGAATGCTCTCACCGGCAAGGGGGTGCATGTCGTGACCGTCAACGATTATTTGTCCCGACGTGACGCCGTGTGGATGGGACAGATTTATGATTTTCTCGGTCTAACGGTGGGAATCATCAATCACGAAGCCTCATTTTTGTATGATTCGAAACATACGGAAAAAATAATTAACGGCGACAATGTCGATGTTTTGGATAAGACTCGAGACGAGCTCGGTTCATTTAAAGTCGTTCATGAATTTTTGCGACCTTGCACCAGGCGCGAGGCTTATGACGCTGATATTACTTACGGAACAAATAACGAATACGGTTTTGATTATTTGCGGGACAATATTGAGTATAGCACCAATGATCTGCGCCAGCGCGAATATAATTTTGCGATTGTCGATGAGGTAGACTCGATTTTGATTGATGAAGCGCGAACCCCGCTTATAATTTCCGCGCCGACCGTTGAGTCGGAGGATTTGTACGTGAAATTTGCCCAATTGGTAACCGGTTTTAAGAAAGACGAGGATTATAAGGTGGATGAAAAACTGAAGGCGATCCAATTGACCGATGCGGGCATCAACAAGGCCGAAAAAGCTTTGGGTGTGGAAAATATCTATACGGATGCGGGAATGAAAATGGTTCATCATTTGGAAACGGCTGTCCGGGCCAAAGCCTTGTTTGAAAAGGATACTCATTATGTGATCAAAGAGGGCGAGATTATGATCGTTGATGAATTTACCGGCCGCCTTCAGCCGGGCCGACGCTGGTCCGAGGGCTTGCATCAGGCGATCGAGGCCAAGGAGGGGGTGAAAATACAAAAAGAATCCCGAACTTTTGCGTCCATCACTTTCCAAAACTATTTCCGTTTGTATAAAAAACTGGCCGGTATGACCGGTACCGCTCTTACTTCTTCCGAGGAGTTTTACAAAGTCTATCATATGGATACTTTGATCGTGCCGACCAACAGAAAAATCCAAAGAACGGATTTGAATGATCTTATCTTTCAGACCGAGCACGGGAAATTCATTGCGGTAGCGAAGACAATCAAAGAGTTGAACAAGAAAGGCCAGCCGGTCCTGATCGGTACGGTCTCAATCGAAAAAAATGAAATCCTTTCGATGTACCTGACTCGTGAAGGCGTGTCTCACAAAGTCTTGAATGCGAAAAATCACGAGAGAGAAGGTGAGATTATTGCCGAGGGTGGTGAAAAGGGGGCGGTGACGGTCGCGACCAACATGGCTGGCCGAGGGGTGGATATCAAGCTTGGCGGTGTGCCTTTCAATAAAGAAAAATATGAGGAAGTGAAGGCGCTTGGCGGTCTGTACGTGATCGGAACGGAACGACATGAGGCGCGACGAATCGATAATCAGTTGCGCGGGCGGGCCGGCCGACAGGGTGATCCAGGTACGACGCAGTTCTATGTGTCGCTCGAAGATTCCCTGATGAGGATCTTTGCGTCCGATACGATCAAAAAAATGATGGGACGATTTGGTATGGCTGAAGACGAGCCGATCGAGAATTATTTGATCACCAAATCGCTTGAAAGCGCTCAGACCAAGATTGAAGGCTTCAATTTTGATTCGCGAAAGCATGTCTTGGAGTACGATGATGTTTTGAACTATCAAAGAAAGATCGTCTATGAGCGACGACGAGCCGTGCTCTTGGGTGACAAGGAAATGATCAAGGCAAAATTAGAGGAGGTGGTTGCCGGTGACGAAGCAATGAACAAAATAATCGCAGACAAGATCGCCCAGCTAGGCGAAGATGAATTCTATCGGATTGCTAAAATCGTGCTCCTGCAGGCTATCGATATGTTTTGGGTGGATCATTTGGAAATCATGGATTATACCCGATCTAGCGTGAATCTGCGCGCTTATGGCCAGCGCGATCCCTTGGTGGAATACAAGAAGGAGGGTCTGCGTCTGTTCAAGGAAATGCAGGCAGCAATCGATGAACAGGTTTTGAAAATCATACCAAACGTTGGCGGCGGGGCTTTTGTGAGGGAAGAACAGCAATTAAAAGACACCCAGAAAAATATGAAATTGGCTGGTGGCGGGGTTGAGACTGAAGAAGGGGAAAAGGTTGTAACTACTGGCGAAAAAGAAAAGATTGGGAGAAATGACCCTTGTCCGTGCGGAGCAAAGAAAGCCGATGGAACGCCGGTAAAATATAAACATTGTCACGGTAAATAAGTGAGCAAAAACAGTTTCTTTTTAAGAAACTGTTTTTGCTGTCTGTCGAGTGGATAACTTTGTTGACCGGATGTTTATTAGTAATAAAATTAAAGGCAGGGTTTTGAACTTTCTATTTCAAATATTTTTAAGGGAGGTCTCTATTGAATGTAAATTCTCGCGAGTCTGATGGATATGGCTTTGAGCAGGAAGTGTGTGGTTGCGCTTTTATAAATGTTGATCCGAAACACAGGAGACAAAATGGGATTAAGTTTAAAAATGCGGTTAAGTATGTGATCGCTATTCAGCGCCGACTCGGATGTAATCCGTGTCGTCCGAAGACCAGGCTGGCTCAAGCAGTCTTCAATCGCATTCAGAGCCGTTTGCGTTTGGCGGGACACAAAGAGAAGCTTTGCTTTTTTGTTTGTGTCGGAACTTGCATGGATTGCTTGGGAGTTGATTGTTTTTTCAAATGCGGAAACAGGATTGTCACTATCGATCTGTATTCCGGAAGGAATAAGCGGAAAAGCGGAAATGTTCGGGCGGACATTGTGTTGAAACGTGCGGATTTCATACACGATAAGCACTATCAAATCGCCGACAGGATAGCTGAAATGCTATTGGCTTAGGCGCTATGCCGGGTTTTCATCTGATGAAAACCCGGCTTTTATAATAAAAAAGCAGCTCTATTCAAGCTGCTTTTAGGGAGTCCAGGTCTCTAGACTTTTGGTCTTTGTAGGCGTTCCGCCGACTCTCAGGTATTTTTCTGCTGAAAAATCCTGCGAGCCCGCCTCGCACCGCCGTGCTCCGGCCTTGCGGAAGCTCTAAGTATTCGCTTCCTCACCTCGTTGTTCGGTTTTTTAGGCCTACACCTGGAGCCGCAAATTCAGATATTATAGTATGTGGATTAGTTAAATAAGTCAAGATTTTTAATTTATTTCCTTGTGATAAAATGATTCCCGTTGTGCCCGTCATGCGGACGCAATTTTTAATCAAACGAATTATTAATTTAATCGTATTTAATACATGAAAAAAATCACAAAAGTTTTTGCGCGAGAGATATTAGATTCTAGAGGTAACCCAACTGTGGAGGTGGATTTGACCCTAGCAGATGGTTCATTTGGCCGCGCCGCTGTGCCATCTGGTGCTTCTACTGGTAGCTATGAGGCGGTAGAACTTCGTGATGAAGATAAGAAGAGATATGGTGGCAAGGGCGTACTCAAAGCCGTAAATAATGTAAATACGGAAATCAAGAAAGCGCTTGTGGGTAAAGAATGGGATCAGAAAAGCTTGGATAAAAAGATGATTGAAATTGATGGTACAGAAAATAAAGGCAAGCATGGTGCCAATGCAATTTTAGGTATTTCCATGGCTTTTGCTCATGCGGCGGCCAAGAGTGATAAAATGTCACTTTATAAATATTTTAAGAAAATTGGAAAAACCGGGAATGAAATGTGTTTGCCATTGCCTATGATGAATATTATCAATGGTGGTAAGCATGCTGAAAACTCTACTGATTTGCAGGAATTTATGATTATGCCTTTGGGGGCTAAGAGCTTTGCTGAGGCACTAAGAATGGGTGCTGAGACTTTTCATGCTTTGAAGAAAATTTTGAAAGGCAGAAAATTAAACGTGTCTGTGGGTGATGAAGGTGGTTATGCTCCAGCACTGCCGAACAATGAAGCGGCTATTCAGGTGATTATAGAAGCCATAGAAGCGGCTGGTTATAAAGCCGGTAAGGATATTTCTATTGCTATTGATGGTGCTACTTCAGAATTGTTTGATAAAGAAAAGAATAAATATATTCTAGCAAGTGAGAATAAAGAACTGACTTCCGAAGAGATGGTAGCTTTCTATGAAAATTTGGTGGCTAAATATCCTATTGTTTCCATTGAAGATGGTTTAGCAGAAGATGACTGGGCTGGTTATCAACTGATGACTAAAAAGCTTGGTAAGAAAATTCAGATAGTGGGTGATGATCTTTTTGTTACTAATGTAAAAAAACTACAGGAGGGAATTGAGAAGAAAGCTGGAAACTCTATTTTAATAAAACTAAATCAGATTGGTACCGTGACGGAGACTATTGATGCTATAAATATGGCAAAGAAGGCTGGGTATACTTCTGTAGTATCACACCGTTCTGGTGAGACTGAAGATGTTACTATTGCTGACCTGGTAGTAGGCCTTGGTACTGGTCAAATAAAAACTGGTTCCCTCTGCCGTTCTGAAAGAGTGGCTAAGTATAATCAGCTGCTAAGAATTGAGCAGGAGCTTGGTGCTAAGGCGGTATTTCCAGGAAAGAAGGCTTTGAAAGTCTAATATAACATCTTTATGTTAAAAGAAACCTCAATTAAAAAACCCCACTACGCTAAAGTTACGCGGGGCAGACAAGTAGCTTTGATAGTTCTTGATGGTTGGGGGTACAGAGAAGAGAAGGAGAATAATGCCATAGCGGAGGCTAAAACGCCATTTTTTGATGAGTTGTGGGAGAATTATCCACATTCATTACTAGAGGCGTCCGGCTTGGCTGTGGGGCTCCCAGAAGGTCAGATGGGCAATAGTGAGGTGGGGCATACTACCATAGGGGCGGGAAAGATAGTCTATACGGATTTGGTGCGAATTAGCTTGGCAGCGAAGAATGGGGAATTTGATACTAACGAAACTTTCCAGAAACTTTTTGCTCATGCTTTAAAAAATAATTCTACACTACATTTAATGGGACTCATTGGTCCTGGTGGTGTGCATGCGCATAGTGAGCATTTGTATGAAATACTAAAAGCGGCCAAAAGAGCAGGTTTGAAAAAAGTAGCGATTCACGCTTTTACGGATGGTAGGGATACGCCACCACAGAGCGCGGCGGGGTATTTGGCTGAGCTTGAAGAAAAAATAAATGAAATAGGTATTGGCTTTATCTCTACGATGACTGGGAGATATTTTGCTATGGACCGGGATAATAATTGGGATAGATTAAAAAAAGCGGAAGATGCAATTTTTAAAGGCGAGGGGATGCAAGCCGGAAATCAGAAAGCCTCTGACGTGGCTAAATTATTTTATACAAAAGAAAAGACGGATGAGCATTTTGAGCCGGTAGTTTTCTTAAATAAAGAAGGACAGAAGGAATTAATAGGTGAGAAAGATGCCGTTTTCTTTTGGAATTTCCGGGCTGACCGGGCGAGAATGCTTTCTGAAAAAATTACCAAGTGGACCATGGTTCACTTTGGATTGTTTGGAACGATGACTAATTATAGTAAGGATCTGGATTGCTTGGTGGCTTTTGGGCCAACAAATATTGAGACTACTTTGGCCAAGGAGATTTCAGAGGCTGGGCTGACCCAGGCGCATATTGCCGAGACGGAAAAATTTGCTCATGCTACATATTTTCTGAATGGTGGGGAAGAAAAGCCATATGAGAATGAAAAACATATTTTAGTGGAAAGTAGAAAAGATGTAGCTACTCATGATCTAGCACCAGAAATGAGAGCGCAAGAAATTGCCGATAAAGCGATAGAAGAAATAAATAAAAGCACGGATTTTATCTTTGTAAATTTTGCCAATGCCGATATGGTGGGGCATACGGCAAATAAAGAGGCGATTATTGCCGGCGTGGAAAAAGTGGATCAGGAATTGAGAAGGGTAATAGAGGCTTTGGAAGCAAAAGGTGGTGTTGCTTTCATCACCGCTGATCATGGTAATGCGGAAATAAATGTGGATGCGGAAACTGGTAAGAAACATACGGCGCATACTTTGAGTCCGGTACCAGCAATTCTCACTGATAAAAATAAAAAACTAAAGACTGGAACTTTGGCCGATATTGCGCCGACAGTCCTGGCTGAATTAGAAATAGAAAAACCGGAGACAATGGGTGGAGAAAGTTTATTTGATTGATGGTGCTGGACTGCTCGTGGCCTAAGTTTAACGTTTGTCCTCTTTCATGCTATCATTTTACCGTATTATTAAATTAAGAATTCAAAGCCATGATTAAAGCCATTGTAGACTTTTTCGATAAACTTGAGGATCGAGTCAGAATAAGACTTAGCCGGTACCCAATATTTTTCGCTTTTTTGGCCGGTTTTGCTATCGTGGAGTTTTGGCGCGGGGTCTGGCATATGACTGACAATTTCACTGCTTACTTGGGTCTTGACCCGCTCGGTTGGGAATCCAGTCTGGCATCAATCGTGGTCTCTAGCGTTATTTTGCTTATGACCGGAATCTACGTGGCTCTGTTTTTGACCGGTGACGGAATTATCATGGAGGGTAAGAAAGGCCAAACCAAGAAAATGTTTGAACGGACTGAAGAGGAAATAAAACAGGAAAAGAAGGAGCTTTTGCGGGAGGGATTAAAAATTCAGAAACTTGAGGAGAAGATAGATTTACTGACTGAGGAAATAACCCAACTAAAAGATGTTTTGGCAAAGAAATAAAAAGAAGACAGTGGCCGTTCATGACGGTCACTTTCATACTGATGACGTTTTTGCTGTGGCGATTTTGTCCTTGGCTTTAAAGGGTAATATTAAAGTAACCAGGACTAGAGATATCGAGGTAATCAGGAAAAGCGATTATGCGCTCGATGTTGGACGCGAGTATGATCCAAGTAGAAATCGTTTTGATCATCATCAGCCAGGAGTACCGGTAAGAAGCAATGGCGTACCCTACGCGGCCTGCGGTCTGGTCTGGAAACATTTTGGCGATAAGATTGCCGGCTCTTCTGACGCAGCCAAAATAATCGATGAAAAAATAATTCAAGTCGTCGATGCCCAGGATAGCGCTATCAATACTCACAATCGAATTATTGACGGATTGGAACCTTATTTGTTCATCGATTATATTTTTGGTTTAAATCCAACTTGGAAAGAAAAAAACGTTACACCCTACGAAAGGTTTTTGGTGGCCGTCGAAAAGGTCAAGGCAATGCTTGTTCATGAAATAAAACGGGCGAAAGATTATTTGGAGGGAGTGGAGATCGTCAACAAAATTTATCGAGAAACTACTGATAAACGGATTATTGTTTTAGATGATCAGTATTCGTGGAAGAAAGTGTTGGCCGAATATCCGGAGCCTTTGTTTGTAGTCAGACCAGTTTTCGATAGCGGCGTCTGGTATGCATCGGCGGTCCAAATCAAAGACCAAAAGTTTGTAAATCGGGCTAATTTTCCAGCCGCTTGGGGTGGTAAAGACGGCGAAGAAATAAAAAAAATTACCGGGGTTCCCGATGCTGTTTTCTGTCACGCCGGCCTTTTTATGTGTTCAGCCAAGACAAAAGAAGGGGCAATCGCTCTCGCCAAACTGGCGCTTGAAGACAAGAGCTTGTAATAAAACCCAATCTACGATATACAGTATACTATTCTACAAACATATGGCATTCATTGATGAATTAAAAATACATGTAAAGGCAGGCAATGGCGGCAATGGCGTGGTGCGCTGGTTGCATATTCGAGGCAAGGAAATGGCTGGTCCGTCCGGCGGCAATGGCGGCAATGGCGGTGACGTCTACGCGAGAGCGGTTCGCGATATCGGCATATTGGCCAATTATAAGAACCGAAAAGAATTTGTTGGTGAACGCGGTGGTGATGGCGCCAAGGATAGCATGCATGGCAAAAACGGTGAGATTCTTTATATTGATCTGCCAATTGGTTCGATCGTCACAAACTTGCAGACCGAAGGAAAAATCTATTTGGAAAAAGAAGGCGAGACGAAACTCCTGGCTAAGGGGGCGCGCGGCGGGCTCGGTAACGAATTTTTCAAATCATCAACCAATCAGGCACCAAAAGAATATACGACCGGAAAGGCTGGAGAAGAATTTGATTTTTATGTTGAGGTAGAGATGGTCGCTGATGCGGGACTCATTGGTCTGCCCAATGCCGGCAAATCGAGCCTGATAAACGAACTGACCAATGCCAAATCAAAAGTGGGGGCTTATCAATTTACCACTTTGGAACCGGCACTTGGCGACATGTACGGGTATATTTTGGCGGATCTGCCAGGTCTGATCGAGGGGGCATCCGAAGGCCGAGGCCTTGGGCACAAATTCTTGCGACATATCAAGCGGACTAAAATCTTATTCCACTGCATTTCTTTGGAGAGCGAGGATCTGGTCAGGGATTACAAAACCATTCGCCAGGAACTGAAAGACTATAGTGAAGAGTTGGCAGAAAAAGAAGAAGTGGTTATTTTAACCAAGACGGATATGGTGGCTGAAAAAGTCTTAATCGCGGCTAAAAAGAAAATTTCCAAACTGAATAAAAATATTTTGACCGTCACTATTTTAGAAGATGAGTCAATAAAAAATCTGAAAGACGAGCTGATAAAAATACTCAGAAAATTGGGGTAGGACTGTGATCCTTCTTGCATCTTTCAAGCTTTGTGCTAATTTTAAATCAGGTCTTTGAGTCTAAATGTTGGAGGAGGTGAAATATGAGTAAATTAGTCAGTGATGTAAAGAATCTTTTGGCTCGTGGTCACAATCGGGTCTGTCTCATGGCACGGTCATTTGTGGATGACGGGCAAGTCATCGCCTTGAGTCCGCCGGAGATGTGCCTGGTGACTGGTGTCGATGGCGACGCTTTTGTTGGCCGGCTGGTTGTAAAAAACAAGACAGCCAAGATCCCGGTTACGGATTGTTATCTTCCCAGCGTCACGGAAGCCTCAATTTTGGATCGGCCGGGTCTGCTGATCTAATGTCTTCTTTTGTCGGCCGCGAGAATACTCGCGGCCTGTTTTTTATATAAAATTATGCTATTATCTCTCGTATGTTGAATGCAAAATACAAAGCCACAATCGGTTTGGAAATTCATGCCGAGCTTAAGACTAAAAGTAAGATGTTTTGCGGCTGCAAAAATGATCCAGAAGAAAGCGAACCAAATAAAAATATTTGTCCGATCTGTACAGGGCACCCGGGGACTTTGCCGGTCATTAACAAGCAGGCGGTCAAGAACGTTTTAAAGGTGGGAGTAGCGATTGGCGCGGATCTGGCCGATTTTACCGAATGGGACCGAAAGAATTATTTTTATCCCGACATCCCCAAAGGCTATCAGATCAGTCAGTATAAATACCCGCTAGTCTCCGGTGGTCTTTTGCATGGGGTAAAAATAACCAGAATTCACCTGGAGGAAGACACAGCAAGCTCGTCACATGAGGGCGGGGATTATTCTCTGGTGGATTTTAATCGGGCCGGCGTGCCGCTCATGGAACTCGTGACTGAACCGGTTATTCACTCAGGAAAAGAGGCGGCTGATTTCGCGAGAGAGCTTCAGTTACTCTTGCAGTACTTGGGTGCCGGTGAGGCAAATATGGAAAAGGGTGAGATGAGAATCGAAGCAAATATCTCGGTGAGTCAGACGGATACCCTAGGTACAAAAGTGGAAGTGAAAAATATCAATTCATTCAAAGCGGTAGAAAAAGCGGTGGCTTATGAAATTGAAAGGCATATCGGGGTCTTGGAAAGCGGTGGAAGCATCGTCCAGGAGACTCGCGGTTGGAATGAAGACAGGCAAGCGACATTTACACAGCGGTTGAAAGAAAATTCTCACGACTACCGATATTTTCCCGATCCGGATTTGCCAAAATTCAAGATCTCAGAGATGCCGGAATTTGATCGGGAGGTTTTGAGAAAAGAATTTCCAGAATTGCCTTGGGAAAAGCGTGATCGCTATGAAAAAGATTATGGCATCAAGGCGGGAGATGTTGAAATATACATCAAACCGGGCTTGATCAGCAGTTTCTTTGAAAAAGTTTGCGCTGATTTTGCTGGCGACAAGAACCTGATCAAATTGGCTTCAAACTATATTACTTCGGACTTGTTGGGCTTGATGAAAAATGCAGACGTTGAAAGTCTGGGTTTGGTGAGCGATAAAAACTTTTCTGATCTGATAAAAATGGTCGCAGAAAGCAAGATTTCTTCACGTGGTGCCAAGGACATTCTGAAAATGATGTTTGAAAAGGGCGGCCAGCCGATGGAGATTGCCGAAACCGAAAACCTTCTGCAAAAAAGCGATCTCGGCGAGCTTCAGGCGATTGCTGAAAAAATCATTATCGATAGTCCCAAGATCGTCGCCGACTATAAGGCTGGCAAGGAAGTGGCGCTCCAGTCCTTGGTGGGACAGGGGATGAAGGCCACCAAAGGCTCGGCCAATCCGCAGGTCTTGAAGGAAGTCTTTTTGAGTCTGCTTAATAAATAGGCTATAATAGTATCCAGGATGTTTAAAACAAAGGAGACAATCAAGGTCAAGATAAATGCTCCCAAGAAGAGTCTTGGCAAGATTTTTGTCGGTACCGACCATGCCGGCTTTGAGATGAAAGAAAAATTGGTTCCCTTCATAAAAAAACTCGGTTACGAGGTGACCGATTGCGGCGCTTTCAAGTATGATGAGTTTGATGACTATCCGGATTTTATTGCCCCGGTAGCTAAGGCCGTGTCCGATCAGCCAGAAAAAATAAAAGGTATTATTTTGGGCGGGTCAGGCCAAGGCGAAGCGATAGTCGCCAATAGGTTTCCCAATGTTCGAGCGGTAGTCTTGTATGCCAATCCGATTTACAAGGTTTCAGATATCGTCAAATTGAGCCGGGAACATAATGACGCCAATATCCTGTCTTTAGGAGCGCGATTTTTGGCCTTGAGCGATGCGAAAGAAGCGATTAGGGAATGGTTGGGCACCCAATTTTCTAATGAGTACAAACATATTCGCCGTTTGAAAAAGTTAGACAGAATTTCCCGTGAGATAAGACTCAAGTCCCATTTTTAAATTTTTTAATCCCCCTCTGTCATCCTCGTGAAAACGGGGATCCAGAAAAATTAAAACTAGATTCCCGCCTGCGCGGGAATGACAACATTAAAGAAATTAACAATTATAATCATGACCGAAATCATCCCCGCCATCTTGCCGGAAAATATCGAAGAATTGCGTTCGCAGATGTCTCGCGTGTCAGGGCTCGTCCCTCTGGTGCAGGTGGATGTCTGTGACGGCAAATTCGTGCCGCACAAAAGCTGGCCTTACGTGAAAGGTGGAATGGAAGAGCTCAATAACATCGTGGCAGAAAACGAAGGTTTTCCATTCTGGGATTCCTTGGAATTTGAAGCCGACCTAATGGTCCGCCATCCGGAAGAAATCGTTTTTGATTGGATCAAGGCGGGAGCGAGAAGGATCGTCTTGCATTTGGGTTCAGGCCCACGCCTCTTGGAATTGGTTGAGAAAATTCGCGACGAACATGGTACGGCTCGGGATTCGGAATATGGTATAGAGATCGGTGTGGCTGTCCATATGGATAATGACAACGCAGAAGTTTATCCTTTCCTAGACTTGGTCGACGAAGGTGGTTACCCGATCATCGACTTTGTCCAGTTTATGGGAATTGATAATGTCGGTTTCCAGCACCAGGAATTTGACGACCGAGTTCTGGAAAAAATCAGCGACCTGCGGGGAATGTATCCCGACATCGAGATCAGTGTCGATGGTGGAGTGGGTTTTGATAATGCTTCAGACTTGATTAGCGCTGGCGCCACCCGTCTGATTTCCGGTTCGACTATTTTTGATAGCGAGGATGTGGCCGAGGCAATACATGATTTACGTAATTCTGGTGAGTAAAAAGCTCGGGTCATTGCTTTTTCTTAGCACGATATTAATTTTGCCGCCCGCCTTGCCAGCGAGGCAGGTCGCAAAATTAATTCTCTACTCCCTCGATTTTCTGCCTGCCTCGCCGACTCATCAAGGCGGGCTGAAAATCTCAGTCCGTAAGGCACAAAAAAGCAATAACCTGAGCTTTTTATTTTGTCATTTATCTGATAAAATAAATTAATGAAAACATTAAAAGACTATATCTTGGACGCGGAGAAAAGGGGAATCGCGGTCGGTCATTTTAATATTTCCAATCTCGAAATATTAAGGGGTATCTTTGAAGCTGCCAAGAAAATGGATTTGCCGGTCATTATCGGCACGGCCGAGGGTGAGCGAAATTTTATTGGCACTAAGCAGGCGGTGGCTCTCATAAAAAGCCTGCGGGAAGAATACGATTATCCGATTTTCCTAAATGCCGACCACACTTATTCTTTTGACAAGGTCAAAGAGGCGATCGATGCCGGCTATGACGCGGTGATTTTTGATGCTACCGATTTGTCGTTTGAAGAAAATATCAGAGTGACCAAACAGTGTGTGGATTATGCTCGAAGTGTAAATCCAGACATTATCGTCGAAGCTGAACTTGGTTTTATTGGCAAGTCTTCGCAGGTCTTGGAAGTAATTCCAGAAGGGGTAAAGATCACCGAAGAATTTTTGACAAAACCTGAAGACGCCAAACGGTTTGTGGCTGAGACTGGCGTTCATATGCTGGCTCCAGCCGTCGGGAATATTCACGGTATGCTCAAGGGTGGAAAAGATCCAGCTTTGAATATTGAGAGAATAAAAGAAATTAAAGAAGCGATCGGAATCCCCATGGTTCTTCACGGTGCTTCCGGTAATTCAGCCGAAGATATAAAAGCGGCGATCAAGGCCGGTATGTCGGTGGTGCATATAAATACCGAAATTCGCGTAGCTTACAAAAATGCCCTTAAACTTGGCCTACAGGAAAATCCCGACGAAGTGGCACCATATAAATACATGAAAGGGACGATTTCAGCGGTGGAGAAGGTGGTGGAGGATAAAATGAAGATTTTCAATAATCTGGGCTAGCCTCCCTTGCTTTTTAACGAAAAATATATATAATGCTCCTATTATGTTAAAATTAAAGGTAGAAAAAAGAGATCTGACGGAAAACCTAGACGCTTTGCGAAAAGCCGGTACGGTTCCTGCCATCTTTTATGGTAAGAAGGAGGCCTCAACTCCAATCAAGGTTAAAATTGCCGAATTCAGAAAAGCTTTCCGGGAAGCCGGCGAGTCGACAGTTGTCAGCCTGACCGGTGAGGGGATTGATGTTGATGTTTTGATTCATGATGTCGATTTCGACCCAGTGACCGATTCTCCAATCCATGTCGACTTTTACGCTATCGAGAAAGGCAAGAAATTGACCGTCAAGGTCCCTCTTGAATTCGTCGGTGTCGCTCCAGCGGTCAAAGACCTCGGTGCGATTTTGGTCAAGGTGGCTCATGATTTGGAAATCGAAGCTTTGCCAAAAGACCTGCCACACGATTTGACTGTTGACATCACAACTCTTGTGACTTTGAGCTCGGTCATTACTGCTAAAGAAATCAAGTTGCCAGAAGGCGTGACTCTCAAGGTTGATCCTGATGAAGTGGTTGCCTCGGTCTACGAGCCAAAGGAAGAAGTCGTCGAAGCCGCTCCTGTCGACCTCTCATCGATTGAGGTAGAAAAGAAGGGTAAGGAAGCCAAGGAAGGCGCTGAAGGCGAAGCCGTCGCAGAAGAGAAAAAATAATTTAAATGTGCTAAAATACCTTCGATGATCCATCGAAGGTATTTTAATTTTTCAAAATTTCTCAGCCGGCTTTTCCGGGCGGGTATCTTTGTCTCGTCTTTATTTTTATTTTTGAATATTAATTTTGTCAGCCACCTTATTCCTTTCTCAATCCACAATCTGCAATCTACAATCTACGTATCAGCTCAAGTCACCGGTTCCGACGTTGCCGCCAAAAAAGCCCAGCTTCAGGCTCAACTGGCTGACTTGGAAGCGCAGATCGCTACCCAGGAAGCCATATTGAAAGATCAGCAGGGCAAATCCGAATCCTTGTCTCGAGACATCAAGATCTTGGATGCCCAGATCGCCAAAGCGAAATTGGACATAAAAGCGCGAACGATCAGTATTGAAAATCTGACCGATAGCATCGGCGACAAGCAGGTGACCATTACCAAGCTCACGACCAAGCTCGGCAAGGAAAAAGAATCTTTGGCCCAATTGTTGCGCAAAACCAACGAGATCGATTCTTATTCGACCGTCGAGGTGGTCTTGTCGAACGAAAATCTGTCCAGCTTTTTCCAGGATCTGGATTCCTTCGATTCGATTAAAAACGAGCTGAACAAGTCTTTTGAAGTTATCACGGATACCAAAGTCAAAACCGAAGATGAAAAAACTCAGCTTGAGGACAAGCGCGACGAGGAAACCAAGTTGAAAAATCTCCAAATCTTGGAACAAAAGAGGATTCAGCAACAAGAAGCCGAGAAGGCCGCTATTCTCAAGGCGTCCAAAGGTATCGAAAGTCTCTATCAAAACGTTCTAAAACAGCAGACTTTGTCAGCTGCCCAAATCCGCGCTCAGCTATTCAGTCTGCAGGGATCAGCCGCCATTCCTTTTGAGAAAGCGCTAGACTATGCAAATTTTGCTTCGCAAAAAACCGGTGTTCGACCGGCGGTGATTTTGGGTATTATCGCTGAAGAGTCCAATCTCGGTCAAAATGTTGGAACAGGTAATTGGCTGGTAGATATGAAAGCACCAAGAGATACGGAACCGTTTAAGGCGATTACCGCGGCGCTCGGTGTCAATCCGGACACCGTGCCAGTCTCCAAGAAACCTTGGTACGGTTATGGTGGAGCGATGGGGCCAGCGCAGTTTATTCCCTCGACCTGGGTTTTGTATGCCGGCTATGTAAAAAATAGTGATGGCTCCTGGTCTTATAATTCTTCAAAAGATCGGATTAGAAGCCTGACCGGTTCTGGTTTGCCTTCAAATCCTTGGGATGCCCGGGATGCATTCATGGCCTGCGGAATTCTTATGAAAGAAAACGGCGCCGCGGCTAGGACTTATGGGGCTGAAAGATTGGCGGCTCTCCGATACCTCGCTGGCTGGGGTAACGCTTCAAAATCGGCCTATGCCTTCTATGGTGATGACGTGATGGCTCTGGCTAATAAATATCAGAAGATGATTGATATATTAAGCGGGAAATAGTCGAATACGACTGTTTGTTTACTTGCTTTTTTTCCATTATTCTGTTAATATCTCGAGACTATGAAAAAAGATATACACCCGAAATTTTTCGATAAATCAACAACCACTTGCGCTTGTGGCGCCAAGTATACCATTGGCTCAACCAAAGAGAAGATCGAGGTTGAAATTTGCGCTGCTTGCCATCCCTTTTATACTGGTAATGAAAAGGTACTTGATACCGCTGGCCGCGTTGAGAAATTCAAGGCTCGAACTGCCAAGAAAGCTGTCAAAAAATCTAAATAACCAAACTCGCCAATGTGCTTTTGGAGCACGGATATTTTCTTACTAGAAAATTCCTCGAGCTCGCGCCGTCGCGCTCGCTAGTCTCCAAAAGCACATTGGCGAGTTTTTTGTTAGAATATTAAAAATATGACCATCGAACAATTCAAAGAGAATAAGAAAACCACTTATCTGGCTGACGAGTATTTGCGTCTGGATGCGGAAGAGAAATCCGTTTCGGAAATGCTGACTCTCGATCCAAGCATGGCGGAAATGGCCAATGAAGAATTGGCGTCTTTGAAGTCCCAAAAAGAAGTGATCTGGAAGCAGATGGAGGAAATTGTCGAATCGGAAAAACAGGAAGAAGAATTTCCCAACGAAGTTATCTTGGAAGTTCGGGCCGGTGTCGGCGGTGAAGAAGCCGCTTTGTTTGCCCAAGACTTGGCCAATATGTATAAAAATTATGCGAGTGCCAAAGGTTGGGGTTTTACTCCGCTCGACGAATCAATGAATGATCTTGGCGGTTATAAGGAAGCCTCGTTCGAAATAAAAGGTTTGGGTGTCTACAAAGAACTTCGCTACGAAACTGGCGTTCACCGTATTCAGCGTATTCCAGAAACTGAAAAGAATGGCCGAGTGCACACATCGACCGCTTCAGTGGCGATTTTGCCGGTGCGAAAGAAAAGTACCGTTGAAATCAAACCAGCGGATTTGTTTATCGAATTCTCTCGAGCGGGCGGCAAGGGTGGGCAAAATGTGAACAAGGTGGAAACTGCCGTTCGTATCGTCCACAAGCCGACCGGTCTTGAGGTACGTTGTACGGCCGAGCGCAGCCAGTCGCGAAACAAAGAGAAAGGTATGGCGATTTTGCTGGCCAAACTGGAAAGACAAAAAGAAGAAGAAGATGCCTTGAAATTTGCCAAAGAAAGAAAGGATCAGATTGGTACGGCCGATCGTTCGGAAAAGATCCGCACTTATAATATTCTTCAGGATCGCATTACTGATCACCGGGTCAAAAATTCTTGGTTCGGTATTGAACGCCTTATGTCCGGGGAAAAATTCGGCGACATCGTGGAATATTTGGCGGAAAATATGGGTAAGCCGGTTGAGGGACGGGATGAGGATGAAGACTAAGGGATAAGACATTAAAAATATTGCATTTTATCCATAAATCTGTTAGGATACTGCGCATATGACAGAAACAAAAAATGTGAACAAAGAGAGGGTAGAAGAGATGTTTAAGGCCGGAGCCCACTTCGGTTATTCAAAGTCTCGACGCCACGCCAGCATCGCTCCCTATATTTTCGGAGTAAAAAATAAGGTAGAAATCATTGATTTGGAAAAGACCGATGAAATGTTGGAAAAAGCTTTGAATTTTGTTTCAACTCTCGCCAAGGAAGGCAAGCAGATTTTGTTTGTTGGCGGTAAGAACGAGGCTAAGGACGCAATCAAGATTTCTTCTTTTGCTGTCGATATGCCGGTGGTAGCTGGCCGATGGATTGGCGGAACCTTGACCAACTTTAGCGAAGTAAAAAAGAGAATCGCCAAACTGGACGAATTGACCAAGCAGAAGGAAAAAGGCGAATTGCTCGCAAAATATACCAAGAAAGAGAGAATGGTCATTGATAAAGAAATTGAGAATCTCACCAGATTTTTCTCCGGCCTTTCTTCAATGCGAGATCTGCCAAAAGCCCTTTTTGTCATCGATGCCAAGAAAGAAATCACTGCCGTCACCGAAGCCAAGAAAATGAAAGTCCCAGTCATCGCTCTTTGCGGTACTGACAATAATATTTCCAATATCGACTATCCGATTATCGCCAATGATTCGGCGGTCGCTAGCATCACTTACTTTGCTGATAAGATTGCCGAGGCTTATAAAAAAGCCCGA
Source organism: bacterium (assembly GCA_037131755.1). GTDB lineage: Bacteria > Patescibacteriota > Minisyncoccia > Phycocordibacterales > GWA1-40-21 > CAIJXO01. The sequence goes on from JBAXQJ010000002.1 coordinate 62,987, forward strand.
GTAATCAAGGCGTAAATCCTATTCTGGATCCCGTCGTCCGCAGGGATGATACCGGGTGGTGTCTTTTTTAGATTATATAGTATAATAAACTGGTTCATAACTAATTAATATTTTAATTAAAAAAACTTATGGCTATTTCAACAGAAACTATCAAGGAACTTCGGGATGCAACCGGTCTTTCCATCATGCAATGCAAGAAAGCCTTGGAGGAAGCCAATGGCGATATGCAGAAGGCAACCATTATCTTGCAAAAGAAAGGCGCTTCGGTGGCTGCTAAAAAGGCCGACCGTACTTTGGGTGCCGGTAAGGTCGCTTCTTATGCCCACTCTACTGGTAACGTCGCTTCTCTCGTTGAGCTTATGTGCGAAACCGATTTCGTGGCAAAAAATGAGGAGTTTCAAAAATTAGCTTATGATATCGCGATGCAGGTAGCGGCTACCAACCCAGCCTTTTTGAAAATGGAGGACATTGCCGAAGACACGAAAAATCAGGCGAAAGAAGTGTTTGAAAAAGAACTAGCCGGCAAGCCGGAAGAAATGAAAGCAAAAATTATGGAAGGCAAGATCAATTCTTATTTCAAAGACAAGGTCCTGTTGGAACAGGAATATATCAAGAATCCTGAACTAACCGTTCGAGGTTTGATTGAAGGTTATGTCCAAAAGTTTGGTGAGCGTATCGAAGTCGGCCGATTTGTGAGAATCGGTATCGGCGAGAAATAATTCTTATGACAACCATCATCATATTCATATCTGCCGTCGTTCTCTTGGCGTTTCTCGCCTTGAGCCGGGTGTTTGCCTTGGCCTCCGGCCGGGGGAATATGATCGTGGATTTTGTCGCCAAAGGTGATAAATATATTTTGTTGTTAAAGCGACGATTGCACGAAAACAAGCACCATCTGACCATTCCCGGACTCAGTCGGCTGACAATAAAAGTGGCCGAAAAAACCAAAAAGAAAATGGTGTCTGTAAAGCGCCGATTTGATCATCAGCAGTCGCATTTTTTCGTGAAAAGGGACCAGCATCTGCATCAGCCCAAGGGTTCGGCCTCGTTTTTCTTAAAACATATTTCCGAGCATAAAAAAACCATTCAAGGGCAAGGGGAGATAGAGAATAGCTAATCAGCAGAAAATCGCCACTATGGGCGATTTTCGTTTTCTGAGCCACCTCTCAGATTTGAACTGAGGACATCCACTTTACAAAAGTGGCGCTCTACCAACTGAGCTAAGGTGGCGTAAATAGAATTATACATAAAAATCTTAAATAATCCAGTTTTTAAAGGTGCATATCGTTTGATTTAATGCCAAAAATCAGTAGTATATAGGTCTCATGGACTACAAAAATTCACCATATTATCGAGTCGGCCGAGCGACGGATTTGACCGGAAAAGACCGACTAATCTACCGCCTTTTGGAGATCCTACCAGGAACCCTGGCTTGGGGGACGATTTTTGGTACCATCCTCGTTTCTTACTATTTGCCATTCTGGGCCGCCGTCTTTATCATCATTTTTGATTTGTACTGGCTTTTAAAGACGATTTACCTGTCGATGTATTTGCGAACGAATTGGAAAAAAATGCAACACAACATGTCCGTCGACTGGAAAAAAATGCTGGTGAATCTGAAATACGATCACGTCTATCATCTGGTGCTGTTGCCATTTTTTAATGAAAGCGAAGAATTGGTCGAGAAGAGCATCGAGTCTTTGATTGTCTCCGAATATGATAAGGACAAGATGATTGTCGTCCTGGCGACGGAGGAAAAGGGCGGTCAATATGCTGCCAATCTAGCCAAAAAAGTTGAGAAGAAATTCGGCAAAAAATTCGGTCATTTTTTGGTGACCAAGCATCCTTTCGGCGTCTTGGGCGAGATGCCAGGCAAAGGCTCGAACATCGCCTATGCGGCAGAAGAAGCCCGCCGAAGGATTTTGGATCGTAACAAGATCAAATACGAAGACGTGATGGTATCGGCCTTTGATATCGATACGGTGATTTATCCGCAATACTTTGAATGTCTGACCTGGAATTTTTTGACGACCGAAGAGCCGCTCAAGTCTTCTTTTCAGCCGGTACCCTTTTACAATAATAATATTTGGCAGGCGCCAGCCTTGTCTCGCGTCGTCGCGGTGTCCGGTACTTTCTGGCAGATGATCCAACAGGAGAGGCCGGAGCGTCTGTCGACTTTTTCTTCGCACTCCGTTTGTTTCAAGACGCTGTTTGAAATCGGTTATTGGCAAAAAAATATGGTATCCGAAGATTCGCGCATTTTCTGGAATGCGTTCATGGCGCGCAATGGCGATTATAAAGTCGTGCCGATGTCATATCCCATCTCGATGGATGCGAACCAGGATATGAGTCTTTGGCACACGATTAAAAGCATCTACAAACAGCAGCGACGCTGGGCTTGGGGGGTGGAAAACATGCCATACGTCTTGTTCGGTTTTATAAAAAACAAATCGATTCCGCGTTACAATAAAATAAGGTTTACTATGGTCCTCCTTGAGGGTTTCTGGTCTTGGTCGACAAATCCGATCATGATTTTCTTGCTCGGCTGGTTGCCGGTGGTGATTGGCGGAATGCATTTTCAAGGGACCGTCATGTCATACAATTTGCCGATCTTGACCCGCGACCTGATGACTCTAGCGATGTTTGGCTTGGTGACCTCGGCCGCCATTTCTTTGTCTTTTTTGCCGCCACGGCCGGACGGTATGTCTTGGAAGCATTCGGCCTTTATGGTTGTCCAGTGGATTTTTGTGCCAATAACGGTTACAATTTTCGGAGCGATCCCGTCGCTTGATGCCCAGACCAGATTGATGTTTGGAAAGTATATGGGCTTTTGGGTTACGCCGAAGCATCGAAAAAAATAACATGAGCATGTCTATCCACAAAAGAAGAATCGTGACGGTCATTTTTGTGCTGCTGTTTTTTATCCTGGCGCCGCTCATTGTCTTTTATGCCAAAGGGGACATTTGGAGCAACGGCTTTAATTTTTTGAAGACGGGAGGTATTTTTGTTCGGGCAACTGAATCCGGTTCGGAAATATATATCAATGGCAAGCTCGAGGATACGACCAATTTTTTCAGCCGGGATTACTTTATAAAAAACTTGCGTCCCGTCACCTATGAAATCGTCGTGAAAAAGACGGGCTACAATGACTGGAAGAATAACCTTAGGGTTTACTCCAATCGAGTGACCGAAACCAGGGCTTTTGCCTTGCCAGCAAAAATCGAAGCGGTGGATATCCCCGAATTCAATAAGACGGAAGTCTCTGCCGGAACGACCACCAAGACAATTTTGAAATTAAATCCGGATTACGATCAGGCCAAGAAAATGTTTCTGGATTCTTATTGGGCTGACCAGATTTTGACCGTCAAATCGACAACAACCGGGAAAATCAGCAAATATTTGCCTGGTACCAAGGAAAACCCGATCGAAAGCCGTCATATGCTGGCTTGGGCCGAGGGAAAAGACGTGTTTGTGTCCTGGACCGGAAACCCGGACTCCATACCGAAATATTTTTGCGAAGATGGCGGTTTTGAAATAAAATGCCAAAATACCCTGAAGGTTTATTCTTTCGAATCAAACGTCCGCAGTCTGGACTACTTCCTGGGTGATACCGAAATCATATTGGTAGCGGCGGGAGACAGAGTGGAAGCGATTGAAGCCGAAACCAATCCTGACAAAAGGCCGCAGGTAGTCTATGAGGGCGATAAGCCGGACTTCCGCCTGTCTGGCAGCTCGATCATTATCAAGGTTGGCAAGCTATACAAGGAAATAAACATCTAGCCTGGCTAGAAAGCGAGAAATTCTATATAATTTAAAATAAGCAAATCATCGAATAAATTTATCAATCAAATCCTAAAAATATGTCCAGAGAAATTGTAATCAAAAACCCAAAAGAAGCCGAGCTCGTAAAAAGTTTGGAAGCTCGAACCGACACCAAGGCGGAAAGGATCAAGCGCCTGTTGAAGTTTCCCGATCTGACCAAGAAAGAAAATTCTCCGGTCAAGTTTTTGTTTGATGAAATATTAAAAGTGCCACGATTCAAAGATTTTGATCTCGTGGATTTTCCTAAAATTGTTACGGTAGCAGAAAATTTTGATTTACTAAACGCTCCAAAGGATCATCCAAGCCGTGGGGAAACTGATACTTATTATGTTGACGAAAATCATGTTTTGCGAACCCAAATGACTGTAATGTGGTCTTATTATTTGAAAGATCCGGAGGTTTTAGAAAGACTAGAAAAAGACGGTGAAGTAAAAGCTTTGTCCAAAGGCATTGTCTTCCGTAAGGATGAGATTGACCGCCATCATTTTCCAGCTTTTCATCAGATCGATGGTTTATACATTTGCAAGCGTGCCAAGAAAGTGATCACTCTTGAGGACTTAGAGGCGGTGCAGATAGATATGGCTAAAAGTGTTTTAGGCAATAATATCGAATATAAATTTTTAGTGGACTCGTTTCCTTTCACAGATCCGTCTGTAGAAATGGATGTGATGTTCAATGGTGATTGGATGGAGGTTAATGGTGCCGGCTTGGTGCACCCGCAGGTGCTAAAGAATTTTGGATTAGATCCTGAAATTTACAATGGTTGGGCCTTTGGTTTTGGCGATCGGTTGGCGATGATAAAAATGGGGATACCGGACATTCGCATCCTTTGGTCCGAGGATCCGCGCATCACCAGTCAGTTCAAGGATATCAATAGCAAATTCAAGGAGGTGAGCAAATACCCGGAAACTTCCCGCGATATTTCTTTTATCATCGACAAAAACATCAACCTTAATAATTATTACGAAATTGTTCGTGATTACGCGGAAAATTTGATTGAAGAAGTGAAACTGATTGATGAGTATGAAAATGAAAATAAATTTGGCGCTGGCAAGAAGTCTTACACCTTTAGGATAACCTATCGCTCCCACGAGCGGACGCTGACCAATGAGGAGGTCAACAAAATACAGGACCAGATCATAAACAAGACCAAGACGGACTTGCAGGCGGTGGTCAGGTAGGATTGGGTAATTAGTCTCTCCAGATACAATATCTCATTATTTAATTTGCATCATAAAAAAAGCGCGCATCGGAATGCGCGCTTTTGCCTGGTCAACTCCTAGGCCGTCTTCGGTTGCTGTTTGGAAATTTTCTTGATAAACCACTCATCCTGGCGCTTGGTGTTGGATGGGAAGCGCTTCAAGGCCTCCTCCCAAATTACGCAAACGGCGCTAGTCGACACTCGCCAAAAGTTGGCGGTAATCTCGATCAATGATTCAAGATCAGCCAGCTTGTCTGGCGGTATCACTCCTAGACTTGGTGGAATCTTCATCTTTTTTATTCCTCCTTTTGGGCGGGCTGTTTTTCAGCCGTCAGTTCGGGGTGACGCTTGTAGAAATCACCCAATAATTCCCTCGAACCACTGATCAAAGAAAAGTTTCTTTTGATCAACGGGTCGTCCTTGAGAGCTTTGGGAATGGTTTGTTTTTCCATCTGACCTCCTAGTTGTTGAACGGTTCAATTCCTTCATTAAAGTAACATTTTTTGAGGAAAACTCAAGTATTTTCACCTTTCTTTTTGAGGGTAATTTTGGTATAATTACCGGGCAAATATTAGTTACATTTTTTAATTTTTATACAAAATAAATGGCCAAAGATAAAGAGGAAAAGAAGGATAAGCACTATGGCGCCGAACAGATTACCGTCTTGGAGGGCCTGGAGCCGGTCAGACGACGTCCGGGCATGTATATCGGTACTACCGGTCCCGACGGTCTGCACCACTTAATTACCGAGATTTTCGACAACTCGCGCGATGAAGCGATGAACGGCTATGCCAACGACATTGAAGTCGCTCTTTTACCAAACAATCGGGTTCGGGTCACTGATAACGGCCGAGGTATGCCTGTTGATATTCACAAGCAGACTAAAGTTTCGGCTATGGAAACTATCATGACAGTCCTTCATGCTGGTGGAAAGTTTGGTGGCGACGGTTATAGTGTGTCCGGTGGTTTGCATGGTGTGGGCGCCTCGGTGGTGAATGCTCTTTCGATTTATGTGAAGGTAACAGTCCATAAAGACGGAGGTGTTTATATGCAGGAATATTCTCAAGGCAAGAGAAAGGCACCGGTAAAAAAAATCGGTTCAACAAAATTCCATGGCACAGTTGTAACCTTTGAACCAGATGCGGAGATATTCAAGGAGGGTGTCGTTTTTGATTACAATCGAGTGGTGTCGCATATGCGACAGCAGGCTTACCTGGTGAAAGGTCTGAAGATTGCCGTCATCGATGCTAGAAATGTGACCGAAAAATTTGATGAGTCAGAGGCTTTTTATTTCCGTGAACTCGGTGTGGAGGCGCCTTCGATGACTTTCTATTTTGAGGGCGGTTTGTATTCGTTGATAAAATTTTATAACCAATTTCAGAAACCGGTTCATAAGAATGTCTTCTATGTTGAAAAGGGAACGGAGACGGTCAAATCTGTCGAAGTCGCCTTGCAGTATGTAGACGACGTATCAGCCCGGGTGGTGGCTTTTGCCAATAACATCAATACTCCAGAGGGCGGTACGCATGTGACCGGCTTCAAGACTGCTCTGACTCGAACCCTCAATTCTTACGGTAAGAAAAATAATATAATCAAAGATGGTGAAGACACTTTTACCGGTGATGATGTGTTGGAGGGTCTGACGGCGGTGGTGTCGGTCAAGTTGCGCGAGATCCAGTTTGAAGGACAAACCAAAGCCAAACTCGGCTCGGTAGAGGCCCGTGGAGCGGTTGAAGACGTCTTTGGGACAGCGTTTGAGATGTTTTTGGAAGAGAATCCGGATGATGCCCGAGCAATGATCGGCAAGGCCGTTTTGGCGATGAAGGCTCGAAAAGCCGCCAAAGCCGCCAAAGACTCCATTTTACGTAAGGGTGCTTTGGAAGGCATGACCTTGCCGGGAAAGCTGGCTGACTGTCAGACTGACGATGCCTCAGAATCAGAACTCTTTATCGTTGAGGGAGATTCGGCCGGCGGTACGGCCAAGACCGGTCGCGATCGACGCACTCAGGCGATCTTGCCTTTGCGCGGAAAGATTTTGAACATCGAACGAGCGCGCCTCGATCGAATGCTCGGTTCCGAACAGATTAAAAACCTGGTGCTGGCTTTGGGAACGGCAATCGGCGATACGTTTAATTTGGAAAAATTGCGTTACCATAAGGTGATCATCGCCACCGATGCCGACGTGGACGGAGCACATATTCGAACTTTGCTTCTGACTTTATTCTATCGATATTTCAGACCGTTGGTTGATGGCGGATATATTTATATTGCTCAGCCACCGCTATACAAGATAAAGAAAGGAAAAGAAGTCCACTACATTTATTCTGAGGAAGAAAAAACAAAGAAGTTTGGTTCGGAGACCCCGATCGATGTTGAGGTGATTGAAGGCGGGGAAGTCATCGAAGAGACTGATGAAGAAGAACAAAAAGAGGGTAAAAACCAGAAACTTCACGTTCAGCGTTACAAAGGTCTTGGAGAAATGAACGCCGAAGAATTGTGGGAGACAACGATGGATCCAGTGCAAAGAATTTTGAAAAAGGTTAATGTCGCCGATGCTCAGGAGGCGGACAAGGTTTTTGATATGCTTATGGGTACCGATGTCCCAGCGAGAAAGTCTTTCATCCAGTCGAATGCCAAGATGGCGAATCTTGATATATAGGTCGCTCGACTTCACGTTTTGGGAGCACGGATATTTTCTTGCCTGCCTCGCCGACTCATCAAGGCGGGCTAGAAAATTCCTCGAGTTCGCGCCGTCGTGCTCACTAGTCTCCCAAAACGTGAAGTCTCGCTCCTACCTTAAAACCCTTTAATTTTCTAAGCTGGCTTCGCTAACACGTAAAACGAATGGGCTCGCCCCCGCACCTATTTTACAGAATGATCAATTATCTACATAGCAAACACTTGAGTTTCAAACATTTATATATCATCAAGTATTATTAGTGAAATAGGTGATGGGGCTCGCTTCTTTTCCTCAAAAACTTCTGCTTGTTTATCTTGTTTTTAGGGTGTAGAATTAAGACAAATATTAAAGGTCGGTTTTAGCCCTTTGTTTAAACCTATTCAATACCATGAAAAGATCACATCCATTTTGGCTTGTGGTGGAGGGGATGATTTGGTTTGGCACCATCTATTTGTTTTTCTATTTTATCCAAAACCCCGTCAACTATTTTTGGGCCGCTTTGACGATTACTTTGTGTTTGTTTGCGATCACTCTCACTTCGCCGGTCATGCGCAATATGCGTCAGATAAACAAGATCCTGGATAGGATCTTGGAAGAGGAGGCGAAAAAGTATGATATATGAACAGCTTGTAGGTCGTAGCTTTTTAGGAAAAATCAAAGGTGGGTTCGCGTAGCGAACCCACCTTTGATTTTTATTTGCCAAGAAGCTACAAGCTAATCAGCTATCTCTCTATTATTTCACGAAAGACAAGCCCATCTTCTGATTCTTTGCCTCGAAGAGGAGAATCTTGAAAGTATAGCTCTTGCCCAATTCGATTTTTTCTTTCATCTTGGCCTCAGTGCCGAATTCAGAAATATGAACCAAGCCGGAAATGCCTTCCTCGATCGAAGCGAGCGCACCGTGCTTGTTGAATTTGATCACCACGCCGGTTACCTCGTCGCCTTTCTTGTATTTCTTTTCTGCTTCGGTCCATGGATTTTCTTTGAGCAATTTGATCGAGAGGGAAATCTTTCCATCTTTGACCTCAATCACCTTGACCTTCACCTCATCGCCCACCTTGAACAAAGTCTTAGGATTTTCCACCAAAGTCCAATCGATTTCGGAAATGTGAACCAAACCTTCCAAACCTTCTTCAACCTTCACAAAGATACCAAAGTCTACGATACCGGTGACTTTACCGTCCAAAACGTCGCCGACTTTGTACTTATCCACCACCTTTGACTTGCCTTTCTTCTCGATATTCTTTTCAGAGAAGATCAGTTTGCCTTCCTTAGGCAGAGCGGTGATCATGAGAACCGCGATTTTCTGGCCGACCAATTTCTTGAGTTCAACCAAAATCTTGTCTTTATCACCGTCTTCAACGCGAGGATAGTGCTCGGTCTTCAACTGTGAAGCGGGGAGGAAACCCTTGATGCCTTGCCAGTTGATAATCAGACCACCTTTGTTTGCTTCTTCGACTGGTAATTCCAAAACTGTCTTGTTTTTGATTATTTCTTCCGCCTCGGTCCAGATCAAAGCTTGGCGAGCTTCCTTGAGAGAAAGTTCGATATAGCCTTCCTTGTTATCCATATCAACGATCTTGGCTGCCACGCTATCGCCGATGTTCAACTTCTTGATCACATCGCGAGTGTTGATGAATTCTTTTCCGTAGATGATACCGGTTCCAAATGGTGGCAAGTCGATATAGACCGCCGATTTTTCAATCCCGATCACTTTACCTTCGACAACATCGCCAACGTTTGCTGGGGTCGCGCTGTCATTTAAAAACTTGGACATCAGACTGTCCTTCTTGGCCTTGGCGGCGAGTTCTTCCTCGGCAGTCAATTCCACTACTTTCTTTACTTTTGTCTCTTTACTCATAAAATAAAATATCCGCACGATGGCGGATTGATCCGGCGTTTTTACGCAACGGATTTTCGCCAAAAAGGTCCATTTGTCTTTAAAGCTTTACGCTCGGCCTTGAAAAAGGTCGGAGAAACGGTGTTATCTTTTTGAACGGCTTATGAAATATAAGCCAACTTATAACCCGCTCAGTATACAATATTTACCTTAAAATGCAAGCGTTTTGCGGTTGTTTTTGGGGTGAAAAAATGGTAAAATTAGCGAATTATGATCATCACATATCAAGGTTTAGAATTTTTTAAAGTGCAGTTTGGCGATACCACTTTGGCGTTTAATCCCATCTCCAAAGAGTCCAAATTCAAGCCCACCAGATTTTTTGCCGACATCGCTTTGGTCTCGGCCAATCATCCGGATTTTAACGGCGTGGAAAATCTATCCTACAACGGCAAGGATCCGATTGTCGTGTCTGGACCGGGCGAATACGAGGCCAAGGGCGTTTTCATCAAAGGTTTTTCTTCCAAGACGCATTACGGTGGGAAAGAAAAAATCAATACGATGTATACCGTCGTCTTGGAGGGCATGACCTTGTGTTTCCTAGGCGCCGTGTCCGATGAAAAATTAAATCCGGAATTTTTGGAAGCGATCGAAGACGTGGATATCTTGTTTGTGCCGATTGGCGGTGACGGCGTTTTGGACGCGGCTCATGCCAACAAGTTTGCCGTCGCTTTGGAGCCAAAAATAATCATCCCGATGCATTTTGGCGATGTCGGGGCGGACAATGCTCTGAAGCAGTTCATCAAGGAGGCGGGGGAAGAGTCTCAAAAACCAATTGACAAATTGACCATCAAGAAAAAAGATTTGGACGGCAAAGAAGGCGAGATCGTCGTCTTGGAACAGCAAAAATAATTTTTTCATATAAAAATGTCCCTATTAGGCAAGATCAAAAACAAGTCCGAAGCAGAAAAGAAATTCATCGCTCTAGTCGGCGCTTTGGTTTTGACATTGTTTATTGTCGGCATCTGGTGGTCATCGGGTGACACTGGAAACAAAGAGGCGAATGCCGCCGGTGACACTCTGAGTTCCATTAGTCCGTTTGCAACAATCAAAGAAGAAATAGGCAAGATATTCACGACGACCAGGGAAAATACCGAAAAGTTTACCGAGCAAGCGAGTCAGGCCATTGCCGACCTGAACCAGTCGACCAGCACCGAAGCGACAAGCACGCCAGCCGATATGTCAGATTTGTCTGGCGAACTCAAGGATTCACTGAAGATTTTAGAAGCGACAGACACGAACCCCATCATAAAATAATTTAATAAAACATTATGGCAAAAAAAATAATCGGAAAAGAAAAGCAGAATGAACCGGAGGAGGCAGTCACCGCCGTGGCGGAAAGGGGAATTTCGCCTCGCAGTATCACGACCGAAATGAAGGAGTGCTATTTGGACTATGCCATGTCCGTCATCACTCAGCGTGCTTTGCCGGATGTCCGCGACGGTTTGAAGCCGGTGCACCGACGTATCCTTTTTGCCATGCATCAGATGGGTCTGACTGCCGGCGCAAGAACCAGAAAATCAGCAGCGGTAGTTGGTGAGGTGCTTGGTAATTATCACCCGCACGGCGACGTGGCGGTCTATGATTCGATGGTGAAAATGGCCCAAGATTTTTCTCACCGTTATCCAATGGTAATCGGCCAGGGTAACTTTGGTAACATCGATGGTGACTCCGCCGCCGCGATGCGTTATACCGAAGCCAAGATGTCCAAGCTCGCCGGCGAACTGCTGAAGGATTTGGAAAAAGAAACCGTCGAATGGCGACCAAACTATGACAACACCCGAAAAGAACCAGAAGTTTTGCCAGCGGCTGTGCCAAACCTTTTGCTGAATGGTACTTTGGGTATCGCTGTCGGTATGGCGACAAATATTCCGCCGCACAACTTGCGCGAAGTTTCTGACGCCGTCTGCCACCTGATTGACAACAAAGATGCAACCACCGAAGATCTTCTGCATTTCATCAAAGGTCCCGATTTTCCAACGGGCGGTATCGCTTACAATCAGATCGACATCAATCACGCCTATGCGACTGGTCGCGGTGGGGTGGTGACCCGCGGCGTGGCGGAAATTATCGAAGACAAGAAAGGCCAATATCAGATTATCATTACCTCCATTCCATTCCGTGTCTGCAAGGCCGACCTGATCGTGGCGATTGCCGATTTGGTCCGTGATAAAAAGATCGAGGGCATCAAAGGCTTGCGCGATGAGTCAGCCAAGGATATTCGCGTCGTTATCGATTTAAAGGCGAGCGCCCAGCCGCAGAAAGTCTTAAATTATTTGTACAAGCATACCCAGCTCGAAGACCCATTCCATTACAACGTGGTGGCCTTGGTGGATGGCGTGCCTCAAACTTTGTCCTTGAAAAGCATTTTGGATGAATTCATTGATCACCGCAAAATTGTCGTTCGCCGCCGTACGGAATTTGACCTCAAGAAAGCCGAAGCGCGCGAGCATATCCTGCTTGGCCTAAAGAAAGCTCTCGACCACATCGACGAGATCATCAAGATCATCAAGAAATCCAAAGATGTCGAAGATGCCAAGAGAAATCTCATGAAGGAATTCAGATTTTCCGAAATCCAGGCCCAGACGATCGTGGACATGAAGATTGGCCGTCTCTCCGGTTTGGAACGAAAGAAAATCGAGGACGAATTGGCAGAAGTCCAGACCCTTATCAAATTCCTGAAAGATATTTTGGCCAATCCAAAGAAAATTTTGACCATCATCAAGACCGAGCTCCAGGAAATCGCTTTGAAATACGGCGATGATCGCAAGACCAAGATCGTAAGGCAGGGCGTGGCCAACATGTCCGATGAAGATCTGATCCCGGATGAGGAAAACGTCCTCGTGCTCACGACCGGTGGCTATATCAAGCGCACCAATCCCGAAGAATATCGCAAACAGAAAAGAGGCGGTGTCGGCGTGGTGGATCTGGATACTAAGGACGAAGATTTTGTCACCAATTTTTTGAGCGCCACGACTCACAACGATGTCTTGTTCTTCAGCGACAAAGGCAAGGCCTATCAGGTGAAAATGCACGAATTGCCGGAAGGGAAGCGAGCCACCAAAGGCAAGGCGTTGGTCAACTATCTTTCCATCTCCAATGAAGAGAGGGTGACTTCGATGCTGGCGATGCCAAAAGAACTGAAGAATTCCAAACTATCTTTGATTATGGTCACCAAGCTGGGAGTAGTGAAGAAAGTGGATGCCGAGGCCTTTCATGATGTCCGCCGCAGCGGCTTGATCGCGATTACTTTGCATGACAATGACGAACTGCGCGCTGTGAAATTTGTCGCTCCGGGCGAAGAAATAATATTGGTGACGACGCAGGGCCAGTCGATCAGGTTCAAAGAAAATGACGTCCGAGCCATGGGCCGGGGTGCGGCCGGAGTGATTGCTGTCAGACTCGATAAGAACGATTTCGTCGTGGAAGCAGAAGTGATAAATAAAGAAATGAAAAATCCTTCCTTATTCGTGATCAGCGAGCACGGTTTCGGCAAGAAAACTCCGCTCAAGGAATATAAAGTCCAGAATCGAGGAGGTTCGGGAATTATTACGATGAAGGTGACCGATAAGACCGGGGAGATTATGGCCGCCAAGGTGATGACCGATGATATGGAAGAGATCGCGGCGATTTCCAAGAAGAGTCAGGTGATACGGGTGGAGATCAAAGAAATACCCTCGCTCGGCCGACAGACCCAAGGCGTACGCATCATGAAATTGCGTGATGGCGATTCCTTGGCGTCGATTACTTGCCTTTGAAAGTAGATTGTAGATAGTGTTTAGTATATTGTGAAGACCAAGGTCGAACCTTGAATCTCCAAAAAGGTTCGACCTTGGTCGGTCTTCTAAATAAAAGACGGGTTTGGCTACGCCAAACCCGTCTTTTTCCGTCATTGCGAACAACGTGACTTGTCTCGCGTAGCTTTAGCGAAGTGGGAAGCAATCCATCTCCATCTTTCCGTTCTACTATCTACAATATACTATAAACAATCTACTACACCATCGGCTCTTTCATCAGCTTCAACAATTCCTCCCGATATTTCTGCTGAGTAGTTCTAAAAGAATCAAAGAAGGCCTGCTTGTTTATGATTTGCCTGTAATCACGGGGTTCGTCATGGCTATAGTCATAGAAACTTGACCAATCATAATCAGCAAGAAGTTCAAGAGCTTTTTCAGGATTATGGACGCCGATTTTCCGCCAATTGGGATAATACTGGTCGAGTGGCGCCAAGTCGACATAGAGGGGGAGATAGAGGAACTGCTCTTTGGTTTCCAGTTTAACCATCTGTGTCCGGCCTTCGAAAAGATAGCCTTTTTTGTTGTGATTTATATTGAAATATCTGGTGTAGCCATTTGACAGTCGCCTGATGAATTCGGTGATGCCGCCCGGCACTTTTTCTTTCAAGATCAGGTGATATTGGTTTGGCATCAAAGTCCACTTTAAAATTTCTACCAGTTTCTTTTGGGGGTAGGGATCGTTGAAAAATTCCTTGCTCCGATCGCGTATGGATTTATCGACATTGTTGAACTTATAAAGACAAATCAAAAATCTTTCCTTGTCGTAATTGTTGATAAAAATTTCATCTTTGTTGATACCCCGATTGTAGATATATTTTATGTTTTCTTTCATGGGAGTATTTTATCGCCGTTTGTTTGATTGGTCAACCTCGTAGGTAAACCGAAAGACGGTAGCTTCCCATTCTGTCATTCCCGCGCAAGTTGAAATTTGGGTTGGGACCCAAATGAAAGACCTTGAACGTTTTGTAATCAAAATGTGAAAGGTGTACTGCTCCTGTAAGGAGGGAATCCAGTTCCATCTTCTCTTTCTTGAAGACCAAGGTCGAACCTTGAATCTCCAGAAAGGTTCGACCTTGGTCGGTCTTTAGTCAAAAAACTACTCTTTTTTATGTCTGTCATTCCCGTGAAAACGGGAATCCAGTCATTAATCCTTGAAACAAGGTCAGTTATCCCCAGTCTTTCTAATTTTATCTTGTGAACTAAGACTATCTTTGTTAA
>JBAXQJ010000003.1:0-71291 GCA_037131755.1 bacterium
TCCGGCTTGATTCTGATTAAGTCGGACGGAAGTAAAAAGGGGGAGAGGAGCGAAGTTTTATTCCTGTCGGTACGGTGCCTTCTTTATGATATCCAAAATCTCATCATCAGAATCGACGATTTTGTAAATATTTTCATCGTCTTCGTTGATGGTGTTTGTTTCGTGATAGAGCTTGTCATCGATCAACTTCAAGAGTGGCGTCCAGAATTCGCGACCAACCAAAATCACCGGCGTCCTAGGAATTTTTTTGGTTTGGATCAAAGTGAGAATTTCAAACAATTCATCCATTGTGCCGAAACCGCCCGGATAGTAGACATAAGACTCGGCCGAAAAGAAGAGCAGGGTCTTTCGGGTGAAGAAATATTCAAATTCTGCAAATTCGGTGACATATTTGTTCGTACTTTGTTCCTTTGGCAATTTGATGGTAAAACCAAGCGAAACGCCGCCGGCTTCGTAGGCACCGCGATTGGCTGCTTCCATAATGCCCGGACCGCCACCGGTGACAACAGCGTAATTCAATTCTCTGGCGATACGAAAAGACAGAACGCGAGCTCGTTTGTAGTATTCATTGTCTTCATTGAAGCGAGCCGAACCCAAGACACTGACCGAACGCGGATATTTTTTGATCAGATTATAACCTCTTTTTAATTCAGCGTCGGTCGTTATCGTCCTTTGATTGATAATCTGTTCGAGGGTCTTGATTGTCAGAGGCGATTGGCAATTCACATCCTTGGGGTCGCAAGTTTTCTTTTTGAATATATTTAACATTCGAATAGTATAACTAATTTATTATGTTTTGTCATTTTATATGCACGTCATTTGTCATCCCTGTGAAAACAGGGATCTAAATAATTAAAACTAGATTCCCGCCTGCGCGGGAATGACAGACGAAGAATAAGACGTTATAGGATTCTATGTTTTATTCAATTTGTGCTATATTACTTTTGTTATGTCTATCAAATTCACTATTGAGAAAAAGTTGGACGGCAAGCTGGGGCGGGCCGGGATGTTGGAGACGCCGCACGGAGTGATCGAGACGCCGGCGTTTGTCGTGGTGGGCACCAAGGCGACCGTCAAGTCGCTAAGCACGGAACAGGTCAAAGAGGCCGGTACTCAGGTGGTTTTGGCCAACACTTACCATTTGTATCTTCAGCCTGGCGATGAATTAGTCAAGAAAATGGGCGGACTCGGCAAGATGATGAATTGGGGCGGGCCGACGATGACCGACTCGGGCGGTTTCCAAGTCTTTTCTCTCGGGGCTGCTTATAAGAAGGGGATCTCAAAAGTCATTCAGGTCACTGACCCATCTTTGATGATTCCGGAAAGGTTTGACGATTCGGACGCGCCACGCTTGGCAAAAATCGGTCAAGACGGAGTGTCTTTTACTTCGCACCTCGACGGCTCGGTTCATTATATTACGCCCGAAAAATCAATTCAGATCCAGCATAATCTGGGCGCGGATATGATCTTTGCTTTTGATGAATGTACTTCGCCATCGGAGGATTTGAAGTATCAGGAAGAGGCGCTCGAAAGGACGCATGCTTGGGCGCTGCGGTCTTTGTCGGAACATATAAAACTGAATGAAAGCGGGAAAAGGTCTCTCCTTGAGGAGGAGCGACTTGTCCCGCGTAGCTTTAGCGAAGTGGGAAGCGACGGGAAAGGTGAGACCTTGAGGAGCTTTCAGCCGGCCTTATTCGGCATTGTCCAAGGCGGCAGGGATGAAAGGCTGAGGAAAAAATCCGCCAAAGTGATTTCCGAAATGGAAATCGATGGGAAAGGCTTTGACGGCTTTGGCATCGGCGGATCCTTTGCCAAGGAAGATATGTCGACAGCGGTGAAATGGGTGAATGAAATCTTACCGGAAGAGAAACCTCGACATCTTTTGGGTATCGGCGAACCGGAAGATTTGTTTATGGGCATTGAAAGTGGGGTAGACCTCTTTGACTGTGTCTTGCCGACTCGTAATGGGCGAAACGGCACGCTGTTTACCAAAGACGGCAAGATGCACATCGAAAAATCAGAATTCCGCGGGGACGTCCGGCCGATCGAAAATGATTGCGAGTGTTATACCTGTAAAAATTATTCCCGGGGCTACATTGCCCACCTTTTTCATGGCAAGGAAATGCTGGCTGGAACTTTGTCTTCAATTCATAATGTTCATTTTCTGGTGAACCTGGTCAAGAAAATCAGACAGTCTATTTTGGACGGAAATTTTCAGGAATACAAAGAATCTTTTTTGTCCAGATATAAATTGACTAATAAAGATAAATAGTGTATAATCTACCCCAGGCTTAGTAAATCCAAGCCGCGGTGCGGTTTGGTGGTATATCGGTCGTATGGCTGATTATCGGTGAAAGGTGCACACCTATTTGCATCAGATGTTAGAGGAAAGGAATGGTCGTATGACTATGAATATGAGTACGGTAGAGGTGGGGATTGTCACTCTGATCAAGACGGCTGAAGGACGGCGGGGCCAGATCGTGAATGCGCCAAACGACACGATTATGATGTTCTCGCAGTACGACAATCGTCGGAACCAGAATCGCAATTCGGTCTTCTTCTCGGTCGAAAACGGCACGCCGGCCGGGGAAGTTGTCCGCGTGTACATTTCCTTTGCCGGATCGCTCGATGATGGCGACCTCAAGTATTTTACCGGTTACCGGGAAGATACTTCGCATGTTTGCGGCTGGTTCAAGCTCTCGAATCGGCGCGGGGAAATAACTTTCATTTCATAATTTCCTCGGCTCTGCTTGGCCCGACGATAGTGATATCGCGGGCCTTTTCTTTTGTCTGATAAAGATATATATTGTATAAAATAATGGATAAATTTAAGCTAAAAGCCAAATATTCTCCGGCGGGCGACCAGCCGCAGGCAATCGCCAAATTGATGGAGGGGATAAAAAGAGGTGATCGGGACCTGACTCTTTTTGGCGTGACCGGCTCGGGCAAGACCTACACCGTCGCCAATTTGATTGAACAAGTGCAAAAGCCGACTTTGGTGATCGCCCACAACAAAACCCTTGCTGCCCAGCTGGCTCAGGAATACAAAGAATTTTTTCCGGACAATGCCGTTCATTATTTCGTTTCCTATTACGACTATTATCAGCCGGAGGCTTATATGCCAGTGACTGACACTTATATTGAAAAAGAAGCGATGATTAACGAAGAGATCGAACGGCTGCGCCACGCTTCTACCCAGGCGCTTTTGACCAGGAAAGACGTGATTATTGTCGCTTCCGTGTCTTGCATCTATGGTCTGGGCAGTCCGGCGGAATACGAAAAAGTAAATATGAAAATCGAGGTGGGGATGGAAATATCGCGCGCCGAATTTATCCGTAAACTGATCAATATTCATTTTGAGAGGAATAACACCGATCTCAAGCCGGGAGATTTCCGGGCGATCGGCAATTCCTTGGAAATAATGCCAGTCAACGAAAAAATAATTTATCGGATAAACTTTGACGGCAACAAGATTGGCGATATTGCCAAAATCGATGCCATTACCAGAAAGATCTTGGGCGAAGAAAAAGTGTTTTTTCTTTTTCCGGCGAAACATTTTATCACCGATGCCGACTCAGCCAAGAATGCTTTCAAGACCATCAAAGCCGAACTCGATGTCCAACTGAAAACGCTGATCAAGGAAGGAAAAAATTTGGAAGCGGAGCGTTTGAAGCGTCGGACAAATTATGATCTGGCTCTCATCCGTGAAGTCGGATATTGCAACGGTATCGAAAATTATTCGCGTCATTTTTCCGGCAAGATGCCGGGCGAAGCGCCGGACACTTTGCTGTCATATTTTCCGCACAAAGCCGATGGTACGCCGGATTTTTTGACCGTGATCGACGAGTCGCATGTCACCGTCCCTCAATTGAACGGAATGTTTGCCGGCGATGCTTCCCGAAAGAAAACTTTGATTGATTATGGTTTTCGCCTGCCAAGCGCGCGGGACAATCGGCCATTAAAATTTGACGAATTTGTCAAAAGAGTCGGCCAGACTGTCTATACTACCGCCACTCCTGGCGAATACGAACTAAAACACAGTCAGGTGATTGCCGAGCAGATTATCCGGCCAACCGGTTTGATTGATCCGGAGGTATCTGTCAGGGGAATAATTGAGAACAAAGAAACAAAATACAAAGGTCAGATCACTGATTTTATCAACGAAGCCGAGACTGTCATCAAAGGTGGCGGGCCTGCCTCGCCGAATC
Source organism: bacterium (assembly GCA_037131755.1). Lineage (GTDB taxonomy): Bacteria > Patescibacteriota > Minisyncoccia > Phycocordibacterales > GWA1-40-21 > CAIJXO01. The sequence goes on from JBAXQJ010000003.1 coordinate 4,209, forward strand.
AGCAAGGCGGGCGAGTCATCGCTACGACTTTGACGAAAAAGATGGCCGAGGATCTGAGTATCTTTCTCAAGGAAAAAGGCCTGAAGACGGAATATTTACACAGCGATATCAAGACCATCGACCGCATCCAGATTTTGACCGATTTTCGAAAAGGGAAATTTGATTGCTTGGTCGGCGTGAACCTGCTTCGAGAGGGTTTGGATTTGCCGGAAGTCGAATTTATCGGCATTTTAGACGCTGACAAGGAGGGATTTTTGCGTTCGGAAACATCGCTCATTCAGACGATCGGTCGGGCGGCACGAAACGTAAAGGGACGAGTGGTCTTGTATGCCGATCATATTACCGGTTCGATGGAGCGGGCAATCAGCGAAACAAATCGTCGCCGCAAAATCCAAAAGGACTACAATGACAAGCACGGCATTACGCCCCAGACAATCGTCAAGCACATTCACGATATCATGGAAGAAATGAAATCTGACCATAGCAAGGCGGTCAGCGAGCTGGTCAGAATCGACCGGGCGATGATTGAAAGGAACCCGCTCCGACTGATCCGCCAAAAAGAAAAGCAGATGAACGCATCGGTAAAGATTTTGGATTTCGAGACGGCGGCGATTTTGCGCGATGAGATTGCCGAACTGACAAAAATCGCCGGCAAGCGATTGTCCGATGCCGAAGCGAAAGAAATTGTGGAAAAGAAAGTGAAGGAAATCAAAAAACGTGATACAATAGTGTCGAAGAAATTAATCTATGATCGCCGGCAAAAAAAAGACAGAAAATAAGGAAGGCAAGAGCAGGCATTTCACCGAATTTTTCAAAGTTCAGGTGGCGACGCTCGTCGGTTTGTCGGTTTTTGGAACTATACCTTTGATTTTTCCCGGTTCCTTCGGCTGGATCTCGAATCCGAAGATTTACATGTCTCTCCTGATTTTTCTTTTTGTTTTTCAGGTAATCGTCCTGTTTTTTACGGAATTTTTCCGGATGTCGTTTGTTTGGAAATATTCCGGCTATATTTGGACCGTCGCCTATATTCTGGTCATTTATATTACCGGCGGTTTGGACAGCTCCTTTATTTTCTTGCTCATCCTGATACCGGTCATTTCGATCTATCAGCTGGATCCCAAGCTGACAAAAAGCGTGGTCATCAGCTCGACCGTATTTCTGGCGCTTTTGATTTTCACCGATGCCAAATATTTCTCCAATTATTCTTATTTGACCAAATATATCCTCATTGTCTTTGGCTACGGCCTGATCGGCTATTACATCTACCAATTCGTGAATGAGACCTTGAGCGAAAAGGTCAAGTCGGAACAATTGAAGCGTCGTATTTCCGAGCTCGACGAGCTTGACCATACCAAGCAGGTATTCTTATCCGCTATGTCGCACCAGTTGCGCACACCATTAAACGGCGTGAAGTGGGGATTGGAAGCGGTCTTGAAAGACGGCAAGTGTGAGAATTTTGAAATACTCAACGAGAGCCATAATCGCGTCGAGGAAGCGATTTCGACGATCGGTAAAATACTAAAAACGGCGGAACTGGAGATCGATAAAAACAACATCGAGGTCAAGAACGAAAGGATAAACCTGAGTGGCATGATTCACAATATTGTCAACAAGCTGGATTATCTCATAAAGAGCAATGTCGTTACCCTGACTTTTGCCAGCGACGATGAACCGGTCATCAATGGCGATGAAAAGATGCTGGATCTGGCTCTGGCCAATATCATCGACAATGCGTTCCGTTATTCACCCAAGGGCAAGGTCAAGATAAACATCATCCGCAGCAGCAATGACGCTATCCTGACCGTCGAAGATAATGGCATCGGCATAGACACGAAGGATCTGCCGTTCGTCGCCAATCAGAAATTTTATCGCGGCAGGAATGCAATGACCATCGATCCGAACGAAAGCGGCATCGGCCTCTACACGACCAAGAAAATAATCGAGCTTCATGGCGGTAAATTTGATATTTCTTCTACTTTAAACAAAGGCACGAAAGTCAGCGTTTCTCTGCCGCTGGCCAAGTAATTTTTTCATAGTAATTCTTCTCTGAATTTGCTAAAATCCCCCTATGATCAATTTTGGCAGAAGCCGGGGGCGAATTGAATATGATCGGCGGGAAAAGGACATCGATCCGGATGAAATACTTTTGGACTCCAGCAATTTGCCCAATTTCGACGTCTACCAGTTCGAAGGCCGTATCGAAAAGCCGATATCGATTCGCAGTATTTTCCTCCTAGGCTTTGTTTTTTTGGGCATGATAATCATCTTTGGTCTGAAGGTCTGGGTTCTTCAGGTAAAAGATGCCGATAAATATGTGGCGAGAAGTGAAAACAACCGCCTAAAGCATACGCTGCTTTTTGCCAAGCGCGGAATAATCTATGATCGCAATGGTTTGAAACTGGCCTGGAACAGCGAAAATCCCGATGAAAGCGGTTTTGATTTTCGAAAATATATTTCTCTCGACGGTTTTGCCCACGTCCTCGGCTATGTGAAATATCCGGCGAAAGACAAGAGCGGTTTTTATTACACCGAAGTCTATTCGGGCAAAGATGGCGTGGAAAAATTATTAGATGAAAAACTGGGCGGACAGAACGGCTTGCGTCTGGTGGAAGTGGATGCCTTGGGCAAGGTGCAGAGCGAAAGCGTCGTTCGGCCGCCACAAGACGGTGAAGACGTAAAATTGTCGATTGATGCGGGATTGCAAAATAAACTATACGCTTCCATTTCCGGTCTTGCCCATCAGGTGAATTTCAATGGTGGAGCCGGCGTCATAATGGATATCAAGACTGGCGAAGTTTTGGCTTTGACCAGCTATCCGGAATTCAGCTCCCAGGTGATGACGGACGGCAGCGATTCCAAGCTTATCAGCAGTTATTTAACCAATAACAACCGTCCGTTTTTGGACCGAGTAATCGACGGCTTGTATACGCCCGGTTCGATCGTGAAGCCGTATATGGCGATGGCGGCGCTCAGCGAAAAAGTCATTGACCAGTGGACGAATATTTTGAGCACGGGCGCGCTTATCCTGCCAAATCCCTACGATCCAAGCAAGCCTTCGATCTTTAAGGATTGGAAGGCTCATGGCTATGTCGACATGCGAAAAGCTTTGGCCGTATCGTCGGATGAATATTTCTACCAAGTCGGCGGTGGTTTTCAAAATCAGAAAGGCTTGGGCATTGCGAATATCGATAAGTATATGAAGCTGTTCGGTTTTAGCGTGGCCATCAAAGACGGTTTTTTTAGCGGTTCGGCCGGGACCATTCCGACTATCGATTGGAAAGCGAAAAATTTCAATGGCGAGGACTGGCGCATCGGAGACACTTATCACACCTCGATCGGCCAATACGGTTTTCAGGTGAGTCCGATCCAGGCTGTTCGGGCGGTGGCGTCAATCGCCAATAGCGGAACATTGGTCAGTCCAAGCATTGTCTTGGGTGGCAATACGGACACTAGCGATTATATAAAACTGGATTTGGATCCAAGCTATTTCCAAATTGTCCGTGAGGGGATGAGAAATGGCGTGACTCAGGATTATGGCGTCGCCAAAGGTTTGAATAATCCGGCTTGTCCGGTGGCTGCCAAGACCGGAACGGCCGAGCTCGGTGCCCTGAAACAATATGTGAACTCTTGGGTGACCGGATTTTTTCCGTATGATAATCCGAAATACGCTTTTGCGGTTTTAATGGAAAAAGGTCCGGTGACCAACACGATGGGTGCGCTTTACGTGATGCGTCAGACTTTGGACTGGCTGGTGGCGAATACGAAATATTGCGAATGACCGAAACTGGCATTTTAGTCTAAAATATGTTATTGTAGCGGACAATAATAGTTAATTAAAACAACCATGAAAGAAGAAAGAGAATATTTAACCAGGGAAAAATTTGATGAATTAAAGAAAGAGCTGGAGGATCTCAAAACTGTCAAACGAAAGGAAGTCGCTGAAAGCCTTGACTATGCCCGCGGTTTGGGAGACTTGTCGGAAAATGCCGAATATCACGAAGCTCGCGAAATGCAGGCCAACATTGAGGATCGCATTGCGAAATTGGAGGCGATGCTCAAGAACGCTACGATCGTTTCTTCTGATGCCGTCCATGGTGAGCACGTCAAAATCGGTTCAGTGGTAACTGTCGAAAAGAAGGGTGATAAGAATCAAAAGAAATACAAAATTGTCGGTTCCGAAGAGGCCGATATGACCTCTGGAAAGCTGTCCAACCGTTGTCCGCTCGGTGCCGCCGTCCTTGGAAAGAAAAAAGGCGAGGATTTCAGTTTTAATTCTCCAGCCGGTACGATGCAATATAAGGTGGTGAATATTGAGTAAAAGGGCGCTCGCCTTATCCAAATTTTTATGCAGAAAACGCCCTCCCGCGGGGCGTTTTCCTAATCCTCGGCGGTTTTTCCACTTCAGAAAGTGGAACCAAACAAAACCGCCTGCGGACACAAAAATTTGGACAAGGCTCGCTTACTTCCAAAAACGAAGGGCTCGCTTTCTCCACTCTGTCATTCCCTTGAAAAAGGGAATCCAGCTCTCGCTTTTTACCTAAAAACGTATTATTATAACAAGGTTAGAATTTGTTTATAAAAGCATTAATTTATTAGCCTAACACCTAAAAAAATGGCTTCACTTGAAGAATTGCGCAATACCAGAATCGAAAAATTAAACATTCTCAAATCCAAAGGCCTCAATCCTTTCCCGGCTTCCTGTAAGCGTGATTTTTACATTAACGAAGTCATCGCTGATTTTGACAATCTTTCAAAAAAAGAGTCGGTTACCTTGGTTGGCCGGGTAATGGCCATCCGCGGTCAGGGCGGTTTGATTTTCTTCAATTTTAATGACGGTACCGCCACCCTTCAGGGCTTGCTCAAAAAAGACGAAATGGATGCCGGTATTTTTGACCTGTTTGTCGACACCGTCGATATGGGCGATTTTGTAGAAGTATCTGGCTCTTTGTTCATAACCAAAAGAGGTGAAAAGACGCTAAAGGTCTCTACTTGGAAAATGTTGACAAAAGGTTTGCGACCATTGCCCGACAAATGGGATGGCTTGCAAGACGAAGAAGAAAAACTGCGACGACGCTATCTGGATATCATGTTCAATCCGGAAGTAAAAGATATGTTTGTGAAGCGCTCAAAATTCTGGTCCGCCTTTCGCGAGTTTTTGACGAATAAGGGTTTTATGGAAGTGGAGACGCCAGTCTTGGAAAATACGCCAGGTGGAGCCGAAGCCAAGCCTTTCATTACCCATCATAACGCTCTTGATATGGAGGTTTATATGCGTATCTCGCCAGAATTATGGCTCAAAAGATTGATGGTTGCTGGTTTTCCCAAAGTCTTTGAAATTGGCCGGGATTTTCGCAATGAGGGAATGGATGCCGAGCATTTGCAGGATTATTCCATGCTCGAATGTTATGAGGCTTTTTCTGATTACAATCAAGGGATGAAATTCGTTGAAGAGATGTACCGATTCGTGGCGGAAAAGACTTTCGGCACCTTGAAATTCAAGATCCGCAATTTTGAAATTGATTTGGCCGACAAATGGGAGATCTACGATTACACCGAGACGATCAAGAAAATGACCGGCGTGGATATTTCCAAGGCCGATTTGGAAGAAGTGGAAGAGGCTCTGAAAAAGTTGAAAGTGGAATACGAGAGAGGCGAAGGTTTCAATCTGACTCGGGCCATCGATAATCTCTGGAAATATTGCCGACGACAGATTGCCGGTCCGGGCTTTTTGATTGGCGTCCCGGTAATTATGGAGCCATTGGCCAAGAGAATGGAAAGCAATCCGAATTTAGTGGAAAGATTCCAGGTGATTTTAGCTGGTTCAGAAATGGGTAAGGGTTTTAGCGAGCTCAATGATCCCCTCGATCAAATGGATCGCTTTATGGACCAGGCCAAGCTTCGTGATGAAGGTGACGAAGAAGCCCAAATGACTGACGGCGACTTTGTCGAGGCTTTGGAATATGGTATGCCACCAACTTTTGGTTTTGGTTTTTCCGAGCGCCTCTTTAGTTTTTTGATGAACAAACCCGCTCGCGAAGCACAGATTTTCCCACTTCTTAAGCCGAAGAAATAATATGAAAGACGACGCACAATTTTATGTCGGACAGAAGGCCTTTATCAGAAAAGGCGATCAGGTTTTGGTCCTCTCTCATTTTGATGGCGGAATAGATTATCCGGGTGGAAAAATCCAAGAGGGAGAAATTGATTTGGCGGAGTCCTTAAAAAGAGAGGTGAGAGAAGAAACTGGTTTGGAAATAGAAGTTGGCGAAGCCTTTACCACTAGAATGCATGTGTTTGGTGACAAGCATCGTTTGGCGGGAAAGAATTTGTTTTTGGTTGGTTATAAATGCGAATATACATCTGGAGAAGTAAAGATAAGTCACGAACATGGTGGCTATGCTTGGGTGACAAAAGATAATTTTTTGGAAAAAAACGATGGTTCAAAACATTTTGAAATGTTGAGGAAGTATTTTTCGTTGTAAAAATAAGTAAAAAGTGGATAACTCAAATTTTGTTTAAGAATATTTGAGTTATTTTTAAAATAACTTTATTTAGAGCCGTATTCTGACGGCGTTTTTTTATTATCTTTTGATAAAAAAGTGCCTTTATTTGTTGTCGAGTGGGATGAAGTGTTATAAAATATACATGCAGTGGGAGAAAGTGGTATTTAGTCAGATTTCTGTAATAACGAAAGAAATAATCCGACTATCTACAATATATAAACTACTGTCTACAAAATCATGTTAATCGGCGAATACATACACACCATAGACGAAAAGAAACGACTTTCCTTGCCGGTAAAGTTCCGTAAGGAAATGGGCAAGAAGATCATCGTGACCGCCGGCCTCGACAACTGTCTGTTTGCTTTTACTTTGAAGCAGTGGCAGAAAATTTCCGACAAACTGTCCGAAGCCAACATGCTGAAAGCCGACAATCGAAGCTTTAACCGCTACATGTTTGGCAGCGCCATCGAGGCAGACATCGACTCCATCGGCAGGATTTTGGTCCCGGACTTCTTGGTAGAACGAGCCGGCTTGAAAGGAAAGGTGGCCGTGATCGGTGTTCAGGATCGCGTGGAAATCTGGAACGATGAGGCTTGGAAGGCTTACAAGAATGTGGTGGAAAAAGAAGCCGATCAATTAGCAGAAAAACTCGGCAGCGCCGGCGCAATCTAATACCTATGCAACACGTAACAGTTCTTTTAAAAGAAACAGTCGACGGAGTAAGCCTCAAGAAGGGCGATATCGTCTTTGACGGTACCTTGGGCGGCGGCGGACATTCTGTCGAGATTGCTAAACGGTTCGGTAAGGACGTAAAGATCGTGGCCGTTGATCGCGATCAGGATGCCCTGAACCGGTCCGAAGCGAGGTTGAAAGATTTGAAGGCTGATTATTCTTTGAAGCTCTCTGATTACCGAAAGATAGACGAAGTTTTATCCGGACTCGGTATCAAAGAGGTTCAAGGAATCATTTTGGATCTTGGCTTGAGTTCCAATCAGTTGGATGAGTCGGGCCGAGGCTTTACTTTTCAAAAAGACGAACCGCTGTATATGACTTTTGCTCGGCCGGAAGACAAACCGTTGATTACCGCAACAGACATCGTGAATGACTGGGCCGAAGAGACGATTGCCGACATCATCTATGCTTATGGGGATGAGAGATACGCGAGACGAATAGCCAAGGCGATCGTGATCGCCAGGGAATCGGGAGAAATCAAGACGACAGGCGAGCTAGTCGCGATTATCGAAAGTGCTGTACCGGCCGTCTACCGACGGGGCAAGACCAATTGCGCCACCAAGACTTTTCAGGCTTTACGAATCGCGGTCAATGACGAACTAGGAGCGCTTAAGGAAGGTTTAAGCAAGGGTTTCGACAAATTGGCAGTTGGTGGACGAATGTCGATCATTTCCTTTCACAGCCTGGAAGACCGTACGGTCAAGAATTTCTTCAGAGACAAAGCCAAAGAAGGTTCCGGAAAACTGATAAACAAGAAACCAATCATACCGAAAGACGAAGAAATCAGGGAAAATCCACGATCACGCAGCGCCAAATTGAGAATAATTGAAAAGATAAAATAATAACAATGACAAAGGTATTAATCAATAAAATTGAAAAAATTACGGAAATCCAAGAAAAGCTTTTTTGGTCATTTGTTGCTATTGTCGCGATTTTGGCTGTCAGTTATGGATTTTTGATGAGAGACCTGGTGGTCAAGGTGGTGGCCCGACAAAACCTTGAAAAGGAAATCGTCGCCATGTCATCACAGGTCGGAATTTTGGAAACAAAATATTTCGAACAAAAGAATGCGATTACCATGCAGACCGCGGAACAAATCGGCTTTGTGGAGGCAAAGAACATCAACTATCTAAGTGCCGCCAATGTGTCCTCAAACCTGTCCTTAAGAAACTAATCCTGTCATTTCGTGCGAAGTGGGGCAATCCATCCTAACACACCATGTCGATCAATTCTCCAGAAAACAGAATAAGGATAGTTTTTTCTGGCGTGATACTTATCGCCCTGATTTTAGTCACGAGATTGTATTTTCTCCAGGTAGTTCACGGCAAGGAATACAGCGACCGGGCTGACCGGCAATATGTAAAGTCCTATTCGCAAATATTCGATCGCGGTTCGATAAATTTCAGCAACAAGGATGGGACGGTAATCTCTGCTGCCACTTTGTCAAACGGCTATACTGTCTCGTTGAATCCCAAAAAAATCACCGACCAAAAGTCCTTATATGACAAGCTGTCTTTGGTTGTCAGCATCACGCCGGAAGATTACTACGCAAAGGTGTCGAAGGTAAACAGCTCTTATGAGAAAATTGCTGAACGCATCGATCGCACGACGGCTGACAAGATTACCGCCCTAAAACTCGACGGTGTCGAAGTGCAAAAGCAAAACTGGCGCTATTATCCAAGCAAGAATATTGCCTCGCGGGTGATCGGCTTTGTCGGCTTTGACGGCGATACTTTCGATGGGAGATACGGTTTGGAAAAATACTACAACGATATCCTGGCGCGAAATCAAAACGGAATGTACGTAAACTTTTTTGCCGAGCTGTTTTCAAACATCAACAAGGCGATCAGCAGCGATGACAACAACGAGGGAGACATCGTCACAACGATCGAACCGACCGTGGAGAGCTATCTGGAAAGCAAGATCGCCGACGTTCAAAAGAAATACGAGAGCAATATCACTGGCGGCATAATCATGGATCCGCAGACAGGCGAGATCACGGCGATGGCCGTCAATCCCAATTTTGATCCGAATAATTATAATTTGGAAAAGGATGTATCGGTTTATAATAATCCGCTGGTGGAAGGGGTGTATGAGATGGGTTCGATTATCAAACCACTGACCGTGGCGGCGGCCCTCGATACCGGGGCAGTGACGGCCGAGACGACCTACAACGACACCGGCTGCTGGACATTGGATAAATCCACCATTTGTAATTTCGACGGCAAGGCGCGTGGGGTGGTGCCGGTTCAGCAAGTATTGAGCCAGTCTTTGAACGTCGGTTCGGCTCATGTCGCTTTGCTTATGGGCAAGGACAATTTTGCTACTTATATGAGAAATTATGGCTTGGATGTGGAGACGGGCATCGACCTGCCAAGCGAAAATCATGGCCGTCTGAACAACCTGACCAGCCCGCGAGATATCGAATATGCCACCGCCGCTTTTGGGCAGGGAATTTCCATGACGCCGATCGAGACCATTCGGGCGCTCGCTTCGCTTGGCAATGGCGGGAAATTGGTCAAGCCTCACCTGGTGAAAAAGATCGAATACAAAAACGGCTTGTTCAATAATATCTCCTATGAAAACGAGGCAACCCAAGTCCTCAAAAAAGAAACCTCGACGGAAATTTCCCGGATGCTGACCGAGGTGGTGGACAAGGCTTTGATGAACGGAACGATCAAACTCGAGCATTATAGCGTGGCAGCAAAAACCGGTACTGCCCAGATTGCCAAACCGGGAGGAGGGTATTATGATGATAAATGGTTGCACTCCTTCTTCGGCTATTTTCCGTCATATAAGCCGAAATTCATCATATTTCTATACACAGTAGAGCCAAAAGGGGTGAATTATGCCTCTCAGACATTGACGCAGCCGTTTGCTGACCTGGTAAAGTTTCTGATAAATTATTATGAAATAGCGCCCGATCGCTAAAAATGCAAAATGTTGGGACGGCACCTGGTGTCATTTCCGCGCCGACGGGAATCCAGAATTATATTTAATATCAATGAAAAATTTATTTAAAACAATCATATCAAGAATATTGGAAATCGAGGCCAAGGCTGTTTTGCGGAAATATCGGCCAAAGATTATTGCCGTGACTGGCAGCGTGGGCAAAACTTCCACCAAGGATGCGATTTTTACAGTGATCTCGAAATCATTTTATGCCAGAAAAAGCGAGAAGAGCTTTAATAGCGATATCGGTGTACCGCTTACGATTTTAGGCTGTCAAAATGCCTGGTCCGATCCAGTGAAATGGTTACAGAATATTTGGCAGGGTATTATGATGATTGTTTCTAAACAAGCTTATCCGGAGTGGCTAGTCCTCGAAGTCGGGGCGGATCGTCCGGGCGATATCAAGAAGATTTCCAGCTGGCTAAAGCCCGATGTTGTCGTGATGACGAAGTTTTCCAAGGTGCCAGTCCATGTTGAATTTTTTAAAAACAAGGACGAAGTGGTGGCGGAAAAAGGCCATTTGGTAGAGGCTTTGAAGCATGATGGAACGCTGGTTTTGAATAGCGACGATGAAGACGTCTATTCCTTCAAGAAGAAATTTCATAACAAAATTATTTCGTTTGGGACAATCGGCGAAATAGACGTAAAAGGATCGAATGTTTCGATTTGCTATGAAAATGACCAACCAATTGGAATTCAATTTAAGATCGAATATGACGGCAATGTTATCCCGGTAAAACTCCTTGGTTCTCTTGGGGCGGCAAATATTTATTCCGCCTTGGCCGCCATCTCGGTCGGAGTGAGCCTTGGCTTGAACGTCGTTGAAATGACCGAGCGTCTGGCCAATCACGAGTCGCCTCGAGGCCGAATGAAGCTCGTTAGCGGACTAAAAAACACGACCTTGATCGACGACACCTACAATTCTTCGCCGGTTGCCCTGCATTCCGCCCTCCAGACTTTGGGCGAGATAGAGACCAAGGGCCGAAAAATTGCCGTCCTTGGCGACATGATGGAGCTCGGCAAGCATTCGGCTGAAGCGCACAAAGAAGGTGGCGAAATGGCCGCCAAGGTCTGTGATGTGCTGATTACGGTCGGAATGAGGTCTAGAATTTTGGCGGAAGCGGCCCTTGATGATAACCTTGCTGACAGTAATATTTTTCAATTTGATAATTCGCGCGAAGCCGGGGAATTTTTGCAAGATTATTTAAGGTCTGGTGATGTGATTTTGGTCAAAGGCTCGCAGTCAATGCGTATGGAGAGGGTGGTCGAAGAGGTGATGGCTCAGCCAGAAAAGGCCGGCGATCTGCTCGTTCGACAAGAGGAAGAGTGGTTGGCCAGATAGTTTGTGGTCGTCTATAAAATATTTTAAATTACATGCCAAAAATAAATTCAACAGAATTTGGTTCTATCACGATTGATGATATAAAATATAGTCAGGTTCTTATCGTTGGCGACAAAGTGATGGAGCGCGAGTATTCAAAATTAAAAGAGCTTTTTGGGACTTCCCATAAAATTGGGGATTGGGAGGTTGAAGAGTTATTAAAAGAAAGTCCGGAGACTATCATAATCGGAACCGGTCAAGACGCCATGCTTGAAGTTGATGAAGGCACTGTCAAAACGTTTAAGGATAATGACATAAAATTAATCATCGAGAAAACACCGCAAGCGATTGAAACATATAACACCTTAAAGGCGAAAGGAGTCATGGTTAATTCACTTATTCATACTACGTGTTAGTTTTTGTTGGACACTCTCAGGACACAGCTAATGCTTCGAACTCTTTACAAAGAAAATATTATATATCCGAATAGTTATCCACAGTTGACGGTGAACGAATGTTCACCTATACTGTCTATATATAAAAGTCGTTATATTTTAGACAAAATAACCAATATAAAAATATGAGCCAATATTCATTAGAGAAAAAAAATAAAGGAGGAGTTGAGATTAGTTAACGATATCATCGACTTAAAGATCCTAAAAGGACTATCTTACAAGAGAGAAGCCGTCAGACATCGTTTCTTGCTGAATAGGTTGGTCGACCTTCATCGATTGCCCAAATTCCATTCTTCTTGGTTTCAAAGGATGACCAATGTCGTAGCCACCTTTCTATTATAATGTTAAACGACTATAAAAATAAAATAATATCCTTCTATAAGACTAACAAGAGGATGCCAGCCTACACGGAGATTATGAAATTGGTCGGATTTAAGTCCAAGAATGCCGTTTCCAAACTGGTTCACAAGCTTATTGATGAAGGCGTATTAGACAAGGACTCCAGCGGTCGTCTGATACCGAACAAATTGATTGGTGAAGTGCCGGTATTGGGATTGGTGGAGGCTGGTTTTCCGACCATGACCGATGAAAGTCTCCTCGATACGATGAATATCGATGATTACCTTATTCCCAATAAAGACTCATCATATTTATTGGAAGTAAAAGGCGATTCGATGATCGAGGCCGGAATTCAGGAGGGTGATATGGTGATTGCCGAAAAAAAAGGCGAGGCCAAAGATGGTGATATTGTGATTGCCTTGGTGGATGGCGGATGGACGATGAAATATTATCGAAATAAAAAAGGCAAAGTGTTTCTGGAACCCGCCAACAAAAATTACCAGCCGATTTATCCCGAGACTCAACTCGAGATCTACGCGATCGTGAAGGGGGTGATAAGGAAATATTAAAATTGATCATCTTAATGGTGATCAATTTTAACTTGAAAAAAGCCATACAAATGTTATATTTTCCTGAAGGTTTAGGAACAATTTAATATGGCTCTATCGTCTAATGGTTAGGACACGGCCTTCTCAAGGCTGGAATCGGGGTTCAACTCCCCGTAGAGTCACATCACCACGAAAGAGACCCTTATGCAGATACGTCTGCATCGGGGGCTTTTTCTTTTAGAGTTTCTGAATGAGTAAAAAATCCAAACACTGTACTGTTCCTGCAAGGAGAAACTGCTCCGTAGGGTTCAAAGAAAAAGGAACCAATCACTTGGTTCCGGGGCGGACATTCTTTGACTCGACTTGTGCCGGCGGGTTTTGCCGCGGCGACTTTTTTGTTAGTTGGGGCCGAAGCTTTTCCGGAATATGTCGATTTATCGATCCGCCTAAAAGAACATGTAAACATCTTTCGTGGGGGAATGGCTGCATCAGTAATCCTTTCTGTTTATTTTTTTATTGTAACAGGTATTACAAAAAAGGAAAGAGCCAAATCGCGATTTGGCTCTTTTCCTGATTTTCCAAATTAAAATTTACTGAAATAATTCTTCAACCACCGCTTTGACATCGCTGCCGTCAGCCTTGCCTTTGAATTCCTTCATCAAAGTTCCCATAAATATGCCCAGCTTGCTTTTGTCGGTAATGTTTAATTCGACTTTCTTGGCCTCGGCCACTTTTTTGATTTCTTCCCGTGACATCATCTGAGGCAGGAAAGTCTCGAGGATTTTCAATTCCGCCGTTTCGTTTTCCACCAGATCCATTCGGCCACCCTTGGTGAACTGTTCGATCGAATCTCTCCTTTGCTTGACCGCTCGTTTGATGAGGTTCAAGACATCATCATCGGCCAATTCATCCTGGGGTTTTTTGCCTTTGGCGACCAATTCATTGGTAAAGGAAGAAACCAAGCCGCGCAAGACCATCAATCTGAGCGCATCATGGGCGAGCATGGCTTCCTTGATCTTATTTTTGAAATCTGCTTGTAGTGACATATATAAGTGACAGGCTGTAGGTGTTAGGTTTTAGCTTGTAGGATAATATATAACAAAGCCAAGTTTCCTCCAACCGCATTTCCAATTCTAGCACGAACTATGATAGAATTACAGGTATGGAAATACTTTTAATTGCAATTCTGATTATATTTTTAATCGTCAATGGACTCTTGCTCTGGCTGTTCCTAAACAAGAAAAACCAGCCGGTGGAAAACAAAGGCGACGAGATGGGTCTAAAGCTCATCCTTCAGCAGATAAACGAATTAAACCGGACGGTGGACAACAAGATGAGCGAGACCTCTCGCCATATGAACGAGTCAGTCCGCAACCAATTCAGCGAGTCGGCCAAACTCATCCGCGATGTGACGCAGGGCTTGACCAAGCTGGACGAGACCAACAAACAAGTCGTCTCTTTTGCCGACCAATTGCAATCGCTTCAGGATATCTTGAAAAATCCAAAACAGCGCGGTATTTTGGGCGAGTATTATTTGGAGACACTTCTGAAAAACGTCTTGCCACCTGGCAGCTATGAGATGCAATACAAGCTGGGCAAAGATGAAGACGGAGCCGACTTGATTCCCGATGCCGTTGTGTTTGTGAAAGAAAAAATCATCCCCGTCGATTCAAAGTTTTCACTCGAAAATTATAATCGGATTATCGAACAAAAAGATCCAGTCGAAAAAGAAAAGTTAGAAAGACTGTTTGTGAATGATTTGAAAAACCGAATTACCGAGACTTCAAAATATATCCAGCCAGCCAAAGGCACGATGGACTTTGCTTTTATGTTTATTCCGCACGAGGCGATCTATTACGATTTACTGATCAACAAAATCGGATCATTGAAAGAAGATACGGAAAGTCTGATCCAGCGAGCGGCGTCAAAATACAAGGTGATCATTGTGTCGCCGACCTCGTTTTTGGCCTACTTACAGACCGTTTTGCAGGGCTTGAAGGCGATGCAGATTGAAGAGCAGGCCAAGGATATTGTGAAGAGAGTCGGGGATTTGACTGTTCATTTGAAGAAATATGCCGAAAAGTATGACAAGCTTGGCAAATCGATCGTGACGGTGGTCAATCAGTATACGGACGGGTCAAAGGAGTTCAAAAAGATCGACAAAGACATTATCCGTATCACCGAAGCCGATGTGGCGCTTGGCTATGAACCCCTGGCTATTGAAAAGCCGGAAACTGAGGAATAAGGTTGTAGAATTATCTTCATTGCAAAATAAAATATTTTGTGGTAATTTTTTGTTAGGAAGTGGTTCCAATAATAATTAATGAAAGGTGGGTTTAAAACATGTCAGCTATTGAAATTCTTTGCTACTCTGACGAGTGTTTGAAATTGTGTTGGGTCTTTCTTGCTATTGCTCTTGCTGTGACTTTGTCTCTGAAGGAAGGCGTCAAGACTGATGTTGATTCAAACCTGGCATTATTTTTTGGTGGCACTGGTATTGTGCTAACAGTTTTCCAGACATTTATAGCTATATGGTCAGTCTGGGCGGATTATTCTACGCCTTGGGCTGTCATACTTCTACCGGTCTGTGCAATTATGCTGGTTTGGGGAATGATCTGGGGGAATCACCCACGCTGGACTTGTTCATTTGTTGGTACAATAATTGCCATCGTTGGACCGATTGTTGCCTTGTTTTATTCCAGCTGGACTTTGTTCGGTGGCGCGTGGCATTATTGGTACCAATATTTGGCGTAAGTGTAAGTATGAGTGAGTGACACTCCCGGTTGAAAAATCCCGGGAGTATTTTATTTTTATGGGTAGAAAATACTTGCTTTTTAAAATAAATCGTGTAATATACACCCTATGGAATTTGCAGTAATAAACACAGGCGGAAAACAATATAAGGTATCAGCTGGCGACTCAGTCAAAATTGAGAAGCTTTCTGGCGATTATAAAGTTGGCGACAAAGTCGTCTTTGACAAGGTTTTATTGGTTGATAATGGCAAGGATACGACAATCGGCACACCGACAATCAAGGGTGCAGCCGTCAACGCTACCATTGAAAAGATCAGCCGAGCTCAGAAAGTGACCGTCATCCACTACAAGCAAAAGAGCCGATATTTCAAGAAAAACGGTCACCGACAGCCTTACTTCCAAGTCAAGATTGAATCAATTAAATAATCAAAAAACCGCCCTCTAGGCGGTTTTTAGTTTCTGTTTTGCAAAGCGCTTTTGATCGTATCGGCATCAGAATATTCGAGCTCGGTGCCGGTGGATAGGCCGCGGCCAAGATGAGAGATTTTTATGTCGTATTTTGTGACCAGCGGGGAGAGGGCTTGGATCAGATAATGACCGGTATATTCTCCCTCAGTGTTGGCGTTCAGACCCAAAATAATCTCCTTCAATCCGGTTTGCGACTTTTTCTCTATCAGAGAAACCAATTCTTTGAGGCGTATTTTGTTTTCCGGATTTTTGTCTAAAATCGGAACGTTGCCACCCAGGACAAAATATTTGCCATCAAAGGAATGGCTCTTCTCGATATTTTCCAGGTCAACGTCGCGACTTACGATCATGAGCGTCGTGTCTGGACGGGTCTTGCTGGCGCAGATTTCGCATCTGACACCCAAACTTTTGTTTTTTGTAAAATAGCGCTGGCAGTCTTGACAGATGGAGATTTCCTTTTCCAATTCTTTGACGAGCTCGATAAATTCCTGGATGTAGCTTTTATTCCTAGTTAAAAGGAAATACACAAAACGCTTGGCTTGGCGCGGTCCAATGCCTGGGAATTCGGTGAATATTTGCGTTAGTTTGTGAATGGAATCCATGATTTTGTAGAAAGTAGATCGTGGTTATTAGATTGAAAAAAGGAAAACTAATTAAAATATGTCAGCTGATTTGTTGGAATTATCAAAATCCTTGAAATCGCTGCTTTTATCAATATCCAAGAAGGTGGATTTGTCCTGATCGAAATAAAGATCAATCTTGCCGGTCGGACCGTTTCGGTGCTTTTCGATCAAAATCTCGGCGATGTTGGTCTTTTCGGACTCATCCTTGTATTTGTCTTCGCGGTGAATGAACATAACCACGTCGGCATCCTGTTCGATTGAACCAGAATCTCGCAAGTCGGACAGGCGAGGGCGGCCACCACGCTGTTCGACGGCACGGGAAAGCTGGGAGAGGGCCAAGACCGGAACATCGAATTCGCGAGCCAAATGCTTGAGAGAGCGGGAAATTTCGGTAACTTGCTGGACCACATTGTCCGAACCCTTGCTTTGGACCGGTGCCATGAGCTGCAAGTAGTCGACAATCACCAAGCCGATGCCTTTTTCGTTTTTCAGACGGCGAATAACTCCGCGCATTTTGAGGATATTGTTGGCCGGTTGGTCATCAACATAAATCGGCGCTTGAGAGAGCGGACCGAGTGAGTTTCTGATTTTTTCGAATTCGCTATCGAGAGTGAGCTTGCCGGTTCGTAGTTTCCAGGCGTCGACGCGCGATTCAGCGGCGATCATACGGTCGACCAGCTGTTGGTTGGACATTTCCAAGGAGAAGATAGCGACCGGAATTTGGTGCTTGATGGCGGCTTGGCGGGCAATATCGAGGGCGAGAGAGGTCTTACCGCAGGAAGGTCGAGCGGCAAGGATGATGAGGTCGGATTTTTGCAGACCGGACAATTTGGCATCCAAATCGCGGAAGCCGGTCGGCACACCACGGAGCTCGTCTTTGGTCTTGTGCAAGCGGTCCAAACGATCCATAGCTGGACCAATAGCGTCTGCCAGGCGAATGAATTTGTTTGAGGTCGCGCCTTGGGTCACTTCATAGATTTCCTTTTCGGCGGTATCAAGCAGGGTGTGAAAATCTTCAGCTTCATCGTAACAAATCAAAGACACATGTTCGGAGGCTTCGAGCAGTCGGCGAGTGATGGCTTTCTTTTGAACGATCTCGGCATAGTGTTCGGCGTTGCTCGAAGAGGGAACCATATTCACCAATTCGGTCAGATAGCCCATGCCGCCGATCTGGTCGAGCTGTTCTTTGTTTTTTAATCTTTGGGAGAGGGTAAGCAAGTCGATTGGTTCGTTCTTATGGAAAAGATCGGCCATCGACTCGAAAATAATGCGGTGTTTTTCAGAATAGAAGGCATCGGCTTGGATAACGTCCATGATGTCATGAATGGCTTCTGGCCGGAGCATGACGGAACCTAAAAGCGCTTTCTCGGATTCGATGCTGTTTGGCGGAATGCGAATCCCACCCGGTCGTGAATTTCTGTTTGTCATGGGACCATTTTAACACGGACTGTTTTTTGGGCAAACGGGAATTGGGCGTAAATTGTGGTTAAACTGTGGACAAAAAAAGCGGGCTGACCCGCTTTAAAATCGATAGGAAAATTAGACAAATACTTACTGTTATATGTTGACTAAATACATAAAAGTGGTAGTGTTTAATAAGAGTCAGTACACGTCCCGTCACAGTGCGGGGCATAACATAGAAAGGGGCATAAAATGCCAACACAAGCAGAGGAAACAAAGAGTGGGTCAGGGGTTGGAGTCATACCGGCATCGGGTTATCATACGCTTCTCACACGGGAGATTCGGCCGCCAATTCGGAATTGGCACGAATTTCTGGCGCTGTGGAATGCGGCAACCGATCATCAGAGGCAAGTTAGCTTGCTTCATGAAGGTTACACTATTCCATATGGTAAGTGGAATTATGATGAGAAAGAGTATGATGCTTTTGATCGGCATATATTCTACCTTACCATTGCCGAAGGTTGGGCAGATTATAATTTGCTTCAGCTTAATGGTGATGGAGATGCGGGGTATCATCTTGGCTACGACAAATTTGGAAACAAAATTATGAAGTCGCCAAAAGAGATGCGTCAAATCTTGGCGTTGAAGGCGTTTGAGGTATTGTGCCTGAATTTCTTTAAAGGCGTTGTCCTCAAGGTGGACACTCGGAGGGGAAGGGAATTTCATGGTGATTGGGAAGGGAATATTCTCGCGGATAAATTCTTTCCGGTCATTCAGAATTTCTTCCGAGTCGAAAAGGATTACCGTGACCATATTGAGGTTCGTAATCTTTCTTGGCGGGATGATCAGTCTCATAATGAGGTTCATGCCATTGATTTTGTCCTGAATCTGGCGAGATTTCTCTGGGGTTGGAAGGAAGTTTCCAATCCTTGGTGGATATCTAAGGATGACATGGGCAAGTGGCGGGAGAAACAGAATGCTTTGAGCACTAGGATCATTTCGGCGAGGCCATGGATTATAGAAATATTGAATCATCTGGGTCGGCTGGATTTATTACAGGAGTGGCTGCTGGATTTGGATAGGCCATGCCTAGCGAAGCTCAGGGAGATTGCCATGCGAAAGGCGTTTAGTGCTTCTCGCGAAGACATACCGGTTCGAAATCTTGAAGAGGCTTGTTATCTGGATTCAAAAGCTGGCTGGCTTCTGAAGCAGTATGAATTGAAGAAAGCTGTCCACCAGAAACTCCAGGAGGCTGAACGGAAAAGGCAGGAACGGGAGAATGGTATTCGTCGTCAAGCAGAATTGGTTCAAGCCAAAAAAGTGAGAGACGAAGCTGAACAGAAACTCAAAAAATTGGTCAACAACAAATAACAGATTGGTAGTTTGAGATTATCCGGCGGGGTTCACCAGAACCCCGCTTTTTTAATTTAGTATTTTATTTATCTCTCACCTCAAAACCCAAAGTAATAATTTGATTACGGATTTTATCAGCCTTTTCCCAGTCCTTGTTCTCGCGGGCTGCCTGACGTTCTTTTAGCAGGTGTTGGATCTCATCCGGAATTTCCTTATTTGTATCATCTTTGCCAAGTGCCAAACCTAAAACTCGATCAAAATCCAAAATCGTCGCTCGTTTATCTTCTTTTGAAAGGTTGGATTTCAGTATCTCGGAAATCAAAGCCAGACCTTGGGAAAAATTGAAATCGTCATTGATTTTGTTGGTAAATTCTTTTTTATATTTCTCGCTGACGTTGCCAGCATTGTTCCCTAAGGCAGCAATCTGCTGGAGCAGTCTTTTGTAGCCATTTTCAGCTGCGGTCAAAGCTTCCCAGGTGAAGTTTTGTTTGGAGCGATAGTTGGCCTGCAAGAAAAAGTAACGCAAGGAGAGGGGATTGTAGCCTTTTTCTTTGATCTCGGCGACGCTGTAGTTTGTCCCTTGAGACTTGGACATTTTTCCATCATTTACCAGCAACCACTCATTGTGGAGCCAATAGTTTACAAATGGGACGCCGTTGATCGCCTCGCTTTGAGCGATTTCGTTTGTGTGGTGGACTGGAATATGCTCGGCACCGCCCATATGAAGATCGATGGTTTTTCCAAGCAAAGACCTAATCATTGCTGAACACTCAATATGCCAGCCAGGGAAGCCTTCACCGTTTTGAACCAATGATGAAGTGAAGGGCGATGACCAATACTGCAAAGCATTTTTATGTTTGCCGGCTTTAAAAAACCAGACGGAAAAATCCTGAGGGTTTCTTTTTTGCGGATCTTCGGTGTCGGCATTGCCGGCACCAATTTTGTTATCCTCGACTTTTTGGCCAGAGAGACGGGTGTAATCTTTGGCTTTGGTTATGTCGAAATAAACGGCCAGATCAGTTTCGTAGGCGAAACCTTTTTGGAGAAGAATCTGGACCGAGTCGATGATTTCCTTGATATATTGAGTGGCGCGAGGTTTGGCGTCAGCCTCCAGAACGTTTAAGTCTTTTATATCATCTTCGAATATCTTTATGTATTTGTCGGCAATCGCGTCGGGGTTCAATCCTTCTCGGGCTGCCGCCTTTTCCATCTTGTCTTCTCCGGTATCGCCATCGGAAGTCAGGTGTCCGACATCAGTATAATTGCGGACGAATCTTACTTTGTAGCCGTTATAGACAAAAGTCCGTCGGATGAGATCGGCCAAAACCATCGCACGCATATTGCCGACATGCTGCGTCCAGTAGACGGTCGGACCGCAGTGATAGAACAAAACCTCACCCTTTTTAATCGGCTTGAATAATTCCTTTTTCCTTCCGAGCGTATTGTAAATATACAAATCGTTGGATGAAATATTGCCTTTAAATATTCTCTTTAGAGATTCAAACATTGTCTTTGGATTTTATACTAAAGTCTAACAATCAAATTAGAACCATTTTTTCTTCTTGGCGATGGCAAATATTATCAAAGTGACGGTGATTTCGATAGCGACGATGACGAGCCATTGGGCATTGGGGTTTATGTCGGTATTGTAAGCGGTATTCATTTGGAAAAAACCAGTGATGACTGAAAAAGGTAGGGCGAGAAAAGTAAAGACGGTCAGAACCTTCATTGTCTCATTGGTCTTGGTGGAAAGCAAAGAATCGTTCGTATCTTTGAGTTCCAGCATCAAAGCCTTCAAATTTTCCAATATCTTGGAAATCTTGAAGTATTCGTTGGTGATACTGTCGAGCTCCAGGGCAAAATTAGGGCTGAAAATCTGCGTGCCGTTGTGCTTGAGCTGTTCCAAAATGTCTCCATGTGAAGCAATAATGTGGTTGAAATTGATAAGCTGTCGGGCTACACTAGAAAGTTCAATCACCATTTCTTTTTCCTTGCCGGCAAAAATTTTCTTTTCTACTTCGGCAAGCGATGTTGAGATCGAATCGAGCTCGTCGGACAAAGTCTGATAGACAGTCTTGATCATCGACAGGAATATCTCGCCAGAGCCAATCTCGGTTTCGTTTTTGTCCAAGATAGTATTGGTCTCGAAAATTCTGGAATATTTATCCAAAGCGTCGATCGTCTCATAGCGGTTGGTTATGATAAAGTCCCGACCCAAGACGAAATCGATTTCCTGGCTGTAACTCTTGGTGTGAGTATGACGAAAAGCGGGGAAGTGAAGAACAAAATAGATGTAATCTTTGTGGACGATCATCTTGTCCTTATAGGTCGGCAAAAGGATATCCTGGGCAATTTGCGGTTCCAAATTGAATTGGTCCATCATCTGTCGGGCCTCTTCTTTGGTGGGGTTTTCCGAGTCAACCCAAGTAACCGTCCGATAATTTCTCTTTTTATACATAGTGTTAAATTAATGCCGATAATTCGTTATATTATAAACCATAATACTATTCTGCGCCATGTCATGATGCCACTGGGTATCGTTTTGTATATTCTAGAAAAACATGCGATAATTCCGGTATGAAAAATTTAAACAGCAAATATTTAACAGGCATTTTATTCGTCGTATTTTTGGCTGGCTCATTTTGGCTAGGCAATGTTTACGGACAGAAAAATGTCATCCAACCGGAACAATATCCGAATGTCTCGGTTATAAACAATGATGTCGCCAGCTCTACTTCCGGGATCGATATGGAGCCTTTTTGGAAAGTCTGGAGCGTCTTGAACAAGAAATTCGTCTCAACCCATAAACAAGTAGCGACTACCACCGATCAGGATCGTGTTTGGGGAGCAATTCAGGGTATGACCGCAGCGCTTGGCGATCCTTATACTGTCTTTATGCCACCAGTGGAAGCCAAAGCCTTTGAAACTGATCTCAGTGGAAATTTTGAAGGGGTAGGAATGGAGATCGGTATAAAAAACGGCGTGTTGACCGTAATCTCACCACTCAAGGGGTCACCAGCGGAAAAAGCTGGTATGAAAGCTGGTGACAAAATAGTGATGATCGACGGCACTCCATCAGCCGATTTCTCAACTGAAAAAGCGGTTAAACTTATCCGTGGTCCAAAAGGAACGAAAGTCAAACTGACTATTTTGCGCGGCGATAGTGCCAAAACGATGGAAGTGGAAATTACCCGCGATGTCGTCAATGTTCCGACTGTCGACACGGAAATAAAAGGCGATGTTTTTGTGATCAAGCTTTACAACTTTTATGCCAATTCCAGCTCGGCCTTTAGGGAGGCAATCAAAGAATTTGCCAATTCTGGAAAAGTCAGATTGGTGCTCGATCTCCGGGGAAATCCTGGCGGGTATCTGGATGCGGCTGTTGATATGGCCAGCTTCTTCTTGCCAGCCGGCAAGACTATAGTCAAGGAAGATTTCGGTACCAAAGCTGATCCGGTTATTTACCAAAGCAAGGGGTATGACGTGTTTAATGAAAATTTGAAATTCGTGATTTTGGTTGACGGCGGATCGGCTTCTGCTTCGGAAATTTTGGCTGGCGCTCTCCAGGAACAAGGCAAGGCCAAACTTGTCGGTGTGAAAACTTTTGGCAAGGGCTCGGTTCAAGAATTGATACCGATTACTAAAGATACAAATTTGAAGGTGACCATCGCCAAGTGGCTGACCCCGAAAGGCAATTCAATTTCGGAGAGCGGATTGACTCCAGATTTTCAAGTCAAGATGACTGATAAGGATCTGAAAGACGGTACCGATCCGCAAATGGCCAAGGCGATAGAACTGCTTAAATAAGTTAAGGTGAAAATATATCGTTTTGTCAACGATAGCAAAATAATGTTTTTTGCTATATATTTTAACCGGTATTTAGTAATTAATTATAAAAAGAATGAAAGTAATACTTTTGAAAGACACAAAAAAGGTTGGGAGAAAATACGATATCAAAGATGTCGCTGACGGTTTTGCTATCAATTCCTTGATTCCCGGCGGTTTTGCGGTGGCGGCCACTCCCAATAATATTAAGACCTATGAAGCCAAACGAAAGGCCGATATGTCAGATATTGCGCGGACAGAGGCGGAGCTGGAGAAAGCGATTAGCGATATAAAAGGCATTGTTGTGGAAATCAAAGGTAAGATCAATGACAAAGGACACTTGTTTGCCGGCGTACATAAAGAGCAGATTTCCGAAGAAATTAAAAAACAAAAAGGTGTCGAAATACAATCAGAATATATTTTGCTTGATAAACCCCTCAAGGAAGTTGGCGATCATACCATTTCAGTGAAGGTGGGGAACAGGGAAGCGCAGTTTAAATTGGTGATTAAGGGTGAATAGATAGTATATTGTTGATTGTAGAATATATAGAAAAATCCATCATTTTAATGATGGATTTTTCTATCAGTATTATGAGGACGAGGTTTAGATTACGCTCACAATCTTATGGACTCGGTTCTTTGAATCAAAAGCCATTTTTCTTTTTGTGCCGAACTTCACCTTACCTTCTTTCATTGCGAAGATAGTGTAGTCTTTACCAGTCTTAGTGTTTTTACCAGCGAGAATTTCATTACCTTTTTGGCGGACAATAATAGAACCCACTTTGGTAACCTCTCCATCTTGGAGTTTGATACCTAAATACCGTGGATTGGAGTCTCTACCGTTTTTGGATACGCCGGCTGCTTTTTTTGTTGCCATAGTTGATTAAAAAATTATGTTATAATTGCCCGATGAGTATAATAGATTTTCAGGAAAAAATCAAGTCAAATTGGGTTAATTCAGTCAAACCCCAAATCCAGATTTTTCGCGATAATTTTGACATTAAAAACGACCTATTTGTCACCCTGATTATCATTTTGGTTGGTTTGGCTGGTTTTGGTCTGGGTAAACTTTCAGCGCTGGAGAAGGGCAGGGAACCGATAAGCATTAAATCCTTGGATATAGGCAATAATCAAGCCGGAGCACAAACAACCTCTTCTTCTGTCATTGCTGACAAGGCGGGAATCTCGACTTCAAGTGCCGAAGTAAAAGGCTTGGTAGTGGCCGCCAAAACCGGTACAAAATATTATTATCCTTGGTGTACGGGGGTTAGTCGAATCAGTGAAAAGAACAAGGTGTGGTTTGAGACAATTGAAGCGGCCAAGCAAGCCGGCTTTTCTCCGGCCTCAAATTGCGCCGGTTTAAAATAGCTCTTGCGATAAAAATTTCTGGGTGTATAGTTTAAATAGAGTTTGAACTAGAAAGGAGGCGAGATGTCGGACGAAAAAATATTGTACAATGCAGTGCTAGTGTTCCTGGTTATGAACAGCAAGGTTCTCTTGGCTGAAAAAGGGGCCAAAATCGGCAAGGGTTTTCTCAATGGATATGGCGGGGGAATTGAAGAGGGAGAAACGCCAGAAGAAGCCGCTGAAAGGGAATTTGCCGAAGAATCTGGTGGCGCGACTATCCGCAGTGATTATCTGGATAAGATTGCGGTTGCCGACTTTCATAATCGGACGAGTCAGGGAGAAAGATTCATCTGTCGGGTCCACGTGTTTGTCGTCAGACAGTGGATGGGCGGACCAAAATCCACTCCGGACATGTTGGAACCGAATTGGTATGAAGTGAGATCATTGCCGGTGGAACGGCTGATGCTCGCCGATCGATATTGGTTGCCTCAAGCCCTAAGCGGGTACAAGTTGCTGGTCAAGGCGAGCTACGGTCCGTCTCAACAGACCCTTGATGGGGAAGTGGAAATCAAGATTGTAGCGAATTTGGAGTAATAAAAATATTGGGGTGGACGTGATCATCACGCCACCTCTTTTCTATGAATGAATTATGGTATACTTTACATATCGGTACGCTAGTTTTTAGTAGGTATTCGTATTTATTCGCATAATTTTCGTATATTATGATAATTGTCGATGTTGAAGCGACTGGTGTAGATGAAGTAAAGCACGCCCTTTTGTCTGTGGGGGCAATAGATTTTGAGCATCCGGAGCGACAGTTTTATGAAGAATGCCGAGCTTTTCCTGGGGCTCATGTGATGGACGAAGCTTTGGCAATAAATGGCTTTACCTTGGAACAAGTGAATGATCCCAATAAGCAAACCGACGAAGACCTGATCAAGCATTTTATTGGCTGGGCCAAACAATCCCAAGACCATACTTTTGGCGGTCAGAACCCATCCTTTGACAGAGATTTTCTTCATCGGGCGGCGGATCGTTATGGTCTGGACTGGCCGTTTGCTTTCCGAACCGTTGATCAGCATTCAGTTTGTTATACCCATATGGTCCTGAAGGGGATTAAGCCGCCAGTGGCTCATGGCCGATCGGATTTAAATAGCGATAAGATTATGAAGTATGTCGGTATTCCCGAGGAACCACATCCCCACAATGCTCTGAATGGAGCAAAAGTAGCTGCTGAAGCTTTATCTCGACTCCTGTATGGCAAGAAACTCCTACCAGAGTTTGAAAAATACGACATCCCTTGGGAGAAAAATTAGCAAATTGCTACAGCCAAACATTTTAGCTATTTTGTCTATATTTTGAGCCATTTCTGACCAATAGAAAAAGTTGACTGTCAAGTAAAAAACCCTTATTTAAAGCCATATTTTATGGTTTGACGGGTCGTTTTTTGTGTGGTCTCACCTTGACAGAAAATATAAAAGGTGATAGTATATAGGAATTCAGAGGCAAGCTCTGATTTTTGCTTTAATTAGAGAGACCGACGATTTAATACCTATGGTCGATCGAAAAAAGCAAACGGCAGGATATCTTTCCGGCAGGGAGAAAATATTTATGGTCAGTCATGATGGTAAATATTTTCGAAACTGATTAATTGGGGAGACGTCCACAAAAATGTTAGAACTTACATCAGCAATCATCTTATTGGCGTCATCAATATATAGTGCACCAAATATAGCTATTGCCCAAGATTTACAAAATAATAATACAGATGATGCCAAGGTGCTCACTGTCAATCGACCGGTGACCCTGGAGGCCCATGTGAAAGAATATTTCAACAATGAGCCGATCCTGGCGGATATCGCATTCTGCGAGTCCACCTACAGGCAGCTAGACTCGAATGGAAAAATTTTGCGCGGAGTTGTGAATAAGGATGATGTTGGTCTAATGCAGATCAATGAATTCTATCACAAAGATACTGCTAAGAAGCTTGGTCTCGATCTTCGGACTGTGGATGGTAACCTGGGCTATGCCAAGTACCTCTATGAGAAGGAAGGAACCAAACCCTGGAAGTCATCAGCCAAGTGTTGGACCAGTTTGTCCAAAGCTAATGGCGCCGACAAAGAGCTAGCCATCAATAGATAGGCAAGTGCCGCAAAAAATCCCGCAAGGGATTTTTTGTTTATCCGGGTAAAATATTTTTATCTTCTATATAAAATATTCCACGCCAGCCTATTTTCAGGGTAAGGTACCAATGGTCAAACAGACCGGAAGCCTTATGGGGAATATAGGCCTTATTTGATATAGCGTGTCGCACAATATATCTTGCGACCAACATATATACGTAATTGGGCTGTATAATGCCATTTGAATACTCCCCCCGGCTGATTTATGTTTTTTAGACAACATCGATCTAGATAAGTTATATTTATGATAATGATTAGTAAAATAATTAAAAAATATTTCTAACTCCCCCGAATTTGTCAGTCGCCAATATTTATCATAGTCTTGTTTTTAGTCAAAACTGGTCAAAACTCAAAAAACGCCTTTTTAGGCGTTTTGGGTCTTTTTGGTCTTTAGACCCTATTTTGACTATTTGTCGCTTATGACAGTATTGGCAGCATAAAAATTGTCAGCAAAGCCACAATGATCAACACATCAGCAAAATCAAACATTTCAAAAAGGTCATGCATCGGATTATTTTGAAGCACTGATCAGCTTAAGGAAAGGCGTCCAGGCGTATGTAATAAAAATGTCCCAGAGATAGGCTGCGGGTGCGGCCAAGTAATGGTTCCAAAAGTAAACAATTCCGTTCCAAACATAATTGAGGTTGGTTTGAACTCCTTCCGACTCTACCACCTTTTTCAAGTCTAAGCCGTACCAGCTTAAAATAATAATGGCGATAATGACAATAATGATCATCTTGATAAAACCGCGTTGAGAAATTTTTTTCATGAAATTTATAATTTACTTGTTTATGGAAATATTATATCACGTTTAAATTTTCTGAGAATTAGGCCTTAGAGGTATAACAACGGATCCAAATAGGCTTTGGTGTCGGCCATTGGCAAGGTGTATGTGCCGCGACAGACGGCACTCTTCATGGTTGAGATTTTCACCCCCTGGCTCGCGTAAACTGTCATATGGAGATGCGGACCAGTTGAATAGCCGGTATTTCCGGAATAGCCAACCGATTCACCGGTTGCAATTCGTTGACCTGGAATGGCGGTAATAAGCGATAGGTGCCCGTAGATGCTGGCCAAGCCATTGTCATAGCGGATGAAAACCCATTTGCCAAAGGAGGCTCCGGCACAAACAATGTCCGTATCCCCCACGCCTTCAACGACGCCATTGCCGGCAGACTTGACCTTGGTGCCAATCGAAGCGGCAAAGTCTACGCCGTTATGCATTCCTGAAGCATAAGCCGTCTTGGCGAAACTGTTGGTGCCAAATTTTTGGGTGATTGTAATCTTGTCGAGCGGCCAAGCCAAAACACCGGAGCCGGCGTGCGGAATGCTGTTCGGATCGATTGCCAGCTTCAATTGTGACTCATACCGAGCCAACTCATTGTCAAAAGCTTCCTTGAGAGCGAGCTTTTCGGCGAGAATTTTCTTGTAATTTGCCTCTTTGTTTTTGGTCGTTGCGAGCAGGTTATCCTGTTCTTTTTTTGTCGCGTCCAGAATTTTCTTCTGATTGGCCAGTTCCTGATTATAACTCAGTAACTCAGCCTTCTTTTTTTCAGTCTTTGTTTTGGAAGACTCCAGGCCGCTTTTGGCAATTTTATAAGAATCGACTTGCTCCTTGATCAGATTTTGGATTTTGGCAATATTCTGGACGTCATCGAGAAATTCTGAAATATTTTCATTTGCCAAGATGGCTTCGACGGCGCTTACCTGGTCTTTCTCGTTGATCTGCCTGATGGTCGAACCGATTATGCCACTATTAGTCTTGATCTGGCTGTTTTTTTCACCGATGTCATAAGAGAGCTCTTTGATTGTCAGGGTTGTCTCGTCAATGTTGTTTTGTGTGAGTTTGATTTCGGCTAGGAGCTTGTTCCTGGTTGCCGTCAAGGTCTTGATCGTATTCTGTAGCGAGGAGGCTTGCCCCTGGATGTCTTTGATCTGGCCTTGATACAAGGCAATTTCTTTTTCCAGCGCCACTTTCTTGTTGTTTGATTCGTTTATTTTATTTTGCAGATCGGTAATGCTATCGGCAAAAGCTAAAAAGTTTAAGCTGATAAGCGACAAAACAAAAACCGCCAAAATAATACCGCCTGATGCTTTTGTTTTTTTGCTTATTATGGACATTAAAGATCAGCTAATTTAAGATCTCAATCGCTTTGCTGAGCCGGGCAACGCACTCTTTCTTTCCTAAGATCGAAATCAGGGTAAACGGATCCGGAGATTTTTCTCTGCCCGACAGGGCGACGCGAGTCGGCCACAATACGCTACCTTTGCCAGCAATCTCGGCAAAAGGCGTGAGAGCAGATTTGATCGATTCCAGGTCGAAGTTTGTCTCGTCAATGGCCATTAGGATGTCCCTGACCTGCTCGAGATTTTTCTTGGGAATGGCAAAATCCGTATCTTTTTTCCAAATCAGCATTTCCTTTGCCGGCGTCGGGACGGTGAAAAAATAATCAAATTCGCCAGTACTCACGAGCTGTCTCAATTCGCCAAAAGTGGAAATTCTCTCGCTTATGACCGGAAGAACTTTTTCTAAAACTTCGTTATCGGCTGAGAATTTTTCCGATATTATGCCGAAAATATTTTTCTTCAATTCTTCTGCCGGCATCTTTTTCATATATTCCTTGTTCAGCCACAGTAGTTTTTCTTTGTTGAATACCGCCCCAGCCTTTTGGACTTTTTGGATATCAAATTGCTCAATGATTTCAGACATTGACATTATTTCAGTATTATGTCCCGGATTCCAACCGCAAAAAGCCAAAAAGTTTACCATTGTTTCCGGTAGATACCCTTCCCTTCTGTAATACGAGAGGGAAACCGTCTCCCCTTGTTTGCGTTTGGATAATTTTGAGCGGTCTTCGTTCAGAATGAAAGGCATGTGGGCATAGATCGGTCTAGGTGCGCCAATGGCTTCTTGGATCAGGATTTGTCTTGGGGTATTGTAGATTCCATCCTCGCCACGAATAACGTGAGTTATACCCATTTCAAAATCGTCCACGACCACGGCCAAGTGATAGATCGGTTCGGTCAGGCTCTTGGCAATGATAAAATCGCCAAGCTCGGTCGTATCGACTTCGATATCGCCGCGGATCATGTCGTTGTATTTTATTTTTTTACCAGGATTTCGCAGGCGGATGACTTCAGCCCTTTGTCCCTCTTCCTTTACTTCCTCTTTGGAAATATAAGCGGAGTCGTTCTTTAGCATCAACTCTATGTATTTTTTGTAAGTGTCGCCATGCTCGGATTGTTTGTAGGGATTTTCAAAGTCCATATCAATACCGAGCCATTTGAGACCACTGATTATGTCGTCAGCATATTCCTGCTTTGACCTTTCTTTATCGGTGTCTTCTAGGCGAAATAATAATTTACCATTATTTTGTTTGACAAAAAAATAGTTGAAAAGCGCGGTTCGGGCATTGCCAATATGGAACCAACCAGTCGGGCTGGGCGGAAAACGGCAGATGATTTGTTTTTGGATTTCAGACATTTTTGTTTTTATTAAAATTAGTTTATTCGTGACTAAGCGAAATTTCTATGAGTTCTCTGGCAATCTTGCTGGCGGCGTCGAGCTTGGCAAAATTTTTGGCTGAGTCGGACATCTTTTGCAAGAGATCCTTGTTTTCGATCAGACGATTGATTTCCGAAATCAAAAGGTTGGTTGTCAGGTTGGCCTCCTCGATCACCGTCGCTGCTCCGCTTCTCGCGTAAGCATAAGCGTTGTTACGCTGGTGATCGCCATTGGTATCGGTAATAGGAATGACGATACTAGGAATCCCCCAGTTGGCAATTTCAAATAGCGTCGACCCGGCCCGGCTGATGATCAGGTTGGCTGCGCCGGCGGCCATTCCCATATTCAAGTCGTTTAGATAATCATACAAGCGGTAGCGGCTCTTATAGGGACTGTTTGTCAGGATTACTTCAGAGGTTTTTGCGACAGACTCGATATTGTTCTTGCCGGCCTGATGAATGATCTGGTATTTTTCAACCAGTTTTGGCAGGGCATTCAAAATACTTTCATTGATAATCCGTGCACCGAGCGATCCGCCCAAGATCAGGATAGTCGGAATCGATCGGTCTAGTTTGAGGTATTCATAGGCGCTGGCCTCCGGCGTGTTCTTGATTTCTTTTCGGATCGGATTTCCGGTATAGGCGACTTTGTCTTTGTCACGGAAATATTTTTCCGTGTCCGGATAAGAGATGGCAATTTTGGTGGCAAATTTGCTGGCCCACATATTTGTTCGGCCCGGCACAGTATCGCTTTCATGGATGATGACCGGTATGCGTAGGATCCTGGCTGCCAACAGGACCGGGAAACTGTTATAGGCGCCTTTGCTGAAAATGACGTCGGGATACAGGCTGTATAATTTGAATATTGACGAGATGACTCCCCAACCGGT
Source organism: bacterium (assembly GCA_037131755.1). Classification (GTDB taxonomy): domain Bacteria; phylum Patescibacteriota; class Minisyncoccia; order Phycocordibacterales; family GWA1-40-21; genus CAIJXO01. The sequence goes on from JBAXQJ010000003.1 coordinate 35,407, forward strand.
TTTAAAAATATCCAAGAAGTTCAAGATTGAAAAATATCGCCTGGATTTGCCGGCGCTCACGGGAATATATTTGATGCCATTCTGGACCAGGGCCTCGGCATCATATGGCGCGTCAGACATGAAAAAAATTTCCGGGCGAAGCAGGTTCTCTTTCTTGACTATTTCGTTTATGGCTTCGGCCACGGCAATCAGCGGGTAAAAATGTCCGCCCGTTCCCCCACCGGTTAAAAGTATTCTCATGTTTAATGGTTAATTAGTCTTTCTAAATTTTGATATATTCAACAATATTCCGATTTCCACCAAAGTGAAAAACAAGGCAGTCCCTCCCTGGCTAAAGAAAATCAGGGGTTGACCGGAAAGCGGAATGATACCAGTCATGGACGAGATATTCATAAGCGACTGGATCGATATAAGTATAACAATTCCGGTAGCTAAAAGTCTACCAAAAATGTCGGTGGAAGAAGTGGCGACTTTCAGGCCGCGTCCGGTGAAAAAAATAAACAGGATAATGATAAAAACACTGCCAATGAAACCCAATTCTTCTCCGGCCACGGCAAAAATCGAGTCACCAATCGATTCGGGCAGGAATTTGTATTTTTGAATGCTTTGACCAAGACCGCGGCCAGTGATCTCACCCGAACCGATGGCGATCAGCGACTGCTGGATTTGGTAGCCAGAAGTCAGGGCGTTGTCGCTCGGGTTGATAAAGGTCATCATCCGGTTCATCAAGTATGGGCGGGAAAACAGAAGGACGGTCAGGCCGATTAGGCCGATTATTCCGATTATAAAGACATCGCGCCAACGGCCGCCACCGATGATATACATGGCAAACCCAACAATCGCGATTACGACCAATGAATCCGTGTCCGGCTGCATGAGCAGGATCCCGCCGATTATCCCGAGCAGGGTGAGAAGTGGCAGTAAGCCAAATTTAAACTGCGCAATCTTGTCTTTTATGCCGGAAACCCAAGCCGCGAAATAAATAACAAAAGCGATCTTTATCAGTTCCAGTGGTTGGAACGAGACGCCAAAAAGGTAGATCCATCTTTTGGCTCCGCCTTGCGACACGCCGAGACCGGGCACAAAGACCAGCGTCCCGGCGATGAGCGAGAGGATAAAAATATAAAAAGCATACTTTCGATATTGGCGATAATTTATTTTAGAAAAGATATAACAAGCCAAACCGCCCAAAACCAAGCCGAGAAAAAGGTGGCTGAAAACGACCGAGGTGAATTTTGCTTGATTGGTGGCATAGATGCCGAGCGATGCCGAGACGAAAACCGTGATACCCACCGTGAGTAACACCAGAAAAGATATTAACAATGGTTTATCGACTTTTGACATTCTATATTATGGAAAACTTAACCGCCCGACCCGCGTAATTTCCTGCAACCTTACTTTCCCAGCAAAGCGATTATCACGCCGACAAGGGCAAAAATAATTCCGATAATCCAGTAGCGCATGGTGACTTTGTAGGCCGGCCAGCCAATCGCCTCGAAGTGATGGTGAATAGGTGCTACCTGAAAGATTTTTTTGCCATTACGGAATTTTTTTGAGAGGACCTGGATCACAACCGACAAGGTTGTGACAACCAAAGGAAAGGCGATTATCGGCAAGACAAACAGGCCGACTCCCTCTCCCATCGAATCAGCCATAAAGGCGACAATCGTCAGGGTCAAAGTGAGAGCCATGCTGCCTGTTTCCGACATGTAAAAACGAGCTGGCGGAATATTGAACCAGAGAAAAGCCAGTATTGCTCCGACCAGCATCAGGCAGAAAGCCGAGAGATTTATTTGTCCTTGGGCAAAGGAAATAACCGCATAAGCGGAAAAGATGGTGGCGAATATTCCCCCGGCCAGACCATCGAGACCGTCAATTACCCCGCCAGAATATATGGCCATCGCGACGATGACAAACAGCGGAATAAACCATAGGCCGATATCGAGACTGCCATAAAATGGAATTCCTATCGCGTGAATTTCGAGTTTAAAGTAAAACCAGGAGGCGATGGCTAGGCTGATCAAGCCGATGAGTAGCAGTCTTTTTTTTAATGACAAACCGCCGGCTTTGTGGTCGCCGTTTCCTCGAATATCCATCCAATCATCAACGAGTCCGACCATGGCGCCAAAGACCAAGGTAAAAAGCGGTATCCAAGTCTGATCTCGGCTGAGAAAATCCAATTTGCTCAAAAAATCACCGCCAGCCAATCTGGCGAGCAGCCAAATCAATACGATTACAATCAAACTAGAAAGCCAGATTATGATACCGCCCATCCTCGGAACGCTTGTTTCGTTTTTGGCATGCAAACTATTGAATATCGGCGTTCCTCGCCCGTCGACAGCAACGGTCTTGGCTTTCTTTTTCCACATTTCATTTTTGTACAGGAAATTGGTCAAAAATGGGGTGAGAATAATGCCGATGATAAAGGCTAAAACGGAAGGCAGAAATATTTTGATAATGCTTAAAGTCATAGAAATTGATTATAGCATCTTTAATTGGCCATTGGAAAGGTTGCTTTAATTGCCGAAATTGATGATTTTAAGAGTGTTTTCATCTCGTCAAAGCGGTTATCGGAGTTCAGTATCACGGCCACAATTTTTTGTCCGTCTGTCGTTTCTACCATCAGGATAAGATTTTGTTTGGCAAGGATGGTAGTGCCGGTTTTGCCGCCAATGATTTTGGAGCCGATTGTGTCGTCAGACAACAACTCGTCGGTGGAGCGTATTTCCTGGCAGACATTGCTTGTCGAACAAATCTCCGTTTTTTTGATTGTTGTCAGGTCAAGAATGCCTTTTTGCTCAAAAAATATATAGGTGATTAGTTTTGACAAGTCTTCCGCCGATGAAGTGTTCTGCGGTCCGGATATGTTATCCAGACCGTTGGGGTTTGTAAAATACGTATCTGTCATGCCGAGATCTTGACTTTTCTTGTTCATAAGCGCGACAAATTTGTTGTTTGGAAATTGTGATGTCAGTATTTCTGCTGCAAAATTATCCGAGGCGATCAGCATCAGTTTTGTGAGTGTACTGACTTTGTATTTTTCACCAACGGCAAGGACGGTACTGTTTAGGGATGATTGCCCTGTCAACTGTTCGGGTGTGATTTGGATTAATTTGTCTTGATTAAGCTGCTCGGTCGCCACCAAAGCGGTCATTAGTTTTGTCAGGCTGGCAATCGGCAGAGAGGTGGTGGAGTTTTTATAAGCAATTGTCGTTAATCTGGAGCCGTTCAGTAAGACAGACAAATATGATTGGGCCGATAGCTGGCCGAGCGTCTCGTCTGATCGAAATACGGATGATTTTACGGCGGGAAAGGTTGTCCGATTTTGCGGCATGCCGAGATTTTTTATCAAAACTATCAGAAAAAACACCAGTATGACCAGCGTGATTATAAAAATAGTTGAAATAAAACGATCCTTATTTGAAAAATTCATCGCCTTTAAATGTTTTCTGTCTGTTCGATTACGCGATCTTCTGTCTCGAGGATGTCGGAATTTTCTTCATCGGTAAAAGTCTCGGATTCTTCGGTTATGGAACTGATTGTCGATGGTTCAGATACTTCGCCCGTTTCTTTTGGCATGTTGTCCAGGGCAGAATTTTCTGCTTGATAGGCGTTAAATTCGGCTCGGACCTTCTCGTATTCCGGCAAGTCTTCGATCTTGGATACGCCCAAAAATTGCAGCAATTCAAAGGTTGGCCGGTAAAGGAAACTGCGATGATCGGCCGGATTGGTAATTTTCTCTACCAGACCCCTGATTTGTAGGTTGCGTAAAATGAAGTTTGATTGAACGCCGCGAATATAGTCGATGTCGGCCCGAGAAATCGGCCCTTTGTAGGCGATAATTGAAATTGTTTCCAGGCCTGCCTTGCCTAAATCGCGCACTAATTCTTCTTTGGTGAGCCGTTCTATGAGGTGCGATAGGCTTGGCGCCGTGCCAAGCATCACTTCCCCATCCTTAAATAACAGTTCGACACCGCGGCCGGCGATTTTTCCTTTTAGGACTTCCAAAGCGCTAGAAATTTCCTCTTCTTTTTTACCCAAAGAGGCCGCTATTTTTTTTACCGACATCGGTTCGCCCTTCCAAAAGAGAATGGCCTCGATCTCAATAGAAATTTTTTCTATTTCGCCATTATTCAAGTCATTTTTTGTTTCTGTTTCCATTGATTAAATTTTATTTATTATTTATTCGTCGTGAAATTTCTAACGGGACAAGTCTGCCTCTCGGCTAATTGTATTGCGGGACGCCCACGTCCTGGGTCTCAATTTCAATGTCGGAAAATTGGTTTTCCTGCTTGACGTTTACGATCCCCTGTTTGACCAATTCCAGCATTGCCAAGAAGCTAATTATAACATTAACCTTCTCTTCTTTGCCAAACTTGGAGAAATCTTTAAAACTCATTTTGACGCTCCGCTTGATCCTTTCGGTCAGATTACCGATCATTTCTTCCAGGCTGATAACCTTTTTAACCACCGCTTTGGGAATAAATTCTTTCTTCGGCAAGGCCTTGATGGCGTTTAAAATGGCCGATAGAAGGTTTTCCTTGGTCATGGTCTGGTCAGGTGAAAAGACCGGAACGGCTTTTCGTGGTTCGGCGGCAAAAATTATATCTTTGCCAAAACGAATTTTAATGTGATTGCTCAATTCCTTTATTCGTTGGTAGATTTTCAGCCTAGTTTCCAAGTCCACAATGTCAGCCTGTTCTTCAGAAGTGAGATTCAACGACGGGAGTAACGACCGAGACTTGATCAAGATCAAGGTTGAGGCGATCACCAAAAAATCGGCACTGTCGGCAATCGGGAAACTTTCCTTGCCTTGCAGGTAGGCGATATAATCGTCAGCCACCTTGGCCAGGGAAATTTCATTGATGAAAAGTTTCCTTTTTTCCACAAGCGAAAGCAGCAGGTCGAGCGGCCCTTCAAAGTTTTCGGTTTTTATTTGGAATTTGTTTTCTGACATCGGACTGTATTATAGCATCTTACTTTTGATATTATTATATCAGTATTCACTGTCACTCCCCTCCAATCTCTCGTCAATTCTGTTCATATCTCTAGGAAATATTACCGCTTGACGGACGTTTGGCAAATTCAAAAACTGCATAACAATTCTTTCGGCGCCAAAAGCAAAACCGCCTTCGGGTGGCACTCCATATTTAAATGCCTGTAAGAACATTGTAATGGTTTTTGGATCAAGACCCCATTCTTTTACGTGCTTATCAAGTTGTTCATAATTATTTATACGGCGACCACCGGAAAGTAGCTCGCGTCCTCTGCAGATAAGATCGACACCCTCGTTGAATTCTGGCTCTTCTGGGTTTGGATAAACATAGAAGGGTTTCTTCTTGGTTGGATAACCATAAATAAACACAAAGTCTGAGCCTGTTTCTTTCTTAACTATTTCACAAATCTCCACTTCATCTTGAGAAGAAAGATCTTTATCTCCTCTGTTGTCGCGTTTGTAAGCTTGAAAAATTTTCTCTTGCGCTTCTCTTAGTGACATGGTCGGTGTTTTATCAATCATAACCGGAAGTTCTGCACTAAGGATTTTTAAATGTTCCGGGTTCTTTTTTTGTATTTGTTCCAAGATATATCTGATTGTTTTTTCAGCCATATCTTTTACATCAGTCCAGGAATCAATAAAACCAAATTCAGCATCCAAAGAAACAATCTCTGTAAGATGACGTGTTGTGGAGCTTGGTTCAGCCCGGAAGATCTTGTTAACCGAGAAACATCTTTCAAAGGCACTCATTACGATTTGTTTATAGAGTTGTGGCGATTGAGTCAAATAAGCGCTTTTGTTGAAATAACCTATCTTAAATACTTCAGCTCCGCCTTCAGCGGTTGCTGGTACGATACAAGGCGCCTGGAATTCAAAAAAGTTTTCACTCTTCATTATTTCCCGGAAACTATCGACAACTGTCTCTTGAATCTTAAACACCGCTTGGATTTTTGGGTGACGAAGAGTAAGGGCACGATTATCAAGTTCGGTTATTAGATCTAGATTAAAACCATCAACCGACATGTCAAAAGGTAATGGGGCTGCCTCTGCGAGTATATCGATTCTTAGTATTTCAAGTTCTATGTTACCGTTTAAAACTCCAGCTTTTTTGTTTCTTTCAGGACGCTCGTTTATTTTTCCGCTAACCTCAACAACAAATTCCTGGCGTAGTTTCTTGCCCTGTTCCAAGGCTTCCGATTGATTAGGCAGAATAACACCCTGGATGATACCGGTCATGTCCCGAAAATCCAAGAAGATCATCTTGCCTTGGTCACGCCGGACATTTACCCAGCCTTTAATCAGCACTTCTTTTCCAACCTTTTCTGCTAATTCTTTTATATATGTTCTTTGCATTTTTATCTTTTGTTAATCTTTAATAATTTTTCTATCTTTTTGCAACAGTTTGCGCATAGATGATATTTATAGACCCGATGGTCAATATCCGGCGGACTCAATAAAATCCCGCCATAATCCTTGAGCTCGGTATTGCATTTGTCGCATTTTGGTTTGATGGCCATAGGTTTTATTATTATTTTTCACTAACAAATTGGAATCTGGGCATCTGCTTGCCTTCGACGGTTACAATCCCCTCGAACATTGTTATTGGTCGAACCCAGAATTTTGATTTTTCATTGTCATATAGAGCTTCGTAAACCACCAGATCTTCCAGGGTTTCCGAATGCTTGGCGACGAAATGTACCTTATATAAATTTCCGGTTTTTGAATGTTTGTATATTCCTGTTTTCATTGTTTTTTTTATTAGTTATTAAAAACAAAACGCCCTCGCAAAAAATCAAAAATTTGATTTTTTGCGAGGGCGAACGAGTTCGCGGTGCCACCTCACTTTCTTGTCCCGCATAGCTTTTGGCGACGTGGGATGACTCATTACGGGGTTCTACTTATTTTCTAGATTACTGCTTTCGCAGGAATGACAGAAAAATGTTCTTCCCCAGGTTTAGCCTCTCCGATCCATATCGATTCAGCCAAGGCTGTGTTTGCAACCTATCACCTTTAGACTGAATAATATAACAATATATGACATATATCAAATATTGACAACTTATCACCTTATGTTATTGTATTGTTTGAATCTTAAACAAGAAAAAAGGAGGTCTTTATGGCGAATAATGATATTTATACTGGTTTGCTCGATCGCAAGGTTTTGGCTGTCGCTGGCGAGGTTAACGGCGATATGCTCAAGTATTTTCGCAATTCGATGGCCGAATTGTATTGCAAGGGTTGCCCGGACATAATGATCATCTTTTCTAGCAATGGCGGTGAAGTCATTACCGGTTTGGATATTTATGATCTTATAGTGACGTATCCGGGTAAGAAAACCGGCATCGTCACGGGATTGGCAGCCTCGATAGCGGCGGTGATCTTGCAGGCTTGTGACAAACGTTTTGCTACGCATCACGCCCGGGTGCTGATCCATCATATCAACACCCGCCGGGTCGGTCTCGATACTCTTCGCGATGACAGTAAAATTGCGGAGTTGAGAAAAGATTTGGAACAATCCCAGGCCCATCTCTACGAGATCTTGTGCAAAAAAACAAACAAGACTCGCGAGGTGATATCCGAGGAGTGCGTGAAAAATCGGGAGATGATGGCGGCCGAAGCGGTGCAGTTTGGTCTTTTGGATGGCGAATGGGACAAGCCCCTGCCCTTCACTGGTTCGTGAAAATGATACGTTATAAAAAGCCGGAGGTCTAATGACCCCGGCTTTGTTTTTTGGGAGTTTAAAATTTATTCATACTCACTCTTCTGCTGGTTATACAGGCTGTTGTAGAGTCCTTGCTTGGCCGTTAATTCCTCGTGCGTCCCCTCTTCGACGATTTTCCCGTGCTCCATGACCAAGATTTTGTTGGCGCGACGGATTGTGGCGAAATTATGAGAAATAAGCAGGGCGGATTTTTCTTCGGATAGGTTTTCGATGTTCCTAAAAATCTCGGAGGCAGATGGGGCGTCGACGGCCGCTGTTGGTTCATCCAAAACATAGATATCAGCATCGCGGTAAAAGATTCTAGCCAAAGCCATTTTTTGTTTTTCACCTTTTGATAATTCTTCGCCGCCGAATTCAACGCCGATCATTGTGTCGAGGCCGTCTTTCCATTGGTCAATATAATTAGCCGCGGTGCTTTGTTTGGTGGCCAATCTTACTTTGTCGATATCCAGCTTTTTGGTGTTATCCGCAATAGCGATGGCTTCTTTGGCTAAAAATTGGAAACCGCCGTAGTCTTGCATTAAAACCCCCAGCCTGCTCCACCATTGGCTTAGGTCTAGTTCCTTGATATTTATGCCGTTGATGAGTATTTCCCCTTCCGTTGCGTCGTGTATTCGCAGAAGAAGCCTGACGATTGTCGACTTGCCGGCACCGTTGTGGCCGACAAAAGCGATTTTTTCGCCAGGATTAATCTCAAAAGAAATGTTGTTGAGGACGAGTGAGTCTTGTTTGGGATATTTGAATGAGACATTTTTGAATTCAATAACTGTCTTCTCTTTGGCGGATAATCTCTTTGGCTTTGAGGGGGTTTTGATTACCGGTTTGGTAGCGAGCAAGTCCACAATGTCATTCACATACAGGTTTCTTTCCAGCTGACGAGCGAGCATTAAAAGAAAAGCGGAAAAAGCACCATTAAGATTTGTTATAGCTGTAAAAAGAAAAACAACCGTACCGATTGTGATCGCACCTGTCAGAGTCATTTTTATGGCGATGGCAAGCGATAAGTAAATTCCAGCGTTTGCTAATATTTCGGTTAAAAACCGATAAGCAAACCTTCTTTTTTCAAGTTGCATTTGCTTGCCAAGAAAACGATCCATAATGTCTTTTGATGAAGCAAGGAAGAAATCATGAATTTGGAAGAGCTTTGCCTCAATCACCCGAAATTTATTTGTAAAGAATGTCCGATTATCCAAGTGTCGTCTTTGTTCTCGAGAATTTTCCGCAAAGAGGCCCCAACTGCCCCCGCCATAATAGACTTCAACAATAAAATTAGGGATTGAAGATATTAATGTAATGGTAAATATTCTCCAATCAATGAAAAGTATTGCAAACGCACTACCAATGAACAACACAAAACGCTGGATATTTTGTTGACCAATATCCATTATGTTGATTATTGGCGAAGTACCGTTGTTAAAGGCTCTTTGGGTGAGATCTTGGTATGATGGATCTTCAATATGGGCGATATCGGCCTCACCGCGTTTTCTGATGGTGTAGAGGTCTAAAAAGTTGGTAAAGTTGATAAACCAATATTTGAAATTATAACTTGCATATGTATCGACGAGTGGTAATGCCGTACGGGTAGCAATATACAGGGCGAGAATTTGCCAAACATTATTAATCTGACCAGATTTGATAAAGGTTGTGATTGAGTCAATGAGATAACCGAAAACCTTAGATAACACTACGGGGAATACACCAGCTAAAATAGCCATTAAAATAATTATCGAGGTTGCTAATGGCATTTCCTTATAAGACAACTTGCCAAACGTCCACACGTTCAAGAAGAGACGCTTGAAATTTGTCCAGCTTTTATTTTTTCTTTCCATTATTTATATGGTTATAGGTTTAGTATAAACTGACCCCAATCACTTCCCGCACCTTTTTCATCTTGGCCTCAGCTCGAGCGTTGGCTTTTTTGCCACCCTCCTTGAGTATTTCAAGAACAGCCGGAATATTTTTTGCCAGTTCCTTTCGTCGTTCGCGGATCGGCGTGACAAAAGCAATCACGTCAGCCATCAGGGCTTCTTTGAGAATCTTGTATTTGCCCTTGTTTTCTTCGTAAAGTTTCTTAAGGTAGTCTTCATCGCGGAAAAGTTTGTGAATGGCGTAGACATTTTTTGGCAGTTCGCCGGATGAGTCGGTGACAATCGACAGGCAGGCCTTCTTGATTTCCTCGTCTTCGGCAAAGAGCGGGATGGTGTTGTTGTAGCTCTTGCTCATTTTCTGACCGTCTATTCCGGGGACAGTTTCCACATCGGCCAAAATGAGCGGTTCAGGCAATTTGAATATCTCTTCGCCTTGGCCAAAAATACGGTTGAATTTTTCGGCGGTATCGCGGGCATATTCGACATGCTGTTTCTGGTCTCGCCCGACCGGCACGACATCGGCATCCTGAATCAAAATATCCGCTGCCATCAAGATCGGGTAATCGAAAGTCCCGACATTTATTTCTTTGTTCTTTGCTTCAGCATCTTTGAAGGCGTGAGCGCGCATCAAGTATGGCATGGTAGTCAGGGTATTGAAAATCACGCAAAGTTCGGTGACTTGCGGTACGTCCGACTGTTTGAAGAGGCAGACTTTTTTAGGGTCGAGACCGATTGCCAAATAATCCAAGACAATATCGAGGGTGCCCTGGCGGAGTTCTTCGCCATTCTGAATCATGTTCATCGCATGATAGTCGGCAATGAAAACATAGCTGTCGTGGCTGTCCTGGTTATCGACGAACTGCTTCATTGCGCCAAAATAGTTGCCGATATGCGGTCGGCCGGTCGGTTTGACTCCAGAAAGTAACGTTTTTGTTATGTTTTTATCCATCGGGCAATAATAGCAAATTAAAAGCCGCCACTCAACTAGGGTTGGAGGCGGCTACTGGTGGCCACAGGTCAATTTGTGCTTGAGGATGTCATAGAGAGACATGCCGGTTATCACGACAATTAGCCACAAAACCGAGAAAACCGTCGAGCTGGCGATTATTGTCAGGCGGTCTTTTTTCTTGATCGGGCCAAAGTTCCAAGCGCCCTTGCGCAAATAGATTACCGTAACGATCGGATTGAAGAAGACCGGTAAGACCAAGGCAGCCACTACGTCGCCGTTCTTCAAAATTTCTTTCGCCAGGTTTTGCAGCAAGCCCCTTGATGGACGATCTTTCAAGCTTTTAATCAATTCTATGCCCAGCCAGTCTTTGGCTGATCGGAAATACATAAATGCTATTACATAATATGTGACGATCGTCGTGACCAGGGAAAAACAGCTACCCCAAAACTTTCCCAAAGAAAGCAGGAGGACTGGATAGATCAGGACAACCAAAAAGAAAAAGGACAAAGCCTTGATGCTATACCCGACAGCTAATTGCCAAAGTACGATGGGTGATTTTTTGATCATTCTTCACCTCCTTTCCGCGCGCTACTATAGCACAAAGGCGGGGTTTACGCAGTAAACCCCGCCTTCTTAAATTATCAGTAGCCTTCCTTCTTCAAATCTTCAATCGCTTTCCTGGCTGTTCGTGACAAACGGTTTGGCATCTGAATGTTGATCTTGATCAGCAGATCCCCTCGTCCGTCGCGTTCGCGGGGGATCCCCTTGCCTTTAATGCGCAAGATTTCGCCAAACTTTATTCCCTCGGGAATTTTGACCCTCATGTCGCCATCAAGAGTCTTGAGATTGTATTCGGCACCAAGCATGGCGTCAGACAGTTTTATTGTCAGTTCAGTCACGAGATTTTTTCCTTCCCGGCTGAACAACTTGTCGTTTCGGACATGAATCTGAACATACAAATCTCCGGCCACGCCACCAGCAATCGCTTCGCCGGCGCCGGACATTCGCATCGTCTCGCCATCATTGATATCCGCCGGGATTTTAATCTTGAAAGCCTGCTGGTCTTTGTTTATTCCGAGTCCGTGGCAAGTCGGGCATTTTTCACTGAAAGTCTTGCCTGCCCCGTCGCATTTCGGACAGACTTTTTCTGTTACGACGGCACCCAAGATAGTTCGGCGGGTTTCCTTGATTTTACCGCGACCGTTGCAGTCAGAACAGGTTTGGGTCGGTGAACCGCGTTTGGCGCCGGTCCCTTCACAGTCTCGGCAGAAAGAATTTTTTGTCAGGCGAATTTCCTTTTCCACGCCAAAAATCGATTCAGAAAAAGTCAGGTCCATATCAATGTGTATGTCTTTCCCCTTCTTCACTTTTCGACGACCGCCGCTGCCACCGCCAAAGAAATCACCAAAAATGTCACCGAGGTCAAATTCAAAACCCTGGCCATTTCCACCTTGGTTGAATTGAGAGAAATCAAAGCCGCCAAAGTCACCAAAACCTTGGCTGTATTGGCCTCCATAAGCCCCGCCAGGGCCTGGTCCGGCCGATCCGTAAGTATCGTACTGCGATCGCTTTTGATCGTCAGAAAGGACACTATAAGCCTCGCTAACTTCCTTGAATTTAGCCTCGTTTCCCGTCCCTTTATCAGGGTGGTATTCGTGGGCCAATTTGCGGAAAGCCTTCTTTATGTCGTCTTTGGTGGCGTTTTTATCAACACCAAGGGTCTTGTAATAGTCTTTGGGCATTTATTTTTTGAATCCCAAGGTCTCACCTTTCCCGTCGCGGACTCCTCCTCAAGGAGAGACCTTGGTATTCTATTAATTATTTCTTCTCTTCGGTAAAATCAGCATCTCGCACATTGTCATCCTTCTTTCCTTCCCCACCTTGTTCACCAGCTTGAGGATTTGTCTGGCCTTGTGCCTGCTGGGCCTTCATCATCGCTTCGCCGATTTTTTGCAATTCGACTGAGACTTCATCCATCGCCTTTTTGATTGCTTCAATATCCGTTCCGTCTTTGACTTTCTTTAAGTCAGCAATTTTATCTTCCACTGCCTTAACGATTTCTGGCGTAACTTTTCCGCCGTTATCCTTTATCGCCTTCTCAGCCATGTAGACCGTCTGTTCAGCATGATTTTTTACCTCGACTGTCTCTTTCTTTTTCTTGTCCTCTTCTTCGTGGGCGGCGGCTTCGGTCTGCATCTTTTTGATATCAGCATCGGTCAAGCCAGAACGAGCCTCGATACGAATCGATTGTTCTTTGCCAGTCGTCTTGTCTTTGGCTTTCACCGATAAGATACCGTTGGCATCGACATCAAATGAGACTTCCACTTGTGGCATGCCGCGTGGAGCTGGTGGAATACCATCAAGAATAAATCGGCCCAGACTTTTGTTGTCAGAAGCCATCGCTCTTTCACCTTGGACGATGTGAATTTCCACTGATGTTTGATTGTCAGCGGCGGTTGAAAAGACCTGGCTTTTGGTTGTTGGAATGGTCGTATTTCTTTCTACCAGTTTTGTCGCGACACCACCCATAGTCTCAATACCTAGAGAAAGCGGAATGACGTCGAGCAAAAGAATGTCTTTCACGTCGCCTCGCAGAATTCCGCCCTGAACAGCCGCACCGAGTGCCACCACCTCGTCGGGATTGATCGAAAGGTTTGGTTCCTTGCCGAACAATTCCTTCACCGCTTTTTGAATGGCTGGCATTCTGGTCTGGCCACCAACCATCAAGACTTCGTTGATCTCACCCATTTTGAATGGCGAAGCTTCGAGGGCTCGCTTGGTGATCATGATTGATCGTTCGATATATTCCTTGGCCAGGTTTTCCAAAGTGGCTCGAGTCATTTTGATCAGTAGGTGTCGAGGGCCGTTGGCATCGGAAGTAATGAATGGAATGTTGATCTCCGTCTCCATTGCTGTTGAAAGCTCAATTTTGGCTTTTTCGGCGGCTTCGTCCAAGCGCTGAAGAGCGAGGGTGTCCTTGCGAACGTCAATGCCGCTTTCCTTTTTGAATTCTTCGGCAATCCAATCCATTATCTTTCGATCGATATCGCGACCGCCAAGGTGAGAGTCTCCGTCAGTCGATTTTACTTCGACGATATCCGCGCCAACTTCGAGAATGGAGATATCGAAAGTACCGCCACCAAAGTCGTAGACGGCGATTTTCTCATCCTTCTTTTTGTTGAAACCATAAGCGAGAGCCGCGGCTGTCGGTTCGTTGATAATACGCAGAACGTTCAGGCCAGCGATCGTCCCCGCGTCTTTTGTTGCTTGTCTTTGCGAATCGTTGAAATAGGCTGGAACGGTAATGACCGCGTCGGTAATTTTTTCACCAAGCTTGGTCTCAGCGTCGCTCTTCAACTTCTGAAGAATCATGGCTGAAATTTCTTCCGGCTTGAAATTCTGGTTATTCATCTTTACCTCTACCCCGCCCGTTCCAGATTTCTGGATTTCAAACGATACCCCGGCTTTATCTTTTTGAACGCCCGGATCTTCGTAATTGTGGCCCATGAAGCGCTTGATTTGGAAGATGGTGTTTTTGGGATTGGTTACGGCTTGGCGTCTTGCCAGCTGGCCGACCAGTCGCTCGCCAGTCTTGGCGGTGGCGACAATCGACGGGGTTGTCCTGGACCCCTCGATGTTTTCAATGATTTTTGGGGAATCTCCTTCCATTACGGCTACAGCCGAGAAAGTAGTTCCTAGATCGATTCCGATTATTTTAGACATGTTTATTTTTATTTAGATTAAATTTAATAAAAGAGTATCAAAAAAGTAAGGTGTTTCTTTTTCGTGCCTTACGGACCGAGATTTTCACCAGAAAATCGAGGGAGTAGAGAAATAATTTTGTGGCGACAAAATTATTATCGTGCTAAGAAAAAGGAATACCTTAATTTTTAAGATGTCTTACAAACTTGGAGCACGAGTCGGTTGGCTCATTGTAAAACTAAAATCTCTGACGAAAGTAGATAGTAGATGATAGATTGTAGATTTTACGGGGACAAAATCTGAAGAGGTTTTAACGCAAGGCAAACAGAGTATTTCCTCTTGGGAAAATACTTCAGTAACAACTTTTCCAGAGATCGCCTTGGCGATAATTCGGCCGTTCTGCGATATGAGTTCAAACACCACCAAAACTACCTTACCGTTTGGCAAAGTAACCAATTTTTCTATGTATTTTGGCTGTTTGACGACGCTTAACATGTCCCTATTATAGCATATTTCCAAAATTTTTCATTCTTTCCACTCGCCGACCGTCACCTTTGGAGCAACGATAACGCGGTCGCTCATTTTATAACCCTTTTTAATTACAGAAATTATTTTCCCGTCGTCTTCTTTTTTGTCTGCTTTTATCACCTCTTCGGCAATGTGCAGTTTGGGATCAAAAATATCTCCGGCTTTGGGCACGAATTCCTTGAGACCATTTTCATCTAGTATTTTGACCAGCTGTTGGTGGATGTATTCCACGCCGACTCGCCAGTTTTGCGGGACAGAATTCCACTGTTCCTTGTTCATAAAAGCCATATCAAAGCTTTCAAGTACCGGTAGGACTTCCATCAAAACGTTTTCATTGGCAAATTTGATGTAATCTTTTTTTTCTTCCTCGGCGCGTTTTTTAAAATTCACAAAATCCGCTCGCTCCCTCTGCCAGCCGTTCATATACTCGTCTTTCTGGGCGGTCAATTCCTTGATTTTAGCCTTAAGTTTGGCAATCTTTTCCTTTGGATCGGACATGTTGTCGCTATCTATGGTGGCATCATAGACGACCTCGTCTAACTCCTCCATATCAGCGTCTTTTGGGTCTATTGTTTTGTCATCATTATTCATAAGTCGGATTATAGCAAAAAATCACATAAAATCAAAAAATCATTTATTCAGGTAATGTCTGAGGGTATAAATCCAATCCTCATCACCCTGTTCGTTTTCAAGTTTTGAGTTTAAAAGCCACTCCAAGTATCTTCGGTCAGAAGCCAGGACTTCTTCAAGTGATTTGTCTTTATATTTGCCGAAATTAAAGCGGTTAAAAATGGTCGGTGTTTTAGAAATCTCAATCATTTTTTTAATGGCTTTCTCCTCGTCCCCTTCGATTTCTTTTACTTTGGCCAGTAGCCGTTGGAAAACGGCACACAGGACATTCACGTCGCCCTCAGCGCTATGAGCCAGGCCGTCAACGTCCAAATCCAAGAAGTATCTCAAGAATTGGAGGCCGTATTCCGGAATGGAATTCTTGGGATCCAAAAATCTGGCGACTCGCAGGGTACAGATGAATTGCGGGACCTTTATGCCTTCGGACTCAAGCATCGCGATATCGAATTTGGCGTTATGGGCGACCAATACCCCGTCAGCGAGTAACTTCTGCAGTTTTTTCGCCATCTCACTACCCAAAAAAGCTTCCTTATCTGCTACCATTTTGTTGGTGATGTGGGTCACGCTCATCGCTTTGACCGATATTGGTATTTCCGGCTTGAAAAATTCAGAACAAACCTCGTCGCCTGTTCGATAGCAGATTTGGCATAAGCGGTCTTTTTTGGGATCATTGCCGGTCGTCTCGGTGTCGAGGAAAATCAAATTCATGGGTTTGAAAATTTAAAAATAATTTACCTATTATAGCAGACTTATTTATAATTTCTTAGCGGCGGATATATAGCGAGAAGATGCGGACCGAATTGATCAGGGGAAGAAAATCGGTCAGGAAATTATACAGTGAGGCGCCGGTCGGGGCGAGTTTTGCAAAAAAAACTAAACCGAGGCCGAAAATATTGCTTGCCCCCCAGATCCAGAAATCCTGGTTGGCGATCTTTAGGGTGTATTTGGAGACGCGCATCAGTTCGGCAATTTTGGAAAAATCATCTTTCATTAGGACGATGTCCGCTGATTCGATAGCTACATCCATACCGATACCACCCATCGCGATTCCGACATCAGCTAGTGAAAGCGAAGCCGCATCATTGACCCCGTCTCCCACCATGGCGACTTTGTATTTCGAATTCAACTCGTTTTTTATGTAGGCTAGTTTTTGTTCCGGCAGAAGGTTGGGATAGAAATCTGTGACGCCAAGTTTTTGGGCGAGTCTTTTGGCGACTCTTTCGTTGTCACCGGTCAGCATGATGACTTTTTCTACGCCCAATTTCTTTAGCTCGGCAATATTTTCGGCAATATTCGCCTTTAACTCATCGGCCAGGACAAAATAACCCATTATTTTCCCGTCGACGCCGACCACGGTCACGTTAAAACCTTTGTCTTCCTCGGCCCAGATTTTATCCTGTAAATCTTTATCAATCACAAAGCCAAATTCCCTGGCAAAAGACGGACGTCCTAGTATGACTTTTTTATTGCCAATGTCGGCAAGGACGCCTTTGCCCGGCAATTCGCGGGTAGATTTTACCTCCTCATCGGTAGAATTATAATTTCCGTTCGCATATTCAAGGATGGCTTTTGATATGGGATGATCCGATTGCTCGGCTGTGGTTTTGGCCAGGCTGACGAAATCTTCACAAGTGATGCCGGCACATTCAAATTTCTCCACTTTCAAGTTTCCTTTGGTGAGCGTTCCGGTCTTGTCGACAAAAATAACTTTCACTTGGGCCAAAGCTTCCAGGTAGCTCGCACCCTTCACGATCGCCCCCTTTTTTGCACAATAGCTAATCGCCGTAAGAAAAGTGAGTGGTACGGCGACGGCGACATCATCGGCACAGACGACCAACATGATGGCGAGTATGACCTTGATATCATAGCCAAAAAGGAACAAAAGAATGGCGCCAATAAAAACCGTCACCAGATACCAAGTGGCAAATTTCTCTGCGGCCGTATGGACGTCCGGTTTTTCCAGCTGGGCATTTTCTACCATTTCGATTATTTTTTCTAGCGTCGTTTCCGTTCCAACCTTTTCAGCTTTGATAGTCAGGTGCCCGCTGGAAATCAAGGTTGAGCTCCAGACCTTGTCGCCTTTTTCTTTGCTGACCGGCAGGGATTCACCCGTCAAGGCGGACTGATCAACATCGGCTGTCCCGGCAACCACTTCGCCGTCAACTGGCACCCTCTCGCCCAGGTCGACCAAGACAAAATCGCCGATCATTACTTCTGCTGGTTGGACTTCCAACATCTTTCCGCCACGCTCAACTTTTATCTTTGTCGGTTTTAGCTTTAACAAACCGTCGATATTTTTTCTGGCGCGGGCTTCGTTGTAAGACATAAAAACCCTCGCTGAAGCGAGCATCAGGTTGATAAAAACAGCCGATAACCATTCGTGCGTAAAGAGTGAAAATATTAAAGCGACGCTTGCCAGGAGATCAACGGAAATTTTTCTGTTGATCAAAGCCTTGTAGGCGCTATATAGGACGGGTGCGGTGCCGAGGATGGCTGTAATAAATAGAGAATAGTCGCTGACCGTGCCGATTATTGATGACGGATCACCTCCGAAGCCTCTAAGAATGATGGCTAGTAATAACAAAACCACTAAAGTAGCATCAAACTTGCTCATATATTGGAAAAATTGCTTCATATATTTAAATTTGTAGGAATTATAGCATAAAAAAACCGTCACTTGTTGAAGCGACGGTAAAATGGTGGCCACCAAGAGGTGAAAAAGGCGAGTAAGTCGGAGCTACCTATACCAGGGCCGTTATAATTACGGCCGACATTGTCCCCGTGAAAGTTCGAGGGGAGCGGCATTCTCCAGATTCATATATGGCGGGTATCTAATCCGCCGATTGCCTCTTTCCGAGTGCTGATAGATCAGATCTTAGGTGTCGCAACGTAGCCGCGATGCACCTCCCCGATCATTAAGCACGCCCTCTTGGAAGCCAAGAATGATATTACCACGAACCGGACAAAAATCAAGGTTACAAAAAACCCGACGTTCTGTCGGATTTTTTTGAGTATCTTTATCGCTTTGACCACTGTGGCGCCTTTCGAGCTTTCTTGAGACCAAACTTTCGGCGCTCTTTTGAACGCTGGTCTCGCTCGAGGAAGCCGGCTTTCTTTAATTTCTTTCGGAGGTCGGCGTCGTATTCATTCAAAGCGCGGGCGATCGAGTGTCGGACAGCGACGGCTTGGCCGCTGATTCCCCCACCAGAAACCACCACGGTAATCGCAAATTTCTGATCCAATTTTAATTTGGTGATTGCCTCAGTTGCGGTGTGTCGAAGCATGTCAGTCTTGAAATATTCCTCGACTGATTTGTCGTTTATGGTCAGGCTACTTTTTGTTGCTGGTTGAAGTCGAACGCGAGCAATCGCTGTCTTTCGTCGTCCAACGGCACCAATATACTTTTTTTCTGTTGTTTCTGACATATTATTCGCTGATAGTTAAATTTAAGAGCATCTTCGACTTGAGCTTGTTGTTATGAAGCATTCCGGAAATCGCTTTTTCCAGGACTGATCCGTATCCTTTCTTGGCAGCCATTTCTCCCAAGGATTCTTCGCGCAAACCGCCTCGTGAACCGGTATATCTTCGATACATCTGGCTCTGGGCCTTTCTTTCGGTAATATCCATTTTGGAAGCGTTGGTGACAGTGACTTTGACGTTGGCGACCAAATGCTTTTCAAAGTCAGGGTTTTTTTTGCCGAGCAAGATCGAGGCGACTTCGCTAGCTAGGCGGCCCAACTTCTTTCCGGTTGCATCAATTGTATATGTGTTATTCATTGTAAGTATTTAGATTTATACAAATTCTATCTGAGCCATTCTTGCCCCATCGGTCTTGCGGGTATCAAGCTTGGTAATTCTGGTATAGCCGCCGTTTCGATCCTTAAATTTTGGGGCAATTTTTTCTACCATTTTCTTGGCTGTGACCGGTCCGAGCTTCTCGCTGACCAATTTTCTTGCCGCCAAATCTCCGGCCTTGGCCTTGGTGACCAGTCTTTCGATAAATGGTCTCAATGCTTTTGCCTTGACTTCGGTCGTTTTGATTTTTTCATCTCGCACCAGGGAGACAGCCAAAGTCTTGATCAGAGCATTTCTCTGGTTTTTCTCTCGGCTGAGCTGTTTTATTTTGTGTCCGTGAATCATTCTTTTGGTAAATTATTAATAAATTATTTCAAAGTGATGCCGTA
This sequence comes from bacterium, assembly GCA_037131755.1. Lineage (GTDB taxonomy): Bacteria > Patescibacteriota > Minisyncoccia > Phycocordibacterales > GWA1-40-21 > CAIJXO01. Next base: position 54,986 of record JBAXQJ010000003.1, read on the forward strand.
ATTTGACAACAACTTCTTGATTTCCTGAATTCCCTTTGCACCCAAACCCTCCAAATCCTCAAGGTCAGACTCTTTCTTGCGAGCGAGTCCGCCAATGGTTCGGATGTTGGCATTTGAAAGGGCGTTGATGGTTCGTGCTGACAAATCCAAGGTTTCAATCCTGGTTTTCAAGAATTCTGTGTCGTCCTCCTTTTTCTCCTCGGTGATGACGTCTTTCTTTTCTTCGACGACGACTTCTGGCTCCTTGAAGCCGACAATTGCTTTGAGCTGGTTGATCATGATCATGATCGCTTCTTCCAGCGCTTCTCGTGGCAGGATCGTACCATCAGTTTCGATTACCATTTTCAATTTATTGAAATCGGTTCGATCGCCAACGCGCATGTTTTCAACTTCGTAATTCACTCGGCGGATCGGGCTAAAGATGGCATCGAGAGCGATAGCGCCTATCTCCACTCTTTCCTTTTGGATGATTTCTTTTGGCACATAACCCAAACCTTTTTCAATGGTGATTTCGATGTTCAACTCGGCATTCTTGTCATTGACAGAAGCGATATGAAGGTCAGGGTTCAGAATTTCTACTTGTCCAGGAACAATAATATCGCCAGCCGTGACATCTTTGATGCCTTTGACCTTTATTTCCAAAACCTGTGACTCTTCGGTGATCATCTTGATTCGGACCTTTTTCAGGTTCAAAATCATCGTGATGACGTCTTCCTTGACCCCAGTGATCGATGAAAATTCATGATCAGCCCCTTTGATTTTTACCGAAGTGATAGCCGCGCCAGGTAGAGATGACAAAATAATTCGGCGGAGGGAGTTGCCGAGAGTGTGTCCGTAGCCCGGATAAAGTCCGTCTACTTCATATGTGCCTGAAAAACCTTCTTCAGATACTATTCGTGGCTTGGAAGGCAATAAAACTTGTTTGCTTTCTGACATATGTTAAAAAATTAGCTAAATTAATAAAATTTTTAAAAATAAAGCGATACGATTATCTGCTGTAGAAGTTCAACACTGCGGCACCATCGAAGATGACTTCGGTTGGGGCGAGCTTTGGCAGGCCTTGAACCTTGCATTCTTTCTTGGCGATATCCAGTGCCAACCATGATGGCCAGTTGTAGGTCTTCAGTTTTTCATCGAGGCCGGTGAAAAGAGTCTTGGCTTTTGATCCGTCGCGGATAGCGATCTTGTCGCCAATCTTTACGCTGTATGAAGGGATGGTGACTCGGGTGCCATTTACGGTAAAGTGACCATGAGCAACCATCTGTCGTGAGGCTTGTCTGGTTGGAGCAAAGCCCATTCGATAAACGACGTTGTCTAATCGTGATTCCAAGACCGCCATCAGCTGTTCTGGGCTGTTAGCGCCCTTTTTATCCAAAATTGCTTTGACGTATTTGGAAAACACCCTCTCGCTCACGCCATAGAGAGTCTTGGCTTTTTGTTTTTCGAGGAGCTGCAGACCGTACTCACTGCGAGCCTTTGGTCGCTTCTCAATTTTTCGGCGTGACTCACGCAAAGCAAACTTGGCCGACATTGTCTTGTCGAAGACATTGGCGCCCAGTCTTCTTGCTGTCTTGTATTTAGGTCGATTTAACATTTTTCGTATTGATAGCTTATTTTATTAAAATATTTTTTAGACTCGTCGTGGTTTCTTTGGCTTTGGACCATTGTGAGGGACCGGGGTGACATCCTTGATGGAATTGATGGTAAAACCTTTTGAAATAAAACCTCGGATTGCTGATTCTCGGCCAGAACCGACGCCTTTGACGATAACGTTGATTTCTTTGAGTCCGATTTCAAGCGCTTTGGCGGCCAATGTTTCGCCGATTTTTGCGGCGGCAAACGGCGTACCCTTCTTTGCACCTCTAAAACCCAAAGAGCCGCTTGATGACCACATCAAAACGTTGCCTTTGGTATCGGAGACAGAAACTTTGGTGTTGTTGTAGGTGGATTCAACAAACAAAATGCCGGATTCCACACGCTTTTTCCCGCCAGTAGGAACTTTTTTTGTTTCTGTGGTTGCCGCTGCTTCAGCTCCCTCTTCCTTTTTTGCAATTTTTACTTTTCCCATCGTATAAGTTTATTTATTAATAATGTTTATTTTCGCCTATTTCTTTTCCGCTGCTTTTCTACCAGTACCCATGGTCTTTCGGGTGTTTCCTCTTAGGGTTCGAGAGTTGGTCTTGGTTCGCTGTCCGCGGGATGGTAATTTTTTTGTGTGCCTTGTTCCTCGGTAGCACTTGATGTCTTTGAGTCGCTTGATGTTGGCACCGATTTCTCGCTTGAGATCTCCTTCGATCTTAAGGACTTCAACGATCTTTCTGACCTGGTTTTCTTCCTCAGGGGTGATTTCGGCCGGCTTTTTTTCGCCGTCCACTTTGGCTTCCTTCAAAATAGTCTTGGCACGGTTCAAGCCAATACCGTAAAGTACCGTCAAACCGATTTTGAGTCTCTTGTTGTCTGGGATTGTAATACCTGAAATACGCATAGTTTAGTTTTTTATATAAAATGATAAATAATATTAGCCTTGTCTCTGCTTGTGTCGGGCGTCAGTCTTGCAGATGACATTGACTCGTCCTTTTCGTCGGACGATTTTGCATTGGGCACAAAGTTTTTTTACAGATGCTCGTACTTTCATTGAAAATGTTTTTAAATTCTTATAAATAACGGATCCCCGTTTCGGCGAGGAATGACACTCGTAAGCGTCGATTATAATCTTCTAGTAATCCTACCCTTACCGCCATATTCATCGAGTTCAATAAGAACCTTGTCCCCGATCAATATTCTGATACGGTTCATCCGCATTTTGCCAGATAAAAACGTCAGAAGTTCCTCGCCGTAAGGTGCGAGTTTTACTTTAAATAAAGTATTTGGAAATGCCTCGATGACGACGCCCTCCACTACTTGTTTATTTTTATTATTCATCATTTCAAAACAACGCCTAGGATAATAGCAAATATTTCCGCTCCGGTCAAGTGATTATCTGCCCAAGCTGTGCATAATTAGTCGGTTTTTTCTTTAATAAAGATTTTTGCGGTGTCTTCGGGTATATAGCGCTGCCAGATTGGCCTAAAATATACCTTTATATCAGATATTTGGGCGGAGTATTTATTGAGCACTTTGGGTATGGCTGAAGCTGATTTGCCAGCCAAGTCGATTTTAAGCTGCTTTTCGTTGTACAGCCACTTAATTTCCCCTTTGCCAGTGAAGGATATTTGCAAGCTGTTTTCCGCGTAAGGTTTGTTGGTGTTGGTGTTTTTTACCTGCAAAACCAGGTTATCATCCGGAATAAACTCGACTTGGTTGGTGGAAGAGGCAATCTTTGTTTGCAGGAGAACATACTCGGCAATTTTTTGCGAATTGAATATCAGTCCGTTTAAAGTTGCCCGCATGCCGATCTTGGCACTGCTACCATCGCTTCCGTCTGGCAACCTTTCAAAATTAATATAATACAAATCATTGAAAATAATATAGGAGTCGGGCCTGACGGCATACATTTCTTTTATTATTTCGGCCTGCAAGTCTTTTTTCAGCTGATCGATGGTCTTGCTTAAGACATCGTCGGCAATGACTTTCTGAGTGCCGATAAAACCGCCAGTGATGTCCTTGGAAATTCGGCCGTAGAATGAATTATACCTGGGACTTCCTTTGAAGCTGGGGATTTTGAAATCGCCAGCCAAATCGGAGATTTTTAAGTTGTATTTATCTCCGGCCTGGTCGGCAATTACGTTGGTTTCGATGCTGCCAGGCACAATCTTGCCGCTCACCTTCTTGTAGCCGGGAACAATTGTCGTGCTAACGAGCCGATAGATCCTTCCATCGGCAGAGGCAAGACGGGTATTGGTGATCAGTCTTTGGGCTGATGAGGAGTATTCATTGTAGAGCATGACTTTCCCGGTCGCTTTTTGATTAACCTGTTTCTCTTCGGTGGATTCGATGGTGGCGAACTCGTCTTTTTTTAGAGTCATCACCTCATATGACAGATAGTTGGTCGAGGAGGAATTCAGGTGGGCATTGTAAACGGTGTTATCAAACTGAACTGGCGTCTTTTTGGCGGTCACCTCGATTGTTACCTTGGAAAAGACGAGAGAAATGCCAAAAAATAGCGCGACGAGAGAAATAATCGCCACCACCCAGATAAAAAACTGCGGGTTGATTTCTCGGCGGACGTTTTTGAGCTTGAAAACCTTCGGTTCTCTTTTGATAGGCGGAATTTCCGGACTGATTTCGCTTAGGGCGGGCAGCCTTTTTCGCGGAACCTTTTCGATGTTGATCCGTCGAACGGATTTGCTGTCATTCACCAGTATGTCGTTTAATAATTTTTTTGCCATGTTTAAATATTATAAATTTTATCCAAGAAGAGCTGTTCAACGTGCAAAATCATGTCTTCCTGGGCAGCGGTTGTCTTGCCGCATATTTTGCTGAGCTGATTTTTCTCAATCAGAAGGACTTTGAGTTCGGAAGCCATTATACCATATTGATCCACCTTGCTGTTGGTGAAATGCTCGGCCACGTAGCAGATAAAATCGTTGTCGGCGACAAAAAAGACGGACTTGGGAATATACATCTCTTCGATGTATTTGGAAAAAACTTCTTTGATCTTATTGCTCCAGATATCAACGAGTGATTTCAGAGTGTCGCCAAAAACAGCGGTTGCGCCAGCATCACACTCGCCCTTGCAGTGCAGAGATATCATGGAGTTGGCGATTTCCGGACCGACTTTCATCTTACTTGCGACTTCCTTGATAAAGAAGTTGCGGCCCATGGGAATGGAAGCGTGACCGGCAATAACTTTATCCCTCACAATCATGATCTCGGTTGTCTCGTAGCCGATTTCGACCAGCACAAAGTCATCTTTGTGAGGATAGAGGTCGCGGGTAACGGTATAGAGCGGCAGAGAAAGAGAGTGCAGGTAATATTCGTCCACAATAAAATGCCGGCTGATAGAATTTTCAATTTGAGAAATTATTTGCTGGGGTACGACGGTCAGATATATCGACAATTCCAAATCTTGAGCTGGTTTATTCAAGATATCCTCCATCACGTAGCCGTTGATTTTCGCCTGGATTATTTTTTTCTCAATGACGTCGCCAACCGAGTTTATGTCGGTAAAAATCTTGGCTCCGGAAAGGCTTGATCGAAGCTTGGCACTTTCCTCTTTGAAGATTTTATCCAAGAATGACGGGGTGATGATAGTATCGTTGTCTGTCGTATAGCGATAGACCATAGTCTGCGAGGCTGACCAAGGCGAAGAGAAGAATATAAAACCCCTGTCGACGCGAATCTTTGCCTTGGGTCGCGTCAGGTTGATTTCTATTAGGTGTTTTTGGATTTCAGCCGAAGCTTTTTCCAGGGCTGAACCCATTTGCCTGATATATTGGTCTGTGCTGATATTGTTACTTATGCTGATGGGCTGTCTCACTGATTTGAGGACATCAAATCCTGGGCCGGCAACGAATTTTACAATAGAGACGCCAACGCTGCCGCCCCGAATATCATAAACCAGCGAGTAGTTATATTTTTTCTTGAATAGATTTGAAAAAGAAAAAAGCGACATGAGTACATTATAATACCAGTCGCTTTTATTCACAAATGAAATACTGAGGATAACTTAGCTGAGGACCGCCTTGATTCGTCGGATGCCGGCCGCCGACGCTTCTTCTTTGACAATTTTAAAATGACCGAGCTCGGAGGTGTTTGCTACGTGCGGACCGCCGCAAAATTCCGTGCTGAAATCCCCTATCTTGTAGACTTTTACGATATCGCCGTATTTTGATAGATCAAAAGACAGAGTAGTGACGATTTTCTTGGCTTCATCTTTTGGCAATTCCATCATTTCTACTGGAATTTTTTCCTGGATTTTCTGGTTCACCAAATCTTCTATGGCTTTTATCTGATCCGGATTTAATTTCTCTGGCCAATTGAAATCAAAACGCATTCTTTCGGCGGTAATGTTGCTCCCCTTCTGTACAATTTCGGCTTTCAAGACATTTCGAAGGGCGGCCAAGAGCAGGTGCGTCGCGGTGTGGTATTTGGTCTCCATTTCGCCAGTACCAGCTAGACCGCCTTTAAATTTTTGTTCTGAACCGGCCTTAGAAATAATTTGATGGTCTCTAAAAGCCTTCTCAAATTCAGTTCTTGTAATTAGCAGATCTGCTTTTACTCCCCTATTATACAACTCTTCCAGTGATAGTTCATATGGAAATCCATACTCTTGAAACAAATTAAATAAAATATCACCTCTAGAAAATTGGAAATTCGGATTGTTTTTTTGTTCGATAATAAATGAATTGTATATTTTCTCAAACGCTTTTAAGCCAATTCCTAATGTTTGTCGAAATTTCTCATCCTCTTTTTTAATCACATCCAAAATTTCTGTTTCTTTTTGATCCAAGCTTGGATAAGCATATGCGAGACCAGCAATAGCCGTTTGGGTAATGGAAAAGATTCCTTCTTTTGGAATACCTAGCTGGTCAATGAATTTAATCGCTCGTCTTAAAATCCGACGCAAAACATAGCCATTCTCCGTGTTTGATGGAATCACACCATCAGAAATAATCATCACGGCGGAACGAATGTGGTCAGCCACGATTCTCTCTATTCTTTCATCCTGTTTGGCGGCTGATTTTCTGATGACATTCAAGATATCCTCAAATAAATCAGTCTCAAATACGTTGGCCTTACCTTGCATAACCACGGTAGTTCTCTCCAGTCCCATACCAGTATCCACATTGGGTTTGGCTAGTTTCTCATACTTGCCATCGGCAGTTTTGTTGAACTCCATAAAGACGTTGTTCCAAATCTCGATGATACGTCCGCTCTTTACCAGATCGGCAAATTTACCTTCCAATTTTCCACCTTTTTCCTCACCGAGGACGTCATAAAACATCTCCGTATCTCCACCGCAAGGGCCGGTCTGTCCAGCAATCCAGAAGTTATCGTCTTTGCCGAGCGGAAGGATTCTGATTTCGCCTTTAATGTATTCGTCTGCGCCAGAGACCTCGGCAGTAATATTGTGCTTGGAAAAGTTTTCTCTCCAGATATCGATAGACTCTTCGTCGCGTGGAATACCATCCCCGCCTTGTGTCGAGGCAGGCTCACCCTTAAATACCGTTACGTATAGTCTCCTTGGGTCTAAACCCAGGCCCTCTTCCCGGCTGGTCAAAAATTCCAAACTCCAAGCGATCGAGTCTTTCTTGAAATAATCGCCCAACGACCAATTCCCCATCATTTCAAAAAAGGTCAGATGGCGATTATCACCAACATCATCGATATCCCCCGTTCTAACGCACTTTTGGACGTCTACCAAGCGCGTACCGGCCGGATGCTTTGTTCCAAGAAGATATGGGATAAGTGGCTGCATGCCAGCCGTGGTGAAGAGAGATCCTTTGTCGGGAATTTCATAATTTGCCGGCACAAGGGTGGCCGAAGGGATGATCTTGTGGCCCCTTTTCTCAAAGAATTTTAAATACCGTTCGCGAATTTCTTTTGATTGCATTCCAAAAATATAGCATAAATAAGTCTAAAATAAAATGCCGGAGTAAGAATTATTTGCATTAACTTTTGGGAATTAAAATAGGGGTGCCTCGTTGGACACCCCTATTATTTTCCTTGCCTTTTTCCTGCTTGATTAACCCAGATAACCCTTTTCCTTGAGGAACTTCAGGGCTTCCTCAGCCAACGGCCCAACGCCGCCATTCAAGACGTGGTGTTCGATCAGTGTGTTCTGACCAATCCTCGTGTCCAGATGGGCATCATCCCAGCCAAGCCTTACCCTGACCGCATGACGATTGACCGGACTATTGATAGCCACTAGCGCGATCTGTTTATACTTATCCGGCAATTCAGATAACTCCGGATGCAGAACTTTTTTCTCAGCAACACTATTCATATACACCGCCTTTCTAATACAGGGTTGGAACTAAATTTCTGTATACAATTATACTGCGAGGCAAACTTATGAACAGCACTTTATCCACAGAGATTGTGGTGGTTGTATGCCGGCTTGGCCGATTAAATCAGGTGTTTATTTTACTCAGTTCGTCGATACTTATGCAATCCTTGCACAAGCTGTAAACTTCCTTGATTATTATTTTAGCCTTGGCATCGCTTATGCCAAACTGTTTCAATAGTCCGTAGTCGCCAAGCTGGCGGGACAAGACGATATTGCTGGCAATAAACATTCTCTTTTCGCTCTGAGTCAGGCTGGTAAGAACGGTTAAAGGCACCAGATCATGGCCCTCAATAAGGTTGTGCAGGTTGTTTCCCTGCGGATAATTCCAGCCAACCATGTTTAAATTATTGCACTCGCCATATTGAATGGCCGTGCTGGAAAATTTGGTATTGGTGATGAGCATGCCTTTGGTCAGTTTCCTTTCCTTGCCACCAAACTTAAAGGTATTGCCTGCCAGATCTTCAAAGCGGGCTTTTATGTACAGGGCGACTTTCAAATCGCTCTTGGCGCCAAAATCGGTGTGAAATTTAGCTTCGATCATTATCAGTTCGGTGTCATTGTAGGCGACAACATCCATCTCGTGGGGGACGCATTTACCCATCACAATGACGTCGGTCTCTGTTGTATAACCCAAAGATTTGAATATTTCAGCGACGTATTCTTCAAATGGAAAACCGGATGGCCCGAGATCGGCCACCGCTTTTTTGAGGGAGTAGCGAAGGGCGACGGTTTTCTGAGTTTTTTTCAGCAAAGCAAAAGCTTTGGTGTAGATTTCTTTGGTGGTGCTGCCATCGGAGAGATTAGCGGTAATCTCGGACACAATTCGACTGACGACGTCTTGTTCGGTGCCGATTTTCCTCAATGAATGTTCGAGTTTGGCACGGTCAAAGAGCTCGCGGGTACCGTCAGCTTTTACTATATATATTTCGGGTGACATGATAAAGATTAGCCTTTGGCGTCAAAATTAATATCAGGAGTGCTGGTCGGAGTCACGGCTTTTTTAGGAACCAAATTGGTGGTGGAAGCGTTGGTGTTGACTGGATTTTCAGTTACTGCTGGCGTGTTCTTGCCGCCAAAATACCAAAATCCGAGTATGACAACAATAATTGCGACGGCAATACCGATCCACATATACATTGTCTTTTTGTTTACACCGCCATCTAGCATTGGGTTCATACCGACGTTGTTTATATCCATATTTTATATAGGTGAGAAATTATTTATTTTTTCCCACTGGCTAATAATTTAATAATTACTTTCCTGGTAATTATACCACGAAAATTATCAGTTGCGCCAATTAGTCAATAATACCGCCACCCAGGCAAACCTTACCGTCGTATATTACGAGGGATTGGCCGACAGTAACGGCTTTCTGAGGCTCTACAAAGCTTATGGTGGCCCTGCTGTCGCCAACGTCCTCTATTACACAGGCCTCTAAGGGTTGTCGATAACGGATCCGGGCCTGAAATTTTTTGCCGATTTCCGGTGGTTGTCCGGTTGTCCAGCTGGTATTTTTGATATGTATTTGGGTGTTATCTTTCCCGCTGGCGGAAAGGGATTTCGTAGAAACGGTTATCGTATTCTTGTCCGGATTTTTGCTCACGACAAAATATCGATCGTCTTTGGTTGACTTCTTGGTAATGGTAAAGCCGTGTCTCTGGCCGATGGTGTAAAATGTTACCCCTTTGTGCCGGCCGATAATCTCGCCAGCTTCGTTCAAGACATTCCCTTCTTCAGCCTTGATAAAATGCTTTAAAAATTCTTCCATGCTGACTTTGCCGATAAAACAAATGCCCTGGCTGTCTTTTTTTATTGCCGTTGGCAGATCAAACTTTTTCGCCAGTTTTCTCACCGCCGGTTTTTCAATGTTCCCAACCGGAAACAGCGTCTTTGAAAGTTGCTTCTGGGTCAGTGTCCACAAAAAATAGCTCTGATCTTTGTTCTTATCATCCCCCGCTTCCAACAGGAATATTTCCCCATCTTTCTTTTTAGGATTTATTTTTTTAATTTTGATTTTTGCATAATGTCCGGTCGCCACGTAATCGGCACCACGCTTCATCGCCCAATCAAAAAATCCGCCGAATTTAATGTGCTTGTTGCACATGACATCCGGATTCGGCGTTCGGCCGGCTTCATACTCGGCGATCAGATAATCCACCACCTCTTTCTTGTATTCCTTTTCCAGGTCCAGCGTATAAAAAGGAATGTCTAATTTGGCACAGACGCGCATGGCATCAAGCCGATCTTCGCGCCAAGTACATTCGTAGAAATCCGGCTGCCAGACTTTTATAAAAACGCCGTGCACATCATAGCCGGCCTGTTTCAATAAGGCGGCTCCGACCGAGCTATCTACACCGCCGGACATGCCGAAAAACACCTTTTTGGGAAGGGTTTTTTTGTCTAGTCGGCTTATTTTTCTGCTTCCCGGTCTTTTCATTAATTGAATTATATACCATACAAAACAATCTTTGGCCACAAAAAATGATGTGTCCTACTTCAAATACAAGAGCTTGTTGTTCAAATGCTCCTCATAGGTCTTGGCATAATGCATATTTCCCTGCTTGTCGGTCAGAAAAAACAAATAGGCTGTCTTGATGGGAGTGATTGTGGCTGAGATGGAGTCCAGTCCGGGATTGCAGATTGGCGTCGGTGGCAAGCCTTTGTATAGATAGCTGTTATACGGACTGTCGATCTTCAAATCGTCTAGGGTCAATGTTTCGGTCGTCTTGCCGTTAATATATTTAAACGATGAATCAACTTGGAGTGGCATATTCAGAGATAATCTTTTCCATAGAATTCCCGCGATCACCCGCCTGGTCTCGGTGGTTCGTCCCTCTTCTTCGACAATCGAAGCCATCTTTATAATATCGGCTTTGGTCTGGTGAAAAGCAGAAAGGTCTTTTTCTATCGTGCTCAAGCGTCGGTCAAAATTATCCCTCATGATTTTAATAACCTCCGAGGTGGTGATATTCGGCAAGAAATTGTAAGTATCCGGAAACAAGTATCCTTCGTAAGTCTTGGCTTGTCTGGCGAAATCGTTTTTGTCTATCTTGCCCAGCCTCTTTGACAGCAGATCTCCGATTTCATAGACATCCATTCCTTCTGGAATGGTGATTTTGGTTTCTGAGAGTTGATAATCAGAATGCGTGAGCCTCCAAACCAAAGAAATGGCATTGATATCTTGGGTGATGACGTAATCTCCGGCATTCAAGCTTTTAGATCCGCCGACAATGATGGTAATAATCTTGAAAACAGTACCCGATCGGACATAGCCGGCCGTTTCCAGATCCGTCGCAACGCCGGAAAGCGTCTCGCCTTTTTGGATTGTAAGCAGTGAATTCTTTGGGAAAGAAACTGGGGCCGACAAAAAATTGGCATAGAACAGCCCGAACAAAATAACCAGCAACAGCAAAAAATAGGCTGCGTGCTTTTTATACCGCGTCCACCAAGACAGACCTTTCGGCAATAAGAGTTGCTCATCCATATTATTTCTGGCTTACGGGTAGATTCGAAGGAGCTTCTGATTTCTTTGAAGGGATTTTTGGCAGTGATGGCGTTGCCGAGACGTTGCCTGGGAAGTGATAAATGGTCGCCACTTCTTCCGTGGTAAGAATAAAGGGATCTTGTTTATAATACTTGTAGGGCGGATAGAAAAAAGATCGCAGTTTGTAGGCATTGAACATCAGTTTTTTCAGCTTGATGACCCTTTTATCCTTGAAATCATTTAGGAACGGAAAGACGGTGCACCAGTCCTTGAAAGCATCAGTGACATCGGTCTTGGTTTTCAGTTTGAAGCCGTTTAAGGTGGAGGAATTGTACTGCCTGATACTGCCGATAATACCGGTAATGTAAATCGGATTGAAAGTTTCTTTGGTAGCAAGATAAAAGCCGCGCATACAGGTATCAAAGGCCATTTTGTTGACGCTGCGCTCAATGGCGGCAATCTGCTCGATCTGACCCTTGGTTGGATTGGGAAAACCCGGATACTCGCCTTCCTTTTTTGGCTTGGGTGTTGCTTCGGCTCGGATTTCTTCGATTTTTGCCTTGGCGGCCTTCTTCCAGTCATCAACTTTTTTGAAAGAATGCATCTTGAGATCGATCTTGCCGTGCTTGCGGATCAAGACTTGGATCCAAGCTTGCTGGCCTGGACCGATCGAACCCAAGTATTCAATCACAGCGGTCAACGGGTCGATGCGATATTCATCTTTTTGATCTTTGTCGAGATTGTAATCAGTATAAGTTTTTATTGGAAAGACATCATCGCCCGTGAGACCGTACTGAATACCCCAGATTTGATTGGCGGCCGGATCATAAGTGAAAAGTTTGGCATAGTCCTTGTCGTTTGGTACCGGATATATTTCAACGGTCGGATATTGGGCGTAAATCTGCGCTTCCAGGAGATTTTTGAATTTCTTTTCCGAGGCCCAGACGAAAAATTTGACTTCCCCGCCGATTGAGACAAGCTCGAGAGAAAACCAAGGAGCAACCTTGCCATCAAGCCATGCCTCTGAGTAGGTCGCGGCGCCGGACTGTTGCATCGCCCCAAGGACGATTTCCATGGCTAGGGGCGATTTTTGAATGTCTTTGGGAATTTTGATTTCCAGCAAAATCGGTTCCTGTTTGGCAATGTATTTCAGTTGGACATATTTGGCATAGAGTTTTACTGCCACGACGATAAGAAGAAACGGGATATAAATAGGCGCCAGGACAAATAGCACCTTGTAGACCAGCGGCAGAATTTCCGTATTCAATTTGATCAATAACTCGAGAAACATTTGCTCTGATTATAGCATACCGCTTTATGCGTTGCCACAACTTGGGCAATAAAAAAACCGGCTTAGCCGGTTTTTTAAATATTGGTTATTTGCTTACCACCTCATACTTGCCTTCCTTGTTCTTTTTAAAGTATTTAGGGTTTTGCAGGTTGATCAAAATCGTATTTTCCTTGACGTATCGTTCCTTGAGAACCTTTTGGACGATTTCTTCTTTGTTGAGAGGTCCGTATTTTTCAAGCAGTTTCTTGATTACGTCTTTGACAACTCCGCTCATATAACCCCATTCAGCGAGAGCATACAAGCCTCGGCCGACCAAAACAAATCGTGGATCCTTGATCAGCTCATTGTGGGTGGTCGCAATGTGGGCCTTTTTCTTGAAAACTTCAGTGATGGTCTTCGCAACTTCGCGGAAGTGAATTGGCGAACCATGTCGGCGAATGACGAGATAGGCGTAGTCTCGCATGCCCTTGGTGCTAATATTTGGAGATTCGGACTTACCCCATTCGCCCAATGGATTCTTGGAAATTTTCTTGGACAAGGTGAGCCAGCGCTTGGCGATTTCTTCGTTCTTGTATTTTTCAGAGACATCTTCGATGTGCTCCAAGAATGACTTCAACATATCCGCTTCGGACATCAAATCTTCGTCCTTGAGGTTGGAGTAGAGTTTTTTGATCGCTCCGTGGACTTTTTCGGCCAATTGATTGTCGATGAACCAGCGATGCTTGAAATCCTCATCTTCTTTTATTTTGGTGAACGGATGACCGACGACCAGGAGAAAGTTGATATGGCTTTGGGTCGACTTGTCTTTGGAAGTGTGATCAAGCAAATCCTGCTCGACGACGATCCCTCCGAGTTCTCTGATGATGTTTTCTATTTCAGTAAAAACCGGTATTTCTTCGGTGTATTGCTTGGATTTTCTGATTACGGCCAAGGCATGATTTTCAATCTGTCGGACTCGTTCTCGGGTAATACCGTAGATCTTGCCGATTGCGTCAAGGGTCATTTGTTCAGAGTCCTTACCGAGACCGTATCGTCGGGTAATCACATCGCGTGATCTTTCTGCGAGAGCCCCGATCAACTTTTTCGTTACCTGCTTTGGTTTGAATGAAATTGTAGCTGTGGCCATAATTATTTTTACTAATAATAATGAATGTCTAATTCAATTAATATGTCAGCATATTAGCCGATAGTCAACGTTTTGTCAAGACGTACAGTATGTGGTGAATAATTTAGTCGGTATTGATGATCAGGATCTTCCCTTTTACGAACATTTTGTTCCTGATGTTTTTGCCATCCAGCCATTTTTTGACTTCCGGCAGGCTGAAAGCGGTTTTTTCCACATCCTCTTGTTTTGGATTTATTCCGATTTCAAAATTGGCCCGAGGTTTGCCGTTGATCTGAACAACGATGGTGATATTTTCCAGGACGATCTTTGCTTCGTCGAACTCTGGCCACTTCTCAAGGTGAATGCTTTTTTTGTGTCCAAGATTTGCCCAAATCTCATCGGTCATGTGCGGAGCAAACGGTGCCAGCAGTTTGATTAAAATCTCATATTGAGATTTGGTAATCCCTGTTTTTTCGGCGGCATTGGTCAGGATCATAAAGGCCGAAATAGCCGTATTGAAACTAAAATTCAGAATATCCTCGGTCACCTTCTTGATCGTCCGATGTAAAAGGACTTCGAATTCCTTATTTGCTTCCTTAGAAATTATGACGCGGTTTTGCAATCGCCAGACCCGATCCAAGAAACGTCTTGAGCCGACCATGTTGTCGGTACTCCAGGCGATTTCCTGATCAAACGGACCCATAAAGCTCTCGTAGACGCGCAGAGTATCGGCCCCGACATCCCTGACCACGTCATCAGGGTTGATCACATTGCCCCAACGCTTGCTCATTTTTCGGCCATCAGTACCCAAAATCATTCCCAGGTTTTTCAACTTTGTGAACGGTTCCTTATAATTCACCACGCCAATATCATAAAGGAATTTGTGCCAGAAACGGGCGTATATGAGGTGACGAGTGTTGTGTTCACCGCCGCCGACATACAGATCGACCGGTGACCAGTATTTTTCCTTTTTCTTATCAACCAACGCTTTCTTGTTCTTTGGATCAATATAACGCAGATAGTACCAAGATGAACCAGCCCATTGCGGCATCGTATTTGTCTCTCTTTTGGCCGGACCTTTGCAGACCGGACATTTTACGTTTACCCACTTTGCGATGGCCGCCAAAGGTGACTCGCCGGTTCCGGTCGGTTCGTAAAACTTCACGTCCGGCAATTTTACCGGCAGATCTTTTTCTGGTACCGGCACGGCGACCGTCACCTGTTCGACATCCCAAGCCACCAAGCCGTGTTTAAATATCCGGTCGAGATTTTCCTTGCCAAAGGCGGCATAGGATTTTTCCAACTCAGCGACATTCTTATAATTTTTCTTGTGGAGTTTTGACAGGGCGACCTTATCGGCAAACAGCTCTTCGAAATTCTTATAGACGATTCTGGACTTAACCCTGAACAGTTTTTCGTCTTTCAGTTTTTTGCTTTTTTTGTCACGATAGGAAAATTTCAAAATATCACCAACCTTTACGTCGCCAAAATAGCGATCTTTTTCTTCGGGGTTCAAAGCCCGGGTTTCCAAAGTTTTTGTGCCGTCTTTCAAAGCTTCCCAGACATCGGCGTAGTAAAAGTTAAGGGCAATCTTGGCTTCCTTGTCGTATTTTTTAATGGCGCATTTTCCGCAGTGGACAAGGGGAAAAGGCTCGCCCCAGTAACGCTGGCGAGAAAAGACCCAGTCTTTCAGCTTGTAAGATACTTTCTCCCGACCAAAAGCCTCGGTAATTCCCTTCTTCGCTTTTTGATTGTGCAGATCGCTGAATTTTCCGGAGTTGATCATTATTCCATCACCAGTATAAGCTATCTTTCCGGCCAACCTCTCAAGCCAAACATCCATTTCGGCATGAGTCATCAAATCAGAGTGGATATCTTTTTCCGTCAGCCAAATTACCTGATGTTCCTCCTTTTCAGCCTCGCCGATTTCTTCTTTTTCTTCGTTCACCAATTCAAAATAAACCGCATTGGTATATGACACTCGGTTCTGGTCCTTGTGCGCGGCAAAATATTCCGCCCGAACCTGTCCGCCGAGGATCTTCCCGCCGGTGACGTTTTTGTAGCCAGTTTCTTCAAATAATTCCCTCTTCGCGGCAGCAATAATATCCTCACCCTTGTCAACGCCGCCCATAGGGAAAGTCGTCCAATTGTGCTTATTGTATTTCAGACCGACATACAGGCCCGTCTTGGGATTTTTAACTATCACGTGGACATTTTGACGTACCACTTTTTCTTTTCCAGCGACTGGCGGATTTCTTTTGTCTATTCTTTCGGGAATGATTACTTCCTTAATCGGCAAATCATATTTCTTGGCAAAAGCAAAATCGCGCTCATCGTGCGCCGGGACGGCCATCACGGCGCCCGTGCCATAATTATTCAAAACGTAGTCCGCCACAAAGATCGGAACCTCTTCATTGTTGGCCGGATTAATCGCCTTCACACCCTTCAATTCGACACCGGTTTTGTTTTTATCCG
>JBAXQJ010000004.1:0-68384 GCA_037131755.1 bacterium
GAATATAATCATTATACGCGTTTGAATACCTAAGAATAATTCTATAGCCAAACTTATTAACTTCATGTTCTCCGTTATTTAAACAAAAAGCAGCAACTTTTAACAATAGAAATATTTCTTCTTGAGAAAGTAATTCGTTTTGTCTTGTAATTAACTTGGTATATGCACTTAAAAAAACTGTCTCATCAACATTAATTTTTAGCTGCAATTGTTTTAATGTAATAATCTGCTCCATATTATTTTACCGACTCCTCAATCAAAAAATGTTCAATTTTTTCATAAGTACTTTTTTGTATAGAAAAAATCAATAATCCTGTAAATATTTTTTCATCTTCAACTTTTTCTCCATATTTTTTGAGCTTGTCTATGCAAATCTTTTCTTCATGTTTATTAAAAATAACCGAAGTTAATACCACATTTCTTTCAAGATTGCGAGGGCTACTTGAAGGATGATCATTATTTAGCAATTCACGTACTTTCTTTCTTTTCTTTGAGTTGAAAATAGTTAGATGAATATCCGTCAGCACGCTATCCCACAAAGTGCTTCTTGTTGATCGAGTTGTAGTATTTGCTTGCGTCTTTGCTTTATTCAATAGATTACTATTGCATTGGTTTATTGAATTAATGTTTTTATTTTCACCGGACTTAACCTCGCAATACCATAAATCGTTTTTATCAAAATAAACTATATCAAAACCTTTCTTAATGCTTTTTTCTTCTTTATTTTTAAAAATTGAAATCGATTCAAAATTCGAGATACACCTTGGAATTAAAAGATGTGTTAATAATTCTCCAATCATGCCTTTCTTAGTTTTCTCTGAATGATTTTTATATCTATCAACGAAATTTATTACAGTATTTTTATAATTATATATTTCACTATTTTCTTTCACCTCAGCCGATCCGTGAAAAATACTATTAAGCATAAGCCTTATTTCGTCTTTTATCTCATCGGTAAAATCATTAATGTGGCAAAACACAACCCTCTCGTCTCTTTCTATAACGACTCCATTCAAAATTTTAGACTGTCTTTTCTTCATAGTATTAACAAAATCTAAGTCCAATATTTTTTAACTCTTTTCTTATGTCGGAGTATTCAAAAATAGTCTTAGAAACTAAATTCCAAAACTTTTGCGAATGATTAAATTCTTTCAGATGACAAAGCTCATGGACAATTATGTAATTAACTAGTTTATCAGGCAACAGAACAATTTTATAATTAAAATTCAGGTTACCTTTTCTTGAACAGCTACCCCAGCGTGTTTTCTGATTCTTAATATTTATTTTGTTAAATCTAATCTTATAAATCTTATTGAACTTAGCCACTTTCTTCTCGGCTAACTCCTGAGCTTGCTGTTTATACTTTGTATAATCGGCATCAGAATTTTTAGTAATAAATGTTTTACTAAATGATCCAAAATAATCGAGCTTATCCAATATCCATTGAGATTTTTTTATTATAAACTGTTCAATTGTGTTCACGGCAATATTGGTCGGAGCAGTAACTACAAAATTACCGTCACAATAAATTGCCAGTCTCATTCTTCGAGCTCGGTTGCTTACCTTTATAGTATATTCAACTTTTCTTTTATGTAGCTCGATGTGTTTTTTCATAAGCTAGAATTTCTTAATGACAATATCAATTAAACGATTAAGATACTTATTAAAATCTGAAACCTTTATTTGATCTTTATAATCCTTGAGAATTAGTTCTTGAAGTGTCCGCTTGGCTTCCTTTAAAAACTCTTCACGTTTCGATGAATCCTGCCAGCCGTCATCTAAGATGTCGGCTAATCGTGCCGCCATTTCTTTAATAAATTCTTTAACAATAGTTTCATCGGAGTCGCTAATAAATTCTTCGGACACGACAAATAACCCATACTCACCGAGCGAATAACCAAGTCCCTTGGCTTCTTCTGCCTTAGTCTTGATATCATTCATTAATTCATAGTAGCGCTTGATTCGTTCTGCTAAATCTATTTGATGTTTTTCAAATTCTTGTCGAATGGCACTTAGTCTTTCACTGAACTTCTTAAAGGCTGGATGTGTATCGATATTAATCGATATCTCTCGCTTAAGCATCTTCTCAAGATTAAGTGCCTTTTCGTCTTCGTTCATCTTGTCCAAGCGTTCAAGTGTATATAAATCATTAACCTTTAATTCTCTAAAATTTTTGGTTATGCCTTCATAGTCAATTTTTTCCTGAATAAGACTTTTAATTTTGCCGCCATATTCTGCCAAAGAAAAAGCATCGACACCGTCATCATCTTGGAACTCTTTTACAAAGGCTAAATAAAAACTAGTAACCCACTCAAAAGTACGAATATACTCCATTAAGAATGGATCAGGCGATAGGATTTCGAATAGCATCTTAAGACGTGCGTATTTGTCCTTAAAAAATTGCTGCTTATTTTGATTATCAATAAAAATCTTGAGACAACGACGCAAATTATCAATTGATGGGTCTTCAATATTTACACCTGTAAATAATTCCATCACCTCTTCAATTACTTTAACAAATTCCTTTTTAAGACGTTCAATATCGATCATTGCGCTATCAACCACGCTCTCGTCAAAGTTGAGCGCATCATAAAGATTTTTGGTAACACCATAATAATCGATAATCTTGCCACACCCTTTATTTGGATAAACTCTATTTGTGCGAGCGATTGCCTGCAGTAGATTATGGTCTCTTAATGGTTTGTCCAAATACATAACCTGCTCAACTGGAGCATCAAATCCAGTCAATAGCATGTCACAAACTAATAAAAATTTAAGTGGGTGGCTTGCATCTTTAAACTGCTCTATAACCTTCTCTCGTTTTTGCTTATTAGTATTATATTTTTTTAGATCGTCGCTATCGCTATTAGGATCGCCGGGCGAGTA
Organism: bacterium; assembly: GCA_037131755.1. GTDB lineage: Bacteria > Patescibacteriota > Minisyncoccia > Phycocordibacterales > GWA1-40-21 > CAIJXO01. The sequence continues at coordinate 2,887 of JBAXQJ010000004.1, forward strand.
AACAACTTCTGACCATTCTGCTGGCACTAACTTATCAAGCATCTCCTTGTATTTTGCAGTTGCTTCACGATCGTAACATACAATCTGTGCTTTAAAACCATTCGGCAAAACATATAACTTGTAATGCTCAACGATATCCTGAATTACCGCTTCCATGCGTTTTTCAAGTTTAACTAAAGCTTCTTTTTTGCCATATTTTTTCATTAGCAACTCCCTCTGGCTATCATTGAGATCTGCGGTCATTTCCGCAAACTGCTTATCAAGCTTTTCTTCATCAACAAAAAACTTTGACAGCCTTGCTTCGTAGGTAACTGGTAATGTTGCGCCATCATCAATAGCTTGTTGAATTGAGTAGTAATCTAAATAACGCTCACCCTCTTCACCAAAGTTGCGGTGGGTATTTAATGTAAGTTTATCAATAGGGGTACCAGTAAAGCCAAAGAAAAAAGCGTTCTTAAACGCATTGCGCATCTTTATCGCAGAAATACCTTCATTATCACGATGAGCCTCGTCTGAAAGCACAATCACATTGCCTTCGATAGCTTCTACGTCCTGCAATTCATTAAACTTTTGAATAGTGGAAATAAATATACCCCTGTCAGCTCCCTTAATCTTTTTCTCTAAATCCTTTCGAGATTCAACTCGAATTAAGTTTTGTCCACCCCATGCTTCAAACTCATCAAAAACTTGTTGGTCTAGATCAATGCGATCAATTAATATAAATACCTTAGGATTTTTTAGCTGTTCATCAAATCGTAATTTCCAAGCAGCAAAAAACATAGTCAGGGTTTTTCCTGATCCTTGCGTATGCCAAATTAAACCCTTCATTAATTCGCCATCCTTAACACGGCTAACAATCTTATTGGTAGCATAAAGTTGCTGATATCGAGCAATCTTCTTTGTATAACTATCTTTCTTCTTCTCAAATACAATAAAGTTTTTAATAATATCTAAGACCTGAGTTTTGTCTAACAAATAATGTAGAGTTAAATCTAATTCTTCGTCATACTTCTTATTGCCACCGTGCAAATCTTCACGCCAAGTTAAAAAATATTGTTTTGGAGAATATGTTGCACCATAAACAGTTTTCAGTCCGTCCGTAGAGATGTTAAAGCAATTAGGTAAAAATAATTTTGGCGCAACCTTTTCATACCGCTTAATCTGATCAATAGCATTTTCAAAATTAACGCTACTTGAGGCGGTGGGGCTTTTTGCTTCAATATCGCAAATCGGCAAACCATTGATAAAAATCATTACATCTGGTCGAATGTTTTCTGTCACACCCTCAAAGTAAAACTGATTGGTCACAATAAATTGATTATTATCAATATTATCAAAATCAATAATCTTATAATCCTTAAACTGTCCAGAAGCAGGGTCTTTTATGTTTATGCCGTTTCTTAAGACGAATAAAAATGACTCATTGGTGTCCAATTTCTTTACTTCACGAACTACGCTTTGAGCGATATCGTCGGTCGAATTATTAATTCTCTTAACTGCCTCTAAAAGATGTGGTGAAATAATATATTCATTTTCAAATATTCTCAGTTTAGAAAATTCATCAGCGCGAATATATTTATAACCGAGATTATCGGCAATAAATTTAATTACATGGTTTTCGATCGTATGTTGTTCGTTAAATTTCATATTTTTAGCAGCCTGAAAGATTAGATCTTTTTGTTAAATAAACTATTTATCAATCCTCTTTTTCTCTGCATATACTTATCTAGCAATTGTTGTCTTAACTCCGCTTCACGCTTTACAGCTTCAAGTATGCTCGCTATTTCTTTTTGTTCATCTTCAGATGTGGGCAAATACAAGCTTTTTGACAAAAATTTTGTATTTGAAATATTGATAGTATTTTTTGCACCTTTTGATACTATGGTTTGTAGGTAATTATTTGTATTAATATTAGATTCAAAATACGCATCCAATATTACTCCTATAAAGTAATTTTTCGGCTCAAAAACTCCATACAAAGGAGAAACGATAGCATCCGTAGTAATTTTGCTTTGTTTAATTATACCGTAAGGGAAATCTCCTGTTGGACTCTTTGTATATATAATATCTCCAGGTCTAACAAGTTTATATTTTGAAGTGTCTTTTGCTGAATATGATCTGCCCAAATGCTCTATTTGGTTTACGACTCCCTTTTTTACAGATACAGAATGAACCTCTTCTTTTCCTGTGCTGAACAACTTATGTTCAGTTAAAACATCGCTAAGAAGAGTGTCCTTCCATTTATCCTTAGTAACTTGGCGCTTAGTTAAATCCAGGATACTAGCTTTGTATTTCTTTAGCTCCTCCTCAATAGAGTTTATTTCATTTTCTAAAGCTTCCAAGTCAACATCGATCTCTTTTTTAGAGGTGTCAACATAGCGCCTAATATCTAAATTAAAATCATTCTCAATAATTTTATTAAGAGATACTATTTCTGAATAATTTTTTATTGACTCAAATGACTCAAATGTATTAATAATTTTTTTTATATCTGATACACGCAATCTATTTTGTTTTTTATCAATCTCAAAACCTTCCTCTGCACTTATTATCAAAATCTTATTCTTTTTTTCGGGAGATTTATTTTTGTTGAGAATAACAATTACAGCCGGAATTTTTGTTCCATAAAATAACTTTTGTGGCAATGATATAATTCCTTCTATGAGATCATTATTTAGAATAGCCTCCCTAATTTTTCCCTCAGAACCGCCACGAAATAATACTCCATGTGGCAAAACAATTCCTGCACGACCATTTTCATTCATAGACTTAATTATATGCAAGATGAAAGCAAAGTCCGCATTTTTATCTGGTGGCATTTCATATCCAGCTAGTCTGCCATATTTATTTGTTTTAAATACTTCCCACTCCCAATCTTTAATCGAATAGGGAGGATTTGCAACTACTATATCAAAGCTCTGTAGCCCACCATGTTGGTTTAAAAATTGAGGATTAGCCAAGGTGTCGCCTCGACGAATATCAGCACTATCAAGACCATGAAGGAACATATTTATACGAGCAATTGCAAAAGTACTTAAATTTACCTCCTGGCCATAGAGATATAAGGTTTTTGCTATTTTTTCACCAGATTTATTTTTTAGATAATCATATGCCTCAAGCAAAAACCCACCCGAACCGACTGTTGGGTCGTATATGTGATCTTTCTGGTGTGGCTTTAATATGCCAATAATAACTTTTTCAACTTCTCTCGGAGTGTAAAATTCACCACCTTTTTTTCCTGCATCTGCTGCAAATTGTTTTATTAGGTATTCATAAGCATCACCAAGCAAATCTGAGCTGATATAGTTACTTCCAAAATTATATTGCGAAAAATGATTAATAAGTTTCTGCAGAGTTTCGTTTGGAAAGCGATCCTTGTTAGCAAAATCAAGATCGTCAAAAATTTTGTCGAGTTTAGGACTATTGGCATTGGTTAGCTTTTCAAAAATCTCATTTAGCTTTTGACCGATACCATCAGCTTGTTCTGTGATTACAGTCCAACGACAATCTTTAGGAACTTGGAAACGATGATTGTAGTCAGCACGGGCTATATCTTCATTATTATATTCGTCCATTACTTTCTGATATTCTTCATCCCAAACATCGCTGATACGTTTATAAAACAACAATCCAAAGATATATTTTTTATAATCCGAGCTGTCAATTTTGCCACGCAAGATGTCAGCACTTTTCCAAAGCATTGCCTCGAGTTGGGGTAGTGTAAGTTGACTACCCATTTTATCAACGATGGCTTCAATGTCTTGTGGGCGATATTTGCGATCACCACGTTTTCCAGCTCTAAGTGGAACCAAAATTCCATCCTTTTCCCAATTACGAAGAGTGTCTTGATGAATTGAGAAAATTTCAGCTACCTGACTAATAGAAAGAAGCTCTGGCATGCCTTTTAATTTTTCTTGTATGTCTTTGCGCATATTTTATGGATTAATAATCTTAATCCTAGTATACATCAAATATTTTGTAAAGTCAATCGTTCATAGGTTATCATAGGTTAAGATAATTTATCACTATATTTATTATAGTAATATTAGGCATTTTTAAGGGACTTGGGACGCTCTGGACTCTTCTGTAGATATGCGTCATCAATGTTAGTATATGAATACAATACAAATGCCCGTAGGGGTGACGAGCAAAATAATCACCCCAGTTAAGGCAAAATACTGCCTTTATGCCCGAAAATCGACCGAAAGCGAGGAAAGGCAGGTCTTATCAATAGATAGCCAAATTAAGGAGATGCTTGAGCTGGCTGAACGAGAGCAACTGGACATCGTAGAACTCAAAAGAGAGTCTCACAGCGCTAAAGAGGCTGGACAGCGACCAGTTTTTAATGAAATTATAGCCGAGATAAAGGAGGGTAAATTTAATGCCATTTTGACATGGGCTCCTGACCGTATATCAAGAAATGCAGGCGACCTAGGCAAAATTGTGGATTTAATGGATTCTGGTGCCCTGCTTGAGATAAGGACATATGGTCAGAAATTTAGCAATAACCCGAACGAGAAGTTTCTGCTCATGATTCTCGGATCACAAGCCAAACTTGAAAACGACAACAGAGGCATTAATGTCAGACGAGGACTAAGGACTAGGGCTGAGATGGGTTTGTGGGTAGGTCTAGCACCGCTAGGCTATCTGAACCAAAGACGGATGGACAAGAAGTGCCAAGTGGTAGTTGATCCGCTACGTGCGCCAGCCATCAAGCAGATGTTTGAGAAAATGGCTTACGAAAAGTTTAGTGGGCGAAAATTATTCAACTGGCTCAAACATGATCTAAACTTTTACACCCGAGGCAACAAGCCGCTAACGTTGGCTGGTGTTTATAGAATAATAAATAATCCATTCTACTACGGCGTATTTGAGCGACCAGTCGGTAGTGGCAACTGGTATCAAGGAAAACATAAGCCTCTAATTAGTAAGGACTTATACGACAAAGCACAAGCTCAATTAAAACGAGATCAAATTGTTAGAGAAAATAAAGAGTTTGCATTCACTAAACTATTCACTTGCGGTTATTGTGGCTCGGGCATATCGGCAGAGGAAAAATACAAACCGCTCAAGGACGGAACACATGCAAGATACATCTACTACTCCTGTTCGAGGGCACGAGATCGCAATTGCAAGAATAAATACATAAGAGAAGAAGAATTGATTACTGAACTGCTAAAAATATTAGACAAGGTAAATATTAACGAGCTAGGAATGCGGCAAAAACTGGAAGATGAAATTGCCAGATTCAATATCTTCCAACGATCAGTGCTTGGCGCAACTGATAAAATCAAAACCAACAAAGAAATGGATATTAGAAACTATGCTAAATATCTACTCAAAGAGGGAGCGACATCGGATAAGCGAGAGTTGCTCGGAAATTTAAGGTCGAAGATAATGTACAAGGATAAAGTATTAACTTTGATTGAATAGCATTTAGCACCATCAATAAGCTTTGAATAGACGGCGAATTAATTTTTTAAAATACCGTTTTAAAGAATTATCTCTATTTAGATATTTTGAAATAAAATCATTGGCGCTTTTTATTTCCACGCTTTTTAGCCAACTAATTATTTCTTTATTAATTTTGAGTGTTTCTATAGCGTCTTGATTATTCAACTCCTTGCCTCTATGTATTACTTCATTTCGTATTTTATCGTAATTTGTGCACCATCCATTCCATAGAATCGCACTTTCTTTTGATAATTTTTTTTCAGATACTTCGAATACAAGATCTTTTATTCTGTCTTTTGTATTCCATTTTCTATTCAATATTGCTTGAACATCTTCGGGGCTCAACCCCTTTTTTATATAGGCAGAAAAAAGAAAATTTTCTAAAAATATTTCGAATGCTTGAAAAATTTTAACGACTGCTAAAGTATACGCCTTTTTACTAATAGACGACGCCCCGTCTAGCAATAATAACTCATACAACAATGGCATCTCGTCATTTTTTAGCATCAACTCAATCGTCTTGAGCATGTTTAACGGTCTATTCATTATCGCATCACCTATGCCATACCCCAATGAACTTATATATAGATGATTGTTGTGATCAACAAAATATACGTTATTTATGTTCAAAGAACCTAATCTCTCAACATAATCTTCTTGCGTAACATATCTATACACATCCAAAAGCTTATTAATAACCTCGAGTGAAATTTCTGAGATTGTATTAATCACAGAACTAATATTCTTATTTATTTCTTCAATCTTAAAGTCAGTATCTATTTGAATAATGACTTTTGTGTATCTGAACGTCCCATTAGCATCTCTTTCTTTTTCAATGTTTTTACCAGTCCAATGTTGTTGCCAACCAAGACTTTCATTTATGGGAAATTGGGGACCAGTCAATACCGTATCTTTGAAATAAGTAGTTTTATTTTCAGCTAAATAATCAGCATAATCTGAGTCAACTGTTGAAGTAGTCCAGATTTTTTGAAGTCGGACGTTAGCGACATGTTCTTTCCCCTTGTAGTTAATATCAAAATCGTAGTTATTTGGCACATGTAGACAATATGGCAGAGTCGCTTCAATAATGGTATTACAATCAAATTCTTCTTTCAAAAATGATGGATCAGTCAATTGATAAACTGGCGATGTAGTTGTGATTATAAACGCCTTTTCTAGGTTTACTTTATTTAAATCATTAGTTAGCAATTGTTTCTGCTGATCTGACGATAATTTTTCAAATTCTTTTTTGTTAACCAAAACATAAAAATTAACCACCTCCTGTTTATTTTTAAGGTGGGACTTGGCTTGTATTTCTAATAATTGCCAATCTTTTTCAGTCATATGTATATTATACCAAAAATGCCCCTAATAGGGGCATTCGGGTCTATCCGATACTAAATTGTATTGGCGGAGACGGCGAGATTCGAACTCGCGGAGCCCTATAAGAGGCTCACCTCTTTAGCAAAGAGGCACATTAGACCACTCTGACACGTCTCCAGAAACTGTTTATTCAATTGTTATATCTTCAAAAGAATCAACGTCTGGGTCCTCTTTAGCAAAGAGGCACATTAGGTCACAAGTTTTTGTCTGCTGACAAAACTCGCGACCCCGACTCGCGCCGTCGCGCTCCGTCTTTGATTTGCTCCACGTATTCGCAAAGCAACACCCTGACACGTCTCCAAAAATCATAACAAAATAAGACTATCATATTAAATCCGTTTTTTCTAGTCACGCTCTTAAACAAAGATCTGACTGATCTCAAGCTGATCTTCTCGGTCCGTCTCTCGCCTATCAGGAAAAACTTAACAAGAAAAACACCCGGTCAAAACCAGGTGCGAAAGCCATTATTTAATTCTGTTGATTTCTCCGACGAAAGATCTCCTGGCGGACTTCGAGCAATTTAGGCAGAACTTTCTTCCAAACAACCTCTTCATACTCGTAAAAATGGATAACCAGCACCGCGACGACCATTCTCGGATGATGATTCTTAAACCTGGTCGCGGCCACCCAACTTGATTTTACCTGCACGTACAGAGAACCGATGTCTCGCGTTTCCACCACGAGATCAATCCCGCGGGTATCCTCTTCCTTCGTGGCAAATCGCACAGTCTTGAACCAGTCAAGACCATAGGCAAATTTTAATATGGCTTCAAATGTCCGTTCTTCCGCCTTCTTACCCTTGGCCAATTCGACATGGCCGAGCCGGCGATCGGCAAAAACAGCTTGATTGTTCATAATCCCCCTTCCTTTCCTAAGTTTAAATTACCTTAAATTTACCAAAATGTCTAGGGTGAGGAAACTGTGGACCGATTTTATCTTACTTCAAATCACCGACATAGTACTGGTCCAACAGACTGTTCGCATATGAGGAATGCGGTCGGCCGCCGGGACGGCCTTTGGTGTCAAACGCCACGGTGGCATCCTTTCCGCAATACGAGTCGATGGTGTAAGTTCCTCCGGGATGATTGATGTCGTAATTGCTCAAATCATAGACTTTGGCGTTTATGATCATCCAGCAATCTGAAGCCGTACTGTGCTTTGCCACTTCAGCCGCATTCAGGACGACTGTCTTGCCGGAAGTCGGTTTAATTGAAGTTGCAGTTGAGGCACTTCTGGTATTACCGCCGGCTTTCAAATTATTATTTTGATAAAAAACCAAGCCCGCCGTCAGAATAGCGGTGACAACGCAGAAAAATATGAACAATGATACGCCAGTTAATTTCTTCATTTGATTACAACATGCTAAATTCTTCAGCGTGAATATTTTTATCATTTACGCCTAGGCTGATAAACTGCTCGGTCAATGATTTCATAAAAGCCGACGGACCGCAAATATAGATTTCTTCCCTGATCAGATTACCGCTTTGGGTGGCAATCTCTTTGGCACTTATCCTTCCCTGCTCCTTGGAAATCCACGGCAAAACCCGAAACTTCTTGTTGGCCGACATGACCGTCTGAAGCTCCGCCAGCAATACCAACTCTTTCTTTTCCGCCACGCAATAATACAAATCGATATTATGATTTCCCTCTTTCAGACTTCGCGCCATGCTCAGAAACGGCGTGATGCCGACCCCGCCAGCAATCCAGATTTCTTTTTTATCGCTTTGGCTATCTTCAAAAAAACTGCCGAAAGGTCCCTCGATCATCACCTTCATGCCGGTACGCATTTTGTCAAAATCGCTGGTAAAATCGCCGAGAGACTTGATCACGAGCTTGATTTTTTCCTCACTGACCGATGAAGAAATGGAAAAAGGATGCGGTTCGGAACTGATACCGGTGGCGACAAATCGGATATAGATAAACTGGCCGGGACGGAAATCCATCGCTCGTTCATTTGGTTTCAATTCAAGTTCGACGATTTTGTCGTGCAAAACCCTGACGGCTTTTATCTCATACTCGTAGTCATTATTGAAAAACTTTCGGAAAAAAGAGCGATACGCTCCAGCAAGTAAGCCCCAGACTGAAAAGAACAAAATATAGTAACGGATAAACAAGTCGCGCGAGATATCGCTAGTGATAAGGAAGGTGTGGACTAGGGCAAAAACAAAAACGACGACCATCACCTTGTGCGATATTCGCCAAACATGATACTTAATTTTTACGAAGATGGTCAGGATCAGGAGAATAATCATGAGAGTCAACGCCCAAATGCCGGCGTCCATCGCCAAACCATTTCCCGGCAGCAAGAACAGGGCCGCGCTTCTCACCGAAACAGAAACATATTTCACCACCAGAAACAGAGGGTGGAATAAGAGCAGAGAAAAAGACAAAGACCCGAGGAATCGATGGGCGCCATAAAAGCGATGCAGACCGCCGAAAATCCGATCAAAGAAAGTTGAACGACTGCTTAAAATAAGATTGATGGCAAAAATAGTCATACCCAAAAGACCGGCTATTTGCCCAAGACTGGTCATCGTCGTGTTCAGATTCAGAAATCTCAGAGACAACGGTTCAAGGAAAAACCAACGGGCAATCGGGACCAGACATAGGACTGCCAAGACGGCAGTCGGAAGACTTTTTGATTTAATCAATTTCATACGGTAAATGGAATGCGCCGCCGCTTAATCCCTTTCCTCGTTGTTGTAAGATAGCTTCTTTAGTCCTTTTTCAAGGAACCAAAAAATCGTAAAGATAATCAAGGTAAGGCCAGTGGCGATTGCCGCTGGAACATAATAGCCGAATCCGCACGCCATACCGACTCCAGCCGAAACCCACAGGCCGGCGGCGCTGGTCAGACCGGAAACTTTTGACTCCTTATGAAAAACCAAGCCGGCACCGATAAAGCCGATACCGGAGATGATGGCTGGTCCGAGGAAAATCGGGTTGAAGGCAACCGTTCCGGTCAATTTTTCACCCATAAGAAGCGAAATGAGAGCAAACAAAGCTGAGCCCATACCCGCCAAAGCGTACGTGCGCATTCCGGCGCTTTTGCCAGCCAGCGTCCTTTCTATTCCAACCAGACCGCCAAGGGCGACCGCAATACTGAGACGAATCAAGATATCAATAGTCGTTAGTTCTAACATTGTAAAAATTAATTAAATCTTATATAAGCAATATTTTAACATATTTTTTACAAATCGAAAATCAAGACCGCTTTCGCTAGTTTTAGTAGACGGCGTCATGTGTCCCGTCGCCAAAGCGATGGCGACGTGTGATTAAAACCAAGCTTCAGCGAGTCAAGCCCGACTTCGCCTGTTCGTATTATGGAAAGACTTTTGCTATGATACAGCAATGTTACTCCAAGATCCGATAGATAAAAATTTCCGTTTGCAGGGCGATCAAAAGGCGGCCTTAAAGAAAATCGGCATCAAGACGATCGAGGATTTGCTCTACCATTTCCCGACTCGCTACGGCGATACGGCGGAAATAAAAAATATCAGCACTTTAGTAGCTGGAGAAACGGCAGTGATTTATGGACGGATTACCAATCTCAAAACTGGCAAGGCTTTTATCAAGAAGACGTCGATTTCCGACGCCTACATCGAGGACGAAAGCGGGAAAATAAAAGTGATCTGGTTCCATCAGCCCTACATTGCCAAGATAATTCACGAAGGCGCTTTTGTCCGAGTGGAAGGCAAGGTCTCCGAAAAGAAATCCTCTATACCAAGGCTAAACCTTGGTATAGACCAAGGTTTAGCCTTGGTCGGTGGGGAGAAAAAGATTTTGTCTTTTATCAACCCCAAAATCGAAACGGTGGCCAAAATACCGATCGGCGTCGGCGAGTCACTCTTTGGGGAAGATGGCGAAGAACATTCGCTTTATCCGGTTTACCCCGAGAGCAAAGGCATCACTTCCAATTGGCTGTATCATGGCATACAGAAAATCCTCAAGGATGGAATTCTCGACCAAATCACCGATCCGATACCCGATTTTATTCTCAAAACTTACAATCTCCCCTCGCTCGCCACGGCCCTGGTCTGGATCCATGCGCCCAAAAAACAAACCGACGCTCTGGCGGCCCGCAAGCGCTTTGCTTTTGAAGAAGTTTTTTACATCCAGCTCCAGAAAAAGAAAGATAAAAAAACTTGGGAAATCGATCCGGCGTTTAAAATAGAGAAGGATCAAAAAGATATCGATTCCTTTACCAAACGCTTCCCATTTGAAGCCACTGGCGCACAAAAGAAAGCGATCGACCAAATTCTCTCGGATATGAGGCGCGGTTTTGCGATGGGTCGGTTACTTGAAGGCGATGTCGGCTCTGGCAAGACGGCTGTCGCTGCGGCCGCTGTTTTTGCCACGACCACTTCCCGTCCATTTGGCCAAAATTTTGGCGCCCTGCAAACCGCCTATATGTGCCCGACCGAAATCCTGGCCAAACAGCAGTTCGAATCTTTCATAAAATATTTTACTTATCTCGGTATCAATATCGGACTCATTACTTCAAGCGGTTGCCGAAAATTCCCATCCAAAGTCAATCCAAATGGCTGGACCGATATCTCGCGCACCCAGCTTTTGAAATGGGTAGCCAATGGCGAGATCCCGATTCTGGTCGGAACGCACTCCTTGATCCAGAAAACGATTAAATTCAAGCACTTGGCTTTCGTGATCATCGATGAACAGCATCGGTTCGGGACTAATCAAAGGCAAAAATTATTCAAGAAGAACGAGCCGGATGGCAAACCCAACCCTCACCTGCTTTCGATGACGGCGACTCCGATTCCCCGCACTCTGGCGCTCACCGTCTATGGCGATTTGGATCTGTCCGTCCTCGACGAAATGCCGGCCGGCCGCAAACCGATCATCACGGAAATTGTCTTACCCAAAGAGGAAACGCGCCAAGAGACTTATGAAAAAATCCGCGCCGAATTAAGATCCGGTCGACAAGTCTATATCATCTGTCCGCGCATCGACGAACCGGATCCCAACAAAGAAATGGCCGTGCTGGCAAAATCAGTGACGGAAGAAGCCAAGCGTCTCAAAGAAAAGATCTTTCCGGAATACGAGATCGGCGTTCTCCACGGTAAGATGAAAGACGATGAAAAAGAAGAGGTGATGGCCGAATTTTCGGCTGGTAAAATTCACATCCTTTGTGCCACCTCGGTCGTGGAAGTCGGCGTGAATGTGCCGAACGCGACTGTCATCGTGATCGAGGGTGCCGAACGTTTCGGCCTGGCCCAGCTCCATCAGCTTCGCGGCCGGGTTATTCGTGGCAACCATCAGGCTTACTGCTACATTTTTGCCGATACCAAAACCGACAAGACGATACAGCGCTTGCGGGCATTTAAGAATTCCGCAAACGGTTTCGAGTTGGCGGAGTTCGATCTCAAACTCCGCGGTCCGGGCGAGCTCGGCGGCAACAAACAATGGGGCATTTCGGATATCGGCATGGAGGCGCTCAAAAATATCAAAATGGTCGAAGCCGCCCGCGCGGAAGCTGGATATCTTTTGGAAAATGATTTTGAGTTGCAAAAATACCCCCTGCTAAAAGAAAAATTAAAATGCAGAAAGACTGAAGAAATTCATTTTGAATAGAATAATATCGGAAAGATAAGCCTGATTGCGATAAGCCTTTTTTTACGCTAATATCCATAGGTAAATGCGCGTGTAGCTCAGTTGGTAGAGCGGTCGTCTTATACACGACTGGTCCCAGGTTCGAATCCTGGCACGCGCACAAACTAAAGCCGGGTTTTCATCAGATGAAAACCCGGCTGAGTATTTTATATGATTGGTCGCCAAGGTCTCACCTTTCCCGTCGCCGACTCCTCCCCAAGGAGAGACCTTGTCGCCTAGTTTTGATGCTCAATATCCTGTTTCTTCTTCAAAGGGATGCCGTGCGCCACGATTATTTTTTCATATTCATCGCGTTCGATCGTCTCTACCTCGATCAACCTCTTAGCAATCACATCGAGAAGTGGACGATGGGTTGTCAAAATTTCCTCGGCCCGGCCCAAATTGTTTTCCATAATCGCCGAGACTTCGGCATCGATTTGCGCGCCGACTTTTTCCGAGTAGTCATGATCGCCCACGCCTTTGCCATACAAGGCCCGGCCACCCTCACCTTCCAAGGCTACGGCCCCCATTTTGTCGGACATGCCGTACTTCGTCACCATATCGCGAGCCAAGGCGGTCGACACCTGCAAATCATTTGACGGCCCGGTGGTGATATCTTTGAAAATCATTTTTTCGGCCACATACCCGCCCAAAGAAACGGCAATGTCATCCAAAAATTCTTTCTTGCTCTGCAACTTTCTGTCTTGTAATGGCAAATGCAAGGTGTAACCGGCGGCCCGACCGCGGGAGATAATCGAAATCTTGTGCACCGGATCGGCATAAAGCAAAACCGATGAAACCAAGGCGTGACCGGCTTCGTGATAAGCGGTAATTTCTTTTTCTTTCTTGGACAACAAATGGCTTTTTCTCTCCGGACCCATCATCACTTTTTCGATCGAACGGATCAAATCGAACTGCGCCACTTTCTGTCTGTTTTCTCGAGCAGCCAGGATTGCCGCTTCATTCATCAGTGAGAACAAATCCGCACCGGAAAAACCAGGCGTTCTCTCCGCGATCACCACCAAATTTACATCTTCGGCAAACGGCTTTTCCTTGGCATGCACTTTCAAAATCGCCTCGCGATCATTTCGATCCGGCAGATCGATCACCACTCGGCGATCAAACCGGCCCGGTCGGAGCAAAGCGGGATCCAAAACATCCGGACGATTAGTCGCCGCCATCACAATCACTTTTTCATTGGGTTCAAAGCCGTCCATCTCCACCAGGATCTGATTCAAGGTTTGCTCGCGTTCGTCATTGCCACCGCCCATTCCCGCTCCGCGCACTCGGCCGACGGCATCGATTTCATCCACAAAGATAATCGCTGGCGCCATCTGCTTGGCCATCTTGAACAAGTCGCGAACACGGCTGGCACCCACACCGACGAACATTTCCACGAATTCAGAACCGGAAATAGAAAAGAAAGCTACGCCCGCCTCCCCAGCGACGGCTCGAGCGAGCAAGGTTTTTCCCGTACCCGGCGCGCCCATCAAAAGTATACCTTTGGGAATTCGCGCTCCGATTTCCAAAAATTTCTTGGGATTTTTCAAAAAATCAACGACTTCGGATAATTCTTCTTTCGCTTCTTTGGCTCCGGCCACATCGGCAAAAGTTATTTTTTGTTTCTTGTCCGACGGCAAGATCATTCGCGCCTTGGATTGACCGAAACTGAAAGCCTGCATACCAGCCCCTTTCACCTGTCGAGTGAGCAGCCAAAATATGAAAGCGATAACCAGAAGCGGCAGCACAAACGGCGCCAAGGCCAAAAACCAATAACTGAATCCGCCCTCGGCCACGACATCGATTTTCACGTTCGCCATCTTTTCCGGAGCGACTTTGTAGTTGGCCAAAGTTTGAGATAAAGCTGTCGCATCTTCTTTTTGCGAACTTTTTATCACCGGCGTACCGCTCGCTACCGGATTGTAAGTTATCGACAAATCATTGCCACTCACTTCAATTTTTTGCACTAGGCCGGCGGAGATATCGGTCGCCAGTTGGGAAATCGGAATTTGCTCAACCTTTTTTGACCCGCTGCCAAGCATCGAATACAAGGTGATGATGACTAATAAAATCAAGATGACATTTATGATATTGGAAACTAGTCCGCCGCCAAAATTTGGCATTTTGGGTATTCCCCGCCCGCCTTTCTTGGGTGAAGACATGTTTGGACCCTTTGCCGGGCCTTTGGTTTTAAGTATTTGCATATGAGGATAATAACACAAAATATGCCTTCCGTTAAACCCACTGGAATTCCCAATCTACCAGACTTCTGTTAAGATAGCGTTATGAGTGCGACACTTATCCAAAACAAAAAAGCTTTCTTCAACTACGAAATCACGGAAAAATTTACCGCCGGCGTGGAGCTTTTTGGTTATGAAGTAAAGACCTTGCGTTCCAAGCAAGGCTCGCTTGATGGCGCTTATATTATCGTCCGGGGTGGCGAAGCGTATCTCGTCGGTTCAAACATACCCGCCTACCAACCCAAAAACGCGCCCAAAGAATACGACTCCAAGAGAAACCGCCGACTCCTTTTGTCCAAGAAAGAGATTTCTTACCTCTCAAACGCCGGCGACGCCCAGGGATTGACAATAGTGCCTATAGAGTTATATAATAGTGGGAAGTTTATCAAGCTGTCTTTCGGCATCGGCAAAGGAAAAAAGAAGTTTGATAAGCGCGAAGATATCAAAAAGCGCGAATCAAATCGCGACATTGAAAGAACTTTGAAATATTAGCTGGTATTTTGTAGACAGTAGATTGTAGACAGAAAGAAATTTCTTCACACAGTATACGCTCTACCACATACTATCTACAAAATGGGGATGCATGTTTTGACAAAAAACCAAACCCTTTCGTGCAAAGCAGAGCTCCAACAACTCTTTAAAAGGTTGGAAATTGTAATTGCAAACACATTAGTTGCAAAGGCAAAGTCTCTTGTTTCTCCATATTTTGGAGTACAGGATCTTGCTTTCGCCTACGTTGCTTAATCTTTTTAGATTAGCCTAGGCGGCGTCTCTCTCGCCTATTTCGCGGAGACGGGACGAGGCGTAATATACGCGAATATATTTTGCAGTAGTCTCGACTGCAAACCGAGAACAAGAGAATCGGCTTATGATCATTTTTCTGATTTTGAAATCATAAGCTAAAATCCGTCACAAGACGGGACTAAATCAGATACGCTTTGTAGACTCGTCTGTGTTAATTTTTTGGACGCGGTTTCAATACCGCCATCTCCACACTTTCAAAAATCCGCTCATTCTGATGGGCGATTTTTGTTGTGTGGATATGAGCAAGCAAACTGCTTTGCTTGCGGGCGGTATTGAAAAGATTGGCGCTGTTTTGTCGGCAAAACCGCCAATCACGCGCCGTGGGCGGCAATTACCGCCATGTTTCTCAAACCCATTGACGAAACAACTGGAATGTGATAATTTTTTGACTGGAGTTTAAACCAAAAAAGTTAGAGAGGAATTGATAAATGAACATGTATTTTGAGACGAGGACGGTCGGTCGGTTGATCTGCAATTTCGCAGGGTATGTCTTGGCGCTGATGCTTATCATCGCCTTGACCCTCCCCGCCTGGCCCTGTTCAACCGCAAATGAATTCGCCAAAATGGCGACGGGGTTTGTCCACCTCGGTATTTCGGTCTTTTTAATCTCGATTGCGACCTACTTGCGATCGAACCGCAATACTTATCACTGGGCGGAAAACAAGCCGGGTGGAACACGCTGGGACAAAATATCGCCAGTTGAACAAAAAATGTTCCAGTTTTCCCTCATTTTCTTTATTGCCGCCATTGGCACCTTTGCCTGCTTCATGTTGAGCAAGTTTCTGTAAGTTTCAAGGATGTTCCTTGGCCCACCCTAAACCGGTGGGCTGTTTTTTGCCTAAAATTTTCCACGTAAAAAGCCAAAATTTTATCAATAAAATTTTGGCTTTTTAGCTCACCCGTTCGGGCAGAGGATCGTCATTTTGGATAAACATGGCTTATTCAGTGACCAAAGAATGATTCTCTAGTTTGGATGAAGCCTGTTTTCTTTTTCTGCTTTTGCGGGCAGTTTCGAAGTTTGATAGATAGCTCGACAGCATTGTACCGACGGCGCAACCGAGAGCATATGATACAACCAAGTACCAATTGTCCAGGTCGTCGACAAAAATTCGCAGGACGTAGAACCAAATCAGAACGTTTACGACAGTCACCAGACCACTCATATAAGTTCGGGATTCGGCCACGGTTTTTGTCCAATAAGCCACCACAAACATCTCCACTACGCCTAATATAAAAAGAAGCATAGCTTTTCCTTAATTACAAATTGTTAAAGTTCGACCAGATCTGGACGATTTTGCCGCCAGATCCCGGTTTTTAGGCCGAGTAAACAAAATATGCCCTTTCGTGGCATATTCAAATTTACCCATATATTATACCTGAATTATTGCAAAAATCAAGCCTTTATGATACCATAGCGTCTGGTTTTTAAACAATGTTTTTCAGAAAGAGGAGGCTGGTTTGAAAAAAATTGGTATAAATGTTCCTTGCAATAAGGCGTCGGGACTATGGTCCGCCATAATCTTGATGGCCATGTCGGTAGTGACACCGCTGTTTTGGGTGGGCTTGTTCTGGGCGACAGCCTGGCTGTCCAAGCAATTGCTCTACTACGGCTGTGTCAGTGAGAGCGTTTGGATCGAATGGTCGATGAAGGGCTTGATTATAGGCCTTTTTGGTACCGAGATTTTCTTGCTAGGTGCCAACATTAAGGGCTCGGAAATGTGGCGGCGATTCAAGCTTTTGTTTCAAAAACAAGCCCAGGCCGACAATGGATTCCGTCGGTGGAAAAGCAGTCTTTGAAAACGTCAGACAGAGGTTGGCTGCGGACTTAATTGTCCGCAGCTTTTTTGTTATCAAAGCCCGGTTTTCTTGCTTTCAGCCTCTATCTATGCTATAAATATAGGCGTCTCATTCCACTCTTTAGTTATAAGGAATAGATGTTTTACTCTTAAAAGTAGGTCTCTACTTTTTGCGAATACAACATATTGGACGATGTTATCGTTCAAAAAGAGACGTTAATCAATTTAATAAATTGAGTAATATAAAAGTCAGAATAAATCATCAGATCAGAGCGCTGGAATTGCGTGTGATTGGCCCTCAAGGTGAAAACTTTGGTGTCATTTCTCACCGCGATGCCCTGGCCAAGGCTCAAGAATTGAATTTGGATTTGATAGAAATATCGCCAAATGCCAATCCTCCGATTGCCAAGATCACCGATTTCGGCAAGTGGCAATACGATGAAAAGAAGAAACAGAAAGTCGCCAAAACCAAACTTCATACCGTCGAGACCAAAAGTCTCCAGGTGAAAATTGGAACCGACGAACACGATCTTCTGCTCAAAGCCTCCAAGGCTTCAGCTTGGCTCAAAGAAGGCCATCGCATCAAAATCGATCTCTTCCTCACCGGTCGCTCCAAGTACATGGATTTCAAATTCTTAAACGAAAGACTGGATCGAATCTTGAAACTGATTACTGAGAAATTCAAGGTTGCCGAACCGGCCAAAAAAGGCTTGAAAGGTTTGACAATGGTGATAGAAAAAAGCGCCAATTAAAAATTATTTATTAATCGATCGGGAAAAAATTAATAATTCCCTATCAAAAACAGGATGAAAACAAACAAATCATTTACCAAAAGATTGAAGGTGACACGAAGAGGCAAGGTTATCGGCCGAGTTGCCGGACAAGGACACTTTAATTCCAAAGAAAGCCGCCGTAGCCAGTTGGCCAAAAAACGAACAGTGGCGGTCAAATTTAAAAACAAAGATCTGGGACGCTTCCTATCAAACGCATAATTTAAATATTAGTTAAACACACAAAACAATGACAAGAGTAAAAAGAGGAGTATTAAAGACCAAGACCCGAAGAAACCTGTTGAAGCAAGTCAAAGGTTATCGTTTTGCCCGATCCAAAAAAGAGTCCGCAGCTTTTGAAGCTTTGGCTCATGCCGGGGCTTATGCGTTTGCCCACCGCCGAGACAAGAAAGGTTCTGCTCGCCGACTATGGAATGTGAAGATCAATGCTTCTCTCCGACCGCTTGGTTTTTCTTATAGCAAGTTCATCGGGGCAATGAAAAAGAAAGGCATGACCGTTGACCGAAAGATCCTCGCTGATTTGGCCATGAATAATCCTGAGACTTTCTCAAGATTTGTCGGCCAGGTAAAGTAATATCAATATTTTCAATAAGAAATCAAAAGAGCGGTTGGGCAAGGCCCAACCGCTCTTTTGATTTCTGTTGATTGAGATTCTTATTAATCCAATTCCACGGAATCACCGAGCTGGGGATGATAAGCATCAACGCCAACATAATCCCGGAGACGCTGGACCAAAAATAGCGCGGATTTAGGCTCGCCCATTACCGCAAAAACCTTTGTTAGTTTGTGATTATTTTCGGCAGTCTCAACAAATTCGATCAAGTGATCAGAGTCCTTATGTGATGAATAACCGGAAATAGAATCGATTTTCGCCCGGACGTCCTTTTTCTCACCAAAGATTTCTACCGTCTTGGCACCGTCTTGCAACTGTCGTCCCAGACTGCCGGCTGCTTGATAACCGACAAGTAGGATCTCGGCATTGGGATTGGTCATGTAATGATTCTCATGCATTACTACCCGCCCACCGACCGACATTCCCGAACCGGCCATGATGATTTTAGGGTTCGGCACATGCTCAATCGCCATCGACTCCTCGGTCCGAACCGTAAATTTCAGGCGGGGAAAACTAAAAATATCGTCGCCAGAATGAATATCCGCCAAAGCCTTGTTATTGAAATCTTTCTCGTACCGCCTGTAAACATCGGTAATCTTGGCCGCCAAAGGCGAGTCGATAAAAACCGGCACTTGCTGCTTGATTTCTCCGCCCTCGAACAACTCATTCATTTCATAAATAATCATCTGTGTTCTCTCCAGGGAAAAAGCCGGAATGATCAGGGTGCGCTTGTATTTTATCGCATCCATAATCGCTTGTTTCAATTTTTTGCGACGCTCTTCTTTTGGCTCATGATTTCTGTCACCGTAGACGCTTTCCATTACCAAGTAATCAGCATCCGTGATGTCTTCGGTATCTCGCAAAAGCAAAGATGGTGAGTTACCCAAATCGCCAGTAAAAACAATTCTCTTGGCTTCTCCGGCATCGTTTTTGTATGATAGTTCAATCATCGCTGAACCTAAGATATGGCCGGAGTCCTTCATATACATTGAAACACCGTCCTTTAATTCATGGTGGGTGTGATAAGGTACGGTTTCCCAAAGCTTTAAAGATTGAACAACGTCCTTTTCTTCATAAATCGGCAAGACTCCATGATGCTGGGCGTTGCTTTGCAAAATCCGCACGGTGTCATCCAACAATAGCGCGGCCAGGTCTCTTGTCTCTGGAGTGCTCAAGATTTGGCCACGGAAACCATCTTTGACCAATTTAGGAATACGACCGATGTGATCGATGTGGGCATGTGTTATCAATAAAAAATCAATCGTCGCCGGATTATAGGAAAAATCTGAACGGTTAAAATTCTCTGATTCCCCATTGCCCTGTTCCAGACCGCAATCAATTAAAATTTTCACTTCGGAGTTTTCCAGCAAAAAATTGGCGCCCGTTACCGTTCCTGTTCCTCCATAAAATGTTAATTTCATTATTCGTAATAATTAAGCGGTGAATAAATACCCTAGGCCTTATAATCAACTATTCCTCCCTTGATATCTGGTGGACAAGACAAACCACTAACCGGCACGCACTTCTTTGTCTTGGTAAAATAAAGGTAAGCCAAGAACGAGCCAATGATACCACTCACAATGTCCCCGATCGTGTCCAAACCATAGCCTGGTTGATAAACTGAGGTTATCCCCGCTTTGATCTCGTATACTTCCCACAAAAAACCAGCAGCAGCTGAAATCAAGATCGCAATAGCAAAACTTTTAAACTTGTAATCTCTTAATGAATTGATTTGATTAAAGATAAACAGTACCCACAAGACCAATAACGATAACCACAAACCGCCTAAGACATGAACCACTATATCTAGCCAACGGAAAGACCAGTACCAATGATAATAAGTGGCCAGAAAATGCAGGGTCAGAAAAGTTATTAAGACAAGAATTGAGAATGGAAACGGCCTTTGCTTGAACATAGGAATATTATACCCTATCCTAATTAAAAAATCATTCCGAAGAATGATTTTTTAATTAGGATTGTTATGAGATATTCTCCTAGAAATATATCTAGGTGGGTGTCCGCAGATAGACGACCAAGGCCGCTACCGATGTAGAACTCCCGTGCAAAATTATTTAAGCTAGAAAATATCCCTAACAACCCTACCTATATTATACACCCAAATAAACAAAAGCAAATGGTCAATAAACCCTTAAAATAGATATGATTCCGCTGGCACCGGTAGATACTCCGATGGTATCCACATTAGAGATAACGATAGGCGTATTGGCCGGCACGGTCAATAAATTAGTTCCGGCTGACGTAGCCGAACTGACAATCCTGTCGTTACCGCAGAAACCATATAAACTCGTCGGCACGACGGTCACTCCATTAATCGTCAGGTAATCATCGGCGCTGATATCTGTCTTAGCTTTCAAAATGACATCAAAAGGATACTGCTCGGTAGTGGTAGACCTGGAGGACTGAACGCACACCCCAGTACCCCTTGACGGAAACATCGCGCTTAAATTCAAAGTAGCAATCTCCTCCGGTAGACGAACACAAGTCCCCACCACTCCGAACAGGCTGGTGCCGGTGGCAATGTTAGCGGCAATTAGGTTTGGTTCAGCCGTCGATAACGACGAAGTCGAATAAAAGCCAGCATCGATAACCCCTGAGTTGTTTAGGCTTCGCCAAGAGACGGTGTTCCAGATGTCAGTCAGAGTATTGAGAGAGGGAGTGGGAATAGTCGCTGGCGCAAAAGCATGATTAGCCAAAGTAGCTCCGGTATTTGAGGAGATTTTGTTGAGGATATCATCCAAAGTGTACATCGACGCGGCGGGAGAGGAGGCAGGAACAAGAGAGCCGGCAATAACGGGGATTGTCAAAACAAAAGTAACGATCAGGGGTATGAGGATTTTCTGTCTGATATTTCCTTTTATCATAAGGCTATTATAGCAATTTAACAAACAAAAATCATCATCCGCCTGTTAGACTTATTGCACCAGGCTTCGGCCAGAGCCAGCATTGTAAAGATTGGCAATCTCCGTCTCAGTCAAAGTGCGATTCCAAATGGCCCCTTCATCAACATCACCATAATAATATCTCAAAAACGGTGCGCCGCTTTCCCCCGACCGATAATAGCCGCCCGGGAAATGACCAAGATGGGTATAGGCGCTCATTGTTCCGTCAACAGTCAAACTATTGGGAACTTTTACGCCGTCGACATAGACATTCAAAGTGGTGCCGTTAGCGGTAGCGGCAAAATGATGCCAATTCAGATCGGTAAGATGATAACCGGTACCTTTCCAATAGCCATTTAATACCATCAACTGGTTTGAAGAGACATCGCCATAGCTGTCACCGCCACCGATCATTAGAGCAAAAGTATCGGCACTCCAATCATGACCCCAGCCGATCATCTGACCGTTCCTCATGTTCAGCTGACTGGCCTTGGCCCAGACAGAAACACTGAAAATTTCCTGCGTTGGCATATTATTCATATTCAGACTCACTTCACGCGCCCCATTGAAAGCAAAAGCATTGGCAAATTTGCCGGCACTGTAAGCAGCACTGCCAATCGTCCAGGACGCATTATTGGAATTACCGGAATTATCGTCGGTATTGTCATTGCCAGGCCAATAGCCGATCATTCCGGCTCTTAAACCGCTCACGATCTGACCTTCCGTTGGCTGACACGCTGGCGGCACATAAGTGCCCACCACTCCGAACAGACTGGTGCCGGTAGCAATGTTGGCTGGCTGGAGATCGGTATCGATATCGGATAAGGTGGCAGTCGGGTAAATCCCCTTTTCTAAGATTGAGCTATCTGGATTAATGGTTTTATGGGAAGGAATGTTGTTCCAAAGTTCAGCTAGAGTCAAAAAAGTTCCAGCCGGAATCAGCTCGGGATTGTAAGCATGCGAAGAAACGGAAAAAGTACTGGAGGAAATCCGATTATTGATATCCGAAAGCGTGTAGGCAAAAGTGCCAGGAGAAATTGTTGGCGTAAGGGAGCCCGCAAAAGCGGAAAGCGTAAACAAAATGGCGCCAGACAGCAGATTGATCAGAATTTTGTTCGGCATTGTATTTAAGATTACTGGCATAGCAGACTGCCAGTCACGCCCAAAATGGTGGTGCTGGCTTTGATATTGCTGGGCACCAAATCAGTGTCGACTTGTGCTAAATTTGTTTGATCATAGATACCAGCCTCGATCGAGACAGTCGAGCTTGAAACTGTTTTGTGGGGTGGAATGGCGTTGTAAATTTCTTCCAAAGACGGCATGGAGACAGCATTGGTCGCCACGGTTGGCTTCAAATCGTGTCCGGCTGAAACATAACCAGGGGTGGTAAGTTTTTGATAGATATCATTTAGGGTATAGTAATTGGAAATCAAAGGGACGCTCGCTGTTGGCACAAGCTTGTCAGCGATTACCACGCCGCCAACGACAAAAAAGATGGCGACTAGATTGATTAGGATGTTTTTGAATAAAGTATTCATACCTGTATTATAGCAAACATTATCGCTTATGGACTATTCCAAAATTCCGTCCAAATTCACATCGTAAAGGATCTCGTCCTGAATCAGACGATAATTCAGAAGCTCTTCCTCGGTAAACCAGAGATTTATTTCGTTCTGAGCCTCTTCCACCGAACCGGAAGCGTGGACCAGGTTACGAATGGCTCGGCCATCGGTATCGGCAATGACATAAGAATCAATGACAAAATCACCGCGGATCGTACCGACATCGGAGGTGAGCGGCTCGGTACCGCCAGTCAGCTTTCGAACGACAGCAACGGCATTTACCCCCTGCCAGCACATGACCACGACCGGACCGCTCGTCATATAGCTTGTCAGGTTTTTCAAGACGCGGTTACCGACTTCGATTGGGTCCATTGAGGGCGGGGTCAGGCCTTTCTTTTGATAACTGCCGATGGATTTCTCACCGACTTTTCGCACCCATTCCGGGTCCAAAGTATAATGTTTTTCGGCCATTTCCGCCTTGGGTATCAGGAATTTCAGGCCGGTCAATTTCAGACCGACTCGTTCATAACGGCCGATGATTTCCCCGATCAACGTTCGCTGAACGCCATCTGGTTTGATGATTACGAAAGTCCTTTCGTTTTTCATATGAGTGCTTTGCGGTATAGCCATAAATTTAAAATAGTTAATAGCGAGTAATGTAGAAATTATAGTACCGAACAGGCAAAGAGTCCAGGCGGTCTATTCTAAACTTTAACCGGTCGTCTGTTGATTTTTAAGTGTCTGGTTGAGGCTATTTCCATAGCCGACCCGATGACCGAAAAAATCAACAGGCGACCGGTTTATTTTTTTAATGGCTAAATCTTAAACGGCGACACGGCCGGAGCTGGCGGGGGCGGAACGTCTTTTTTTTCATATTTTTTCACAATCTCTTTTTCTACCTCTTCCCGCTCCCGGCCAAACTTGAGATAGGACAATTCTTTGAGTTTGGAAATGATAGTTGGATCACCTTTTGGCGGCAGCATATTTTGGATATTGAACGGCTTGACCGGCACTCCTTTGGCCAGCATTTTTAGATAACAGTTGAAATTATCGATATTCATAATGTCTCGGGCCGTAAAGACCGGCGCAAATTGTTTTTCCAAAAATTCGGCATCTTCGGAACCGACCCGGAAAGCCGCGATGGAACCAACGTTGCCAAAGACGGAGTCTTTGATCTTTTCATCGAGTTGTTTGATATATTGATGAGCGATATTGAGTGACAGTTTGTATTTTCGCGCTTCGGACAAAATTGTTGAGATCGAATCAGTGGTAATGTTTTGGAATTCATCGATGTACAAATAAAACGGCGGGGTATCGGTGCCCAGAGAATCGACTCGCGACAGGGCCGCCATCAAAATCTTGCCGACGACGATCAAACCGATCAGGTTGGCATTGATATCTCCCAGACGGCCTTTGGACAAATTGACCAGCAGGATTTTCTTGTTATCCATGATTTCGCGAAAATTGAAAGATGATTTTTCCTGGGCTACCACCGGTCGCATAATCTCGTTTGCCAAGAAAACATCAAACTTGCTGGTGATATACGGCACGATATTGGCGAGCGACGCTTCGCCGCCAGCCTTTTCCGCCACCTCCCGCCAGAACTGAACCACAACTGGGTTTTTACAATGAGACAGTTTTAGCTCGCGAAACTGCTTATTGGCCAGAACCCGCGAAACATCCAAAAGAGTGTTGCCGGTTTCTGGATCTTCCAAGACCAGCATTGTCGCGTTGCGGAAATACTGCTCGAACATCGGTCCACCCGCCACTTTCATATCAAACAATTTATTAAAAATCGACAGCATTTCGTTTACCACAAAAGTCTTTTGTTCCGGGAAACGAACATCGTACTCGAGCATATTGAGGGCCATCGGTCGTGGCGTATAGGCCGGATCGAAATAAATCACATCTTCGTAACGCTCCTTGGGAATGATCGATAAGATATCCTGAATATCCGAACCGTGCGGATCGATCATACAGACACCGTCACCGTTTTTAATATCCTGGGCGATCATATTCTTGAGCAGAGTCGTCTTACCAGTACCAGTCTGACCGATGGCATAGAAATGTCGGAGGCGATCCTCTTTGGCCATATAGATTTTGGTCTCAACGTTTCGGTTTGTGTTTGTTCCCAAGAGAATTCCCTCCGTTGGTAGGCCAAGCGGCGCCGGTGCCGTCCCGCTCTTGGAGATTTTCACGCCCGGTGAAGCACGCATCTCGCCCGATGGTAAATGCAACATCGTTGTGATTTCCCGGATATTCAAAGGCATTTTCTGACTATTTTCGAACACTCGAAAGGAAAACTCCCGGAGGACTTTTTTGAGCTCCCGGCCTTTCATTCGGGCAAAGGATACTCGATTACTGCCGGTATTTTCAAACTGATTAAAAGCTGATTCAAGGTCAATCAGGATTCTTTCGGCTTCGGACTCGGTTGGGGCGGAAGCAACTAATCGGATATTGGTTTCGACGGTTGGTGACTGGATCTTGGCATTCAAATTTTCCAAGATCGCCTTGTCCGGCAAATTCCTTGGGTCTTCGCCTTTTTTGTCTTTTTCCTTATCCTTGTCTTTCTTGTTTTTTTCCGCTGACTTAAAAAGGGCTTTGCCGAAATCCTTCACTACCGACTTGAGCATGCCGGCAAAAGTCAGACGGTCCATCTTGATCGCGTCCTTCAGTTTCATCCCCTTATCAATATCTTGCAAAGCTCGCTTGTAGAAACGGGTGTAATGCTCCCCGACCGGCTTGAACACCAGCTGAATGGCGGCACCGGCGCCGTCTTTGCTGATTTTTGAGAAAGCGTTCAAGATTATATTTAGCGGATCATAATCAAAATGCTCATAATATTTGATCGGATAAAAATGATTGGCGAGCTGTTTACCACAAGATACGACCGACTTACCGGTTTCATTAAAAATATTATAATCGTCTTTCTTCTCGAAAATCTTGGCGTTGGGGAAAATGGCCAGGATCTGTTTTTCAAACAAACCGACCTTGCTGTTAGGTACGGCGACATAGAAAACCGTTTCCTCACTGCCATTACTGTTAGCCAGTTCCACCGTAAAATACTGCGGACCGTCCGTCTCATCAGAAACAGCAATCATGCCGGCATAAAACTGCTCCATTTTGGAAATTAATTCTTTCAAGTTACGCTGCTTGTCTTTTTCTTCTGTCGGTTCCGGCAAAGAAACTTCAAACAAGGTCATCTTGAGCGACCTGAAGAAAGGCGATTTTTCCAATCGGCCGGCAATCGGCAAGCCCGCCTTGATATATTGAACCAAGAAGCGGTGGAAATCGTCATCCAAATGCGAATCGTTCATTTTTTCCACGATGGACAAGGCATTCATCAGGCCTTTGGATTGCAAAACGGTCACCAGCTCTTCCATTTTGGTATCATGCTCTTCCGGCATTAAATCCAGGACGATTGCGTCAATTTCTTTTGGTTGCAACTGATACTCCGGTTCCAAGACTTTCTCTGGTTTTTCGGCTTTGTAGTCGATGATCTTTTCGGTAATCACCGCTTCACGAACCGGCTCTAGACCTTTTTCCGCAATCGTCTTTTCGTGCTTGGCCACCTGGGCGCGCAAAAAATTCAATTCCTCCTGGGGAGAACTGAATTTCTGTTCCATTTTTTCAAAACTACCTTCGGTCATTTGAAGAAATTATATCATATAAATATGCCTAATGGAAAAATAATCATCTGTTTATTATTTTACCCATAAGCTTATATCCATTTCCATGACTTAACATCCCTAAATATGATGCCGCTGTTTCTTTTTTCTGACTTTCCTCTAATCTCTTAAACATTTTGTTTTTAGTACTTGTCCTTAATACCCTATGATTCGGAAAATGCACCCAGCCCAAAAAATCCATACCAGATGCCAGGGTTTTTATAAAAATCTTTTGGGGATGCATACGCAATTTTAATTTTTGCTCCAGAAATTTGCTGATTATAGGCACCAGTTTTTCCAATTCACTTTTATCCTGCGAGAAAAAAACAAAATCATCGGCATACCTTATGTAATATCCTGCTTTCAACTTATGCTTTACAAATTGGTCAAATTCGTTCAGATACACATTCACCAAGAGCTGAGAGGTTAAATTACCGAGCGGCAAGCCCTTATAAATCATACCGCTATGGAAACTTTTAATGATAGTTCGCAATAAAACAAGAACATTCCGGTCTTTTATATTTTTCTTCAGAATTTCAAACAGTATTTTCTGATCAATGGACGCAAAACACTTCCTGATATCCCCTTTCAAAATCCAAACGGTTTTAGTGTGATTAAAAGACGCCCTTTTGCCAAAATTCCTGAACCTATCTAGGGCTTTGTGTGTTCCTTTTCCTAACCGGCAAGAATACGAATCAAAAATAAATTTTCGGTCAAAAAACGGATACAAAATCCGGTAAACCGCCCGGTGCAACACCCTGTCCCGCACGCTTGCCTTGTGTATGTCTCTCGGCTTCGGATCATTTACCTTGAAATTCTCGTAATTGTCATGAACATAAGTTTTGTTTTTCAAATCATCATGCAGGTCAATCAGATTGTCCATCAATCTCAGTTTGAATTCCGGCACATCTTTCTTATCCTTTTTACCCCTTGAAAATTCCTGCCAGGCAAGGAGTAAGTTTTCCAAAGATATGATATGGTCATAGGCATGAGTCAAAAATTTTCTAACAATAATGTCACCCCCCCCCCCCCCGCAACACCCTGCCCGTCATTAACAGCCTGAAAGACGCTTATTTTCTCTGGATTTCCTATTTTGTCCATCTGCCTAATATACACAAATATTCGCTTGGTGAAAATGTTAGCAAATTATTTATTGAGACTATTGAAATGACGGCTTATGCCGAGTTTTTGACCAGAACGGAAAAATTACCTTATATAAAAGTAGCAGTACGAAAATTAGATACACTAAAAGTTATGATTCAAATAGTCTGGGAAATAAAGGCTTTGGACGAGAAAAAATATATTGCTTTGTCAGAAAAACTGAACGAGACCGGCAAGATGCTTGGTGGCTGGCATAATAAATTAGCCAAAGAAAACTCCCCGACTAAATAATCGGGGAGAAATAAAGAGAGTAGCGGGACCGAGAAGGCAAACCCATTGTCACTGTTCCACCTGTTGTCAGGGTTACCGTTGTAGGCATTGAGCCTGTAGTCGTTGTACCGGTTCGTACCGAGCACGTTCGGGTTGCCGTCAGAAATCGTAATGAAACCATCTGTAGCGTTACCCTGGAATACTCGTCGGGACGCATAAGTCTGTGTGATCTAAAATCACCCAGTTTCATTACCAAGTATCTTTATTTTTTATAAAGTGTCTGCATAAATCCTCTGTCTCAAACCGTGGCCCAAAACATTCTCAACTTATGGATACTGGATTCGGCGGCAACAAACCTTGGCCTGTTACTTATACTCGCCTACTACCGATTTTATTCTAGCACAAAACTGTATTTTATCTGAAAAACGAAACCACCCTTTTAAAGGTGGTATTCTCGGAGTCTTTCGGCCATTTGTATTACAAGTGTAGCAAGTATAGAGAGATAGTCAATAATAAAATTTGAGCATTTTAAAACCCCATACTTTCGTATGAGGTTCCGATTCTACGCTGTATTCGGAAAGCGTTGTGACTTTGTCACATTTTTTCGAAGCCAAGGACAAAGACTCCGAGTGCCAGCGCCTAAATCCTAGGCCTGAGCACCAACTTGCGGGACCGAGAAGGCAAACCCACCGCCACCGCTCCACCTGCGGTCAGGGTTACCGTGGCAGGCAAAGAGCCTGTAGTCGTTGTACCGGTTCGTACCGAGCACGACCGGGTTGCCGTCAGAATCAGGAATAGGTTCGTGCATGGTGATAATCCAGTCCAAACCCATTTCCTTGATTTCCTCATCCGAGAACATGTCCCGGATCAAGCAGGCTACTTCGGCATGCGGATCAGTCATCTTCCGTTTCTTGGCGTTACCACGAATATTCTTCGTGATTCGGTCATTGTCGGAGAACAACTTTCCAGGGATAACACCAATCTGGTGAACCGTCCCTGCCTTGGTCGGCTTAAAGTTCTTGTGTCGGAGCACGCTTTGGGCGTAACTGCCAACAGGTAAACCTTTGCCATTCAAGTGAACGATCCACTCTTCGCCGGTTTTCCCGTTCGAGACGACCGTGAAATAAATCACGCCGTCCGCGTCTCGGGTCCACTTCATACCATCATTGAACCGCCCCTCGATTGCCCGCTGGAGAAAAGCATCAAGTTTTTCCGGATCAAATCCGTATTCCTTCTGAAGGAAAACCTGACGACCGATTTCCGCCAACTTACCGCCCAGTCTCGCCTGCAGATCGCCATTAAGTTTTGTACTCATGACAATCTCCTTTCTGTTTTACCCGCCATTATGACAGGTTTGGTTATGTTTGCTGGACTCTTCGCCACAGCTTTTAAGTGATTTTCTAAAAACCAACTAAAAGCTGTGGCGAATTTGCCTATCTCCTCGTCTTTTTAAGGTTCGGTTTATCTGTAACAAGTATAGCACCTATTACAATATTTGTCAATACTTACCAAGTTCCGTCAAGACCCACAAAGGACCGACCTTTGTATGTCCTTATTTAAGGCCACATACCAAGGTTTAGCCTTGGTATGACTTTAGTGGGTTATAACATAGTCAATATTTCCGCTCCGTCTTTGGTTATCACAATCGTATGCTCAAAATGAGCGCTTCTCTTGCCATCGGCGGTCCGATAGGTGTAGTCGTCATCATCTTGGATAATATGCTTACTCCCCTCGTTTAACATCGGTTCAATGGCCAGCACCATGCCGACTTTCAATTTCTCCCCTTTTTCTTCCAGGCAATAGTTTGGCACATAAGGATCTTCGTGGGGCTTGTAGCCGACACCGTGGCCGCACAATTCCTCCACAATCCCATAGCGGAGCGGTCGGACATATTTTTCAATCGCATAGCTGATATCGCGGACATGGTTACCCGCGAGAGCAGCAGCGATTCCCTCGTCCAAAGCGCTTTTTGTGACACTGATTAATTTTTGTGCCGCCTCATCGATTTTTCCCACTGGTACAGTAAC
Source organism: bacterium (assembly GCA_037131755.1). GTDB lineage: Bacteria > Patescibacteriota > Minisyncoccia > Phycocordibacterales > GWA1-40-21 > CAIJXO01. The sequence goes on from JBAXQJ010000004.1 coordinate 33,106, forward strand.
AGCATGATCAGTAAAAAGGCCTTTGTGATTTAACCCCATGTCGAGTGACACAATATCACCCTCTTTCAAGATAATCGGCTTTTCGTTGGGAATACCGTGAACAATCACATCGTTGACCGACACGCAAATAGCGGCTGGGTAAGCACGCTTGACCCCCGGCGGTCGATAATTCAGAAAGGCTGCTTTATCACCATTTTCTTCGGCTAGTTTGATGGCCAGATCGTTTAAATCATTAGTGGATACTCCGGGTTTTACCGCTTTGGCCACTTGGCTCACGATAAAAGCTAGGCGTTTCCCGCCCTCGCGCAGTATCTCTATTTCTTCTGGTGTTTTAATCGTAACCGCCATAATAATGCTAATTATTACAGCCGATAGCTAAAATAGCAAGTCTGGATAGCAAGAGCGAGCCTTTGCCGCTTGGAAAATTCTCTAAGGCAAAGCGAGTTATTGCTTTTTGCGGGTTAGCGGAGCCAGCTTAGAAAATTAAAGAATTTTTTAGAAAAATCAAACTGTTTGAGGAATATTCTGATATGACGAGTTTTTGATTTTTCGTTAAGAAAAATGACTTAATTTTCAAGCTGGCGCAGCGCTAGGCCCGCCCAAATCAGATTTGGGCGGGCCGTAAGCAAAAGGTAATGACGAGCGATCCTTATAGTCCCAATTTATTTATTATCTCCTGATGGACTTCTTCAATGGTTTTTTCACCATTGATATCCAAGAAAATATAATTGGTATTGTCTTTGTAATAATTGATCGTTGGCATCACTTCGGCATCAAACCATTTCAGCCTTTTTTCAATCGCCTCCTGTTTGTCATCCTTGCGGGCCCGGCCTTCCAATCTCTTTTTTGCCCACTCCCGGCTAACATTCATATAAATGACTACCGGTAAAGACACCTTGTAGAAAGTCAAAGCCGAATCAAGCAATTGCGCTTCGTGCAATTTTCGAGGACAGCCATCAAAAAGAAGATTCTCTTTGCCGGTATAATGGGTGAACAAATAATTTTCCCATAATGCGACCATCACTGCCTCCGGCATCAAACCGCCAGCTTCCATAATCTCTTTCGATAATTTCTGGGTGTAGGTCTTACCCTTCACAAATTCGCGAAGGAAAGCGCCGGTTTCGATATGCAGGGTCTGGCAAGATTTATCTTTTTCACACAGGAATTTTGATAGTAAATCCGCCTGAGTCCCCTTGCCGCAACCAGATCGGCCAATAAAAATATAAGCGCGTGGAATAGACCACATCGGTTCCTTCTTTTCTCGTTTAAAAAAATTTAACATGGGAAAATTATAACATATTTTAAAAAGTTAGTGTTATTGAAAGTAGTGAGATATTGCTTTTTAAAAGCATTACGGAGTGAAATTTATAGCAATAAATTTCATGAGTATAGAAAAAGTGCCGCGTCGGCGGCACTTTTATCGTGGTTTTAAAAAGTAATATCGAACGGTTTTTATTTCTTAGCATCGTCAGCTTTGAATGGGAAGCCGAGATATTCCAGGAAGGCAGCTGCTTCAGCCTTATTCTTTGCTGTTGTATTTACCGTAATAGTCATCCCGAAAACATCTTTCAGTTCTTCATCGGCTGTTTCTGGGAAAATAGTGTTTTCTTTGATACCAATGGAATAGTTACCCATTTCATCAATACCTTTTCTTAGGATACCACGAAAGTCTTTAGTTCGAGGGAAAGCCACCAAAACCATTTTATCGACAAAAGCCATCATTCTGTCGCCACGCAAAGTGACAACCAAGCCAACCGGGTCACCTTGTCGAACTTTGAACGAAGCGATCGACTTCTTGGCCCCGCGAAGCGCCGGCTTCTGGCCGGTAATTTTGACCACTCGATCAGTAATAGTTTCGATTTTCTTCTTATCCTTGAGGGAACCGATACCAACATTCACCACCACCTTCTGGAGCTTTGGCACCTGCATGATATTTTTGTAACCCATCTTACCCTTTAGGGCTTCAAAGGTTTTCTCCTGCTTTTCTTTGGTTGTAATAATTTTTGACATAATTTTTATTTAAAATTCTTGATTCCTGCTTTCGCAGGAATGACAGAAAACATTGCGCAATTTTCTTATATTTCCTTGCCGGTCTTCTTGCTGATGCGAACGTTTTTGCCACCAATTTCCTTCTTGCCAATACGTACGCCTTTCTTCCCTTCCAAAATCATAACATTGGAAACATGGATCGGAAGAGCTTTTTCGACGATCTGGCCTTTGGAATTAGCTTTGGTTGCTCGCTGGTGTTTCTTTTTCATATTGACACCCTCGATAATCACTTTGTCTTCACGAGGAAAAGCGACAATCACTTTGCCTGTTTTGCCCTTGTCTTTTCCGGCGATCACTATTACATTGTCATTTTTCTTTATTTTCATATATTTTCTTGGCGAGCGAAGCGAGTCTTTGAAAATAATGACCCTCGCACCAATTTTACTGAATTTAAGCTGTTAATTTATCGTGTGTTTGTGTTGTTAAACCTTTATCTATCATCCTCCATAACTCTGTGAAATTGGTGTTAGGGTTTGATAAATATATTCACTTTGCTCATTATTTATCTAAACTATTTCCGGTGCCTTTGAAGCAATACCCTGAAAACCTTTTTCTGAGATTTCTCGGGGAATCGGACCGAAGACGCGTCCAGCCAGAGGCTCACCCTTGGCTTTATCAATAGTCACCACGGCATTCTCATCAAATCGAATATATGAACCGTCTTTTCGTCGGAAAGGAAATCGCTGTCGAACGACAACGGCGTACAAGACGTCTTTCTTCTTTACGGATTTTCGTGGCTCCGCCTTCTGGACTGACAACATGACCACATCGCCGATCTGGGCAATCGCCTTCTTTGATGATCCAAGCACCTTGAAGATACGTCCAATCTTGGCGCCGGTGTTGTCTGCTATTTGAACTAGGGATCTATCTTGAATCATCTTTTTTGAATTAAATTTTTAAATCTTATTTCTCTACCACTTTGAAACATTTATCCTTGGAAATCGGTCTGGTCTCGATAATCTCTACCACTTCGCCCTCCTTGTGCTTATTGCCAGCATCATGAGCCTTGAACTTTTTCTGTCGGCGGAGGAATTTGCCATACATCGGGTGTTTGGTAAATCTTTCAACCAGGACGACGACGGTGTCTTTCATTTTAGCTGAAACAATCTTGCCGGAAAGTACCTTTCCACCCTTCTCTTCTTTTGTTTGTATTTTCTTTTCCATTGTTTTATAAATTATTCAGCTTTCTTAGTATTTAGGATGGTCATGATCTGGGCAATTTCTTTTTTCAAATTCTTGCCTTCTTTCAAATTTCGAGTCTTGCTTCCGGCCAAGCCAAATCGAAAAACTCGAACGGCCTCCTTCTTTTCCGCCAACAAAGCTTTCAACTCTTTTTCTGTTTTTTTAAGTAATTCTTTCATGGCTTTATATTAGATCAAATCTCGGCTAATTATTTTCACTTTGACACGGATCTTGGTACCGCCCTTTCGCAGAGCTTCGCGAGCGGTCTTTTCATCAGCTCCATCCACTTCAAACAAGACTCGGCCAGGATTGATAACCGCCTCATAACCCTGAGGATCTCCTTTACCCTTACCCATTTTCACTTCGGCTGGCTTCTGGGTATATGGTCGGTCAGGAAAGATTCTGGTCCACAACTTACCGGTTTTACCAAGGGAGTGAGAAATAGTCTTTCGAGCCGCTTCGATTTCGGTGGAACGGATTCGGCCGGCAGAAGTCGCCTTCAAGCCAAAAGAGCCAAAAGAAACTTTTGTTCCTCTGGTAGCGTTGGGAATTTTTTTAGGATTCTCACGACCGGTATGCCACTTTCGATATTTTACTTTCTTTGGTAATAACATGTTTTTAAATAAGATTATTTCTGAACTTCTTTCTTGGCGTTTTGGACATTACGAGCCGCAAAGATTTGACCCTTGTAAATCCAAACCTTGATACCAATATCACCATAAGTCATGTGAGCTTTCTCCTGGGCGTAATCGATATCCGCTCGCAAAGTCTGAAGCGGAATTCTCCCCTTCTTCAACTCTTCGGATCGAGCCATTTCCGCACCGCCAAGTCGTCCACCCATATAAATCTTGACTCCTTGGACTTCTCGGTTGGCCATAACTTTTTCGATCGTCTGTTTCAAAACACGGCGGAAAGGCATACGCTTTTCCAAACCTTCGGCGACCATATAAGCCACGACGGCGGCGTTTGATTCTGGCGATTTGATTTCTTCAATGTCCAGCTTAAAATCCTGAGCCAAAGCCAACTTGTGTCGCTTCATGAATTTGACAATGTCGTTTCGCAACTTGTCTGAACCCTCGCCGTTTCGGCCAATAAGGACGCCCGGTCGTGAAGTCTTGACGATCACCTTGAATGACTTTTGGTTTCGCTCCATTTCAATAGAACCGATATACATGCCGCGGAGTTTCTTCTCCAAATATTCTCGCAACAAAATATCCGCCTTCAAAGCGTCGCGAAAATCCTTGTTAGAAGAAAACCAGCGAGATTTCCAATCTCTCAAGATTCCGAGTCTATGTGAATATGGGTGAACTGTATGGGACATATAAAATTAAATATTAAATATAAAAACCAAGGATTATTTCTTTTTAGCGGCCTTCTTGACCGGTTTGACGGATTTTGCCACGACTGGGGCCTCCTCTTTTGTGCTCAAAACCAAAGCAACATGGCTGGTTCGCTTGCGGATCGGATAAGCCACACCACGAGCGCGAGGCATTCTTCGGTACAAGATCTGACCACCATCAACAGTAAAAGACTTGACGATCAAGTCTTCTTTTTCAATACCAAAATTATTCTTAGCATTGGCCACCGCTGACAAGAGTAATGATAGTAATGGATCAGCCGCTCGCTTGACAGCATAGGTCAAAGTGGTGATAGCATCCTCTACTTTTTTGCCCTTAACTAGATCAGATACCAATCTGACTTTTCGTGGGGACTGTCTATAATCATTTAATTTTGCGGTGATGTTCATTGTTTTTTATTCTCTTATATCTGCCAATCTACTTTCTACTAACTACAATCTACTTTTTAGTTTCGACAGTGGCTTTAGCAGACTGAGCGGCTGAGATTTCAGCTTCTTTCTTCTTGATATCCAATTCTTTCTGCATCTTACCACCATGGCGATGGAATTTCCTGGTTGGAGAAAATTCGCCCAATCGATGGCCAACCATATCTTCGGTCACCAAAACTTCGATGTGCTCTCGGCCATTGTAAACGCCAAAATTGAATCCCACCATTTCTGGAGCGATTTGGCAGCGTCGGACCCAAGTCTTAATAACACCGGTTTCAATCGGCTTTTTCCCTTCTATCTTTTTTAGAAGTCTTTCGTCAACGTATGGTCCTTTTTTAATTGATCTTGCCACGGTATTAAAATTAAAGATTAAAAATCAAAACGTAAAATATTGAGTCCGCCCAAGCGAACAAATATCCTGAATTCCTCTCATCTGTAGACAGACAAAACGATCCAGAATCCATCTTCGTAACTCTTAGCGTTAAAAAAACAGAGCTCTTTCAAGCTCCGAGTATATTAGCAGAGGACGATTCAGAAGTCAAGCAAAATAAAAGCGGTATTTATCTCGGAGCGAGGTACCTGCCCATAAGGAGCTCGACCACATCTCGTCCTACGTTGCCGATAACAAAAACAACCCCCGAAGGGGTTGTTTTTGCTTAAAAATAAAAGCGGTATGAACCCTTATATTGCCTTCCTCGGCTCGGAAATGGAAAAGATTACTTTTTCATTTCGCTCGCTCTACGTCGGCAATAAGTTTTGAAATTACTTCTCGTCCTTATTCTTTCCAACCTTTCGGCGGGAAACTATCAGATAATTGGAGTATTTCTTAGGAGTTCGTGACTTCTGACCCTTACCGACATGTCGGCCGGTCGCCGTCTTGGCATAACGCAAACCTCTACCCTGTCGCTGTTCACCTCCACCGTATGGGTGATCGACTGGGTTCATCACTGAGGCTCTCACGGTTGGCCTGATACCTAACCAGCGAGAACGACCAGCTTTACCAATGTTCACCAATTTATTTTCATTGTTTGAAACTTCACCAACGCAAGCATAACAGCTTTCTGGGACCTTTCGGACTTCAGTTGAAGGCAGTTTCAGGTGGGTATAACCGGCATCGTTTGCAATGACCTGGACGAAGTTTCCTCCGGCTCGGCCAAGCTTGCCACCGTTTCCCGGCTTGAGCTCGACATTGTAAACAAAGGTACCGACACCGATCTTTTTGAGCGGCAAACGGTTACCAGGCTTGATTTCAGCATTTTCTGAGACGATGAAAGTATCTCCGACTTTGACTGATTTTGGCAAGACGACATAGCGTTTCTCGCCATCAGCATAAACCGCTAGGCCGATAAAGGCTGTTCGGTTTGGATCGTACTCGACAGAGACGATCTTGGCTGGCACGTCGAACTTATCGTAAGTGAAATCCACTTCGCGCATCAAGCGCTTGTGTCCGCCACCTCGGCATTTCATCGTGACGCGACCGTAATTGTTACGGCCAACGCTTCGCTTTCGTCCGAAAGTGAGGGCTTTGAGCGGTTCGTTGGTGGTGATCACCTGTCGGTAATCAATACCGGTCATCTGTCGTCGACTTGGACTTGTAGGATTGTATCTTTTCATGGTAGTTGTATTAGATAAATGCTATCTTATCCCCTTTCTTCAAGAAGACAACGGCTTTTTTGACGCCCGACATAGAACCTTTTTTGCCTTTGGCAAAAACTTTCTTGGAAGGTAATTTGGTTATATTCACCTTCACTGCATCAACTTTGTATAATTCTTTTATCGCCTTGGCGACAGTTTTCTTCGTCGCAACGGCGGTAATTTCGAAAGTGTAAACACCTTCGCTCTCAGCCTTGATCCCTGACTTTTCAGTAATTCTTGGCTTTTTGATGATCGCACCGGCATCAAAAGATCCGGAATTGATCACGCTAGGGCTATTCGTAGAAGCTTTCGCTTCTTTTGCAGCTCCTTTGTTTTTTTTCATTTCTGTTTTCATTAATGTATTTCTGGTAATTAGGGCGAGTTATTGTCTTTTTAGAGACTAGCGAGCGCGACGGCGCAAGCTCGAGGAAAAATTTAGCAAAATTTTATCCGTGCTCTAAAAAGATAATAACGAGCGACTTTTATTTAATCTTGTTAGCCAAGAATTTGACTGAATCAGCGGCGTTTTCGATAATCAGATATTTATGATTCAAAACATCCAAAGTGTTGATATTTCTTGATTCATCAACAAAGATGTTACCGAAATTTCGGAAACTCTTTTCGACGGCCTTATCCTTTTTGGCGATGGCGATGTAAGCCGAGTTATTCTTCTTTGACAAAATATTCTCACAACCTGGAATCTTGGCAAAGTTTGAAAGAGTAGCAAGGGCGTCTTTCGTCTTTGGAGCAGCAAAGCTGATCTTGTCGACAAATATAACCTCGCCATCCTTGTATTTTCGAGACAAGATCGTGAAGAGAGCTTTCGCATTCATCTTCTTGTTGACCTTTCTTGAATAATCTTTGTCATTTCGAGGACCGTGAGCGACACCTCCACCCACCCAAATCGGTGATCGGGTTGAGCCGTGTCGAGCGCGTCCAAGGCCTTTCTGCTGCCATGGCTTCTTGCCTCCTCCGGAGACATCGCCGCGATTCTTGGTGTGGGCAATGTTGGCTCGCTTGTTGGACATAAGAGACACCACTACCTGATGAACCAAGTCGGCATTCCAAGGCAACGCGAAAATCGATTCTGGCAATTTGATGGTATCCACGGCCTTGCCTTTCTGGTCATAAATTTTTGAATCCAAAGAGATTTCCGTCTTTTTAGCGGCGGCTTTCTCTTTTCTTGGAGTCTTGATCTTTTTTAGTATTTTTTCTGTCATGGTTTTATCCGATTATTTCCAACAAGGTTCCTCTTCGACCGGCGACGGCGCCAGAGATGAGAAGTTCGTTGGTGGCTGAATCAATTTGCACGACCTTTAGACCTTTCATGGTAATCATATCCGAACCCATTCGGCCGGCCATGCGCATGCCCACTGGCACTTTGTTTCGCAAACCGCCACCGATGGAACCTGGGGCTCTTTCACAGTGCTTCTGACCATGGCTTCGTGGCTGACCAGCAAAACCGTGGCGCTTGATAACACCCTGAAAACCCTTACCTTTGGAAATCGATGAAACGCAGATATTGTCCCCTTCTTTAAAAACAGACAAATCCACCTTGTCTCCAACTTTCAAATCCATTTTGTCTTTCGCATCAAAAAATCTGAATTCTTTGATGAAGCGGAAATTGCCATTGTTTTTGCAGTGGCCTTTGACCGCTTTGCTGATGTTCTTTTCCTTTTTTACGCCAAAGCCAACCTGAATGGCATCATAACCATCAGATTCTTTGGTCTTAACTTGAGTCACGACAACCGGTCCGGCATCCACCACAGTAACGGGGACGACGTTTCCTTTATCATCGAAAACCTGAGTCATATTCTTTTTTACTCCCAGTATGAATTTCATGGTATTCTTTAAATCATTTTCACATCTATGTTCACACCTGATGGCAAACTTAGATTGGTCAAGGCTTCGATAACCTTTGCCGATGGATTAATAATATCGATCAATCGCTTGTGCACTCTCATCTCAAACTGTTCTCGCGCATTTTTATAGACGAAAGAAGCTCTGTTGACTGTATACTTTTTAATCTCTGTTGGCAGAGGTATTGGTCCCAGGACTTTAACGTCAAACCGCAAGGCAGTATCGATGATTTGTCGCACAGACGCATCAAGGATCTTGCTGTCATAAGCGCGAACGCGAATTCGGAGTTTTGATCCGGCATCTTTGGCGGCGGCGCTTTTAGCAGTCTTTTTAACGATCTTTTTAGTAGTTTTTTCCATATTTAGCTTATTAGCTTTTTAGCTTATTAGCTTGTGGCCTCTTAGGCGGATTTTTATGTCCGGCCTAAAAAGCCAAGAAGCTACTTCCCTAAAAGCTGCAGAAACCCGATCCGACGAGGGACGTACCTCTTCTGGACCAGTTTCCGCTATTTAATATTTATTACGCAATGATCTTGGTAACGACTCCGGCACCGACAGTCTTTCCTCCTTCTCGAATAGCAATTCTCATCTTGGCTTCGAGAGCGACTGGGGCGACAAGCTTGACTTTGAAAGTGACAGTATCTCCTGGCATAACCATTTCTACTTTCTCAGGCAAAGACACGTCTCCCGTAACGTCAGTTGTTCGGATGTAGAACTGTGGCTTGTAACCGGTAAAGAATGGAGTGTGTCGGCCACCTTCCTCTTTCTTCAAAATGTAAACTTCAGCTTCAAATTCAGTGTGAGGGGTGATAGAACCTGGCTTACAGATAACCTGTCCGCGGTGAATATCTTCCTTCTTGACTGATCGGAGAAGAATACCGGCATTGTCGCCAGCCATACCTTCCTTAAGCTGCTTGTTGAACATTTCAATACCAGTCACGACAGTTTTCACTGTTGGCTTGATACCGACGATTTCAACTTCTTCATCGAGATGGACTGTTCCTCTCTCGATTCTTCCGGTAACCACTGTTCCTCGGCCTTCAATTGAGAAAATGTCTTCAATTGGCATAAGGAATGGCTTATCGATTTCTCGAACTGGAATTGGAATGTATGTATCCAAAGCATCAGTCAAAGCCAAGACGGCCTTTGACCACTCATCATCAATGCCGGTTGCTTCCAAAGCTTTCAAAGCGGAACCGCGGATGACTGGGCAATTCTCCCCATCAAAACCCTGCTTAGTCAAAAGCTCTCGGATTTCGCCTTCAACGAGGTCGATCATATCCTTATCATCAACCATATCGCACTTGTTCAAAAAGACGATAATCTTTGGAACACCCACCTGCTTTGCCAAAAGAACGTGTTCGCGAGTCTGAGGCATAGCACCATCAGTAGCGGCGACCACAAGGATAGCACCATCCATTTGAGCGGCACCAGTGATCATGTTCTTGATGTAGTCAGCGTGACCAGGCGCATCAATGTGAGCATAGTGTCGGGCATCGGTTTCGTACTCGTTGTGGGAAAGGGAGATGGTAATACCTCGGGCTTTCTCTTCCGGAGCACAGTCAATATCATCAACACCGCGGAGCTTTACGTTCTTTCCGGCTCGGTGCAATGTATTCAAGATTGCAGCTGTTAAAGTTGTCTTACCATGGTCGACGTGACCGATGGTACCGACGTTTACGTGCGGCTTTGTTCTTTCAAATACTTCTGCCATATTTTTATGGGCCGACTTTACTTGCTTAAGCGGAGCGCGCGAGAACGTTGGCTCTGCCTATTCAACTAAAGCGACTAAAAATTATTTTGCCTTCCATTTTACAATGGAGAGCGATTAATAAATCGACTTATAATGGTGTAAATTAATTTACACAGCGAAATCCGCCCGCTCGAACATATACCAGTTCATCAGCGAGAAAATTACGGTTTGGTAATATTAACAAATTAAGAAAAAATGTCAAATACAGCGCTTCGGCCCTGGTCAGGCAGTCTCCTCCCCCGCCCACGATTATCATAGAAAGGTTCGAACTGGGTAATTTAATAAACAAAATAGCGGGTTTGGCTACGCCAAACCCGCTATTTTAAAATTATAAAATCTCTATTTTCTCGCTTCCGCTATCTCCTTGGCGACGTTAGGCGGTACAATATCATAGTGATCAAACTCCATGTTTACGGAGGCACGGCCCTCAGTCATCGAACGCAAGGTCGTAATATAACCGAACATTTCTGACAACGGAACCTTGGCATCAATCACTTTATTCATACCGCGTTCACCCATTTCTTCAATCACCCCTCGCTTGGAGTTTAGATGGCCAGCGACATCACCCATGAATTTCTCTGGGACAACGACTTCAACCTTCATGATCGGTTCCAAAATAACCGGTCGAGCACGCTTGGCAGCGTCTTGGAAAGCCTGTGACGCAGCGATCTTGTAGGCGATTTCTGACGAATCCACGTCGTGGTACGAACCGAACAAAAGTTCGACGGAAATATCCACCATTTTGTAACCAGCCGACACACCGCGCTCCATTCCTTCGACAACACCCTTTTCGACAGCTGGGATGAATTCCTGAGGAATAACACCACCCTTGATCGAATCGATGAATTCAAAACCGTCAACCCGGTGAACGTTCTTGGGGATTTTCTCGCCTTCAACCAATTTCTCCAAAGGCTTGATTTTCAATTTGACGTGACCGTACTGACCCTTACCTCCAGACTGCTTGATGTATTTGTATTCAGCTTCCGCTTCGCCGGTAATGGTTTCCTTGTAGGCCACTTGTGGCTTGCCAACGTTGGCTTCCACACCGAATTCTCGCTTCATACGATCAACGAGAATTTCCAAGTGCAATTCACCCATACCTTTGATCACCGTCTCGCCAGTATCACCATCGGAGACAATTTTGAAAGTTGGATCTTCATCAGAAAGTTTCTTCAAAGCCATACCCATCTTTTCCTGATCAGCCTTAGTCTTTGGCTCGATTTTCAAGGAAATAACAGGTTCTGGGAAGACAATCTGATCAAGAATGATTGGATTTTCTTCATCGCAGAAAGTATGAGAGGTCTTGGCATCTTTCAAACCGACAGCCGCCGCGATTTCTCCGGCATAGACGATCTCCACTTCTTCTCGCTTGTCTGCCTGCATTCGCACGATACGGCCAAGCCTTTCTTTCTTGCCGGTCGTTGAGTTGTAAATATAGATTCCTGGGGTAACAGAACCTGAGTAGACTCGGAAATAGGTCAGCTGTCCGACGAATGGGTCAGTCTGCAACTTGAAAGCCAGGGCTGCAAACGGCTCTTCGTTTGAAGCATGTCGGAACACTTCCTCTCCCGTATTTGGATTGATACCTTTGACCGGAGGAATATCGGTTGGCGCTGGCAAATAATCCACCACGGCATCCAAAACCAATTGAACACCCTTATTCTTCAAGGCGGAACCAGTCATAACCGGGACCAAAGTATTGGCAATGGTCGCCTTTCGCAAAATCGTTTTCAAAGTCTCGATTGGGATTTCTTTACCATCCAGATAGTCAGCCATCGCTGCTTCATCTTGCTCCACGATCTTTTCAACGGTTTCCGCTCGGTATTTCTTGGCCTTTTCCAAATATTCGGCTGGGATTTCCTTTTCAACCAAAACATTACCCATATCACCCTCAAAATAGACAGCCTTCATTTTCAGCAAGTCGATGACCGCTTCAAAAGCGTCCTCCTCGCCGATCGGGATCTGCATTCGGATGGCATTCTTGGTCAAACGGCTCAAAATAGACTGGTATGATCGCTCAAAAGAACCGCCGGTTCGATCGAGTTTGTTGATGAAACAGATTCGAGGCACTTTTCCGTCATCCGCATAGCGCCAGTTGGTTTCTGACTGCGGTTCCACGCCGGCCACGCCGTCAAACACCACCACAGCACCATCGAGCACACGAAGAGAACGCTTCACCTCGGCGGTAAAGTCGATGTGTCCAGGAGTATCGATGATGTTGAACATCACCTTTCGGCTGATATCCTTGCCCATATAGGATGGGTTCCAAAAACACGTGATGGCCGCCGAGCAGATAGTGATTCCTCTCTCTCGTTCCTGTTCCATCCAGTCGGTGGTCGTCTCACCATCGTGCACTTCACCGATTTTGTGCGACTGTCCGGTATAATACAAAATACGTTCAGACGTCGTTGTCTTACCAGCATCGATGTGGGCGATGATTCCGAAATTTCGAACTTTTTCTAGAGGATATAGGCGTGCCATATAATAAAATTGTTAATATAAATAAAACCAGGTTTAATTGGTGACTGTAGGATACATTAAAAATAAGTAAAAAGCAAACAAATAACCGTCCGAGGACGGTTATTTGTTAAGACGAGAGCGAGGTTTCTTGTTTTACGTGTTAGCGGAGCTGGTTTAGGAAATCAACGAGCTTTTTAGAAAAATCAAACTGTTTGAGGAATATTCTGATATGACGAGTTTTTGATTTTTCGTGAAGAAAAGCGACTTGATTTTCAAACTGGCGCAGCGCGGAAAGCAAAACAAGAAACCGAGCGTCCTTTACCAGGCAAAGTGAGCAAAAGCCTTGTTGGCTTCGGCCATTTTGTGGGTATTTTCTCGCTTGCGGACAGCTTCACCTTCGTTTTTAGAAGCGGCAATGATTTCATCGGCCAATTTCTTGGCGATTGGCGCACCCTTCTTGCCTCGAGCAGCTTCGATAATCCATTTCATGGAGACGGCTTGTCGTCGTTCTGGTCGAACCTCGACTGGCACCTGATAGTTGGCACCACCGACTCGCTTGGATCGCACCTCCACGTTTGGAGCGGTATTAGACAAAGCTAATTCAAAGGTTTCCAAAGGGTTGGAAGTCTTGGTCTTTTCTTTGATCTCGTCAAAAGCACCGTAAACAATCTTGGTGGCAATGCTTTTCTCGCCGGCCAACATCATATAATTGATGAACTTGGCGACTTTAGGTGAATTGTACTTAAGATCTGGCTGTATGTCTTTCTTTGTTTTTAGTTTTCTTCGCATTGTTTTGTATATAGTAGTTCGTAGATTGTAGAGAGTATTTCTATATACTATCTACAATATACTGTCTACAAATTATTTTGCGGCCTTTGGTTTCTTGGCACCATACTGGCTGCGACCTTTCATTCTCTTCTCTACCCCGCCGGCATCAAGCACGCCACGGACGATTTGATAACGCAAACCGACATCTTTTACACGACCGCCTCGGAGCATAACCACGGAGTGTTCCTGCAAATTGTGTCCCATACCGGGGATATAAGCGGTGACTTCCAAACCATTGGTAAGCTTGACACGAGCGATCTTTCGGATAGCGGAGTTAGGCTTCTTCGGGGTCTTGGTCGTCACTTTTGTACAAACGCCTCGTTTAAACGGAGCATTATAAAAAGTCGGTCGGTTTTCCAAACGATTGAATCCTTTGGTCAAAGCCACAGACTTTGGCTTTCGCGCCACCTTTCGGCGATTCTTTTTGATTAACTGATTGATTGTTGGCATAAATGATTTTTAAAGAGTGAAACGATTATAAAAATCTTTACCCTGTCAAATACCGCTTCACGGTAATCCGCCCTGGGCGGATTATTTGACGGGGTTGAAAATATATTCGTCAAGCTCATTATTTTCTAATAAATCTCAAACAAAACCACAGAAGTCTTTAAACTTCTGCAACTCGTTTAAATTCAACTCATAAAGCGACAAAATCGCTTAGAAACGCAGGCATACAGCCAAGTAGCTAACGTTGCCGAGCACTATAGCATAGGTTTTGGCCAAATGTAAAGCTCGGTTAAACCAGTAACTTAAACAGCCACCCCACGACCACACCGACAATCGAGCTAAAAAACAAAATGAAAGCGATCAGGACGATAAAACCATACTTTTCGATTGATTGCATAAAACGCTCATAACGATAAGGGATAAATGACATCAAGATTTTTGATCCGTCCAAGGGCGGGATCGGCACGAGATTGAAGACAGCCAAGACTAGGTTGATCATTATGATATAGCCAATCAGACTGACCGTCTCGACAGAAAGACCGAAAGCAAGGCCAAAACGCAAGATAATCGCAAATGCAACGGCGATCAAAAAGTTGGTAGCAATACCGGCAATTGACACCATAAACTCCCCAACCCGGCGATTTCTCAGATTATAAGGATTATACGGTACTGGCTTGGCCCAGCCAAAAACAAAACCGGCATTGGTGGCAATCAGAATAAAAGGGACCAGGACAGAACCAAACCAATCGATATGCTTTAAGGGGTTCAAGGTCAGACGCCCTTGGTATTTGGCCGTCGAATCGCCAAAGGCATAGGCCATCGCTCCATGAGCGACTTCGTGAGCCATCACAGAGACAATTAAAATTGCGATTTGAAAGAAAATATTTATATCCATTTTTATGTTTTAGATTTAAGGTCTTGCTTTTTTGAAATTATATGATAGCATACGGGGACGTAAAACATAAGTCTTTGACGGTATTATTAATTTGACTTAGTCGTTATTCGTTAAATAAATCCCATGGCAAAAGTTTGTGCAATAACAAGAAAAAGTTCACTCGTCGGCGGCGGCTATTCAAACCGAACCCGTGCCACCAAATTCAACCCGACCGGTAAGGTTCGAAAATATGTCAATCTTCAGAAAAAGAAGGTTTTTGTACCAGAACTGAACAAGTCATTCAACCTCGTCATTTCCACTCGCGCGATCAAGACTATCCAGAAAAACGGCGCTTATGCGACTTTGAAAAAAGCAGGGGTGATCAAATAAGATAAGATTCAAACAAAACAGGCGGGTCGCTTCGCGACCCGCCTGTTTTGTTTTTATATATAAAAACAAGGGCGACCCAGTGAGTCGCCCTTTCAATATCAAACCGTCAAAAGATCATCCAACCTTGGGAAGACGCGACATATCCGGTCGCGGTCCGTACTTCTTCGGAGGGGCTTCCTTGGGTTCAACCTTGGTTTGCCGGCCAAGCAGTTTGTCCGCTTCGACCACGCTCCGCTTCAAAACCTTCAAGGTCTGGAGTTCGGTCACGAACGATTCCTTGGGCTTGCCGCCCTTGAGATCTTCCGGCTGGACCGAAGCATAAAGCAAGCCGCCGATCCGTTCCGAGATGGCAACCACCACTCCCTCCTGGCCAGACACGACATCCTTGGCGCGATCGCCGAGCTTGGCACCGTCGGGAACAGCCAAAGGTTTGGCCGGCGACGAAACTTTTCCGCGCGTACAGACCAGTAGCTGGGCTTCATCGAAAGTCTGCGTTGAATCTTCAACCTTGAGATCGCCGGCGAGCGGAGTCTGTACTCCGACGCGCACGCATCCCAACAGGTGTTCGGCCCGAAAGACGACAATACCCCGGAAACCCGTGATAATGTCTTTCACTTCATCGCCCGGACGCACCAAGACAGGTTCAAACTTACTCATCAGTCCTCCTTTTTGTATTTACCATACTTATCCAAGCGCTCGCCTAGATTTCGGAATTATTATACTCAGTAAAATCTAAATGTCAAGACTGACCTTAATTCCGTCGGATTGAAATCTGACCATTCCCCCATTCATCGTCTCTAAGACGTTATCCTTGAATTTATTAAACATGTCCAGAACTTCTTTGTTGGGGTGACCGTATTTATTATTCAAGCCGGCCGAGACGACAGCATACATCGGCGAGACATAGCCAACGAACAATTCCGAGTTGGAACTTTTCGACCCATGGTGGCCGGCTTTGTAAACGTCGCTATCAAGCAAGTTTCCGTATTTCGAAACCAGATATTTTTCAACGGCGATTGGCGAATCACCAGTAAACAAAAAAGAGTTCTTGCCGTAGACCAGCTTGCCGACAATCGATGAGGTGTTTGTCTCCCAGTGAGCAGCGTCTTTGTCCGGAAACAAGATTTCAAAGTCGGCGCCACCACCCAAAGAAATATCTTCTGGCCGATCGATTATTTCTTCTTTGATTTTCTTATCTTCAACAATCTTCATTAGTTCCCGATAAACCGCCGAACTTGAAGTAGCGCCGGTATGGACGAATAAGCCCACCGAATACCGATTCAATACTGAAACGAGCCCGGCAATATGGTCTTGGTCAGGATGGGTTGCCACAACCACATCAATTGACCGATCGTAAAACGGCATCACTTTGCCCAATTCTGCGAGCACGCTGTTATCAGGGCCGCCGTCGATCAGCATTTGCCTTGCACTAGGAGAACTAATAAAAATCGCATCCCCCTGCCCGATGTCCAAAAATGATACCCGCAGCAAAGAATCGCTCTTTTGGTAAACGGCATAGAAAATAAGCGAATTGATGATCAGTATTCCCAGAAGGGAAAATAATTTCAGTTTGGATATTTTCACCAAATAATAATAACATAATCTCCCGACAGCCACGCCGATATTTGACACATACAATTATGTATGATAATGTGTTTCCAAACAAACCAAGGAGATCATTGTGAAGAAAAGGACAGCCAAAGATATTGTGAAGGAAAATGTCGACGCTTGGGGCGAAGGGAAACCGCGCTACCAGATCGACATCGACGACCTGAGAATTCTGCTCGCCGATCCGAACAGTACCAAAGTCTGCATCGACCACGACAACGGCGACGGCACTTACTTTTCGGAAGTGCAGAACAGCGGACGGTTCTTTGCTTGTTCCTCCAAGGAACAGGTTTGAAACAAAAAAACAAAACAGGCGGGCCATCAGATGGCTCGCCGTATTTTTTTATAAAAATTAATTCAAATCAATCGCCTGCGACAAAGGGAAACCTTTACTCACCCGGCAGGCAAAATCCGCAATGTATTCGGCTTGGTCGCTCGCCATCGCAGTTCGCTGTTTCCCGACAACCATCAAAGCAATCTGATTGTGCAACTCCCTTCTCGCCGGATCAGACCCTGGTAGTCTAGATAATTCCGGATTGATGACAATATTTATGTATTTTTCACAAGTCTTGAACAACCGCTCTTCCACCGGTGAACCCTCTTTGGGCGGATTACCCTTGAAACCAAATTTTTTCCAGAGAATTTTCAACCTCTCGCTTCTTTCCGTTGACTCATTTTTTGTCAAAACCTTTTCCGCTTCAAAAGACGTCTCCGCTTTGGGCAATTCGCTCTTATCGACGTAAGCTTCCGGATCAAAAAAGTTACCTTCAAAATTCATAGACTCAGTATAACACCAAAAATGATAAAAAATAATTGACTAATGCAAAATCATAAGTTACTTTGTTAAGAGATAAACAACAAAGGGGGAAATAATGCCAGAAATTCATCCGAAAGATCTTTATGCCTTTGATTTGGATTGTCGCCGAATCAATCCCGAATTACACAGGAAGTTCAAAGAAACCGTCCTGGCCGCCATTCAAACCGACGAAGCCAGACTGGTCTTTTTGCGAGAGTTGGTCAGTTCCAACCCGTCAACCGGGTCAAAAATAGTTTTTGATGGGCACAAGCAGGCTTTCAAGAAACAGAAAGCGATCCTAAAAATTGCCTGTGATTTCCATAAGGTTAAGATGCCGGATTTCTCCTATTTGGAGATACTGGCCTGGAAAGCGATGTAACGGCAACGAACAAGTGAGTGCTCGAAAACCTCGAGCATTTATTTTTTTGCCAAATTTTCCCGAAGAATGACCAGGCCATAGAAGACATAGATGAAGATCAACAAAGATAAGCTAAAATTAGTTACTTGTAAAATTGCAAAAGGTAAATGGGCGAAAAAACCGATGACTTTTAGCATATAAATGAGCAACCAGTAGCTGATAAAAGCGACTGGCAAAGCCAAGATCGGCGAGATAAAAGCTAAAGATCCGGTCAAAAAACCGGCAAGCATCACGGTTGGGATTAGAGGCAAAATTAATAAGTTGGCCGGCAAAGAAACCAGGGACAGGACGCCCATCTTGTAAAGCAAGAAAGGCAAAACAAAGATTTGCGTGGCAATCGTCGCCATAATCAGCTCACGAAGCTGAAACTTGGCCGTGATAAAGCCCAACCTCTTTTCAACGATTGGCGAAACAAAAATCAAAGCCAGGGTGGCCATAAATGACAACTGAAACGAAGTGTCAAAAACCAGAATTTTCGGGTTTTGAATAAGCATAAAAACGCCAGCCACGAGAAGAGCGCGAGTGATGTCATAAGTCCGGGCCGTCGCCTTTGACAAAATGACGAGCAGAGCCATCACCGAAGCCCGGATTACCGTCGCCGAACCGCCGGTCATCAAAGCAAAAAGCAGTATTCCGATGGCGCCAAAAGACATCGAAATTGCCCGCGGGAGAAAAGCAAAAAACGCCATAATTCCTTCGGCGACGATTGTGATGTTGTAGCCGGACAAGGCGACAATATGGATCACGCCGGCGTTCCGAAAATCATTTTGCAAATCTTTGGGAAAGGAACTTTTTGCCCCCAAGAGCAGGCCGCCCAAAAAAGTCGACTCCGGCTCGCTAATCAAATTATTAATCTTCGTCATAAAGGCGTTTTTGATTTTAAACATCAATCCCTTGATATAACTCCCCTGCCCGCCTTCAAGGTATTTTATTTGCGCAAAACTGACCTGGTAATAAATATCGTCTTTCGCCAAGTAGCTTTCGTAGTCAAAAACCTTGTCACTGGTAGTAGAAAAATTTTCCACCATCTGTAATTCACCGCTTACCGCCAACCGGTCGCCGTATTGGTATTCCGGAATCAACCCCGTTCTGACCAAAATCTTCCCGGAAATTTCTTTACCATCTCCGTCCGCCAGTATTTTTTCAGCGGAAATGACTAGTTGAGTGCCATTTTCTTTGACATTCGGCTCGTCAGAAACCACTCCAACGATTTGTATCTTTTGATCGGCATATTCCGTAAAATTATTATCTGAACGGCCCAGATCTTTTATCTCATAACGCAAGATACCCAAAGCAAGAAACATGATAAATAGGCCGATCAGAACCAAGGACGGTTTTCGGGAGCCGCTCCCGAAAACCGTCCTTGGTGATTCGCCGACTGATATGAATTTAACGTAGGCAAGAACAGCTGCGGACAAAAGGCATAATAAAAGAAAAAATGAAAAGCCAAATTTCGTAAACGAGCTAGCAAAAATACCGAGCGCAAACCCGGCAATGGCCGTGTAAAAAAATGATTGATTTCCCATAATATCAAATATAGCTGTGTCATTCCCGCGCAGACAGGAATCCAGTTCTGATTTTTCTGGATCCCCGCATTCGCGAGGATGACAGATAAAAATACAAGATTATGCCCTCCAGCTCTTGATTATTTCTTCCTCATTCTCCGGCGAAACAGATTTCTGAAATTTTACCCCCTTGACCCCCTTCACTCTCCTTTCACATTCCGCCCAGGTCGCATCCTTATAGACTACCCCGCCAACCAGACTCACGTAGGAATAGGCTTTGGCATTGGAATTGGTTTTTTTGATTTTTTTCACGGTATCATGACCGACGTTATGAATATCGATTTTGTAATCAGAGATTTTCCCAGCAAATAATTTTACTTTCTCACCGAGAGCCAAACCCGAAGCAATCTCGTCACAGCGTTCATTGCCAGCCACGCCAATATGCCCGCCGACATAATTCCATTTTATCTTTTTCCCTTGAGCCGCTGTCGCCAATTTTTCCCACAAATCGCGATTGGAAACATCCTCTTTGTTTTTCGTTTGCCAGCCGTTTTTCTGCCAGCCAAAAACCCACCCCGTCATGCCGTTGATCACGTATTTAGAATCCGTATTAACTACGATGTTTTCCTTTACCCCTTGTTTATCAACCAAACTCAAGGCTTCCAGCGCTCCGGTCAATTCCATCCGATTATTGGTCGTATGCTTGTCGAATCCCCCCAGTTCCACCACCCGATCACCCACGACCACGATCGCTCCCCACCCGCCAGGACCGGGATTACCTTTGGAGGCACCGTCAGAGAAAATAATTACTTTATCAGTCATAAACGACATTATAGCCTAATTTTAAAACAAAAAGAAAGGCGGCCTCGTAGTAGAGGTCGCCTTGTGAGACTTGCGTCTCGTTTCGGGTCAGAACTTGCGGGAAATATCTGCTCCCCAGACAAGCTGTTCGCCCCGTGATGCATCATCCTGAAGCGGTGCCGTGAACTGGAGGCTCAACACCTTTACGGTCCACAGTCCTCGCTGCAAGCTGAGATCGGAAGATCCACCCAAGATCCAGTTCGGAGTTCCATTGTATGTGCCGTCGTCTTTGGTCAGACCAACATCACAATTCAACGAAGCTCCACCACCCAGGTCCCAGGATTCACGGTGTCCGACGGTGACGTACGTTCCGCAATCATAACTGCTACCACCTGTCGGCAGTGCCAGTTCGACTCGGACATAACAGACGTTGCCGCCGATTTCCCAGTGAGGAGCAAAGATGCTGTCGGACCATTTCCGGAACGTATTGGAAAAGTCATAATAACTTATCCCCACGTCCGTAGAAAATCCGTTGATCTTGCCCGCCCAGCCGTAGCAGATGTCGGTCTCATTTCCCGCGTCCGTATTCAGGCCAGTGGAGTTCCACAGGCCGAAATAGACGGAACCGTCTTCGATAGGCGAAGGCAGTTTTTTCTCAGTCGTGAAATTGATCCCCGACTGAACCGCCGGACCGTCCGTAAAGACTGTCCCCGACTGCTTGCCAACGTACTTGCTGACAAAGCCGGAGTTCACCGACAAGTCAGAACCGTAGCTGGAAACCGACGCCAACACCGCAAACACCAAACCCAACATCGTTTTTTTCATCTTTTATCCTTCTCTATTTTTCTGTCCGCCAGCACACTATGTGCCAGCAAGGAACTTTTATACCCTCAATTATAGCATAATATATAGCCTTTTGTCAAGCAATAATTCCGCCAAGCTTCTATACCAAGGCTAAACCTTGGTATAGTGGCTTAAAATATGAGTTTCTGGAAGATTGTCCTTGGGATTTTAGGAAATATCGACAATCCGGAGACGGAGTTCGTCGAAACCACGGAAAGTCGACTTTTCAAAGTTGGCTAGGAGGCTTATTTTATCACCCTTTTTAAGTTCCCCCTCTCCCACTTCGCCAGGCCTTCCGGGGACAGGCCAACCAGTAGCTTTCATAAAAAATCCAATGGCTTTTACCGGTCGTCCTTTTGAATTATTAAAAGTCAGTTCTAAATGATTATTCTCCTTGCCGAAGATCTTTACGTTTTCTATGATTGACCCTTCAAACAAAAACAAGGGTTTGGGATTGCCGGTACCAAACGGCGCCAGTTTTTCGATCAATTTGTAATTATCTCGCGTCACGTCATCAAAAGTAATCTCAGCATCAGCTAATACTTCCTCTTTGATAATAGTTCCTTTCAAAATCACTTTTTCGTAAGCGAGCTGCAATTTCTCTTCCAGCAAATGCACTTTTTCCTGCACAACGGCAAAACCGCCAGACATGCTGTGGCCGCCAAACTCGATAAATATTCCCGTCTCGACTTCGTTCATCAAATCCAAAGTACTGACACAGCCATCGCCCCGACAGGAACCTTTTAAAATATTTCCGCCGTCACGGCCCCACAAAAAAACCGGCCGGTTGTGATCATCCACCAGAGAATTCGCCACGAGTCCCAGAAGCGACGGCTTCCACTCGGGATTGCCGATCACAACCACTTTGTGATCGAAACCGTCATCATAACGCTTCTTCATTATCTTTCGAACCTCTTTGACGATGCTCGCAACCGTCCCCTTTCTTTCATTATTTATATGATCCAGGTGTTTGGCACAAACGTCCGCTTCCGCATCGGTTTCGGCAACAAAAAGCCTGAAGGCATCTTCCGGACTGCCCATCCGGGAAGCGGCATTGATCCGCGGTGAAATGGAAAAGCCGACATCGTCTTCGGTGATTTGCTTTTGATCGATTTTCAATAAGCGCAATAATTTCAGCAAGCCCAAACGCGGACTTTTGCGCAACACTTTCAGACCATAATAAGCCAAGGCTCGATTTTCGCCGACCAAAGGAACCATATCCGACAAAGTCGCAATACCGACCATATCCAGCAACCATTTTTCCATGCCTTCCTTCAGGCCAAAATCTTTTTTCTTTAGAATAGCCTGTACCAGCTTGAAAGCAACGCCGGCCCCGCACAATTCCCTAAAAGGGTACCTGGAATCTGATCTTTTGGTATCAATGACCGCGACGCAGTTGGGAATATTTTCTATTCGCTCGTCCGGACAACTTTTGTCAGAACAAATACTGACGGGCATATGATGATCGGTGATGATTACCTCGATACCCTGTTCCTTAGCTCGAATGACTTCCTCAATGTCGGCGATACCGCAATCGACAGTGATGACCAGCCTTACTCCGACTCCTTTCAGTTTTTCAACCGCTTCATGGTTCAGGCCGAAACCCTCCAAGTGCCGATGCGGGATGTAATTGATAAAATTTTCATAACCAATTTTTTTAAAAAAATCATGCAAAATGACTCCGCCGGGAATGCCGTCGGCATCATAGTCGCTGTAAATGGCAATTTTCTCGTCTCCGGCAATGGCGTTTAAGATCCTTTCCACGGCCTTATCCATATCTGGCAAAAGAAAAGGGTCATTCAAATCCCTTTCATAATCGGGCTGCAAAAAAGCTTCGGCAGCCTCTCGGGTTTCAATCCCCCGATTCAAAAGCAATCGCTTAAGCAATTCCGGATAGCCGGCCAGTTTCTCCAAGTCTTTTTCGTCCCGTTTTTTGCTCAAAAAAGTCATTGGTTTCATTATACCAAATCTGGCAAAAATGTTATTATTTAGCGATGAAAGACAATAATTGTATTTTTTGCAAAATAGTCAGCAAGGAAATTCCAGCCAATATCGTCTATGAAGACGACAAATTCCTGGCTTTCTTGGATATCAATCCCCGCTCGCCCGGCCACACTCAGGTAATTCCCAAGGACCATTATCGCTGGGTCTGGGACATACCAAATGCCGGCGAATATTTCGAGGTAGCAAAAAAGATTGCCCTGGCTCAAAAGAAAGCTTTTAATACCGAATCCGTCTGGAGTCGGATCAATGGCGAAGAAATACCGCACGCCCATATTTGGATTTTCCCGGCCGATGGCACGCCCGGCGACAAAAAAGATTTTGCAGAAAATCTGGCCAAAATCAAAACCGCCCTGGACTAGGGGCGGTTTTTCGATACAGAGGGGAATCAAAAATTTCTTCTCTTGGAGATAAAAAGGCTACAAGCTATCCACCGACTTTAACAATTGTGAAAACTTATCGGTCTGACGGCTTTCGTGGCCAACCAGAAGACCTTGAATTTCTCCGCCTCTCACGATATCGACGGCATTATTTTTGCTGACTGAGCCACCGTAAAGAATTGGAATGTCGATGATGGCTTTGTGGGTGTAGATCTCGCTCAACACCTTTTTAATAAAGATGGTGGTCGTATGGACATCTTCCGGCTTCATCGCCTCATCATCGCTCTTGCCGATCGCCCAGACCGGTTCGTAAGCGACGACTAGCTTTGCCAGATATCTTTTTTGCAATTTGCCCAAGGAATTTACTATCTGGGCCCGCAAAAGGTGCAAATATTCACCGTGGTCATCGCGGGATTTTTCCCCGACACATAAGACAACCCGCAAACCGGCTTTCAAGGCCGTGCTGATTTTCTTGGCGACCATCTCGTCCGTTTCGCCAAGCTCACGCCTCTCCGAATGGCCGATGATTACATAGCCTTCGCCTTCTTTCTTAAGCATGGTCGGACTGATTTCACCAGTAAAAGATCCGCTCTTCTCCCAGAAGACGTCCTGGGCGCCCAAGATTACTCCGCCGTTGCTGATTTTTTCCAAATCAGACAAGTAGACGAACGGCGGACAAATCACAACATTGGTATTTTTTAAGTCTTTGGCGGTTTTTTGCGTGTCACGAAAAATTTCTTTGGCTTTTTCAACCGTTTCGGGGTTCATCTTCCAGTTGGCGACAATTAACTTCTTGTTCTTTTTCATCCGACAATTATATCACAGCTGCAGGAGTTTTTTCCATCACCGCAAAAAACCGGACGTGAAAATTTAGATTACTCCGTTTCCTTGTATTTAGTCACCGTATAACCACCAGCGGGACCGGTGACGAAATTAGGATTAATCAAACCAGTATCATAATCTATTACCGTCGAGCCAGGCATGATTATTTTATTTGCCGTCGCCTCCTTGGCGTGAGCGCTGCCACTAAAATATAATGTGCCTTTTTGCGCATTCAGAACGACTGCTCCGACTGAACCACTGATCTTGATCGCATACTCACCACCACAAGCTGTTCCATCACAAGTGCTGTTCGTCGCCATTAAGATGAAGCTGCCGGCACTGCCAGTTCCTTGGACGGAAGCGCTGCCACCAATCTCCACTCGACCGTCAGACACAATAATGCCGGCATTAGATCCGTAAGTGGAACTTAATTTTATTTTAGCTGAACCATCAACAATAATTTTTCCTTTAACATACAAAGTACCAGTCATGGTCAGCTCTCCGCTGCCACCCACATTCAAGTCGCCGGTAATCACTTTTGGACCAAGCGATACTTTGTCATTTCCGCCAACGCTGTAATTACCGGTGTAGGTACCGCCAAGCAAGGCATCGGCCTTCCAGTCAGCGATCTTATCATCAGGAACCGGCATATCTACCAAAGCTGGATCAGCGCTAGAAATACAACTTTTATTATTATAAGTACCAGACTGACATTTTATCAGACCAGCCGCATTGGTATAATTTACGGTATGGGCCCAAGCATCTCCCACCCCGCCAGTTCCGACCGTAAAACGATTCCATTGGCCCTCTCCAGTTATAAGACCGCTTGGTCCGGCCGAGATGGCCGTTCCGGTAATAACACAGCTACTGCATCCGTTGATTGATCCGCTAGAATAAACACTGCCATTGACTCGGGAACTGCCAGTCATCACAAAACCGCCATTTCCCACCTGGATGCCATAACTGAAAGACACTCCTTCACCAGCGGTCACTTTCGTCTCCAAATTCCTAAAATAATTGGAATTGTTCCCGATCGAAGTGATGATTTTTCCGCCCAAATCATCCAAAATAGTAGTAGTCGCAAACAAATTATCCAAAGACACCAAATTCGTGCCGCCAAAACGGAGATTATTTTTTACGCGGTAAACCGAATCACCAAGAGCCGAGTCGGACAGATAAAAAGACCGCTTGGAATTAAACAAATCTGAAGAATTTTTTATATTCCTAACAGTCGGACCGATCAGGCCGGAAATGATCAAGGCCGATACCGCAACAAACAGAACCAGAGTGATAATCATCACCTGGCCACGATTATTTGTTTTTTTTCTCAAGGAATTCATTTTTTACTTAATTATTCAGACGCAAAGTTATCGAATCATAAAATTTTTCGGCTTTCTGGTAAGTGCTTGTCCCGGCCATCAAATCCAATTCCATTTTAATCAAAGTAGAGGTGGAAGTCGTCGCGATATTGAAAATCAAAGCGGTCGAGGTGGCACTATTGGTCATCAGCGGGCCAAAATACAGGCCATCAATATCCATTTTGACCTGGCCGGAATTCTGATAAAACTTGGTCACGTGAGGCACATCAGAAACATCGACGGTATTCAACTGCAAGACTCCACTCGAGGTGGCAAAGGTGCTGCTCGCAACATTTACGCTAATCGCTTCTCGTGTCTCCTTGGTAATCCTTTCAAAAACGGAAACGGCATTTGTCGACAAGCCACTCAAGACGGCAACATTTCGATTCGTTTTTTGTATCGCAAACAGCAGGTCGATAATGCCGGCACTAATCAAGATGAAAATCGCCAAATAAATGAGAGTTTCGATCAGAGTAAATCCGGAGTTTGTTTTTTTGTTCAGCTTGATCATGGTTTTGTTATATAAGCGGAGATCGACTTCGTGGTGGTGCTGCCAGCGTCTGACCAGGTTACCAAAACGGAAACCTTTTTGGTGTTTTGATCGAGCGAACCGCCAGTCGAAACGATGTTGTCGTTGCCATCCCGATTGACGCTGCTCACCACAAAAGCCCGCTGATAAGCATTGTCAATCAAAGCGCTTGTCGTCGTTGCCTGCCAGGTGGTACCCGTCCATCGGAAATAATACGAAGTGGCGCCGGCCGCGGGGAAATTAGTCCAATCAGAATTCTTTAAGAAAATTACTGCTTCCTGGCCTTCTTCCAAGAGATAGGTGGCTTTCACGCTCTTGAGGCTGGCAGCGGCTGTCTTGTAATAAATCGAATTGGCACTGATCAAAATGACAAAAACCAAAAGGACGACCGCCGAAGCAACAATGACTTCCGCCAGACTCATCCCTCTTTTGTCAGATTTTAAATATTTCATACGATTAATATTGGATCACGCCCGTCTGAAAGACCGTCAGGGATTTTAGGCTTGAAGTGCTGGAAACCAAGACTAGTGAGACGGTCCCGGTCGCGCTGGCATAGCCAGTAATTTTATTAAAGACGATATTGGACGTTCCCCCAGTCAGAGAAATGCCGGAAATTTTTGTTCGCGCGTTCAAATAATAAGTTTCCAGCGAGGAAGTGGCCGAGTAGCTTGGCCCGCTGAATAGGGTGGCGGAAGTCGAGGCAAAATGAACGCCAAAACTGCTGTCGTTCTTTGAATTCATCGACATGGACCGGGAACGTTCCGTGAGAGCGACGACCGATGAAAAGTCTTTGCTCAAGCTTTGGCTGGATAGGAGATTATAAAAAGCAAAGATCACCAGCGAAGCCATAACAATGCTAATGGCGATAATGACCAGCAATTCAATCAGAGTAAAACCAGAAAGTGATTTTTGACTAGTGAGACTTTTTTTCATTTATCTTATTATACAAAAAAACCCAGAACTAAGCGAGGGCAAGAGTAGCTTCTTAGCTGGTAGCTTGTAGGAAGATAATTTTAATACATTATGAGTCTGTTCATTTTGCGTGTTAACGGAGCCGGCTTAGAAAATTAAAGAGGTTTTTAATAAAACAAAGCATTAGATACACCGTTCTCAATTAAGCGAGTATTTGGGTTTTTGCGAGTTAGCGTAGTGATAGTTAAAAATCAAGATAATTTTTAGAAAAATTCATCTGTCTGACGAGTCTGCGAGGAGTTATGAATTTTTTGTAAAGAAAATTATCTATGATTTTTCTATCACGAAGCGCTTTAGCAAAAACCCAAATACGAGCTATATCTTATCCATCACCGAATAAATCGGCGAGATCATTGAGATAGCAAAGAAACCAACAGCCGCACCGATTAGTACCATGAGAACCGGTTCGATGATTGTCGACATATCTTTAGTCCGCTGATCGACATCGGCCTCATAGAAAATCGCTACCTCTGACAGCATGCTTGCCATTTTACCGGTTTCCTCACCAACGCTCATCATTTCGCCGACAAACGGCGGATAGAGATCCGGACTCTTCATAAAAATCGTCGAGATATTCTCGCCTTTTTCCACAACCGATTTCGCTTCAATCAAGACTTTCTTGTAATAATAATTACCCATCACTTCGGCCGTGATCTCAATTGCCTGGGCAAAAGGCACTCCAGCCTCGAGCAAGGAAGACAAGGTTCGGGCGACGCGCGCCGTATTGGTTTCGCGCACCAGTTCTCCAATCAAAGGAGCCTTGATTGCGATAAGATTCATCGTCCGACTGCCTTGAGGAGTCTTTGCCCAGACATAAATTACAGAAATGGTCGTCAACAAAATAATGATCGCATACAGCCAATGGGCCGACAAAAAGTCGCTCAGCATGATGATAAATTGCGTACTGGCCGGCAAATCCGTACCGGCATCCCGGAAAGTACCAACGAGACCGGGTACAACGTAAATAAACATGAGGACTCCGACGACAAGCATCACGGAAATTATGACGGCCGGATAGATCATCGCCCCTTTCACTTTCTTTTGGATTTTATAGGTCTTGTCCATTTGTTCGGCGATATTATTCAAAGACTTGGACAAGCTGCCCCCCTCCTCTCCCGCTCGGACCATCGAGACAAACAGTCCGGAAAATACTGAGGGTTGAGTCTTCATCGCTTCGCTGAAAGTTTTTCCCTTCTTTATTTCCAGGTTCAGGGCGGCCATCACCTTGGAAAATCTCGCGTTTTTTATCTGGCGCTCCAACACCGACAAAGCCCGAGTGAGGGACAGTCCGGCATCGAGCATCAAGCCGAGGTTTTTGGCAAAGGCGATTTTCTGGGCGACAGAAACCCTGCCAATGATGGAATTGACAATAGACATGAGATCAAAACTGTTCTTCTTGACCTCCTCGGCCGAAATAAGCATCGCTTCTTCGGACTTGATGTCGTTGTACAAGTCCAAACGGTTTTGGGCTTCTTTGATTCCCTCAACCCTTTCCCCGTTATTTTTTATCGCCTTATACTTGAATTTCATATGACTTTTATTCGGTTATGACGCGCATCACTTCTTCGATCGTTGTGAGGCCTTGGGCCGCTTTGAAAATTCCATCTTCAAACATCGTCATCATCCCTTCTTTCTTGGCCTGTTCAGCAATGACGCCGTCTGGCTCGCCCTTCAAGACCAGCTCTTTGATCGTCGAGCTCATTTTCAAGACTTCATTGATACAAATTCGGCCGCTAAAACCGTCCTTGGATTCAGGATTTTCTTTTGGTTTATAGAAAGGAATTTTGTCCCACGTCGCATCCTTGAAAATATTTTCCTGCTTCAGCGCCAGCAGAATTTTATCCAGGTCGACAGTCTTGCCCAGAGCCTCTATTTCCGTTTTGGACAGGTAATACTTTTCCTTGATATTGCATAACTTGCGGATAAGTCGCTGACCGATCACCACGTTCACCGTTGAGACGATCAGGAAAGGTTCGATCTTCATATCAATGAGTCGAGGCATCGCGCCGGCGGCCGAGTTGGTGTGCAAAGTAGAAAGCACCAAGTGACCAGTGAGCGAAGCGTTGACAGCGAGGGAAGCCGTCTCCGTGTCGCGGATTTCTCCCACCATCACAATGTCGGGGTCTTGTCGCACTAGCGAGCGGAGGCCATTGGCAAAAGTAAAACCGATTTCCGGCTTGACTTGGGTTTGGTTGACCCGGTTCATCTGGTATTCGATCGGGTCCTCAATCGTGGAAATATTCACGTTGGGCGTATTTAAAATATCGAGCAAGGTATAAAGAGTGGTGGTTTTACCGGAACCGGTCGGACCGGTAGTCAGGATCATGCCGGTCGTCTGTTTGATCGCTTCGTGCAGTTTCTCCAAGCCTTCCCCGTGGAAACCCATCGCTTCCAAAGTAAAACCGGAGACGCTTTCGCGCAAGAGACGCATGACGGCCTTCTCACCAAAATAAGTCGGCAGCAAAGACACGCGGAAAGAAACTTTTTCGTCATTGACTTCCATTTTGAAGCGGCCGTCTTGCGGCAAACGCTTTTCATCCAACTTTAAATTCGCCAAGACTTTGATGCGGGCAATGACGCTGGTCGCAATATCCTTGGGCAGCACCATCGCGTCATGTAAGATGCCGTCGATTCGATAACGGACCAACAATTGATTCTCCAGCACTTCCACGTGAATATCGGAAGCATTTTGCGTGATGGCGTGCTTGAGCAAGGTCTCCAAAATACGCACCACCGGCAAATCTTCAGCCATTTTTTTCAAATCCGCTTCGCTGTTGTCGCTGTTTTTGCCACTCATCATTACCTTGAGGGCATTGGCGTCTTTTTGAATAATATCGCCAAATTCCGCCCGAAGGCTTTTTTGATACTGCAAAAGAACGGCCTTGATCGAGTCGCTGTCGGTAAGGCGCGAGACAATGCGCAGACCGACTTTCTTCTTAATAAAATCAATCGCCGTCAGATCTTTTGGATCAAGCAGCGCCACCTCGAGCGCATCATCGGTCTTTTTAAAGGCGACAATGTTATTTTTTCGGGCAATCGGCTCGGGAATCAGAGACAGGACATTCGGATCGACTTTCTGGGTTTTCAAGCTGACAAAAGGAATTCCGAAGACGTACGCCTCGGCACGACGGAAATCGTTTTCACTTATTTTACCTAGATTGATCAAGATGTGACCTGGACTTTGTTTGTCTTTGCTTTTCGCCGACTCGGCTTCGGCTTCATCATAATCGACTTCGGTGACCAGACCGGAATCGATCAAAAATTCTTTTAGTTGTTTGTCTTGGGTGGACATATGGAAATATCAAAAAAAATTAAATATCAAAATGTAAAGATGAAAAACAAAATTACTAACAATATTATATCGCAGAAAGACACTAGCGCCAAGTACAGAAAGCCGGCGGTTTGTTCTGAACAAACCGCCGGCTTTATTAATTCTTTTCTTCTGTCTACTTTATCTACTAACTACTGCCACAATCTACGTATTACTGCTCCTGGATTCCCCCCGAATAAATGACGGTGGATGAAGTAGCGGTACAGTTGGCGGTGTATTGCGAATTGTATACCGACAGACCGAGAGTCTTCAAACCCAAGGTTGTAAATATCTTATTCAATGGATTCGTATTGATTCCGTAAATATAGCTAATGTTACCAGTCAGCGAGTCAGTCACCGTCCATTTTTTCGCATAAGTGCTCAAGTTGGTTGCTGGTGAAGTAGTAGCGGTCCATTGCGTACTGCTATTTACGTAGCTTCTGACTGGAGGAATGATTTTACAAGTAAACGGAGTTGAACAGGTGGTACTGTTGGACAGTTTGATTGAGGCTGACTCTCTTGATGAAACTATGCCGTCCGAACTTGTAGCTGTTAGCCTGTATTTATACCATTTATTGAGAGGTAAACCGGTATCGATCCAAGCACCATCATTGTCTGGGTTCACCTGAACCCAACTATTCCAACTTGGACAATTTGCATCTCCATCGGAAACGTTCTGTATGCACTGCGCTCTATCTAATCGATACGTCTGGCTATCATATGTCCACGACAGGTCTATACGACCCCCACAGAGAGCCGTAGCGGATATGCTGGTGACGGGTGCGGGGCAGGATCCTGAGGAAGTTATATTCATTGGCGTTGTTGTCGAAAAGACTGACGACAAGGCTCCATCGACATTCTGGGATTTCATCTTGTAGCCATGGCTGGATGCGACTGCTGACACGATAGTTACATAAGTAGAACTGGTTGAAGCGACTTCCGTCGTACCATTGCTTTCATAAATCCTGTACTTAACTGCTCCAGGAACCGCATCCCAATACAATGATGTCTTTCCTCCACAATATCCAGGTTGACCACTCATATAGACACCCCCAGAACTGCCCCCACCAGTATATATTATAACCGGGGTCGGTGGAGCAACTATTGGGGCACAATCAGCAGAAGATGTAACGGCTACAGGACTCGAGGTGGCGGAGCTACCATAGTCACTAACTCCTTTGATTGAATATTGATAATTAGTACTGGTGGCTAAACCTATGTCAGTAAAAGATAAGCTAGTCGTTGATGTTAACAAGACATTATTTCGATAAAGATTATAACTTGTAGCGTCTGTGGCATTATTCCAGGATAAATTAACTTTTCCGCCACAAGCACCAGTTATAGCGGTAAGAACAGGGACAGCCGGAATAGGGCGAGCCACCACCGTATAACCCTGATAACCTCTCCACTCGCCATACCAACTATAATTACGGTCAATACCTTGCTGAATTATAGCCTTAAGATAAATGTTTTTGCTTCCAAGAGTAGACGGAGCATAATACGGCCCAAACGCCCACTGATAATATCTCTCATCACCACAATGATTAGTGCAACTGCCACCATAATTTGTACCTATATACCTATTAGCTCCACCATAATTTGTACCATCAGTACTAATATAAAAATCTATAGTTTGTGGTTCATTATCACAACTTACAGCCTGTGCCGCCCCAGTAAAATAAAATGATTGATTAGGATAATAATTACCACTTGGAGAACTACCGGTTAAACTAGTAAAATGGGCCCACTGATCATTTTTGGTATAAGATATTGTCAGAGCATCAGTCTTAAAAGCAAAAAATACTAACAAGAACAAGAAAGCCAAAACAAATGCAACAACAGCAAACCTAATTCTTTTTCTTATTGCTAAAATAATGGTACCAATCATAAATAGTACGGTTAGTAACAAACTGAATAGCTTCAAATAATTTAGGACACTTATCGGTTCATTTTTTTGAATTGTTGTCGGAAAATTTATTTTGTATTCAGAGAGAATTTTATTACCATTTTTAACCACAACCTCAGCCCTTAATGATTTTGCCGCAACTAATGATTTCACGCTAAAATCTTTAATTAAACCCGAATTAAAATCAAAATTATCATTTAAATCAGCGACTAATTCATTCTTTTCTGAAAACATTTTTATATTAAGAGCATAAATAGCGGCTTTAATATCAGTCGAAGTTGCTTGGATGTCAAAAGTGTTTCCGGTATATGAAAGTGATAGTTTTATATCTTCATCCTTACTAACCGAATTTTTATCAATCGTCAGACCCTTAATAGTAGCGATATCACCGCCAATTATATATCTAAATTCAACCGGTGAAGTCCTCATTAATTCACCATTATCAAATATTTCCATTTTACCAACATAAACCCCGGGTTCATTATTAAATTTTGGTAAATCATAATTAATAACACCAGTCTTTCCAGCAAGAACGTCCAGCTTATTTAATTTTTCCTCTTTCAATAAAGCACCAGTAACAGAACGTTGCCAAATTTTTACGGTTGGATACAGAGAAACATCTGTTGTTAGATTATTTTTTAAATCAACTTGTAAAAATACTTTCTTATCAGGATAAACCGTTGGTCCAGCTTGTAATCTAAATCTTTTATCACCAATTCCAACAAAAGCGTTGGTTTTATCTATATACTTGCTTTCCCCAACAATCTTTATCATTGAATCCCTCCATCCCATCATAAGCCCCGTCCCCAATCTCGCCCTAATTTGTATACCCAAACCCTCGCCAGCCATCATTTTAGGTAGAGAATAGGAAAAATTTATCTTTTTTACTTCACCACTTTCTAGATAAAAAGGGCCAAACATTTTACTATCATAAAACCTATTAGCCAGTGTATTTTCCTGATAATCTCCTGCCAATAAGACTTCATAATAAACATCAGATACCGCAACTTTTGAGGCATTTCTGAATTCAAAAGATCCGTTTACTGTCTCACCAGTATTAAAGATATTCTTATCAAGGAGAATATTTTGTATATACACATCAGCAAGCTGAACTATACCGGTATTGCCAACACTAGTAGTATTGTTATTTTGTGCCAAAACACTTTCCACTCCAGAAAATATTACTAGTGACAAAACAATAAACGAGACTTTTTTAAATAATGGAAACATAATAAAAATAGATAAAAGAGCTAATAAAGTTTTTACCTTTAAATTATAACACACTCAGTCCAAAGATAAAGTATTTCCGGGGATAAAATCGAATAAATGGTTCGCCTATTGACACCTATTCCCCATCTGCTATAATAGCAGGGTCGTAATCGTAGTTCGCCCACCAGGCGGACTTAGTTTTTTATTAAAATAATGAACGGAGTGAATATATTTTAATTACCCGGTCAAATAATTTTGCGAGAGCAAAATTACCGCGAAGCGGTATTTGACGGGGTGTTGATTTTTATTAGCGACGTAAGGTGAGTGAAATTAATAACTTTTGTTTATTAATTTCCGAACCGAGGACGCTAATATTTAATAATATAATCGCTTCGCTCCTTAAAAATCAAACATGATAGATCTAAAAGTCGTAAATTCAGTCTTGGAACAGCTCGAGCAAGAGCGTGGTATTCCGAGAGAAAAAATGATCGAGGCCATTGAAATGGCGCTCGCTACTGCCTACAAAAAAGAGTATGGCAAAAAAGGCCAGATTATCAGGGCCAAATTTGACTTGAACACCGGCAAGACCGACTTCGAACAAGTTAAAATCGTCGTTGATAAGGACAAAGTGATAATGCGCGAAGAATCTTCGGAAGAAGAGGTAAAAAATGAAAAAGATACCCGCGAACCGGAAATTCAGCCGATTGGCGAAGAAAAAGTCTATTTCAATCCGGAGCATCATATGCTTTTGGAAGATGCCAAGAAAATCAAGAAAGGTTCCCAAATCGATGAGGAAATCGTCTTTCCTTTGGAAGCCAAGGATGATTTCGGCCGAATTGCGGCACAAACAGCCAAACAAGTCATAATTCAGAAACTCCGCGAAGCCGAGAAAATCTCCGTTTTGGGCGAATATGGCAAAAAAGAAGGCGAAATTGTCACCGGAACCGTCCAAAGAATGGAGCGGGGTAACGTTTTCATCGATATGGGCCGGGCGACCGCTATTTTGGGTTATGAGGAACAAATTCCGGGCGAACAATACAAGCAAGGCGAGCGAGTTCGCGCTTATTTGTACCGAGTAGAGGAGTCGCCAAAAGGTATCTTCCTAAAGCTTTCCCGTTCGCATCCTAAATTCTTGGAAGAATTATTCAAAACTGAGGCGCCAGAAGTGCAAAATGGTACCGTTCAGATCAAAGCCATCGCTCGTGAAGCAGGCTCCCGATCAAAAATCGCCGTTTTCTCATCTGACGAACATATTGACCCAGTCGGTTCACTCGTCGGACAGAGAGGGGTTCGCGTCACGACTGTTATGAGCGAGCTCGGCGGGGAAAAAATCGATATTATTGAATGGTCAGACGACATCAAGCGCTTCATTGAAGATGCTTTGTCACCAGCCAAAGTTATAAATGTCGTCATTGATGACATGGCCAAGAAAGCTACCGTTGAAGTCGCCGAAGATCAGCAATCACTGGCTATCGGCAAGGGCGGACAAAATGTCCGACTGGCGGCCAAATTGACCGGCTGGAAAATCGATATTCACTCTATCGCTGCCCCAGAAATG
>JBAXQJ010000005.1:0-49736 GCA_037131755.1 bacterium
CGACAAATAACAAAAAACAGCTAGTCTTAGCTGTTTTTTGTTATTTGTCGGGGCGAGAAAGCAATTTGAATTGCTTTCGACCGGGATTTGAACAGCGGAACGATGCCGAGCCAGCAGGCGAGGCCGTGAGCTGGTGCCCAGGCAAAGTTTTTTGACGAAAAAACTTTAGACGAGGGCAAAACTCCCGGCGCCTTTATCATAAAAAACGGGAAATCTGATTCTCAGTACTTCCTAATAATTTTAGAAACTTAAATTTGTCGGGGCACCGGGATTCGAACCCGGAGTCTTACGAACCCGAATCGTAAATGTTACCGTTACACCATGTCCCGTCTCTGACTCAGATTAACATAATCTAAATATTTTACCAAACAATCCATATCGGACATTTCTAAAGGACAACTTTCTTTATTTCTAGAGAATTATATTTTCCAAATATTTAACCTTCGCTTCCCTCTTTTCTTTATCCAAATATACACAAACCACATCAAACTGCCATCTTGTTTCCCCACTTCGCTGAAGCTCCGCGGGGCAGGCACATGTATCTCTCTTATTGTCGTTATAATCAAGCAAATAGGTCTGTATTACCCTCTTTAGTCTATCCAACTTCCAGGTATGAAGGTTATCCTCAGGCCTATAAACATCCGTTTCACGCGAAACAAACGGTTTAGAAACTGCCTTAACCTCTACAAAATGAAGCTTTCCGGCCTTTTTACCAATAATATCGATTTCACCCCATTTCCTCAGATAATTTCTCTCAATTATTTCAAAACCCTGTTTCATAAGAAACCTACAAGCGATATCCTCGCCCAAATCACCAGTTTTTCTCTTTTCCGTTCTATTATCTTGTTTCATGTGCAACCTTTTTAAGTACAATGGTTAATGTTGGACCATAGTCACTATCACCGATTGCATTATAGACAGTAATAAAACCTGATCCGGCCATATCTTGAATATCTCGGTCTTTATAAGAATAGTAATATTTTTCGTCGCCCATATTATTAATCTTTATTTCCCTATATTCCCCAAATTTGGTTGTTATATACAAAACACCGCCATTTTTTAAACTTTTATGACATTTTTTGAGTATTTCAACTGTTTCTTCACGGTTCACGTGTAACAAACTAGCAAAAGCAAAGACAATGCCATATGTTTCGGGTGAAACATCCACCTCCCTCATATCCTGTAATCGAAAATCAACCTTTGGTAGACGGTCTTGGGCAATTTTAAGTAATTCTTTTGAAGCGTCTATACCGGTATAGTTAGTCTCCCCCACCTTTTTAACTATGTATTCAGCATCACGCCCATTGCCACAACCAAGCTCCAAGGCCCTGAGAGAACCACTTTCATTGAGTTTGATAGCGCGATCAATATCCTCTACTCTGACCCCGTAATCATCAAACTTGTCAGAATAGTGTTGAAAATTATCATCATAAGCCTTAATTGTTAGTTGATTTTTATCCATTTAAGGAAAGAATATCATATTTAGGTATTTTATGCACAAGTTATGAACAAAAAGTTTCGCGTGTAACCACTTTAGCTATCCAAAAAGGTTTCAATTGAAACCTTTTGCACATATAAGACTCATTAATAGGGTATTTAGGACTGTCCTACCACATTAGGCTTATAATATAAGGGTGTAATGGGAATGTCCGTCTGTTTTGAGACAAAATACCGATATAAATCGGTCATTTTTACCTGTCTTTTATACACATATACACAGAGTTATCCACAGTTTTGACCTTTTTATCTGTTGTTAGGCTTTACTAATTTTAGATCGACCCCTTGCGATTAGGTACAATTATTCTCTAATTCTGTCCCAAAACACCTCATTTGTCTCTTAAACTCAAAAACGTGTACAATAAAAAATACAAGCCAAGTGCTTGTATTTTTTATTGGTGCGGGCACCGGGAATCGAACCCGAATCTAATCCTTGGCAAGGACTTGTTCTACCATTAAACCATGCCCGCATATTTAATATATAAAAATCTGACTCAAATATCCTATCATTATTCGAAAAAAAAATCTAGAGGATACTTCTTTATTCACTGTGCTCTCAGTAGGACTCGAACCTACAACGACGGTTCCGAAGACCGTTGTGATATCCATTTCACCATGAGAGCAGTGCCTATATCATACACGAAATTCGCCAAAACACAAAAAATATAATACAATTGCAGTACCCATGTCTCCGGAAAAAATTGACGCAAAGAATATCATTATACCAGCCGAAGTCTGGTCTGTCGTAGAAACCTTGAAAAATAAGGGTTTTGAGGCGTACCTAATCGGCGGTTGCGTAAGAGACCTACTTCTAAATCGCAAACCAAAAGACTGGGATCTGACCACCAATGCCAAGCCAGAGGAAATAATTTCTCTATTTACCGATACTTATTACGAAAATTCTTACGGCACCGTCGGCGTAGTCAATGAAATAGTTGAGGATCAGACCCTGAAAGTAATCGAGGTGACACCATATCGGCTAGAAGCAGAATATTCTGATAATCGACGACCAGACAGTGTGACTTTCAGTGACAAACTGGAAGACGACTTGCAACGCCGAGATTTTACCATCAATGCCATCGCTTTGGATGTTAAAAAAGATGCCGAGGGTAATTTCAATGGTCATTATTTGGATCTATACCACGGGCACAAAGATATAAAAGAGAAAGTGATCAAAACAGTAGGGGATCCGCATGATCGATTTCAAGAAGATGGCCTTCGAATCCTCCGCGCGGTCCGGATTGCGACCGAAATTGGCTTTAATATCAACAAAAACACCGAACAAGCGATTATTGACCACGCTGATTTGTTAAAAAACATCGCCAAAGAGCGTATTCGGGATGAATTCACCAAAATACTCCTGTCCGACAATCCGTTTGAGGGTTTGATGCTTTGCCGCAAACTAGGTCTTTTACCTTATATTATCCCAGAATTAGAGAAAACGATCAGTATTGAACAGAGGGGAGCCCATAAATACGATGTCTGGGAACACCTATTACGAAGCCTCCAGCATGCTGCCGATAGAAAATTTGGTCTGGAAATACGAATAGCCGCCTTGTTTCATGATATTTCCAAGCCTTTTACCCGCCGTTGGAATAATGAGCAAAATCTATTCACTTTCTACGGTCACGACGTGGTTGGTTCACGTGAAACAGCCAGAATACTGTCTGAATTACGTTTTTCCAAGAAAATTATCGACAAAGTCGCCAAATTAGTGAGATGGCATATGTTTTTCTCCGATACCGAACAAATCACCCTGTCTGCCGTGCGTAGAATAGTCGCCAGTGTCGGTAAAGATAATATCTGGGATCTGATGAATCTGCGCGCCTGCGACCGTATTGGCATGGGACGACCCAAAGAAAGCCCTTATCGGCTTAGGAAATATCACGCGATGATCGAAGAGGCGATGCGTGATCCGATTTCGGTGGGAATGCTGAAGGTTGACGGTAAAGAACTGATGAATATCACGAATGAGAAGCCTGGTCCGAGAATTGGGAACATCCTGCATGCCTTATTTGAAGAAGTTTTGGACAATCCAATATTGAATACCTTAGAATATCTCAAAAAACGTGCTTTAGAGCTATCAAAACTAACCGATACCGAGCTAATGAAACTAGGGGAGTCGGGCAAACAAACCAAGGAGAAAGAAGAGGAAAAGGAGGTGGAACAAATAAGAAAGAAATTCGGAGTTAAATAAAAAGCAGCCAGAACTGGCTGCTTTTTATTTGACCTTTTCATTTTTGTCCTTTATAAAGGACAAAAGTAGCCCCTGTGGATAACTGTCCTTTACATGTCCTTTAGACGGGACTATAATAATGACAGACCACCAACAAAAATACACAAAAGTTCTCCTCGTGTAAAAGTTGAGTGAAGAAAAAAATCGCAAGATTTTCGTCGAAAGACTTTTTGTTCATTATAAGTTGAATGTCAGTTGTTAGTGATGTTGGCCAAACATCCGAAGATTCTCTGGTTACTATGGTTGATGACTCTACACATATCTACAATTTTTCAAATTCATTTTGCAAAGAGGTAGTGTGATTGTAATCAATTTAGCGAGAGAACTCTTCAACACCACCGTTGAATTTTTCTCGCATCCGACTGCGCAGGAAACTTCAAAGGTGGTTTTTTGTTTCTAAAAAAGACTTTGCGCGATTGATTATTTTTTATAATTAACATCTCCCAAGTAAGCCATGGCGTACTTGGGGGATATCACATATTTTAATTATTTAGCCAAGATTCTAATCCTTCAACTCCAATAAAACTGGGCAATGGTCGCTTCCTAATATTGAATCGAGAATCTCCGCTTTTTTGATTTTATCTTTCAGGTCGGTGGAAACGAAGAAATAATCAATACGCCAGCCGATGTTGCGGTCGCGAGCATAGGTCTTCATGTCCCACCAGGAATATTTCACTTCCGTAGGATGGAGAGCGCGGAAAGTATCAATCCAGCCTAAAGAAATTATTTTGTCTAACCAGTCGCGCTCGATCCGCAGAAAACCGGTATTTTTTTCATTGTCTTTCGGCCGGGCTAGGTCAATTTCATTGTGCGCGGTATTTACATCACCGCAGAAAATTACTGAGTAGCCTTTTTCTTTTAAATTTTCAATATAATTCAAAAATTCTTTGTAAAATTCCAACTTGTAAGCCAGTCTCTCTGGACCACCGCCACCGTTCGGAAAGTAGCAAGTGATCACCACTGTTTTGTCA
Organism: bacterium; assembly: GCA_037131755.1. GTDB lineage: Bacteria > Patescibacteriota > Minisyncoccia > Phycocordibacterales > GWA1-40-21 > CAIJXO01. Next base: position 4,705 of record JBAXQJ010000005.1, read on the forward strand.
CTTAAATATAAAGCTAAAAATCTGCCTTCTTGGTCTAATTCATGTTTACCCATCCCATCTTCAATTTTTACAATTTGATCTTTAAATTTTGATTTAATGTAAATAGCAACGCCAGAATAACCTTTTCGTAATTTAGAGTGATCAAAATACGCGTGATAACCAGCGGGGTTACGCACTTCCTCTGGTAATTGGTCGGGATGAGATTTTGTTTCCTGCAAGCAAAAAATATCTGGGTCGACTTCAAAAATACTATTAAAAGCCCCTTTTTTAAAGGAAGCACGGAGACCATTCACATTCCAGGATAAAAGCTTCATATAATTAGTATAGCAATTTTACATAAAAAAATCCCCTCACCAGCCTAAACTGGAAAGGGGATTGCGTGAGCAGGGAACTCAGCCATGAACCGGAACAACTTTGAGCAAGCGCTTGGAAACCAATTCGTAGTTCAACACCCCGACAAACGCCCCGAGAATACCACCACAGACAACCGCGAACAATTTCTCAGGACTTGACGAAGCGTGGACGGCAAAGGTAAACCAAGCCACCGACCCACCAATAACACTATCGATCGCACACAGGACTCGCTCCTTTTTGTGTATCAGAACGACAAGGTTCCAAAGACCACCACCGATACCTAAACACAACTCCAAGATGATTATCTTAAAAACGCATTCGCGCAATAAGATAACCGGCACCTTCCAAACAATTCCGTAGACTGCGAGCACCAGTCCTTTGAAAAACCAGCGACTGACATTTGAATACGTAAGTGGAGCCTCAGTATATCCTTTTTCAATCAAAGATTTAACTTCCTGATCAATCTCATCTATTTTATCCAGCGTAACAAACTGACGCCAAAACTTTTTCTCGCCATACCTAGCCCCAATAAATGAGAATAATCGAGCAATGATGACAATCGGTATATAAACTACTATGCCAACTGCTATAACTGCTTCTGCGATTAACAGAACTCCTAGAATAAGCCAGTACCACCCAGGTGGCCGCTCATGTAGCCAAGCAAGGCATATACCAGTAGTTATCTCTAGTGGAACAATAGCGACAAGAAGGCCAAGCTGTTGAAATGGATGACACTCATGTAACCATTCCCAACCACTCTTTAGTCCCCTTTTTGTCACTCTCACTAATGAGAGAAACACTTTGGTCACTATCGTAATCAGCGCATTGAAGGCGATTGGCATACACCGAAGAACTTCCCGAAACTCGTAGCCGAGGTATCCGGCACTAGCTCCGCTAAGAGCAGCGACCCATAAATACTTCGGATTAACGAGAAGGGCGACCCAAACAAAGATCGCTCCGCCCACAAAACACGCCGCACCAATCTTTCCAGTCTTATTCATTTCTTTTCTCCTTTTATCTTACTTACCCTGTGCCATAACCACTTTTTCCTTTTAAACCACTCATTAAAGGCTAGAGCTAAAGTAAACTCAGTTAAAACAAAAAGCAGAATGCACGATAAACCTACTGCCTGAATAGCTCTCCCATGAAGTACGCTGGCAAAAAAACCACTATCACTTTGCTCATTGTATATAATCAGAAAGAGATAAGTGGTGGCACACGTCAAGATATACGACATAAAGCTCATGAGAAATAATTGCCATATTTTCATTTCTTTTCTCCTTTACGTTGATCATCAATGATCCTTTGTATTACCAAACTCAAAATAAGGATAACTAGCGATCCAAACATAATAACAAATGACATGTCCAATCCTAATTGACTGTAATCAGCACCAGACTTATCGGAGCACAAACTAAAGAATACAATTCCGCTACCGAAGAGCGAAAAAACGGATGATGCACCCAAAAAACCAGCCACGCTATCCCATTCCTTTGGTATCCTTATCTGGTAAACCTTTCTCCGTTTATTTTTCATTTTTTCTCCTTTTCCTACTGTTTTCAAACAACTCAGCCATCTGGAAATATTCTAAAACACTTATAGTAATTAGTCTATAATTTTGACAATGGATAGCAATGTGAAAAAAGGTGAATACTATAAAGCTAAAATATGCTTATAAATAAAGGTTAGTTGACAGCAACTTTTGGTAGGTATAAGATTATAGTGTTGTCAAAATTATCAACAGCTATGCAAAATAACCTAGAAAACATACTAAATAGGTACGGGTTGAATGACAAGGAAGCTAGAATCTATATGGCTTTATTAGCCCATAATGAACTTACTATTCATAAATTAGCTGAAAAGACCGGTATAAACAGGACCACATTATACCCAATAACAGATGAATTAGTGAAGAAGGGCATAATTGGCGAATTTAAGGGAAAAACCGGGGCGCATTTTATTGCTTCTAACCCTGAATCTTTACTTAAAAGGCTGGACGCACTAAAAGAAGACTTTAAAACCGCTTTGCCAAAATTTCAAGATATAGAAAAAAGATCAAAGTTTGCCCCGGATGTGTTTTATTATAAAGGCAAAGAAGGCTATCTCACAGTACTAGATGAAACCTTGGACAGTAAAGTGGGAGAGATACTTTATTTTGGTTCCGCCCAAGATTTAAATGACGTCATTACTCAAAAATACGCCGAGGAAGTTTATATACCAACTCGCATCAAGAAAAATATCTATTTTCGACAAATAGTTATGCCAGATAATTTTTCCAAAAACTCATCGCTTTCCGATGCCAGAGAATTGCGAAAGACAAAATTTCTGCCGGCTGATTTCCAGTCAACAGCCAATATGGTTATCTACGGGAATAGGGTGGCCTACTTTTCGTCAATCAAGGAATTGATTTGCGTAGTGATTGAAAGCGAGGAAATTGCTGGATTGGAAAAAGAAAAATTTGAAGTAATCTGGAAATCAATACAAGAAAATATTTGAATGGATAAAACCCCAAGGCTAAACCTTTTTTGAGATTCAAGGTTTAGCCTTGGTAAATCTAACTGGATTGCCACGCTTCGCTCGCAATGACAAACAAGAGATTATTTCAAAAAATTGAATAATTTACCGACAACCGGAAGTGGGACAGTTTTTCGTTCCAAGACATTTTTAATGCCGATAACAAGCAGGGAAAGCATCGCAATATTCCACAAACCCTTAAACCAAGTAAGGATGGCGAGCCAAAAAGGCAGGAAACCGAGACCAAAATTTCCAACCACAGCCACAATAAACAAGATAATGCCTTGATTGATATGAAAATTCAGGAATGATGAGCGATTCTTGGTCGCCAAAAGAGGAATGAGGAATAAAATATAGGCAAGAATACCCCAAAGCTTGTCGTTGTCTATTTCGTGATTAATGTTTAGTTCGTTGTCCATATTTATTTTTTAATTACATTATTAAGGTTTATTGTGGAATTTCTTATGAATATCCCGGAGATGTTTGTCGGTCACGTGGGTATAAATCTGGGTGGTTCCGATGTTGGCATGACCAAGCATCGCCTGAACAGAACGGATATCGGCGCCGTTACTGAGTAAATCCGTAGCAAAACAGTGTCGCAGGGTGTGGGGCGTGACTTTATGGGTAATGCCGGCAATGGTGGCATAGCGTTTTACAACCCTCGCTATCGTCCGCTTGTCCAGAAAGCCATGCGGATTGTCTTCCGTCTTTTTACTTTGAGAAGATTTTTGATCTGGATTTTTCGCTTTGAATGGATTGTCAAAAACTTGGGTAAAAAGGGCGTCAGACATATCTTTGCGCAGAGCCAGATATTCGCGGACTGCCGCTTTGGCTTCGTCGGAAAGAAAAACGACTCGTACTTTGCCACCTTTACCACGAATAGAAAACTCATCCATTTTCAAATCCAAATCATTAGTGAGGGAACAAAGTTCGGACACGCGCAGCCCGGTCGAAAACAATAATTCCAAAATCGACTTATCACGAGCGCGACGTTCTGGATTTTGCTCTTGGTTTGGCGCATTTAATAGTCTTTTTAATTCATCAGGAGAAATGACATCGATGGAGCGTTCGCCGACTTTGGCTAGCTCGATATTGTCGGCCGGCAGGGAAGTGATCCCGCGGCGAGTTAAAAATTTCAAGAATACCCGAAGGGCAATCAGATAAAAATTTTGGGTCTTTCGGCTCATCGTCCCGCCAATCGCTGACTTTTCGCCCATTAGATGATAGACGCGGGCGCCCGGACGGCGATTCAGCCAGATGCGAAATTCGCGGACTTTTTCATTGGTGATATCCTTCGGGTCGGTGATTTTGGTCTGGCCAAGGAAAATCGACAGGTAACGGTCATAATTTTCAATGGTTTTGAGGGACCGCCCTTTTTCAATTTCAATATATTCCAGAAATTGCTGTTTGAGTTCATGGAGAGTCATCAAGCAATTATAGCAAAATCAAAAATATTGTGCGACATGAGACATTGCCATAAAATACCTAAATAAGGTAAAAGGTTTCGTTGCGTGGGAATCGGCTTTGGAGTATTATTAGCCTATTATATATTAATATTAATCATATAAGTTACCGGTTTTTGATCTTGTAACTCATAAAAATATGAAAAACTTTGAAAATCCAGGTCTAGCTAGGGAGGAAGAGGGTTTGAGCGACGAAGCTCTGCTTGGCGTGAAAAACGGAGGCAAGAAAAATCGCCGGATTTTTTCTCGGGAAGACGGCTTTGATCCGGACGAAGATCCGTCTCGTTTTACAAGCAATAGCCTGGCCGATGCGCTTAATAAACTAAACATCCCAACTGAACCAACCCCGGAACTAGCGCCAGAAAAACCAAAGACAGTGCCGGCACCAGAAAAACCCAAACCAGCACCAGCCAAAAGACAAGAAAAACCGGCTGTCGAGACAAGAGAAAATCCAATAAAAATATTGGAGGGTATTAAGGACGTCGACACTGTCGCTAAAATCCTCAACCTCGTCAGGAAGGCTTTTGTCAATGAGACCACTGATGATGCAAAAAGTCGCTATACTTTAGTGCTCGATACGCTGGAAAAAATAGATAAAAAAATCAATAACGGCCAAGGAGCGGAAATTGATATCAAACTCGTCGAGCGCTTGCCTGAGATATACGATTTGAAAAATACGGTTAAAAAAATCCTGGGTCTTGATAAAGAACCGGTTCACAACCAGACAGAAAAAGGGGGAGAGGACATAGCCACAGAAGAAAGACCAGAACAAACTACTGGCAAAGCAGAGAAAGCCGAAGACCCCAAAGAATTAAAGCCGGAAGAGGCAGGATACGAAGTGGGGGTGGTCGAGGAAGAAGCTGAGGAAAGGAAAGTTTTGGATGAAGACAAAATCATTGCCCTAAAGACGGCGTTCGAGACGTCAGGATTTTTGGAATTCCTCGCTCAAAATCCAAACGAGGCGATGGATATTGAAAACCCAAATAATGCCGAAACGGTTCTCAAGATCCACGATGCCTATGTGATAAAAGGGGAGGTTTCCGCTGGATTAAAGTCAGTTGCCACCGAGGTGTTGAGCGGAATGATCGGGGTTGACGATCCTGAAATGGTAGCGAGCCTGGACGTGTATCTAAATTCTCAGGCTTATGAAAATCCGGAAAAACTGGCTGATTATAAGAGTAAGCTGGATACCGCAAACACCCAGCAGGCGGAAATTGCCAGCCTAGAAAAACAACTAGCAGAAAGAACCGCCGAATTACCGCTAGAAAAAATCACAACCGCTGAGGAGGCTGATTTGGCGATAATCAATACGCCAATTGATGCTGGCTTTTTTGGACCGGCCGGAAGAAAAATATTGCATCAATTCGCTGAAACTGGAAAAATGTTAGAAGTGACCGGACCGGATTCGCAACAGAATACCGGATGGCAAAACCTTTACCGCGGAGTGACCATTGGCACGAAATTGTTTTTCGTCGATCTGCCTTATAGTCTCTACCAGCTGACACGGATCAACTCGGATGAAAACAACCAGCTGAGGGAAGAAGCGCGCCTGAAGATTGAAAAGATTACAAACGAACGTTACAGCCGTAAAAGCGTCGGCAAATTCCTCGAGAAAATGGCCGAACAAAAGGAGAAGTCGGCAGAAATCACCAGACTAAACAAAGAGATAAACGGATCGACAGCCGCCTACGGAGTGTACAAAAGGGTAATCGGTTCAGAGTTGATCAGACAAGGTGACATCGCAAAAGACGCCGGCAGAAGGATAAAGGGAACCATTGGAAAAATATTGACTGAAAAGAATTTCGACTTTAGCAAGACGGAAAAAGCCCAAGATCTTCTCATGAAAGTCCAGGACGCTATGGACAACAACGAAGACTTGGCCTTCTTGAGTCCGGAGGAGATCACGGAATTGCAAGAGGTGATTGATAAAAAAGCACAAGAGATTGTCTTAAGCCAAATTAAGAAGATTTTTGATGCAAACAAGAAAGCCAACAGCCCATTTTCCAAAATCGAGACGTCGCTTAAAGGGATACTTGACCGAAACAAAATCGGCTCTCAGGAGGGGGACAATATCCGGAAGATAATGAAGGAATCTTTAGTCAAAGTAGCGGAAAGTTACAAGGATCCAGTCGTGACTACCAAGATAAAAGCTTTCATTTTAGTAAATAAATTATAAAATTATGCCGAATAAAGCTATCAAACTGAATACCGACGACTCGACCACACTAGCAGATGATATTATAAAAAATATCGGTTTTATCTCACAAAAAGACAAAGGGGAGACAACAGCTAATCTAGCCATCGCCTACATAGAAATGATAAATGAACTGAATGCCGAACGGATCGTAGTGCTCAAAAAAGGACTGGCAACACTTGATGAGCTGAATGCCGAGGAAAAAGGCCTTATTGACCAGGGAAAAGTAGCAAAGATCCGTCAGGAACTAAATATATGAGATGAATGCAAGGTTTTTGGAAAGCCTTGCATTTTTCAATATTTATGCTACACTCCAGACATGTTAACAAAAACCAAGAAAACCAAATTAATCAAGGAAGTGGCCGTCCATGATACCGATACTGGTTCACCAGAGGTACAAGTAGCCATCTTGACCAAGAGAATCGATGAATTGGCAGCGCATCTCAAGAAGAATGCCAAGGACAACCACTCCCGACGAGGACTCCTCGGAATGGTAGCGGATCGAAGAACCCATCTCAAATACCTGGAGAAGAAAAATCCAAAGCGATACGCCACCTTGGTCAAGAAATTAGGATTGTAAAATAAGAAATCAGTCCCTCTCGGACTGATTTTTGTTATACGAAGGGAAATAGAAGCAATAAGATAGTACTTATTCATGCCTTCAAAGAAAAAGGAATATCTTATTGCTTCTGTGTTACAATATACAGAAGGGTCGATCCGCCATTAAGAAATGGCGAGATAAAATTTTAATAAAAGTTAATTACCCTAGTAGTAAAGAAATATGAATTTCTTACTACGGGGCACGTATTTTTAAAATGTTAATTAAACACAAAGATCAGCGCGTAGGAATTTTTATCGATACGCAAAATCTCTATCACTGCGCAAAAAATTTGTATAATGCCAAGGTCAATTTTGGTCAGGTAGTCAAAGACGCTTTGGCTGGACGTTCGCTCATCCGAGCGATTGCCTATGTCATCACCACCGAAAGTGGCGATGAAAAGAGCTTTTTTGATGCCCTAACCAAGGCTGGGATAGAAACCAAAACCAAAGATTTGCAAATCTTTGCTGGCGGAGCCAAAAAAGCCGATTGGGATGTCGGCCTCGCCGTTGACGCCATCAAAATGGCGCCAAAACTTGATACCATTATTATTATCGCTGGTGACGGCGATTACGTACCGCTTGTAGAGTACTTAAAGATGAACGAGGGGTGCCAGGTCGAAGCGATTTGCTTTGGCAAAAGTACCTCAGCCAAGTTGATTGCCTCGGTTGACGGCTTCACAGACTTGGATGAAAATCCTCGCAAATACCTTCTCGGCCCGGTAGGAGGGAGGAGATAAAACTCAAGAAAAAAAACTTTCACCATAGTGAAAGTTTTTTCTTGCTTAATTATGTATTGACAATGTAATTACATTGTATATACTAATTATATAAGAGCTTAATTAATAAATAACATGACCACACTTAGCATTAGAATAGACGATAAGATAAAAAGAGACGTTCAAAAGCTGTATAAAAGCCTCGGTTTAGATATGTCTTCTGCTACCAAAATGTTTTACAGTCAATCTTTAATTTGTAAAGGCATACCTTTTCAACCACTAACTTCAAACGGTTATACTGTAGAAGCCGAGAAAAGAATTCTTAAACAATCTATAGATATAAAGAAAAAAGGCAAGACTTTCAATAATGTTGAAGATCTTTTTAAGTATCTAAACAAATAAGGACATGCTTAAACCAAATATCCTCAAGTCTTACAAGAAGGATTTTAAGCGCTTAAAAAATTCAGGGAAATTCAAGGAGGAAAAACTGATAGGAGTCATCACCGTCCTCCTAAAACAAGAGAAATTAGCTGAAAAACACAAGGATCACCAATTAAATGGCGTGCTTTCACATTTACGTGAATGTCACATAGAAAGTGACTTGTTATTAATCTATCAAACAGATGAAGAGAACGGTAAATTACATCTAGTAAATATCGGTAGTCATTCTGATTTGTTTGAGTAAAAGAAAAACCCTCGAACCAATTACAGTTCGAGGGTTTTGAGGGTGTGAGTGACTAAACCCATTTGATTTTTTTCAGGATTTTGTCATCAGCATCAACGATAGCAACAAACCTGCCGAATCGTCTTGTCTCAGTTTTCTCAAAATATGAGTAAAGTCCCAAAGCACGACGAAGAATCTCCGTCTTTGACTTACCCTCAGCTTGAGACAACTTTGTCAAAATTTTATCAACTTGCGGGCTAAAATCAACCGTCATACTAGGCATTTAAGCCTCCTTTCTTTTCCCTCCACTTTAAGAAAAAACCTATTTAAGATGTTAGCAAATTATTTTCATTTATGCTACCGTTAAACAGGAAAAGAACAAAAAAGGAGGTGGAAGGTGAGTTTCTTTGGCAGAGTAAAACTTTGTAAACATCGCAGTCCAATGCGAAATTGTATGTACTGTCGTGTCAAAACGAAGCCATTGAGTAAAGCGGTGATAGAGCAAGCACAGCAAATACTTACAGGCAGTCTTCAACCGATTGGTGGTGCAAGATGTTTGTGTCATCAAAAGGGACCGCCGATAACAAGAGAAATGGCGATGAAGAAACTCCGAAAGGATATAGCTAGGATGGGGAAAACAACAAAGACTGGGTAAAACCGAAAAAGTAAAAGCTGAACGTCAACAAACGCTCAGCCTATTTTTTTGATTATTAATATGATATTCTAAAGCCGTCCGAGGGTAGTCCCAAAGACGCCTTTAATAATAATGTTTGGTCTATGAATAAGCAGTTTAGAAAAGGCATTCGCCGTTTCTGACCTGAAATTCGTAGAGCAAACTTAATAGAATTTTTTGCCAAGGAACGACCTTTCTAAAGATTTAAGGTCGCACCTTTTCAAAAAACAAACAATATGAAAAAAAGAGAATTCTCTTTGGAAGTCGGTGGCAAGACAATGTCCGCTGAGTTCAACGATTTAGTCGAGAACGCGCACGGTTCCGTGATTTTGCGTTATGGCAATACGACCATCTTGGCTACGGCAGTCATCTCAAAAGAAGAAAAGGGTGCCGATTATCTACCTTTGACCGTTGATTATGAGGAAAAGTTTTACGCTTCCGGCCAAATCCTCGGTAGCCGTTTCACAAGAAGGGAAGGCAAGCCATCTGACGAAGCTATTTTGTCTGGCCGCATCGCGGATCGAACCATTCGACCGCTCTTTGACCAGTGGATTCGCAATGATATTCAGGTCGTCATCACCGTTTTGTCGATCGACCAGGATGATCCGGACGTTTTGGGCGTCATCGCCTCTTCACTCGCCCTCGGGGTATCAAAAATTCCGTTTCATGGCCCAGTCTCGGCCGCCCGAGTTGGCAAACACAAAAATGATGGCTTTGAAATAAACCCTACCTATACCGAGAGAGAAAATGAGCAGTTTGAACTCGATCTCATTGCTTGCGGTAAGGATGGAAATATCAATATGATCGAGCTTGGCGGCGATGAAGCGCAAGAGAGCGTCATTATTGAAGCGATGAAAAAGGCGTCCGAGGAAATCGAGAAAATAAACGCTTGGCAGAAAAGAATTATCGAGGAAATCGGCGTACCAAAGATGTCCATTCCGGCTCCCGTGATGCCAGAATCGGTTGTGAAACTATTTGAAGAAAACATTTCACCGATTTTGGAAAGCTATGTGATGAGCGGCACTCCGGGCGGATCAAAAATCGGTGAAATTATGGATAAATGGATGAAATTGGCCAAAGAAAGCTTGTCCGAAGCGGAAGCTAAATTTGCCGAACACCTGTTTGAAGAGAGAGTTGACACTTTGATCCACGAACAAGTCTTGAAAAACGACAAGCGAGCGGACGGTCGCGGGATTGACGAAATCCGACCGCTCTTTGCGCAGGCTGGCGGTATCTCACCAATCCTTCATGGCGTGGGAATATTCTATCGCGGAGGAACACATATCCTCACCGCGCTCACTTTGGGCGGACCAGGTGATGCCCAAGTAATCGACGGCATGGAAGAATCATCGGAAGGAAAGAAATTTATGCACCATTACAACTTCCCGCCATTTTCAACCGGTGAAACTGGCCGAATGGGCGGCACCAATCGCCGAATGATCGGCCATGGCGCGTTAGCCGAAAAAGCTCTGCTCCCAATGATTCCTAAACAAGCTGATTTCCCTTATACAATCAGACTGGTGTCGGAAGCTTTGGCTTCAAACGGTTCGACCTCGATGGGATCGGTCTGCGCTTCGACCATTGCCCTTATGGATGGTGGCGTACCGATGATCAAGCCGGTCGCGGGTATTGCATCCGGTCTTATGATGGATGACAAAGGTAATTTCAAAATCTTGACCGATATCCAGGGACCAGAAGACCATTATGGCGATATGGATTTCAAAGTCGCCGGGACAAAAGACGGAGTCACCGCTATCCAAATGGATGTGAAAGTTTCTGGTGTGCCAATTCCAGCCCTCGCGGTCGCTTTTGATAAAGCCAAAATGGCTCGACTAAAAATATTGGACGTGATACTCGCGGCAATTCCAGGACCACGCAAAGAAATTTCGCCAAATGCGCCAAAGATTATGGTGCTCAAGATCAAGCAAGACCAGATTGGCGGGGTGATCGGTAGCGGCGGAAAGGTAATCAAGGAAATCAAAGAAAAGACAGGAGCAGAAATCGATATTGAGGATGACGGAACGGTCTATTGTACCGGCAAGAACGGCTCGGCCGAGAAAGCTCGCGACATTATCGCTTCTATGACCCATGAATATAAAGCCGGGGAGAGATTTGTCGGTGAGGTGACCAAGATCACTGATTTCGGTGCCTTTGTAAAAATCGGTTACAATTCGGAAGGGTTGGTTCACGTTTCCGAGATTGCACCATTCCGCGTTGACCAAGTCAGCGCCGTCCTGAAAGTTGGCGACAAAGTACCGGTCATTGTGAAAGGGATTGATGAGCGAGACCGAATCAGCCTGTCGATCAAAAGCGCTGATCCCGCCTTCATCAAGAAACCGGAAGTGAAGACCGTCCCACCACCACAAGCTTAAAGATGAATAAAAAGAAACTGGCTGAAATTTGCTCCGCAAATTTCAGCCAGTTTTCATCTAAACACCAACTATATGTTATAATAATGAATATGTTTCCCGATGATAATAAAAACAAGCTGACTTCTGATATTCCCGTTCATACTTATAGGAATGACGACTCAAATCAGCCGACCGACAAAATCGCTCCAACTTTTGATGTTGACGACAAGATACCCAGAAAACCGCTCGCTTTGGACGACGATTTGTACAAATCAGAAATTGATCCAATTTTCCAAAAACAGGCGGCAGATCAAAACAAACCAAAAGAAAATTTTACCCAAATAAAAACCGGCGTTTACAGCGTCCTTCAGAACCAGCAGTATGTGCCAGAGAAAAAAATCAATCCTCAGCCGGAACCGGCCGCCAACCCGTCACCAGCCAATGCGCCTAGCCAGTCCCGCCCAATCATCAGGACCTACAAGAGCGACATCCAGGACATCATGAAGACTGACCATGTCTCATCCGTAAATATTGCCATCGCCGAAACCGAAAAAATGCGCTCAAAAATCCAGAGCTCCGTTATCGAGGAAGCAAAAAAAGAATCAAATATCACAACCGTTATCCTGACGATCAGCTTGATCTTGGTGATTGTCGCGATCGGAATAATCTTCTTGGTTTTTTCCGGCAACACCAACCCAGCAACGCAAAGCCAGACCGTAACGCCGATTTCCTTGTTTACTGCCGAACGCAACCAAGAGATAAATGTCGCTTCTTCGACCGCGATGATGCTCGGGACGACGATCAGAACTCAGATTAAAAATTCAACAATCAGCGTCAACAGCGTGGAAAATATCTTTCTGACCCAGAACACAACCGCCGGCAAAACCCTTTTGAGCACCAGTGACCTTGTCTCTGTTTTAAACCTGACCTTGCCGGATATCCTAGAACGCTCTCTGACTTCAGACTATATGATCGGTTTCTTCGCTTTCGGTCAAAACCTTCCTTTCTTGATTTTGAAGACTTCATCTTTTGAGAACGCCTATGCTGGAATGTTGCAATGGGAAAAAAACATCCGAAGCGACCTGGCGACCATATTTTCTCTACCGACAGAGACAGTCAGCCTGACTTCGCAAACCAATACCAAAGGTTTTGAGGATAAGGTCGTCGCCAACAACGACACCCGGATCCTGAAAGATAATTACGGGCAGACAATCCTACTCTATTCGATCATCGGCAAAGATACGATCATTATCAGTACCAGCGAGGTTTCTTTCAAAGAAGTGTTGGCAAGACTAAATCGGGAGAAAAGTCTCTCTCGTTGAAAGTCACTCGCCACCACCTTTTTAGAGCACGGATATTTTCTTGCTAGAAAATTCCTCGAGTTCGGCTCAGTCAGCCTCACTAGTCTCTAAAAAGGCGGTGGCTCGTTCCCACTACAATTCATCTGTTATTTTAATTTTTCATAGATTGTGATATCCTTATATTATGATCGATACAAACAAATACAAAACAATATTGGAAGCGGAAAAGGCCAGATTAACAGAAGAATTAGAGTCGATTGGCAAAAGAAACTCAGCGAGCCAGTTCGGTTGGGAAGCGGTAGAAACGGATTTGGATTCTGATTCTGCCGATGAAAACGAAGTGGCGGATGAGATTGAAGATTTCGGCGAAAACAAAGGAATCGTCGAAAAGCTTGCTCCGCAATTAGTTGACGTCGAAAAAGCCTTGGACAAGATCTCCGAAGGCACTTATGGCAAATGCGATGCCTGCGGCGAAGAAATTCCCGAAGCTCGCCTCGAAGCCAATCCAGCGGCAACGACCTGCATGGCACATACCAAATAAGTAGGTAGTATTCTGGATATAGTAGATTGAGAAAAAAACGCCTGACGGCGTTTTTTATCTTGGAATAAACTTATTTACTTTTTATTTTTTAATTAAACACATGTTATACTAATTGTAGTTAATTTTATAAATATGCAGATGACTAATTTTTTATTTTAGATTGTCATTTTGCACTTTGATTTTTTAATTTATATGTCTTTTGCCAAAACTTATAGTGCTCAACCCTCCGTTCTCGGGGCCAAGATCATCGACGTCGAGGTCGATATCTCGAACGGTTTAAACGCCTTTACCATTGTTGGCTTGCCAGACAAAGGAGTTGAGGAAGCAAAAGATCGCATGTCCGCCGCCGTCAAAAACTCCGGTTTCACATCGCCCAAACAATGCAATCAAAAGGTGGTTGTTTCACTCGCCCCAGCCGATATCAAGAAAGAAGGTCCCGTCTTTGATGTGGCGATGGCTTTGGCTTATCTCATAGCCAATGAAGACATCGACTTTGATCCCAAGAAAAAATTATTCCTTGGTGAATTGTCTTTGGATGGCAAACTGCGCAAAATTTCCGGTGTCCTCCCGGCCGTAGCTGAGGCTAAAAGAAAAGGTTTCACCGAAGTCTATCTGCCAAAAGACAATGCCAAGGAAGCGGCCCTGATCGACGGCATAAATATTTTCGGAGCGGAAAATTTAGCTGAGATTATCGACCATCTGACTTTTGTTGAGGAAAAAAGTAACAAGAAAAATGACCTGGAATATTTTGAAGCATCAGAGACGAAAAATAAAAACCATTTCAAAAAAGATAAGGTAAAAATTGCCTGTCAGCCAAAAACAAAAATAGAATATCCGGACGTTGAAAGTCTCATCGATTTTGCCGACGTCAAAGGGCAGGAGAGTGCCAAGCGCGGCCTGGAAATTGCTGCTGCCGGTGGCCACAATCTGGTCATGTTTGGACCGCCAGGAACGGGGAAGACAATGCTCGCTAAAGCCTTTTCGGGAATTTTACCGCCCCTATCTTTCGATGAAATAATCGAGATCACCGGAATACATTCCGTCGCCGGAACTTTGCGTGGTGATATTATTTCCACTCCGCCAGTTCGCGCACCACATCATACTGCCTCGTATGTTTCACTAGTGGGTGGCGGGAATATTCCCAAGCCGGGCGAAGTGACCTTGGCTCATCGCGGGGTTTTGTTTCTTGATGAATTTCCCGAGTTTGATAAAAAAGTTTTGGAGACTTTGCGTCAACCGCTCGAAGACCGGGAGATCAGCATATCCCGCGCCCGTGGCACAATTCTTTTCCCAGCCCAATTCATTCTGATTGCCGCCATGAATCCTTGCCCATGCGGAAATTTCGGCTCCAAGCTGAAAGAATGCATCTGCCGTCCGACCGATTTGCTTAAATATCAGAGAAAAGTTTCCGGACCGATCATGGACCGTATCGATATGTGGGTCGAGGTTTCGCAGATCAATCACTCCGATCTATCGGGAAAAACCAAGGTGACAGAAAAAATAAACGACGAAGTGAAAAGACGCGTCGCCAAGGCGAGAAAAATGCAGGAAGAAAGGTTTGCCAAAGCCGGTCGGAAAATAAAGACGAACAGCGAAATGTCTTCGCGGGACATAAGCAACATTATAAATATTGATGGGGAAGTAAAAAATATCTTGGACAAGTCCGCCCAAAAATTAGGCCTGTCCGCTCGTGCCTATCATCGCCTGATCAAGCTCGCTCGGACGATCGCCGACCTGGATAACAAAAAAGAAATTGAGACGACACATATTTTGGAGGCGTTGCAATATCGGCCAAAGTTAGCAAGTATATAGTAGATAGTAGTTTGTAGATCGTATATTGTAAGATTGTGGACAGAGATAAAAACGAATTCTTGCTTTGCAAGAATTCGTTTTTATCTATCCTATCTACTATCTACAAAATACTTACCACAATAAAATCCCTTCTAAAAAAACGCCGGCCGGCGTTTTTTTAGAAGGGATTTTTCGCACCGCGAATTTCGAAATGCAAATGCGGGCCAGTAGACTTGCCGGTATTTCCGGAATAGCCAATGAGCTGTCCTTGGACCACAACATCGCCGACAGAAACCACGACTTTGCTCATATGGCCATAAACCGTTTGCGTGCCGTTTGGATGCTGGATGGCAACATAGTTGCCGTAACCGCCGTTGTACTTGCCATTATTCTTGGCAATAATCACCTTACCGGAAGCGGCGGCCCAAAGAGGAGTGCCGATCGGCATACCATAATCCACGCCGTTATAGCCGTGCAAGCCCTGAGTCTTGTGTCCGCCCACAAATGGCTTCATATAATAACCGACATACTCCGGACCGCTGGCGCCAGCATAATAATGCGAAGCAGTCGATGGTTTTTTTGATGTGGCTGGCGCTGGACTAGAAATATCGCCATCGGGCACGATCACGGTATCACCGATAGATAATTTATCGGTAACTTTCAAACCGTTATACTGAGCGATTTCGTCGACATCACCACCATATTTTTTGGCAATGGATTTCAAAGTATCACCCTTGGCCACGGTATGAATCACGCCAGTGATTGGCAAAATAACCAAAGTCTGACCTTCCTTGAGGGAAGAATTTTTTGTTAAATCATTCGCCCAGAGAACAGTGTTGGCAGACACATCAAACATCTTGGCAATTGCAGCGACGGTGTCACCCTTGTGGACGACATAGGTATTGATCTGGCCGTTATTGCTTTCCTCAATGATATCTGGAGCAGTATTTGATGGACCGGTTTCTGGCAACAGAGCTTCATTTCCGGTAATAGCCACATCGACAGGAGTCTTGGTACTGGTCAGATCCGGGGTAGCCGCCGATTCCAACAAGGACATTGTTTGGGAATTACCTTCAGAATCATTGGTTGTGGAGGCACTTTGCTCTGGGGTCTGGATATAAGTATCGGTTTGAGCTGAGGCATCATTTCCGGAGAAAAGATTAGACAAGAAAGACAAAATGCCGGCGTGGGTAACGTTCGGCATAGACATAATCATAATGATCGGCAACAAAACGACAAGAGACTTCCCTGAGGAAAGTCCGATAAATCTAGCTATTTTGGCCAAACCTTCCTTTTTGGAGAGAACGGGAAGCTGGCTATTGTTGTTTCTTATGTTTGACATAATCGAGGCAGATCGGACAAACAGAAATTCAACCTTTTTGGTCGAGAATATGGGAAAACTATCATCCTGCCTACCAAACCATAATAGCAGAAAAACACCCCAAAATCAACGACTTGGGGGATTGCCTGTGGATATCTCCAAATACATATATGGCTAATTATAAGGACTTTTTGTCGTCTTAATCTTGACTGCATAGATATTTTTATTGTAAGATGTTAAGAAAAGGAGATGTTTAGACAGGCCCGGCCGCGGCGGCCGGGCCGATCCACACTCAATCCACATAAGAACTTTGTATATTCCGTGCTATATTATGCGGATGAATTCACTTTTCAATGAAAATAATTACTTATCAGGCTTAAATGAACGCCAAAAAGAGGCGGTTTTACATACCGAAGGTCCTTTACTCGTCTTTGCGGGGGCTGGAGCGGGTAAAACCAAGACCGTCACCCATCGGATTATGCATCTCATCAAGAATGGGGTGGAGCCAAAGAATATCCTAGCTATCACTTTTACCAACAAAGCTGCCAAAGAAATGCGCGACCGGGTAATGACGGCAATTGAAAACGACCCAGGACTAAAAACCATCTCTCCGGCCGAAAAACCGTTCTTGAGCACTTTTCATTCCCTCGGCGTCCATATCATCAAGGAAAACGCCCGGATGATCGGCTTGACCCGTCATTTTTCAATATTCGACAAAAGCGATTCACTGAAAACCGTTCGCGACATCATCAAAGATATGGGTTTGGATATCAAGCTGTATGAACCGGGAAAAATCTTGGGAATAATTTCTCGCGAGAAAAGCAACCTGCTCGAGGCGGAGGAGTATCGTGAGACGCTTCAGGGTGAAAATTTTACTGGCTGGCACGGACTGGTCGCGCAAGTCTGGCTGCAATATGAAAAGAAATTGGCCGAAGAAAAAGCCTTGGACTTTGATGACCTGCTATTAAAAACCTACAAAATACTAAAAAACCACCCGGACATCTTGGAGAAATATCAAAACACTTGGAAATATATCCACGTCGACGAGTACCAGGACACGAACAAGGTGCAATATATGACCGTGAAATTGTTGGCGGAGAAAAACAAGAACCTCTGCGTCGTCGGAGATATCGATCAGAACATTTACAGCTGGCGCGGAGCCGACATCAAGAACATTATGAATTTTGAAAAAGATTATCCGCAAGCCAAGATCGTTCTCTTGGAACAGAACTATCGTTCCACACAGACGATCTTGTCAGTCGCCAATGAGATAATCAAAAAAAATACCGACCGGGTCGAAAAAAATCTTTTCACCGAGAACGAAGAGGGAGAAAAAGTCTCAATTTTCTGCGCTCACAATGAAAACGAAGAGGCCCAGTACGTCGCCAACAAGGCCAAAGAATTGATCGGGCAGGGAGTTGCGCCTCGAGAAATAGCTATACTATACCGGGCTAATTTCCAATCACGGGCAATTGAAGAAGCTTTTCTGACCCACAGTCTTCCTTACCAGGTCTTGGGAACAAAATTCTTTGACCGAAAAGAAGTGAAGGATGTAATTTCTTTTCTACGGGCAGGATTGAATCAGGAAAGTTTGACGGATATCAAAAGGATAATCAATGTTCCGGCCCGAGGCCTGGGCAAGGTGACAATATTAAAGGTCTTTGCCGGCGAAAAAGATACCTTACCGGCGGCAGCCAAAAAGAAAGTCGATGATTTTTATGTATTGCTGCGACGGATCGAACAGGAAGCCCTAGAAAAAAAACCGTCCGAGGTAATCAGATTTATCATCAAAGAGTCCGGCCTGGAAGATGAACTGAAAGCGGGAAATGCCGAGGACCGCGAGCGGTTGGAAAACATGCGCGAGTTGGCCACCTTGGCCATCAAATACGATTACTTGCCGCTCGGCGAGGGAATAGAGAAACTGATCGAGGAAGCGGCGCTCGCAACCGACCAGGACTCGCTGGAAAAAAATGAAAATGCCGTAAAGTTGATGACCGTGCATGCCGCCAAGGGTTTGGAATTTGATTATGTTTTTATTACCGGCCTCGAGGAAGATCTTTTTCCGCATCAAAAAATCGGCACAATTAATAACAAGGAACACTCGGAAGAGGAGAGGCGGCTGTTTTATGTCGCGATCACTCGAGCCAGAAAAAAACTCTTTATGACTTTTACGGAAACACGAACGATTTTTGGTTCAACCCAAGTCAATTCGCCATCAACTTTCTTGTCGGACATCGACCCGCTCTTTACCGAAGAAGACCGGTCGTTTGAATATCGGGAAAAGATTATCTACTTGGAATTGTAGCTTGGTAAGTGCTAGTATATTAAATATGGAAATTGAAGCTAAAAAATCGCTGGGACAAAATTTTCTGAAGTCCGAAGGGGCACTCCGAAAAATAGTTGAGGCGGGGGAAATCAAGGATACTGATACCGTGCTCGAAATCGGGCCTGGCCTTGGCGCGCTCACCGAGAAAATCCTAGAAAAAGCTGGCCGAGTGGTGGTGGTTGAAAAAGATGACAGACTGATAAGTATTCTAAATGAAAAATTCAGCACCGATGTTACCGGCGGGAAACTTCAAATCATACATGCGGATATCTTGAATTTTGACCCCTCAATCTACAATATCCAATCTACTAACTACAAATTAATTGCCAACATTCCTTATTACATCACTGGCGAGATTTTCCGAAAATTTCTAGAAAGTGACAATCAGCCGAGCCAGATGGTCGTCTTAGTGCAAAAAGAGGTGGCCATCAGGGTGGTGGCGAGAGATGGCAAGGAAAGTCTGCTTTCCAATTCGATCAAATGTTTTGGTACACCCAGACTAGTAGATACCGTGCCAGCGGGAGCGTTTGTGCCGGCGCCAAAAGTGGATTCGGCCATCCTTGCCATAAATAATATCTCGAAGAAGTTTTTTGAAGAAAACAAGATATCACCGGAAAAGTTTTTCACAATCCTGCACTACGGCTTTGCCCATAAAAGGAAAATGCTCCTGGGAAATCTAAAAGAAGCCTTTTTGAAAGAGGGAAGGAGTGGTGTGGAAAATCTGCGGCAGATTTTCCACACCGCCGGCCTGTCAGAAAAAGTCCGAGCCGAGGATTTAACACTAAAAAACTGGGCTGAGCTCGTAAAACAATTTTAACCAACTTTAGGACAGTAAAAAACAGCCTTGTGGGCTGTTTTTTACTGGAACACTAGAACCAACTCTGCCACATATTTCGATGTTTGGCAGTCGAAATACAGGTTCCGACTCCTCTTGTCCTCAAACTCCAACTTTCCACTCGACCAGCTGATTTGACTTCGGTGTTTCCGTAAGTAAACGAACTTAACTGTAATGCTCCAGGGGCAACCCTGATATCCTGGCTAGGTTTGCCGGCTTCTTGATCAGCTGTGGTGCACACTTCATCCCAAGCACCATTAGCAACACCAGCAAATACCATTGTTTTATCTTCAACTTTAGCCAAGGAAGTAACCATCAGGAAACCTTTATCAGTATTATAATAAGCAGCGTCTCTAGCTTCGATGGCTGTTGCCTCAGGATTTGGCTTCAACATTGAAACCGCTTTTTGTCCTGAACAAGCCTGGATCAAGACTTGGTAACGGCCATTGCTACATTTGTTGACTTTCATAATCTGACCGGCAAACTGCACGCCGTAGTCTGGTTCATCTGGTTCTGGAGGAGGGACGGGGTACTCTTCACAAGGCTCGACCACATCGTAGCCAGAGCTAGTATAATCGGCCGCGACGATAGTTGAGGTGGCGGTAGAATCATCGATCACTGAGAAACTTCCGCGCATCGTTCCATTATTGCTATTGATTGAGATATCCGATACCGTACCATCGTCGAAAGTATAATACCCGATCAAGCCAGTCGCCCCTTTGGCCGAGCTCTTCATATCGGTTTTGATTTGGGCATCGGTGCGAGCCGTGTTCCACATCTTGATATCATCGAGCGAGCCGATAAAGCCGTTGCTATCCGCCGTGACCGATCCACAATATCGCGGATACATATTCCCTAAATAGACATTGCTGGTTGGATTGGTCGAACCACTCGTGCCTGAACTGAGACCCAAAATCGAGTCGACAATGCTTTGGGCCGAACCGGAAGTCGAACCGCCGAACAAGGAACTGCCGGAAGAGGTGGCTTGTGAGTAGAGTGTCCCGACTTCATTGGTGATTGATGACAACTTACTGATACTTGTCTTCTTATTGAATACCCCCCGTGGACCACTACACAAAGCAGTAGCATTAGTGGTCGAGGCTGTTGATGAACCAATAGTTGTATTGTAATCATACTTCACACCATTTACGTAAAGGCTCAATTTTTGTGCCAATTCATCAGCGACGACAGCGACATGAGTCCATTTATTTAATGGGACGGTCGAAGAACAAGTCCAAACCGAGGCATCATTGTTGCTGTAAACCAACTTACCATTATCAAGCGACAGGGCGTAATCAATATTCTTGCCGACATTTCCTTTGGAAATGATAACCGAGTCCTTGGTGCCGCTCATACCGTTTGAAGTTCTCCAGGAAGTTGGTTTGACCCAAGCTTCCACGGTAATTTTGCTGTTAGTCTTTAGGCTATCAGTACCGGTAAGAGAAACAACGCCATTACCATCGGATGAGAAGAGGACTCGCTGTGCAATATCTGCTCCTGATTCGTTTGTGGATGAAGCGACATCGCTAAAGTCATCATAGGTTGGATCATTTGAGGTCTTGCCGGAAAAGATATTGGATAACGTACCATTACCATCAGCGTCAACCATATTTAGTTGAATATAATAAAGTGTATCTGGAGAAAGGTTAGGAATAATCTGTTGGCGAACAACTTGCAAATCTTCGTAGGCCGCTCGATATGTCATGTCCATTGTTGTGCCATAACTAACAACGAGTTTCGCTAATTTATCAGTCGTGACTTTTATCATCAACTTGCTATAGCCGGGAATAAGCTGACTGTTCAAAATTTTTGGACCAAGATTATTCACGGCTGGGGCTGGGGTTGCACCGTCCACGTTGACAGTGACCGAATCGTTGACGGTTGTTCCATCTACTCCGCGACAGGTAATACTAAACACCCGACTTGCTGTCACTGGTGAAAAATTAACATTGCCGGCAATTTGTAGATTATTTGCCCCATCCGAACAAGCGCTTGTATTGATTGATGTCCAAGACAGAGAAACTGAAGAACCGGAATTCACAGAGACCGGACCATCAGAACCATTAGCCTTGAGATCGACAGATGGTCGATTGGCAGAATTGGCGACGGCACCAGGACAATTCACTGCCGAAAGAGCCATGTTAGCTTTTTCCGGAGCAATGACACCGATATTCAAAAGTAGATTAACAAAAGAACAAATGGAAATACCATTGTCCGCTGGCTGAGCGACTGTTGTCGGCGCGACATAAGTCGTGACCGCGGCCCGGCTCTGAGGCAGACCGACTGAGTCGGAAGTGTTCATCACGCCAATCAATAGGTTCAATTTTGTTCTGGTGGCTTTGCCGACCGAACCAGTACCTTTTGTGAGGCCGCTTGCCGTCAAAATCGCTTCGCGATATTTTTCTTGGAATTTGATGACAGCTGCTTTAGTGCCAGCGCCAAAATAGGTAGTTTCTTGGCCGCGCGAGCCGATACCGCTCAAGGAGATAGTAGTATCGACATCGGAATTCAAGACTTTTTGCAATTCTTTGACGTCCGGATCAGTATCGCCAAGCAGCAGATCTTTCTTAAAAGAAAAACCAGCCGTGACGACGCCCCGCAAGCTGCCAATGTTTTGCGCTTGGGAGACTTGGGGTAGGGCAAAGAAAAATGATCCGATTCCCAAGAGCAAAGCGACCAATGAAACTGACGAAATTATTTTTTTAATAGACATGATTAATAATTATAGCGAGAACGAACCGGCGGTTTGAGCTCGCGGCTTTTAATGTGAATATTATATCATAGAACTTAGAACGTGGAACATACAAAACCCCCGGTCGCTCACGCGACCGGGGGTTTTGTATGTTTGTTTTTTCTAAAATCTATTCCCGCTACCACCCAGCTTTTTCCATACCAGATCCAATAGCTGAACCAACACCGGCAACAGCAAGCCAAACAGCAGCAAGAGCTAAACCACCACCGCCCAACGCTGCGACGGCAGCGGCACAAATAGGACAACCCACAACAAAGACTACCGCGACGACAACAACTACCGCAATCGTCTGCCATTGATTTTTCTTCTTCGGCTTCATGCAGCTAATCGTCTCGATATTCCACTTTGTCGCCTTACCGGCAGCCGTCACTTGTTGACCGCCAGAGTTTGAGGAACAAGTACTTTCACCACTAGCCGCCATAAGAGAAGTTCCCGAACCGGTATTGCCAACTACTGGTACTTTCATTCCTAAACCAGGCCAGAATTTCACCGCAATTGAACCAGGGTTGAAATCGGCCGGAGTCTTGGAAGAAGAATTTGTCGAAGCGGTTGAAGTATACATATAAGAGGCTGGTCGATTCACCGCCGACACCACATCAGCTGGGGGATTGTCACAGGGCTGGATAATCGCTTCCTTGTATTGACCGCAAGACTGAACGCTTTTCACACTACCCTTGAAAGTAACTTCGTATTGATCAGTGGTACTGTCAGTTTCTTTTGGCATATAGCCGGCATCACAAGATTCTGGGAAATTCACATCACTACCCGCGACACCAGTGAGAGAGCCCTTGACCGCCGATTTTGCGGTCGCATCTTCGATTATTTCTGACGTACCCTTGATCGCACCGTTGTTGCCATTACCCGTCATATCAGTCGCCAAACCATCATCAAAGGACCACTCGGCAACCAGGGCCGAAGCGCTTTGGCCAGCAACTGTGAAGGAAGCAGTGGTGGAAGTAGCCGTACTTGAAGACATATCGCTCACAATCTGGGTGGCCGTTCGAGCCGTATTCCAAATCTTCACATCATCGAGAGAACCAAGGAAACCATTGGTCTTGGTCGCATCCACATCACAAGCTTTGGGATAATAATTACCAATATAGATATTGCTGGTATTAGAGACGGTACCACCTAGGCTGGTCCCAGTATTGGAACTAGTATTACCAGTGCTTGCGCTAGCGCCCCAACCACTGGAAGTATTTGACGATGAACCCCAGCTACCGGTATTAGTATTGTTTGAACTAGTATTTCCAGACAACCAGCTATTTGAACCGCCGCTAGTACTGGTCGAAACGTATTCGGAGATCGAGTTAGACTTGTCGATTGAGGCTGCCTTGTTGAATACCCCACGGGTACCACCACAAAGGGTCGGGACGATCTTACCATCGACATACATATTCAAGATTCTGGTTGATTCATCGATCACGACCGCGACATTAGTCCATTTATTCAAGGATACGACCGGCGAACAAGACCAGGCCGCCGCATTATTGTTGCTATAAACCAATTTTCCAGCATCCAAAGATAGGGCGTAATCCATATTTCCGCCAATATTGCCTTTAGAAATAATTACGGAATCATTGGTTCCAGCCAAGCCCGGAGTTGTGCGCCAAGCTGATGGCTTGACCCAAGCTTCAATAGTGACTTTGCTTTTGGTTTTCAAGCTATCTGACTCTTTAACTGAAACAATCCCCATACCATCGGATGTATACAAGACTTTTTGGGTCAAACCGCCGTTTTCCGCCAGGGGAGTATCGGTTTGGAAGGTTTGTTCGTCAGTCAAGATACCCCGGCCGTTAGTATCAATGATAGCCAATTGAACATAATAGGTAGTATTTGGCTTCAAGTTCTTGATGGTAACTGAATGTGCGGTAGTTGTAGCTGTACCGGTGGCAACTTTGCTATCAGTAGCATTGGTTCGATATATCACTTGCATATTTGCCAAAACATCAGTTGTAGCAGTGATAGTTACATCTGTTCCACTGACCTGTGTATAAGAGTCTAAGATGTGAACGGTGGAGGAAGCTTGGATTTGCGCTGCACTCAACACAACATTCACTCCCACACTATCACTTACCGTACCACCAGAAGCTGTTTTACAGTCTATACCATAATTTGCTGAGGTATTAACAACCACATCCTGGCTACCAGATAAAGATTTGGTGTTATTACCCGCTGAACACGAGGTCACATTGGCTGATGTCCAAGAAAGAGTGATGGTGGCCCCAGGCGAGACAGAAACTGGACCATCTTGGCCATTCACCTTCAAATCAACCACCGAAGCTGAAGTCTGGGTCTGAGGTTGGGTCTGGTTATTTGGAATACAATTTACCGCCTGCAAGGCCAAAGTCGCCTTTTCCGGCGTAATCACATTGGAGACAATTAGGAGGTTCACAAACTGACAAATCTGCGAGCCGCTAGCTGTAGAACCCCCAGGAATAAGGCTATTTAGCTTAGTCCTAGTAGCTGGACCGACTTTACCGGTACCAGCCGAGAGGCTGTTTGGCGTCAAAATCTCGCTTCGATACTTTTCCTGGAATTTGATCACGGCTGCTTTGGTCGCCGGGCCAAAATAGTTAGATTCTTGGCCTTTTGAGCCAATACCGGTAGGAGAAACGGCTGTATCAGTGCTGGCGTTTAGGAATTTTTGCAATTCCTTGACATCAGCATTGGTCTGACCAGACAGTAAATCATTTTGGAAGGTAAAACCGGTCGTGACTGAGCCTTGATAAGGATTGTTGGCCGGACTGGTTAAAGTCGTCGTCCCAACCGCTTGAGCGGAGGCTCGAGGAGTCAGAGCGGGATAGTAGGCAACAATCGAAACAAAAACAAAAATAAAGAGAATGGCCGAGCTAAAATATTTGTTATTAAATGACATAATTAATAATTATAGCGAGAACGAACCGGCGGTTTGAGCTCGCGGCTTTTAATACTGATTATTGTATCACATACAAATAGAACGTGAAGCTTCTTATTTCTGTCATCTTTACCTATTTCGCTCCGTCTTCACGAGAAGGCCTGGCGACGAAGTGATCCAGGAATTAGAGTTCCTGGATTGCTTCACTTTGTTCGCAATGACAAACGAAGACGATAATCAATTATCAGGTTATTTTTCCCTAACACCTGATCCATGCTATAATTTCTACCATGTTTAAAAAATATCTCCCTTCAAAAAAATTTATTATTGTCTTATCGTCCTTGGTTGTTGCTTTGATACTTATTTTTAGTTTCCAAGCAGCCACCGACTATCTTAAAAACAAGTCGGCTGTTCCAAATAATAAAAACCTCGCGCTCCAGACTTCTTTTAAAGAATTTATGGCCATCGACACCGATAAGGACGGCCTGCCAGACTGGGAAGAAGCCCTTTGGAAAACCGATCCGAAAAATCCGGACACCGATGGCGATGGAACATCAGATGGGGAAGAGGTAAAAGCCGGCCGGGATCCATTAAAAGCCAATACCGCCAAGGCCGGGCAGGAACCGAATGATAAAATCGATCCGCAAAAAATCGCCGCGGAAAAGAAAACCGTCCAAGAATATATTGATTTGTCAGCGACCGATAAACTGGCAAGAAGTTTGTTTTCTCAATACATCGCCACCAAAAAAGTCGGTCAAACAATGACCGAGAGCGACAAACAATATATCGTTCAGAATTTTATCGACAACCTGCCAAATCTGACTTACAAGGAATACACCCTCGGTGACCTTACGGTTCTTGGTACAAACACCACGGCGGAAGTCAAAAATTACGCCAACCAGGTCGCAGAAATACTATACAATAACTATCAAACAAAAACCGATGACGTCTACACCATCATGTCGACTTATTTCAGCTCCGAAGATGCCGCCGCTCCAACTGCGCCCTTGCAAAAAATCCAGCCCATTATCGATAAAAATCTTAAAACAATCGCCAGCTTACTGAAAGTATCCGTACCAAACGAGGCAAAAAACGGCCACCTCTTGCTTGTAAACAGTTTCTATAAAATCACCCAGAATTTGCTGATATTGAGAGACGCCTCAAAAGACATTATGCTAACCCTATCTTCTTTGGAAAATTATGATGCCAATGTCACCAATCTTTCTTCGATATTGGATAATCTGGCCAACTACATCCAATCAAAGAAAATAAGTTTCGCTGCCACCGATTTTGGTTACAAATTATTTTATGATATAATTAATGGCAACAATTAAAATGTTTTCTAAAAGAAAAATTCTTCAAAAAACCCTTGGCTGTCTCCTGATCATCGGCCTTCTGCCGACCACTTTTGCTTTTGGCCAAACAGCCTCTGCTCCAGTCAACACCGCTCTTCCAACCGGTGTTGGTTATCCGACTTACGATTTTGGAACTGTCCACAACACCTGGGTTCTCGCGGGAATTCTTTCTGGCCAGCAGCCGGGTCAGCAGCAGGACAAAATCAGAATGACTGTCCCAAAACTGATCTTAAAAAGAATCTTGCGCGAACTAACAAAATCAATCACCACTTGGATTGACAACGGCTTTGAGGGTAATCCATCATTCGTAACAGATCCAAAAAAGTGGATAACGAATACAGCCGATATCACCGTCGGTGACTTTTTGTTGAATGACCCATCCCTAAGTTTCCTTTGTGATCCTTTTAAAATCCAAGTTAAATTGGCCCTTGGTCTTCAATACCAACCATTCAAAGAACAGATCAAATGTAGTTTTTCTGGTGCCTTGAATAACACCAATCAAGCCTATAATAATTTCGTCAACGGCGATTTTATCAACGGGGGAGGCTGGGACTCTTGGTTAAAACTAACCACCGTACCACAGAACAATCAGATGGGAGCCTCGATATTAGCTCAAGGAGAATTGGATGCGAGAATTGCCAATAACCAAGCCGCCGCTCAGACAGAATCGAGCTGGGGTAATGGTTTTATGTCCTACAAGGAATGCACCAGGAAAACGACCGATGCTAGCGGAAAGGTCATCAGTACCGACACTTACCACGGTGATCCCACCACTCATCCGGCCAACGTTCCGCCCACGACGTCTATTACTAGGAATTTTGACCAATCAAACAGCACTTACACCGGCGTGACGACCGAAACCTGCGAAATCGTAACTCCGGGCTTGCAGATATTCCAAAAGCTTGGTTGGGCTGATAGCAGCACGATCAGAGAATTGGAATTGGCTGATGACATCAATGCCATCTTCACCGCCCTGGGAAACCAGCTCTTGACTTTGGGCATGGAGTCGCTCACCGGTGCCAAGAAAACCAAGACCAATGACAATTCGTACAACCAGTACATGGATTATCTGACCCAACAACAAGCCCAGCTGTCCTCACAAGGTATGTCTTACGACCCGTCAAATTATGGCAGTAATTTTTACTCCAGTAGCAACTCCGGTTCGTCATATCTAAATTCCAACAATGGAAAGAGTCAGGCTTTGGCCGCGGTAGAACAACAGAGAAATATCGAGATTGCTTATCAACAGAAAGTAAACGACGTTTTGAATTTACTCAACCAAGCCCGAGCCTCTTTTGCCGCCAAAACCGGCTGTAACAGCCTGATCCAAGACGCCGTGATCAATCGAATCGATGGGGTAGCCAGCAATTCCGGCAATCAGCTGTCTTTAAACAAGGTTACTCTGACCCAAGTCCTGACGACAACCGCCGGTAATATCTCCAAACTTGATGATTTGAAGAGCAATATTACTTCCGCTTCGAGCGACACGGATTTTTCTCAAGTGGCTTCCGGTATCAGTGATGATGCTTCCTATCACAGCTCGACGGACAAATCCTACGAAACCACCGGTTCAAATTATCTTTTGATAAAAAACTGGCTGTCAGTGGCAAAAGACAGTTACAATAAGGACAACACCGGCCGACCAAATATGTGTACCGCCGATCTCAGTATGTGGGGAATATAGCAGGTGACGGAAAAGAAAAAAGTGGACAAAAAATTAGCACTTGAATCGTTTTTGCGGTAGAATATAAGTTGAAATGAAAATTAAATTTTCAAAATTTTTCACCCTGCTGACTATTTCAATAGTAGTCTTTTTGGGGTTATCTTTCTCCCCATACAATAGTACCAGAGCGATAGCTGGATCTATTTCAGATTGTTCATCTTTGGGTGGTGACAAAATATACACTTGCCAAGCTTATTACAGAGAAGTTCAAGGTGGTGCAAACTACGCGACGATTAATTTTAACGACGGAACAAAAATTAATGTATTTCCTGATGGCAGTTCCATAAAATTCGATAAAAACGGCAATACAATTTCAAACACCGCTGATGGTTCAACAATGATATACAACCCCAATACAGGGAAGACAGTAATAAAAGATTCCACTGGTAACATAAGAACCGAACAACTCACTGCCTCCGCGCCGGTTGAAGATCCATTCTTTTCAAATTGGCTGAAAGAAGCTGGTAAAATGGGTGGTTTAATCACTGGTGCTGTGGCAAAAACAGTTGCCATGGTTGTGGGAGGATTCCTCCAATTGATTTGGATTCCAACACTTTCAGCTTTAATATATGTTGCTAGTTTTCTTGTTGATAAATCAGTCGAGTTCACTCTTTCTATTGGTTCCTTGGCGGGTATTGATTCTTCTGTAAATATTGCCTGGGTAACGATCAGGAACGTTTTCAACATTTTCTTTATTTTTGCACTTTTGTACGCAGCTATTAAGATTATAATCGGGCAGACAGACAACAATTCAAAGAATATGCTTAAGAATGTCATCGTGGCTGCTCTCCTTATAAATTTCAGCCTATTTTTCACAAAGATTATTATTGATGCTGGAAACATTGTTGCGGCGGCCCTATATAATTCACTAACCAACCAAGGAACTGTTGGTTTAGGATCATTATTAATGAAGGGTATGGGTATATCAGGACTATGGGGAGCAAGTGAAGCAAGTGTTGGCGGTGTTTTTAGCACATCATTCTTTATTATTTCCGCCGTACAAGCGACCACCCTACTTATAACTCTCGCCACCTTCATTTATATCGCTATATTATTTATTGTACGAACGGTTGGCCTAATATTTTTAATGGCCTTTTCACCAGTAGGTTTTATGGGTGATGTCTTGCCATTTATGGCTCCATATCAAAAAATGTGGCGCGACAATTTATTTGGCCTAGTAGCAACTGCTCCAATCTTTTTACTTTTTACACAAATAATCGTGACGGTCTCTTCGCAAATGAAAGCGGCGATGGAAACTATGTCTAAAGAATCTGATGTGGCATACATTGCCTATTTTAAATATGCGATGGTAATAATATTACTAATTACCGCAGTTAAAGTCACCAAAAAATTCTCTGGCGCTGTTGGTTCATTTGTAGATGGCATAACCAAACTCGCCGTAGGCACAGCCGCTGGTGTTGCGACCGGGGGAGCGGCTTTGGCAATGAGAAAAGTAGTTGGTGGCAGTGCAGCAAAAATGGCCTCAAATGAAGATCTCAAAGCTCGAGCGGCAGCTGGTAGTATATCAGCCAGAATGCAGTTGGCAGCAGCAACTAAAGTATCAAAATCAAGCTTTGATGTTCGAAATGCCAATATTGCTGGCTTCAAACCAGGAGAGATGATCAGTAAACAAACCGGCTTTGATCTGAATGGTGGTCCGAAATTCACCCAGGTCGCCGACGGCGGTTATGCTGGGGCCCAAGATCGAGCCAAGAAAGCTCAGGCGGCAAGGATCAAAACTACCACAAACACCGATAGTGCAAAAGTTGATCCTTGGTCAGTAGATCAGAACCGTGTTGATAGTCATATAGCACAATTGAGACAAGATGCTCAAAATGACTTGGTAAATCATCAAACCGACAGATCTCACAAGGAACAAGAATTTAATGACCCAAGAAAAACCAAAGACGAGAAAGACAAGATTGCCCAGGAAATTGCCGAATTAGACAAGAAGATTGCCAAAGCTCAACGCACAGCAAACTCAGCCAATGATCCGATTGCAACAGCCGAGCTCGAAGAACAGGCAAGAAAAAGTATTTCCAAGCAGGACTCAATAGACAAGGCAAAACAAAAAGAAAGAGAATTACTTAGTGGTGCACCATCCGAAGCCCACAAACAAGCAGCTGCGGCTTATAGGGCCTATGCAGCAGAACAGGAGAAGACAAAAACCACTGCGGATAAGACAAATGATCTTCTCCAACAACTTATTCAACAGAACCAACCTAAGCCATAATTAAGTAAATGGATGACCAATTTAAAAAAATAATAGGGGAACAACTGATAAAAATTCCAGCTGACATAAAAGCGGCTATTGTTTCCATTGATTACAAAACAAAACTTCAGGAAATCACCAGACGACAGAAACTTCTGATTGATCAAGCTGGCAGGCTGGAGACCGAGACAACTTTGGTGCTGCTTGGTCTAGAAAAACTTGGTGATTATGTCTCAAACCTTCAAAACGAACTCGGACTACCGATAATGCGGGCCAAAGAAGTATCTTTGGATGTCAGTGAAAACATCTTCAAACCGATTCGAGAATCATTGAGGCAGATGAATGAAGGTCTTAATGAAGAGGGTGGGGCACCAGCGACTGGCGTACCGGAAGAAGTTGCCTCCAGCCCGGAACGTAATAAAATTCTTAGCGAGATAGAAAATCCAAACACAATTGGCCAAAACGGTTCGATGATGTTTACAAAAAATCCGACTCCAGCAACAGTAAACCCTGTACTAGTGGAAAAAAGTTCACCAATCATTCCAACGACTCCAAAAGAAAGCCTCTCAACTACAACAACAAAATCAGCCGGTGATTTGCTAGACGCCAAACTCAAAGATACCTTAATGATACCGAGAAACATTGTTGAGAAAAACGAAATCAGCAAGCTGCCGCCAGTCAACCGACCGCCATACAAAGGTTCGGATCCATACAAGGAACCAACGATCTAGCCAGATTACTGAAAACAAAACATGAGATTTCAAGTCCCACAATTCATCGAAATAGAAGATAAGATTTTCGGACCACTGACAATCAAGCAGTTCATCTACTTGGCTGGTGGCGGCGGTTTGGCGTTCATCATCTTCCGCTTTTTGCCGCTAATGATAGCTATCCCTTTGATTATTGTCGCTATCGGCTTTTCCTTGCTCATGGCCTTCTATACCGTCAACAACAAGCCTTTTATCGGTGTTGTTCAATCGGCAGTCACATATTTTTTCTCCAACAAGCTTTATCTTTGGAAAAAACAAGACCGAAAACCGATTTCCAAAACAGAACCAACCAACACAGAAAAAGCGGGCGGTCAGCTTTTCATTCCGAAATTATCCGATAGTAAGCTAAAGGACATCACCTGGAGCCTCGATATCAACGAAACAGTGGGAGGGAAAGAGTAGGGAGAAGTAGCTTCTTATGTTCATATAAAGTATAATAATAAGGAAACGAGAAGGAATTTTAATTTTTAATCTACATGGTAGTTGCCAAAGCCACCCAAGAATTTGTCCCGATCAAAGAAGTCCGGGATGGAATAGTCATCATGAAAGACGGCTCCATGCGAGCGGTAATCGCCGTATCGTCTTTAAACTTTGCCTTGAAATCAAACGATGAGAGGGAAGCCCTGATTTACCAATTCCAAAATTTCCTAAACTCCCTGGATTTTTCGGTTCAAATTTCCATCCAATCGCGTGCCTTGGATATCCGCCCTTATCTGGCCACTTTGGAAAAGCAATACAACGCCCAAATCAATGACTTGCTGAAAATACAGATCCGCGAGTATATTTCTTTCGTCCGCAGCTTCACTGAGGAGGTGAATATCATGAGAAAAAGTTTCTATGTCGTCATTCCCTTTACCCCAACACTCCTAAATACCAAAAAGGAAGGGGGCTTGCTGTCATCGCTCGGTTTTGGGGCAAAAAACAAAACTAAAACGTCTGAAACAGACAGTTTCAATGAAAGCCGAACCCAGCTCGAACAGCGTCTAGGTGTTGTCCAGCAAGGTCTGCTCAGTTGTGGTCTCCGAAGCGCCCAATTAGGCACCGAAGAAATCGTCGAAGTCTTTTATAAGTTATTCAATCCGGGCAGCACGGAAAAGCCGATGCAGTTTCAATAAAAACTCCGGTTGGCCGTCTTTGCGAGGAAGTGGCTGACGAAGCAAACCAGTAATTATAAAGATGGATTGCTTCGGGATTACCCTCGCAATGACAAAACAAAAGAACTGAAAGACTAAATATAAAAATACCATGGGAATATTTGATTTTTTAAACAAAAAAAGCTCGAAAAAGGATGAACTAACCTCATTCTTGCCTCAAGAAATCTACGAGGCTGGCGTTTTGGAGTTGCAGGATGTGATCGCACCTTCAGCGCTCAAGATCAGCCCCAACCAAATCAATCTTGGCGAAAAGATCGCCCGAACTTTCTTTATCATTTCCTATCCGCGCTTTTTGACCGAAAGCTGGTTTGCACCAATCATCAACTTGGACAAAGTTTTCAACGTCTCAATCTTCATTCACCCGATCGAAACGTCAAAGATCCTGCGCCAATTCCAAAAGAAAGTGGCCGAGGTGCAAAGCCAGATCAACCAGCGGGAAAATAGGGGATTGGTGCGTGATCCGGTCTTGGATACCGCCTATCAAGACCTTGAGAGTTTGCGTGATAGTCTTCAGCAGGCGCAGGAGAAACTTTTTGACGCTGGAATTTATCTAACCATTTATGGCGACAATGAAGACGATTTGAACAAGGTAGAGACGGAGATGAAAACCATTTTGGAATCCAAACTCGTCTATATCAAACCGGCTCTTTTCCAACAAGAACAAGGCTATAAGAGCATCCTGCCGACCTGCGATGACCAGCTTTTGGTTCACTCAAAATTAAATTCTTCGCCGCTTTCCAGCATTTTCCCATTTATTTCTTTCGACCTCACCCAAGAAAAAGGTATTCTCTATGGTATCAACCGACACAACAACAGCTTGGTTTTGTTTGATCGTTTTTCCCAAGATAACTACAATTCCGTCACCTTTGCCAAGGCTGGTTCCGGTAAATCCTACGCGGCCAAGCTGGAAATATTGAGAACCTTGATGTTTGATGTCGATGTGATCGTGATCGACCCGGAAAATGAATTCCACTATCTCGCCGAGGCTGTTGGTGGAAAAGTATTTAACATTTCCTTGAACTCGGAGAGTCATATCAATCCATTTGAACTGCCGCACCCACGCGAAGACGAGGCACCATCAGATGTTTTGCGTTCCAACATCATCAACTTGGTGGGAATGTTCCGAATCATGTTTGGTGGTCTCACTCCAGAGGAGGATGCGATCATCGATCGAGCGATCACCGAGACTTATGCTTTGAAAGATATTACCCCAGAATCTGATTTTGTGAATTTGGAGCCACCGCTTTTGTCGGACTTTGAATTGGTCTTATCTGGAATGGAAGGGGCGGAGAGTCTGGCGCAAAAACTGTCAAAATTCACCCGCGGTTCCTGGTCTGGCTTTATCAATCGTCCATCAACCGTCGACATCGACGCCAAGTTCGTCGTGTTCTCGATCCGTGATATGGAAGATGAACTTCGTGCTGTCGCGATGTATATCATCACGCACTTCATCTGGACAGCGATCAGAAAAGTAAAGAAGAAGCGATTATTGGTGGTGGATGAAGCGTGGGTGATGATGCGTTCTGACGATGCCGCTTCTTTCCTTTTTGGTATTGCTAAACGCTGTCGTAAATACTGGCTGGGTCTCGCGACTATTACCCAAGACGTCGACGACTTTTTGAATTCACCTTATGGTATGCCGATTGTGACCAACTCATCGATCCAAATCCTGCTCAAACAATCGCCATCAACAGTGGAACACCTGAAAGAAGTTTTCAACCTGACCGAGGACGAGAAATTCCTGTTATTGGAGTCAGATGTGGGTGAGGGACTATTCTTTGTCGGCCAGAAACATGTGGCAATCAAGATCAAAGCTTCATATACTGAGGATCAAATCATCACTTCCGACCCATCACAGCTCTTGGCAATTCAGCGCTCAAGAGAAGAACTACAGGCAAGTCAGAACTAGCTTTTTTGTCATACCTACCCCCAATTACCTTTTTAGAGCACGGATATTTTCTTACTAGAAAATTCCTCGAGTTCGGCTCAGTCAGCCTCACTAGTCTCTAAAAAGGCAATTAGGGGTAGGTTTTTGAGTTCTATGTTTAACGTTTTATTTCTATATGCTATAATATTTGCAGTATGAAAAAAACATTTTTCTTCTCATTTTTATTTACCCTACTGATCATTGGGGTGTTACCGGCCCTTTCTTCGGCTCAAACGACAAACACTGCCACGCCAAACTTAAACGACCAATTTTTACAAATTTCCCTCTCGCCAGACAATCCGGAACCGGGTCAAAATTATTCGGCCACAATTTCCAGTTATGTTTTTGACCTAGACCGCTCTACCATCAGGTGGTATGTGAACGGCCAACTTAAAAAAGAGGGTAGCGGCTTGAAGGTTTTTTATGATCAGGCGGGCAAGAGCGGGGTGGCAACCGTCATTAGGGCAGTGGCAACAACCCAAGACAACCAGACATCGGAGATAAGCGCGACGATTGTTCCAGCTAGCGTTGATTTGATTTACGAGGCCTACTCATACGTCCCACCCTTTTATAAAGGCAAAGCCTTGAATGTAAACCAAGGTTCGGTCATTTTAGCTGCCATTCCGAATATTATGCAAAACGGAACGAAAATTGCCGCTCAAAAACTGGTTTATACCTGGAAAAAAGACGGCACTGTCCAAGGGTCTTTTTCCGGGGTCGGGAAGAACACCTTCAGCTTCAACGGTTCCGTTCCGATTCGTGATGTGGAAATAGAAGTGTCTGTTTCCTCGCCGGACAATTCCGTGACCGCCAGCAAATCCCTGACCGTGCCTTTTGTCTCGCCTAAAATACTTTTCTATGAAGATAGCCCCGTCTATGGGACAATGTTCAACCGTGCCATCACCCAGACCGTCGGCCTATTGACTGATGAATTTTCCGTCAAGGCTTTTCCATATTTTTTCAGCGCCGGTTTTCCTCAAAGCTCAAATTTGATTTACAATTGGACGATGAATGGGCAGGGGATTGAGACCCCCGCTGTACCAAACCTCGTCACCTTCCGCCAAGATACGCCCGGTGCCGGCAATGCGAATGTAGGCCTAAAAATCAGCAACACTGCCAGAATTTTCCAATTTGTTGAAAATAACTTTAGTATCCTATTCCAAAAACAATAATATGAAAAAATTACTAACCGTCAAAATCTTATCCTTAATAATACTCAGTGTTGTCTTTATTCTGCCTCAATTCACCGTCTTGGCTTTGAATTATGTTCCTCTCGAAAAAAACGCCTTCCCGGGAGTTACCTTCAATGAAGGAACCAAACTAAACACCTTTCTCTCCCAATCTTTCCAGTTTGGCCTGGCTTTGGCCGCTATTTTGGCTGTGGTGATGATCATTTGGGGTGGGGTGGAGACAATGCTGTCTGAATCGGTCTTTTCCAAAGACTCCGGCAAGACAAAAATTAAAGATGCTTTGTATGGCTTAGGTCTGGCCTTGGTTTCTTGGCTTATTCTTTACACCATCAATCCGGAAATACTTAATTTTAAGCTTACCCAATAATATGAGCAAAAAAAACGCCATTCTTTTGATCCTTACCGTCTTCATTGGTTTTTTGGCCGCTCTGATTTGGTTTTATTTTAATGCCAATACCCCCTCGGCCAACACAAATACGATTGTCACGACCGGTGACGTCTACGACCCGTTTGGACTAGGGAACAGAGGTGGGAGCACCAGCCCAGCCACCACTACTTCCGAACAGCCGGTAGTCAATACTCCCGTCACCCAACCTCTTCTCCGAAAAATATCCAGCGATCCGGTCTCTGGTTCCATTATTTTTAACAGCAACGCTCGAACCGACATCCGTTATATCCTGCGAGCCAATGGCAACATCTATGAAACCTATACCGACTCAACCGAATCAAAAAGAATTTCCAACACCACCATTCCCAAAGTCTATGAGAGCAACTGGCTGCCAAATGGCCAGAATTTGATCATCCGCTATCTCAAAGATGTCGCCGATGTTATTCAGAGTTTTTCAGTGGAAATAAAAATCGCCACTACTACCGGTAATGAATTTGAGGGGGGGGTCGATGGCATGTTCCTGCCAGAAAATATTTCACAACTGGCCATCAACCCGCTTGGTGACAAAGTTTTCTATCTGATTTCTGATTTGAACGGCTCTTCCGGCTACATTACCAAAACCAATGGTTCCAACAAAAAACTGCTGTTCCAATCGCCGCTTATCGAATGGCAGGTCAGCTGGCCGAAAGAAGACTACATCACTTTCACCACCAAGCCTTCGGCCAAGACAATCGGTTATATGTACTTCTTAAATACCAAAACTGGCAGTTTTGACCGGGTTATCGGTGACATCGCCGGTCTCACCACCAACACCAATCCAACCGCCACCAAAATACTTTACTCGGACAGTTCGGCTGGTCTGCCAAAAATTTATCTTTACGATGTGAAGAAAGCTGAAAGCAAGATGCTGCCATGGAATACCTTGCCAGAGAAATGCGCCTGGGACAAAAACGACGACAAAAATATTTACTGTGCCGTACCAAACCAATTTGGAGAAGGGGACTATCCTGACGCCTGGTATCAAGGTTTGGTCAGTTTCACTGATTCGATTTGGAAATATGATCAGACGACCGGCGCAACAACTCAGGTTGCCAACCTTAAAAATCTAGCTAACTTGAACATCGACGCAACTGACCTTAAAATATCCGGCGCCGGAGACTATATGACCTTTGTCAATAAAACCGATTTGAGTTTTTGGGGACTGAAAATCACACCTTAGAACATAGAGTTTAAAATACTAAAGACAGGTTTCGGTTTGGCCGAAACCTGTCTTTATTTTAATCTACTGCCCCCTCAATTACTTTTTTAGAGACTAGCGAGCGCGACGGCGCGAGCTCGAGGAATTTTCTAGCAAGAAAATATCCGTGCTCTAAAAAGGTAATTGAGGGGGCAGGTATCCAAATACTACCCCTTAAGTTTAAATCGCCAAATATTTCACCACTACCCGTCTCGTTTTACCCTCGCCGATCGATTCGGTACTGATGTCCGGCTTTCCAGCAAGAACGCTGTGAACCACCATCCTTTCATAAGAGGACATCGGGTCCATTTCCACGTCCGTCTTGAGGCTTGTGGCCTGCTCTGCGGCATTCAAAGCCTTCATCTTGATCCGATTATCAGCCTCTGATTGCTGATTATTTATATCAATCGTGCATTTAAACAAATCATCGCCCGGCTTGGCATCCTTATTGAAGATTCTTTTCATTACAAAAACGAAATCTTTGTAATAATCATCCCTTCCACGGGCTAAATTTTCAAAATCAGCGCTTAAAATAGAAAAAGTATGTCCTCTTTTTTCATCATGAGCATATTGCACGCTTTCCACCACCACCCCCATCAGAGCTAGCGTATCCTCGATAATTTTTTTGGCTTTTTCTGCATCCATAGTGTTTATAAATTATTATTCGGTCACCAAACCGCTTAGTAAACAAATTATTTAAGGCGCTTTCTGACATACAATTCCTGTCCGATCGCAAAGACACTCGAGGTAATCAGATATAGCGCAACCACCGCCTGGAAACTCATCGCAATGAAAAACATCATGATCGGCATCACGTACTGCATTTGCGTACTCATGCTTTTGGCCAATTCTTCTTTAAAACCGCCCTCCTTTGAACCATCTGGGGTTTTATTGGCCGGCATAGTAAACCTGATCTGCAAGTACTGGCCGATTCCTACTAACACAGCCAGTATAGTGTTTTTGTGAGTAATGTCAAAAAGTCCCAAGAACATAGTGTTGATATGCTGGGGAACATGCACAAATGAATAGAGAATATCGGTATTGATGTTGGTAATGCCAGTTTTGCTATAAAATACCCAATAGAGGGCAATCAGTATTGGAATTTGGATTAAGGTTAGGAATATTCCGGCAAAAGGATTAACGCCCTTCTCTTTATACAGAGCCATTATTTTAATCGTCTGCTCTTGTTTGTTGTTCTTGTATTTGATCTTGATTGCATCAATGTCTGGCTGGATCATCTTCAGCTCGATCTGGCTGATGACCGACCGTCGGGAAAGGGGGAAGAGGATGAGTTTGACCAAAATAGTCAACAAAATAACCACAATACCAGCATCAATCCAAGGGAAAAGTCCGATGGTACCAATAAAAACATTGTAAAGAGGGTTATAGAGAAAAGTATGAAATAAATATGACATTCCGACATTCTACCCCAGATATCATATTTTTTCCAGCTGGTTTTGGTGTTAGTTATAAATCTTACATTTTAAGAGCACGGATATTTTCTTGCCTGCCTCACCGACTCATCAAGGCGGGCTAGAAAATTCCTCTATCATTCCCGCGCAGGCGGGAATGACGGCTAGTTTAATATCCCGGCTTTTTTAAGCAATTCCTCTGTTTCTTGACCTAAAATTTTACCGTTTTCCTCCTTGGTTTTTACAAAAAAAGCGCATAAATACTGGGGTTTTGAGGATTTTAACAGTTTTTCCACAGTCGCCGAGACCCGTCTTTTCACTAAATGACGTCCGACTGAGGTTTTTTGTACTTTTGCTGGCACAACAATCGAAAAACGGCTTATATCATCAATATTTTCTGATTTTAAGTACTTGATATATAGGTTTTGACCATGCAAAAATCGCCCTTTTTTCAAAATAGTGGAGAAATCTTCTTTTTTTAAGCGGTTTTTTGTAGGCAACATCTTTTTTTTAACTTAATTTAACCTAATTATACAACAAAACGGACTTTCGTCCGTTTAATTATACACTTTTTAGTTTAAAACTAGATAGTGACGAGCTTCTTGCGTCCTTTGCGCATTCTTTTCTTCAAGACTCTTTTACCATAAGCGGTTTTGCTTCGGGAAAGAAAGCCGTGGGTCTTTGCTCGCTTTTTCTTTTTAGGATTGTATGTAAATGACATAATGAGGGAGTGTAACTGATTTTTAGATGAAAGTCAAATTAAAGAAACTGGTTTGAGTTGTTTTTAAAAACAAAACGAGTCCACAAGTTATCCCCAAGTTTTAAACATAATTTTGTTTTGTTAACAAGTATCACATACTATAATTCGGTATATAATATTAAAATTATGTTTGATACAAAAACTCTTTGGAATAATGTCCTGGCGGAAATGGAACTATCGATGTCCAAGGCTAATTTTAGCATGTGGTTTAAAGACACCCTCATCACCAAAATAGACACCGATGGAACGGTTTATGTTGGGGTGCCAAATGTCTTTGTTAAGGATTGGCTTATAAATAAATTCCACAAAAACATCCTTAAGAGCCTTCGTAATTTCGGCGAGAACATCCGTTCCGTGGAATATGTGGTCGTGAAAAACGAAACCATAAAGGAGGCGCAGAAGAATACCAACATCCATCACAACGAGCTCCCGCTTCATGATTTTTATATCAACAAAGACGACAACTTGAATCCAAAATATGTTTTTGAAACTTTTGTGGTCGGTCCCTTCAACGAGCTAGCGCATGCCGCTTCACAGGCGATTATCAAGCGTACGGCGGTTTACAATCCTTTCTTTGTTTACGGCAATACCGGTCACGGCAAGACCCACCTGATCCAGGCGATAGGGAACCACACCAAAACGGCCGATCCGAGCAAGAAAATATTTTATCTGACTTCCGAAAGGTTTGCGGTGGATCTTTTGAATTCCATTCAAAATGGAACGATGAATAATTTCAAGGATAAATACCGCAAGTACGACCTCTTGATCATTGACGACATACAGTTTCTGGCAGGCAAACAAAAAATGATGGAGGAATTTTTCCATCTTTTCAATAATTTTTACGACAACAACAAGCAGATTATCTTCTCTTCCGATAAACACCCGAATTTTATTCCCGGTCTGGAAGATCGTTTGAAATCAAGGCTTAATTCAGGCATGATCGTCGAAATTCCTTGCCCCGACCTCGAATCACGCATGCAGATTTTCAAGATCAAGTCTTCAATGATGAATTTTTCCTTGTCACCGGAAACAATCGAATATCTAGCCTCGTCAGTCGAGGGCAACATCAGGGAAATTGAAGGTATCTTAAACGCGATCATCTGCCAGTCCCAGCTTAGAAACAGGGACTTAACGATCAATGAAATAAAGGATTTGATTAAGAACAACATCAAACCCAAGAAAAATGCCTCGATCAAGGAAGTAATCAAAACCATTGCTGAATTTTACGGCGTCTCCGAGCAAGAAGTTTATGAGAAGAACCGCAAAAAAGAGGTGGTCAAGCCAAGACAAATCATTATGTATGTTCTCCGTGAAGATTTTGACGTGTCCTATCCGACGATCGGCGAGAAACTTGGAGGAAAAGACCACACCACCGTCATGCACTCTTACGAAAAGATAAAAGAGGATATCAAAAAAGACCCGTCGCTAGCCCGAGAAGTAAACCAGATCCGTTCAATGTTCACCTAAACTGGATAACTTGTGGATAAGGTTGGGAATAAATGTTCATTAAGTACTAAAAAAGAGAATAATTATCCACATTTAAAATTCGATTAGAAAAAATAAAAATAAATATCAGAAAGATATTCACAGACTATACTTCCTTAATCATAAAAAATCCTTACAAACCAACACTTAAAAGACTTATCAACTTATCAACATACATAATAGTAATAATCTTATATTTATTTATAAAAAAAGAGAAAAACTATTAAACACCTATGAAAGTAGAATGCATCAAAGAAAAATTATACAGCGCGGTTTCCAAAGCCGATAAGGTGACTGGAAAGAACCTGACTTTGCCAGTATTATCCTGTGTGTTGTTGGAAGCCAAAGGAAATTTTTTGACCGTAAAAGCCACCAATTTGGACTTAGGTTTGGAAATCAAGGTACCGGCAAAAATAGAGTCAGAAGGTGTTGTGGCCGTTCCAGGATCGGTGTTGAATAGTTTCTTGTCCAACCTTCAAGATGATAAGAGTATTAATTTGGAGCTGGTTGAGGGTAATTTG
Source organism: bacterium (assembly GCA_037131755.1). Lineage (GTDB taxonomy): Bacteria > Patescibacteriota > Minisyncoccia > Phycocordibacterales > GWA1-40-21 > CAIJXO01. The sequence continues at coordinate 46,092 of JBAXQJ010000005.1, forward strand.
GTTGTTTTCTCTTCCAATAACAAGGCGGTAATAAAAACTTTTACCGTGGATGATTTTCCAACTATTCCTAGCGTGGAAAATGAGAAAGTGTTTATTTTGGCTGCTGCTGATTTTGTTAAGGGTTTGAAAGCTGTCTGGTATAGTGCTTCCACTTCAAATATCAAGCCGGAATTATCCAGTGTCTATATTCATTCAAATGACGACGGTTTGGTTTTTGTGGCAACCGATTCTTTTCGTTTGGCCGAAAAGACAGTTAAGGCTAAAAAGGTTGAAGAATTCGGTTCGGTTTTGATTCCATTTAAAAATGTTGCCGATATTCTAAAGATAATAAACGATGAAAAGGAGGAAATGGAGGTAAATATCACCAAAAATCAGATTTCTTTGAAATTTAGCAATACTTACGTTGTATCTAGAGTGATTGATGGTGTTTTCCCTGATTATAAACAGATTATTCCTAAGGAGTTTAAGACGGAAGTTGTTGTTTTAAAGCAGGATTTGGTAAACACCTTGAAAATATCGAATATTTTTTCTGACACTTTCAATCAAATCAATATCAAGGCGCTGGCCTCAGAAAAGAAGTTTGAGTTCAGGACTAAAAATTCCAATGTTGGAGAAAACGTTAATAATATCCAGGCGGCGATTACCGGTGAAGATGTGGAAATAAATTTCAATTTCAAATACATCATCGATTGTTTCCAATCGATTGATTCTGATAGCGTATCTATGTCTTTTAATGGCCTGGCCAAGCCGATGGTGATCAAAGGGGTGAGTGATAAGAGTTTTACTTATCTGGTAATGCCTATGAATAGGTAAAATATGAAAATTATTCGAATAATTTTCATATATTATTTATGTTCAACATATCCCTATATTTAAATAAGTTTAAGAATATCGGCCAGGACGAGCGCCGGTTGAAGGAGGTGATTGTGGCAACCATCAAAGAGCTGGTTGGAGTGGATATTGGTTATGAAAATGTGACGGTAAAAAAGGGTGAGGCGGTCATTGCTGTTTCACCGGCTTATAAAAACGCCATTTATATCAAAAAAGAAAAAATTCTAAAAAGCGTTTCCGACCAGTTGGGAAGAGGAGTGGGGAATATTAGGTAGGGCCTACTCGCTGACTTTGAATGTCATCTCGGCTTCTCCTTTGTTGAAGACCGAATCAACCCCAACAACTTTCAAGGTGTTGGTGGTGGAAATAGCCTTGATTGAGGCTGGATTTAGGATGAAATAAAATGGCGCAGTTTTACCGGTGCCGGCATATTCATTATTGATATAGAAATCGACTTTGGATAGGGGATAAATGGAACTATTGGTCACATAAATCGCGGTTTTACTTGTCTTACTGTAAATTTGGTTCGAGTCGAGATTTATTATTTTAAGTTTAGGACTATTTTGCAGTGTGTGAACATTGTCGTAAGTTGTCGGTTTCACTGGTTGCGCTATATATTGCGTTTTCAACCAATCCTGAACTGAAGTTTCCCAACGATCATATTGAGGATCATCGCTTGGGTTGGTTGGAACCGGACCGGTCGGGTTGTTCTTGTCTACCCAATGCAATATTTCATGGACATTAGGCACAAAAACTTCTTGTTTGGTTTCTGTTGGTGTCAAATCAGTGGCTAGTCTTTGGGAGATCTTGTCAATTGTGTAGGATTCATTACCCAGCCAGATGCCTCGGAGAACGGGCTTGAGGTTTTGGTCAACGGGTTGCGGGTCGTTGAAATATTCCACCGGCAAAGTCTTGAGGATCTCATCCATTACCGCTCGCCACATTGGAGAAACAATAAGTCCGGCCGTTTTCTTTACCATCGGTGAATTATCATTGTTTCCGGCCCAAGCTCCAAGGACGATGTTTGGCGCATAACCGATAATCCAAGCATCGCGAGAGTCGTTGGTGGTACCGGTTTTTACAGCGACTTGGCGATCAGCCACATAGAGCGGGGAATTCAAACCATAGGCAGGAGCACGAGCGACATTATCAGAGAGAATGTCGGAAATTTGATCGGTGGTGTTGGTTGGCAAAACGGTCTGCGGTGCCGGAGTAAACTGCTCCAGGATTTTTCCATCAGCATCTTCGATTTTCAGGATACCAACTGTTGGATTGCGTACTCCTTCATTTGCAAATACGCCATAAGCGCCGGTCATTTCAAGTGGAGACACTTCGCCACCTCCAAGAACGAGAGTTAAGCCGTACTGATTTACATTGGTGAGGCTGGTGACGCCCATATTTTGAGCGGTATCTAGAGAGTCCTGGATTCCGGCCAGATAAAGCATCTTGACCGCCGGGATGTTCCTGGATTGAGCCAAAGCATCTCGTAATTTCATCGGCCCTTCGAATTTATTATCATAATCATCCGGCATATAGCAGTCTGAGGTTGAAGCCGTCGGCGACAATGGCTTGCTGTAAGCATCACAAGCGCTCGAGAACTGGGTGGGTAGGTCAAAGACGACCGTGTCGGGCGTATAGCCTTTATTGAAGGCGGTAGCGTAGACGATCGGTTTGAAAGTCGAACCTGGCTGGCGATGAGCGATGGCGACATTAAAAGCACCATTGATTTCTTTGTCAAAATAATCGCGCGAACCGACCATGATTAGTATTTGGCCGGTCTTGGGATCGATCGCGACGACCGAAGCGTTTTCTGCCCCAAAGTTTATTTTATTTTGAAGAGCGTATTGCTTGACCAAAGCCTCTGCTTTTTCCTGGAGGGAATAATCAAGGGTGGTTGTCACTTTTAGTCCGCCTTCATTGACCATTTTTTCACCATACTTGTCTTCGAGGTATTGGCGGATATAAGTGACAAAATGCGGAGCGCGGATGTTTATTTTTTGCTGCGGGGTGAAAGTGACGACTTCTTTTTTCGCATTATCATATTCAGCCTGGGTAATTAATTTGTTTACCAACATTCGAGACAAAACCAAATTTTTTCGGTTGTCCAATTTGTCCTTATTATTGCCATAAGGTGAATAGTAGGTGGGAGCGTTGGGTATGGCTGCGAGATAGGCCGCTTCCGCAAGGGTGACATCAGACGCCTTTTTGCCAAAGAAGGTTCGGCTGGCTTCTTCCACCCCATAAATACTGCCACCATAAGGAATTTCATTTAGATAAATAGAGAGGATTTGATCCTTCGGCATCGAAGCATCAAGCTTGATAGCCAAAAACCACTCCTTGAGCTTGCGGGAGATTGTGACCTCGGAGGTAAGTAGGGAATTTTTTATCACCTGCTGGGTAATGGTCGATCCGCTGCCGCCCGTGCCGCCCACCAAATGGGAAAGGAAGGCCCGAATGATCGAGGTGATGCGAATACCGTGATGCTGATAAAATTCAGCGTCTTCAATGGCAATCGCGGCATTCTTGATGTTCTGGGAAATGTTTTCAAAAGGGATGACCTGTCTTTTTATATCTTGGTTGATGTCAAATAGGATGATTTGGCCGGTTCGGTCGTAAATCTTGGTGCTTTGGGCGACAGTTCTGGTTTCAAACGAGCTTAAGTCAGGTATTTCAAAGGTTGAAATCCATAAAGCCAAGGCACCAACTCCGACAAATCCGGCAGCCAAACAAGAAATAATAATGATTTTAAGGTGTTTTTTAAGAAATTTCAAAAAACCCCTGGTTTTGTGTTTTATCATGGTTTGGGTTATTATA
>JBAXQJ010000006.1:0-48272 GCA_037131755.1 bacterium
AAGATTACTTATGTTTATTAAAAATGCAAGGCAGGTTCGATCCCTACCACGCGAGTGATACCAATCACTCGCTCGCGGAGCATATACAAAAAAACGCCTTTTCGGCGTTTTTTGTATATGCTCCGCGGGTAGGGATCGAACCTACGACCAACGAGTTACACTTTATCCCAAAATTACTTTCAGGGGTGGACTATATTATCATCCTTTCGGATGTAAGGCGCTTCCGATCCGCCTCTGGCGGACAGTACTCTCTTTCGAGATAGTCTCTGAACCTTCCTACTTTTATGTAGGCTTGGCTGCTGATTACCCAGACACGTAGCTTGGGTTTCCAGCAATTCACCTTATTTTCATTTCTGAGTTTCCTCAGGAAGCTGCATAATGTTTCCGTGTATTTCCATATGACAGTTAAGACACAATAGAGTACATTTATCCAACTCGGTTTGAATTTTAGTCCAAGACCTTGTTAATCCTCTCACCGATAACCCAAAATCTTTTTCTTTGGGATTTCTGTGATGAAGACTTAATGAACCAACATATTTATCATAACCACATATAGTACATTTACCGCCTTTATATTTGATGGCCATTTCCTTGAGTTTTCTTCTTCTCAGGGTTACAGCTTTTTTCAAATACTCAGCACGATCTTTGTACGTTCTCTTTTTTGACATTAATAAATAATATCATACTCGGAGGAAACATTCTTAACGATACAGCTCGCCGCTCTACCAGCTGAGCTACCGCGGAATATATAGTTCTCGAAATCCGAGAACAGCCATATATTAGCAGAAGTCGCGGAATAAATAAAGAGATTTTGCTGGTTTTAGCACTTGACAATTCATCAATTAAGATATATAGTGCGTCCTAGAAAGGAGGATCTATGAATATCTTAATCATCGATCCGGTACGCGAACACGTGCCAGAGACGCTGGAACTGATCAGGCAAACGACGGACGGGTCTTATCACAAGATATCGAACGGTGTCTCGACGATCAGTACCAAGTACGACGAAGTGAAAGAGAAAGGCTCTTTTGACGTCGTACTGATCAGTATTGCGTCAGTTCTCGAAGGAAAAATCTTTTATACCGAATGCTGGAAATGTGAAGCCGGCCTCAAGGAAGCAATAAAGATTTTCATCCTGAGCGAGGGTTTGTCCTCGGTCCTGGCGACCAAGACCAACAAACACCTGGCTCGAGAGCTCAAGTGTCTCATCGACACTCACGGTGGCTGGTTTATCACCAAACCGTTTAACCTGACTGAGTTTTGGGCACTGATGACCGAAGCCGAGGTGGCTCTCGCCCAGAACAAACCATGACCCATTTGCCGTAATGCATTTGGGTCATCTTTAATATTAGCGAGACTATACTCCAAGTAAAATTTTAGATATAATTAAGCGAATAATAAATTTAACATTAAAAACATGAGTATCTTCAACATCTTGTTTGGATCAAACAAGCCGCACGTCACGGGTAAGGAGTACAAAAAAGCCAAAGGCGAAATGTATTCGCAGGGTTTTAATAAGCGCGAACGAGCCAAAGTCGACCAGATTTTCGGACCGGATTATTATATGAAAGCGACAGACTCTCATCCAAGAGGTTTGGAAAAGGGTGAGATTGAAGCCAGAATAAAATGGATGCGGGACAACAAGAGCAAGCACACTTTCTCTGATCACGAAATCAACGAAATCGAACAGGATTTTAAGAAGAGACTCTGACTTACGTAGATAGTATTTGGTAGATTGTATATGGTATAGAGACTAATGAAAAAGCCGGGCGGTCGTTGCGACCGCCCGGCTTTCGGTTTTTCTATCTACAATATACCTTCTACACTCTTCGCAATTTCTTCCATTTCGTCGGTCTTTACTACCAAGATTTTGGTTTTCGATCCAGGTGCGGATAATTCTACTTCTACTCCCTCGGATTTATTATTCAATTCCATATCCAAATCGATGCCGAGGAATTGCAGACCCTCGCAGATGCGGCCACGCATTATAAACGATCGCTCCCCGACCGTTCCGGCAAAGATGAGTAGATCGATACCACCCAGGACAGCCGACATTGAACCGATGTATTTTTTCAACCTTTCGGCGTAGATATCCAAAGCCAGAGATGAATCCTTGTCGCCAGTTTTTTCCGCCTCAATCAAGTCCCGCACGTCACCGCTTTTGCCCGACAGACCGAGCAAGCCGCATTTTTCATTAAAATATTCCTCCAACTTACTCATTCGCATACCAAGCTTGTCCGCCAGATAAATAACGGCTCCGGGATCGATTTCGCCCACCCTGGTGGCCATTACCAGGCCATCAAGTGGCGTAAAGCCCATCGAGGTATCCATACTCTTGCCGTCTTTTACGGCGGTCACGCTGACCCCGCCGCCAATATGACAAACTACCACTTTGGCTGGCAAGGCACCGAGGATTTTCTCCGCCTGAGAAATGACCGACTGGATTGAGATGCCGTGATAGCCGAATTTTTGCAAACCCAAGTCCCGGCTGTCCTGAATCGGAATCGCGTAGAGTTTGGCCTTGGCCGGAATGGTATTATGAAAGACGCTATCTGAGACTCCGATCATCACGACATCGTCGCCAAAAGTCTTCTTGAACATTTTGATTTCTTCGAGCGCCGGTCCTAAATGAAGAGGGACTTTTTCCAACGCTAATTTGGCCATTTTCAAAAATTCCTTATCAATTATCCGGTGAGTCAAGAAATACTGCCCCGGCGCAACGATCCTGATTCCCGCGGCATCAATCCCTTCTTTGGAAGCGATTATTTTCTTGTTGATAAGTCCGCCCAAAACACGTTCGATAGAGCGTTCAAAAACCCGTCTGGAAATCGGTGACTTTTCAGAGGCTTCGCCAATTTTTTCCGTAACGATATAAACCCCGTTTTCCATTTCAAAGTGGGCGTTGTAGATCTTTTTGCCACCTTCGAAGACTGAATACTTTTTGGACGCACTGCCGGTGTTGATGATCAAAATCTTCTTTGGCCCATCGGTCTTGGTTTTTTCTTTTTTCTCAGATTTAAATATTTTCATATTATTTATTATACTGGATTCCCGCCTCCGCGGGAATGACAGAATCCAGCCCTTCAGTCCACCTAATAAGCTAAGAGACTACCTCCCTTTCCCCGACCACACCCAATTCTCGATTTCTTCCGGATCGATTCCACTTTCAATGATATAAGTTTTGTGTTGCTTCATCTTTTCCTCGTAAATAGCTATCTTTTCTTCCGCCACAAATCTCTCTATCACATGGGCATCAGCCATTTTGCGCCAAGCCTCGATTGCCAAGTCATAACGGCTGGTCTTATTACGCATATGCAAGTCGAGCGGAGTTGAAGTCGAACCGGTCTCTATATAGCCATGAACGGAAAAACGGCCGTAGGTATTCTCGTAATCAAACAAAGACTGCTTGAGCGTTTCCGGATAGCCATGGAAATTAAAGATGACTGGCTTGTCGGCCGTAAAATATTTTTCAAATTCAGACAATGGCATCTTGCCGGTCGAACTGCCGATCGTATTTGGCGACAGTTCGGAAATATTTACCAGTCGCACCTTAATGCTTGGAGTTTCCGCTTTAATTATTTCAATTGCCGCCAGAGCCTCTTTGGTGGTGTACTGTCCAGTCGTTCCAATGACAATATCTGGTGTCGCATCTGAGGCGAAGGTCCAAGTCATAATACCCTGCTTGACCTGGGTTTCCGCCTCGGCCGGAGTCAGCCAGCGCGGTTCGACAGTCTTTTCGGCGACGATAATATTTATCTCATTTTTAGCCGCCAAGCATCTCTTGATTGTCGCCAAAGCCGAATTGCCATCGGGTGGAAAAAAGACGCTGACAAAATTATTGTGTTTTAACAAAAGGGTCTCAATGAAGCCGGGATTCTGATGGGAAAAGCCATTGTGTTCCTGGCGCCAACCGGAAGAAGTGAGAATATAATTGAAGGATGGAATATCGCCGCGCCAAGAAACGTCGCGGGCGACTTTCAAAAACTTGGAATACTGATCAGCCATGCTAGCCACAATCTGGACAAAGGCTTCATAGGAACAAAATACGCCGTTGCGGCCAGTCAAAACATAGCCCTGCAACAAACCCTGCATCGAGTGTTCCGATAGCATCTCCATCACCCGACCGCTGTGCGCCAAATCGGTATCCCATTTTTCAATCGGACCGGCAAAGACTCGCTTGGTCGTCTGAAAAACTTCGTCTAATTTGTTTGAATAAGTCTCATCGGGCGACATCAGACGGAAATTCTTCTTTTCGGCGTTCAACTTGAACACATCATTCAAATAGGCACCGATCCGTCGCATCGAGCTCGAGCCGATGGTACCGGGAACGGTGGCGTCTTCCATAAAGACTTTTTCATCCGGCAAACGCAAATCTTGGCTTTTATCTTTCAGACCGTTCGCGATCGGATTGTCGCCCATTCGCAGATTTTCCGGCGGAACTAGATCCAAAATATCCTGATCAAAGCCCTTTTGTTGGTCAAAGAGTTCTTCAAATTTGTAAGAGCGCAACCATTTATCAAGTGCCTTGAGCTGTACCTTGTCTTTCTTCATTTCCTTGCCAACGACCTGGTGCGATTGTGAGTTACCCTCATATTTGATGCCTTCCATTTTCTTGATGCCGGTCCAGCCCTTGGGCGAACGGAAGACGATCATCGGGAAACGAGGATAATTGTCACGGTTCAAAGTGCCTTCGCGAGCCGCTTTTTGGATGCTTCGAATGTCTTCGTAACATTTTTCCAAAGTCGCCGCCATGGTCTCATAGACCTTTTCTTCGGACTTGGCGGTTGTGCCGGCATCCACAATATGCGGTTCGTAACCATAACCAGTAAACAAAGCTTTCAAATCTTTGTTGTTCATTCGGCCGAAAAAGGTCGGGCCAGAAATCTTATAGCCGTTCAAGTGCAATATCGGCAAAACCGCGCCGTCATTTGTCGGGTCGATCAACTTACTCAAATGCCAAGAGGTAGCGAGCGGTCCGGTCTCCGCCTCACCGTCACCGACGAGACAAGCCACAACCAGATCGGGATTATCTAAAACTGCTCCATAGGAAGTAGACAGAGAATAACCAAGCTCGCCGCCCTCGAGAATCACACCCGGTGTTGCTGGTGAAGCGTGGCTGGGGAAACCATAAGGCCAGCTGAATTTTTTTGAGATATACGAGATGCCTTTTTCATCGCGAGTCGCTTCGGGATAATACTTGCCGAGGGTTCCTTCCATAAAAACGTTGGCCTGCAAAGCGGGAAAACCATGACCAGGACCCAAGGTAAAAAGCATGTTCGCCTGCTTGTTGATAATCAGATTGTTCAACTGAGCGTATACAAAATTGATCCCCGGACAGGTACCCCAGTGGCCGAGTAGCCTTGGCTTGATATTGTCAAAAGTCAGCGGATTGTCTAATAAATGATTTTCTTTTAAATAGATCTGCGTCGCTGTCAGATAATTTGTGGCACGCACAAACTTCTTGATTTTTTCAATTTGTGTAGACATGGGTGAATTATAGCAAACCACAAAAATAATGCTATAATTAACCCATGCTAAACGAATCAGTTAAATTGGTTCAGACCAATACCCAAAATATTACCGGCCTTCACCCAAAGATTTTTGGTGATTTTTCCAATATCAGCGGTGACGTTTCAAAAATCGAAGGCAATGTGACTATTCATAAAATCAGCGGCAACGTTTCCAATATTTCCGGTAAAATCGACGGTGTCACCGGCGATGCGACGAATTGCCGTGGCGATGTGACGGATATCGTCGGCGATGTCTCGAACATCCGCGGCTTGATTTCACCTATTGCTGGCGATATCAGCGGTATTGTCAGCAACGTCTCAAATATTCGCGGCGACGTATCACATATCCGAGGCGACGTCAGCAAGATCGAGGGTGATGTCTCGAACATAATCGGCGATGTGGCTGACCTGTCTGGCGACGTTTCCAACCTTAAAGGCAACATTACCTCGCTCAAAGGTTATGTCAGCAATATCAGCGGTCTAGTTACAAATATTACCGGTGACGTCTCCAACATCTACGGTGATGTAACCGGACTAGAAGGCGACGCTACCGGCCTATCAGGAAACGTTGAAGAACTATTTAGGAAATAGAGCAAAGAAAATCCCCGCAATTAAGCGGGGTTGTTAGCGGAGACCAAGTCTTTTTTGCAAGAACTTTTCTTCCGCCGATTATATCTGTTTTTGGCGGTGATAGGATACATTTTTTCTCCGCCGTTCAAATCAAGCTCGAGATTGGCAATGATTTGCGGAATTAATTCATTCCAACAAAATACTTCACCTTTCTCGATTCGAATACTGTACATATCATAAGACAAATCTTCAATTCCGTTGATTTGAAGGATATGTCTTAAGAAACTCGGCATTTTTTCATGTTTCCAGGCCTCATCAAAATCTCCTGAGTCCTCGACACATTCGTAATCAATCTTATGTAACCTCCGGTTGAGGTGAATAACAATAAAATTTCTACCCTCTTTCTTGTCGATTTTGTATCGAAACATGTCTACCTCCCTTTAAATTTGCTACCTCGCCATATTATGTTCCTAGAATTATAAATGTAAACACTTCCCTTTTTTCAAAAAATATGTTTTAATGGATGGCAATCGCGCTTCGGCGCCTTTTATAATAGATTTATTGGAACAATTTACTAATACACATTCAAATGGAAATTCGTAATATCGCTATAATCGCCCACGTGGACCACGGCAAGACCACCCTGACCGATGCTTTGATGCAACAGGCCGGTATGTCTGAAGCTGGTGCCACCATGGATGTAAACGCCCTGGAAAAAGAGCGCGGTATTACCATTTATGCCAAAAACACCTCCATTCCTTACAAAGGCACAAAAATAAACATCGTTGACACGCCCGGACATGCCGACTTTGGTTCTGAAGTGGAACGCGTGCTTCGCTCGATTGATACTGTGCTTTTGGTGGTGGATGCCCAGGAAGGACCAATGCCACAAACTCGCTTTGTGCTAAAAAAATCACTCGAACTCGGCCTGAAACCGATTGTTGTTATAAACAAAATTGATAAAAGTGCCGCCAAGCCGGAATGGTGCCACGAAGCCGTCTTGGAATTGTTTATGGAACTCGGAGCAAACAATGAACAATTAGATTTCCCAACTATTTATGCCATCGGCCGAAAAGGCGTAGCTATGAAAAACTTAACCGATGAGCAAAAAGACTTGACTCCGCTTCTTGATTTAATTTTGGAAAAAGTTCCGCCAACTTCTAAACCGGAGGATATTGATAAACCTCTATCAGCTCAGATATTCAACCTTGGTTACGACAACTTTATGGGTCGTTTGGGTATTGCCCGCATCTATACCGGAACCCTAAAAAGCGGCGAGAGAATTTTTGCTAAAACTCATGACGGCATTTCTCGACCTTTTAAAATTACCAAACTATTCACTTTTGAAGGTATCCGCCGAAAAGAAGTCTCCGAAGCGATCGCTGGCGACATTGTTCTTTTTGCTGGACTGGCCGACGCCTATATTGGCGAGACAATTTGTCAAAACGAAGACCAGCCAACTCTTCCTGCCATCAATATCGATGAGCCGACTATTTCCTTGAACTTCCTGGTCAATGACTCGCCCTTTGCCGGCCGCGAAGGAAAATTTGTCACCGGCCGCCAGATCCGTGAACGATTGGAAAGAGAGCTGGAAATGAACGTTGGTCTCCGAATCGAGTTTACCGGCGACGCCATGAAAGTCTTTGGGCGCGGTGAGTTGCACGTGTCTATCTTGATGGAAAATATGCGCCGTGAAGGTTTTGAATTGCAAGTATCCCAACCACAGGCGATCATCAAGGATATTGACGGTGTTAAAAGCGAACCGTATGAAGAAGTCACGATCGATGTCCCAGAGGATGTCTCTGGTGCGGTTATTGAAAAACTCGGCAAGCGCCGTGGCATTATGCAGGATATGAAAAATCACGATGGCCAGGTCCGCATGATTTTTGAAGTGCCGACCCGCGGACTCCTGGGCTACAAAGGCCAGTTCATCGTTGACACTCGGGGCAATGGTATCTTGTGCAGCCGAGTGATCGGCTTCAAGCCTTATGCCGGCGAAATCGTGAAGCAGGAATACGGCGCAATGGTCTCGATGATGTCCGGAAAAGCCCTCGCTTTTGCCCTCTGGAATCTCCAGGACCGTGGCTTGCTCTATATCGAACCGGGTACTGAAGTCTATGAAGGAATGATAATCGGTAACGTCACAAAAGGCGATGATTTGGACGTCAACCCGATCAAAGGCAAGAACCTGACGAACGTCCGCAAGACCAGCTCCGATGAAGCCATTTACCTCACCCCGGCGATGATTTTGGATATTGAAAAAGGTTTGGAGATCATGAGCGATGAAGATTATCTGGAAGTCACTCCGTCGTCAGTCCGCCTGCGAAAAAAATATTTGACCAAGACCGATCGCGATCGCGCTTTCCGAAAAACTGAATAATTAAAAAACTCTACATCGGCAATAAACAAACCCCGACGCGTGAACGTCGGGGTTTCTGTTGGCCGGAAATTACTTCCAGCAACTGACCCGGTGATCGGTGACAAAAATGTACCAACCTTTCCGGATTTGTTCGGAGACGCTGCCCTTGAATACCACCTTGGGCGGTGTTGTTTCCTCGCGAACCATGAACGGATTGAACTTCACTCCGTGAGAGATCAGGCGTCCGCCCAGGCAGAACGAGCAAATCTTGCTCGGTATAGGTTTGGGAACATTCTGAACTCCTCGCACGCGCGGGGTCGATTCGGCCGTCGCGATCGCCGAGCAAATGTCAGCGTAGTCGCTATGAATCAGGGTAAAGTTTTCACAGATACCGGCCGGGCGCAACTTGAGATCACGCACCACTTGAATCGCTTCATCTTTTCCCCGCTCAGTCGCCGGACCGTCGACGTGGAGCACATAGAAATCCGCTCCCACCGACTGACTGGCGCTCACGTCGCAGTAATGCTTGAACTCAAGCACGCCTCGACTGTGATGGGCAGGCATTTCCCCGCCAATTGGCATTTGAACTTTGGCTCCGGCCAAAGTCCGCGGTTTCAGTAATTTCAGAGAACCGCCCAGAACAAAACCTTTGCACATACAACATCTCCTAACTATATAAACATTAAGGAACAAAACATCTACCCAGGTCGATCTTAGCCACTCGGCTAGGATTCTTGGATAGAAGAATAACATTACCACACAATAACAAAAAAGCAAGCCATCAGGCCTGCTTTTTTGATTTGATTCCCAATCGGGAAAATAGATTAGTATCTATTTCCTCCGCCTCGGTTGTCAAAATTTCTTCGTGGAGGTCTCTCTGAAAGAGGCTTTGCCTCGTTCACAGTGAGTTTTCTTCCATCAACTTCTGCACCGTTCATAGAATCGATAGCGGCCATTGCTTCATCATCGTTTGTCATAGTGACAAAACCGAATCCGCGTGAGCGACCAGTCATCTTATCAACGATAACATTTGCAGCCTCGACCGCTCCCTTTTGTGAGAAAGCCTCGTTAAGACCAGCATCTGTTGTGCTGTATGAAAGATTTCCAACGTACAATTTCTTTGCCATTGATATAAAATTTAATCTTTATCGATAGAGCGACCCTCCCTTTGGCTAAGAAATTAACTTGCTTAAACCTACGAGAACTTCTACGACCACGCTAGTATAGCACAAATAGGCAAAAGGCACAAATTGACAATACTAAATTATTTGCTAGTATCAAAAACGGAGAAAAGCAACGGTTGTCGGTATGCACGTGCGTTCAACTCGCACAAACCGGGTCATTTCACTCCCTCTTGGAAAGGTATAGAAAGCTGGCCCGAGAGTTGGAACGGCCCGGCCCGCCAAGAGAGATCTGACTGCTTTTCTCCATATTTTAACGCCGTGCTTTTACAGACGGTGTTTTTTAATTGCCAATTTTAGTTCTTTTTATTTTCAAAGCCAGGGCCGGAAAGCCTATTTCTTCGCCAATCGCCTGGGCCAGAGACCGCATATAAGTACCAGAAGTGCAGGAGACACCGATAGTCAAAGTCGGCCAGCTTTGGTCGGCGCATTTTTCGAGAGTCTGCTCCCATTTTGTCCAGCACATGTTTTGGCGAAAATTGCCTTTGACGCTAAAGATAGATTCCAGGGCGAAATCGTGCAAATATTTTTTGGAGACAATGCCAAACGATTTGAAACCAATCTTTTTAATTTCGACCTCTTTTTCCGGCAAATCATTATCTTCGATTCCCTCTTCCTTAGAAATTTCAAATAACGGCCGGCCATTCACTGTTTTGGAAGAAAAACGCGGATATTTTTGCTGGAAAGTTTTCTCAAACTTCTTAAGCAAGTCTTCAAAATCTTTTTTCTTATAATCTCCCAAAGCATTGAGGGCTCCGACTTTCTGTTCTTCAATCAAACCTAAAATATCCTGACTGTCTGTACTAAAACCAAACAAAATAGTCAGCTCATATTCCTTGTCTAGCCCAAGGTATTTTTCTTTCTGCTTACATTCCTCGCCAACCAAGACCAAAAGCACACCAGACGCCAATGGATCCAGCCGTCCCGCATAAGTCATCTTGTCTTTGGCATATTCCGGATTTTCGGCCTTGAACCTGTTCAGGCATTCGAGCGGCGTTTCGCCAGGCTTTTTATCCAGTTTCAGGACTTTCTCTTTTTTCATATTTCAGTTAGAATAGCAGTTATGAGCAATAATACAAACAAAGACTATAAATTAAGCACCGAGGCCTATAAGGGCGTGCGGGACTTTTACCCGGAAAACATGTTCGTCCAGAACTATATTTTTGGCAAGATGAAAAAAGTCTGCGAAAGCTACGGCTATAATCAGTATGACGCTTCGGTCTTGGAACCGGCGGATTTGTATAAAGCCAAGTCTGGCGAAGAAATCGTCAATGAACAAACCTATACTTTTATCGACCGTGGCGACCGTGAAGTCACCCTCCGGCCGGAAATGACCCCGACTGTCGCTCGAATGGTTGCCGCCCGAAAAATGGAATTACCTTTCCCTTTGCGCTGGTATTCTATCCCAAACCTATTCCGATACGAGAAACCGCAAAAAGGACGATTGCGAGAACATTGGCAGCTGAATGTCGATCTTTTTGGCGTTGCCGACAATTCCGCCGAAGTGGAAGTCATTTCGATGGCTTATTCCATCATGAAAGAATTCGGCCTAAAGGATAATGATTTCCAAATTCATCTGAACAGCCGAAAAATCATGAATTACATCATGAACGACCTCATGTCTTTGAATGAAGAAACCACCCATAAGGTTTCCAAACTGATCGACAAAAAACAAAAGATCAGCAAGGAGGATTTCGACGCCTCGATCAAGGATTTGGTTCCGGAAAAAGCGGAGGAATTTTTGGTCTTGCTTAATTCCCAAAATTTCGAGGAGTTTGCCTCCAAGCTTCCCCAGGGGGCTGAGATTGCCGAAAGGATCGAAGAGATAAGGACGGTCATCGCCCGGTTGGAAAAACTTGGCATTACTAATGTCATATTCGACCAGACTCTCATGCGCGGTTTTGATTATTACACCGGCATTGTTTTTGAAGTCTATGACACCAGTCCGGAAAATCGTCGTGCCGTTTTTGGCGGTGGACGCTATGATGACCTGCTCGCAATTTTCGGCGGCGAAAAAGTCCCAGCCTTCGGCTTTGGTATGGGCGACGTGGTGATCAAGGATATTTTGGAAACTTACAACCTGATGCCAGCCTATCGGCCAAAGACCGATCTCTATATCTGCACGATGGCCAAGGAATACGAGGAATATGCGAACGAGTTGGCCCAGAAATTGCGGGAAAACGGTCTGAATGTGGCGATAAACCTGACAACCAAAAAAATCGGCGACCAGATCAAATCAGCCGATAAGCAAAAAATTCCGAACATTATCTGCATTGGTGAGAATGAAATGAAATCCGGCGAGTTCAAAGTCAAGAATTTACAGACTGGCGAGGAAAAGACAGCCACGGAAGAGGGTCTGGTAAAAATCATAAGAATATAATCAATGCGTAAAATAATTTTTGATTGCGAAACTTCAAATGTTTTTACCGACGTCGGCAGTTCTGATGCCGCGGATTTGGATTTGTCTGTTGTTTGCATTTATGACAGTGAGACCGACAAGTACAGTTCTTACTTCAAGGAAGAGCTGAAAAACCTCTGGCCGATTTTTGAAAAAGCCGACCTGCTTATCGGCTACAATTCTGACCATTTCGACATACCGCTCTTAAACAAGTACTACGCTGGCGATCTGTCAAAAATCAAGAGTCTCGACATTCTGAAAGAAATCAGAAATTCGCTTGGCCGTCGCCTCAAGCTCGATACCATCGCCGAAGCGACACTTGGCAAAAATAAAAGCGGTCATGGCCTTGAGGCTGTCACTTGGTGGAAACAGGGCAAGTATGACGAGGTAAAAAAATACTGCCTGGATGACGTTAAAATTACCAAGGAAGTCTATGAATACGCTCTCAAAAACGGTATTTTAAAATACAAAGATAATGGCGAGATCAAAGAGATAAAGCTCGACACGTCAAAATGGAACGATAAAAGCGAGGCGGCTATCACCCACACCCTCTTCTAATTTTAAATCACAAACAAGCCTATTTAGACACCTGGTGTCTAAATGGGTTTTTTGTAACGATATTTAGAGCCAAATCAGAATAATAACGGCCAAGACAATACGATATGCTCCGAAATAATTCAGTGAGTGGTTTCTGAGGAATTTGATAAGAAAGTGGATGGCCAAGAGACCAGAGACAAAGGCAAAAAGGCTGGCCCAGAAGATAGATGAGGCTTCAGAGGCAATGGCGCCAGATTTTATTATTTCCAAAAGTTTTAAAAGACCGGAACCAAGAATGACCGGTAAAGCCAAAAGGAAACTAAAACGGGTAGCTGCTTCCCTATTCAAACCGACAAGTAATCCGCCAGAGATGGTGGCGCCGGAACGCGAGAAACCGGGAACCAGGGCTAAACACTGGAATAGACCGACCGCCAAACCTTTTTTCGGCGAAATCTCAGAATTGTATTTGGCAAACTTCTCAGCAAAATAGAACAATATGGAACCAAGTATCAAACTAACAGCCACGATCACGGTGGAGTCACGGAAAACCGTGTCCATCTTTTTTTCTAACAGCAAACCAAAAATAACGGCGGGGACAGAACCGATAATAATTGGCAATATCATATTTTTATATTTCTCCTCAGCTGGCTTTTTCGAAATCCAGGCGATGAAGGCTAAAATAATGTTCCAGATGTCTTTCCAAAAATAAATCACGACTGCCAGAGTGGCGGCGAGCTGAACTACCGCATCAAAGGCCAAAGAACCCTGAAGTTGCAGGCCCATTAATTTCCTGGCCATGATCAAGTGTCCGGAAGAAGAAACGGGTACGAATTCCGTCAAACCTTCGACTAAACCTAAAATTGCTGAGTGTATTATTGTCATAACTAAATTCCCGCCAATTTAATGGCAAAATATATTACTAAAATTCCAGCAACCGACATGACCGTGGTCCATTTGGTCGGATGATTGTGATGACTTTCCGGCAAGAGGTCGCTCGCACCGATATACAAAAAGAAACCGGCAAATACCGCGAGGGTTACTCCGAGGCCAAAATCATCGACAATGAATAATGTCGAACAAAGCACGCCGAGGGCCGGGGCGATCGAGTCCATTGCCAGCCACTTCAAGGCGGTTTTTTGGTCGCCATTATTTTTCAAAATCATCCCGACAGTATTGATACCATCGGAAAAATCATGAACAAGCACGGCCACAGCCACGATTACCCCGACAACGGTCGAAACTTGAAAAGCCAGGCCGATTCCGAGTCCATCGATAAAACTATGTATTGATAGGCTGCCCGCCCCAAGACTGCCCTTTGGACTGCAACATTCGCCGTCATCATGATCATGCGAGTGACTTTTGGCGTGAAAGTACCGGAAGACAATCATATAGACCACAAATCCCAGGGCAATGATCGATAACGTCTGCGAGCTAGTCAATCGATCGCTGGTGAGATCAAGCGCCTCTGGAATCAAGTCAAAAAACACTACCCCCACAACCGCCCCGGCGCTAAAACCCAATATTAAATGGAGCTTGTCCTTGAATTTCAAGGCCAGTAAACCGCCGAGGAAAGTCGCAATAAAAGCTCCCAAAGCAATTAAAATAATCATCAGGACATTATACATAAAAATATATCGATATGCTATAATACGCCCATACTAAATTAATAAGATAAAGTTATGGAACAAAAAAACAGCTTAATCATTCCGATTGCGATCGTCGTCGCCGGCGCTCTCATCGGCGGGGCAATATATTTTACCGGGTCCCCTTCCGCTTCAAAGACTTCCCAAGTGGCGCAAGTCAAAACTGTCGCTCCGATTTCCAAGGATGATCATATCCTGGGCAATCCCAACGCCAAAGTAACCATCTTGGAATACGGCGATACCGAATGTCCGCCTTGCAAGTTTTTCCACGGCGTCATGCATCAGGTAATGGATAATTATGGCAAGAGTGGCGACGTCGCCTGGGTCTTCCGCCATATGCCGATCGACGGACTTCATCCTAAAGCCAGAAAGGAAGCCGAGGCAACAGAATGCGCCAATGAGCTTGGTGGCAATGACATGTTCTGGAACTATTTGAATAAAATTTACGAAATCACTCCATCAAACAACAACCTGGCGACCTCATCCCTTCTCACCATCGCCCAGGGTTTGAAATTGGACATGACGAAATTTACCTCCTGTCTGGATAGCGGAAAATACGCCGCCGAAGTAGAAAAAGACTATCAGGATGGTTATATCGCTACCAACTATCAGCCAGCCACTCCGCATGTGCGCTTTATCGTCAAAGGCGGAATCACCTCTGATGTCAAGCTCAAATTAGTCCAACTGTTCGGCAACAACCTCGACTATACCGGAACGGATACTGTCGATATCGCCGGAGCCCTCCAGTATGACGGTATGAAAGCCTTGATTGATACCCTGTTGGGAAAATAAAAGCGGTATTTAAACCCTTATATTGCCTTCCTCGGCTCGGAAATGAAAAAGATTACTTCTTCATTTCGCTCGCTCTACGTCGGCAATAATCCTCTCGAGGATATAAAAAACACCCGGCTTGTCGCAAGGACAGCGGGTGTTTTTAGTTTATAGGCTATTTTGATTTTGGCCTGAAGACCTTGCGCTTGAAGGTCACCTTACCCAAAGCAAAATGTATTTTTACTTCTCCCGATAGCACTGCTTCGACGCCACGAATCAGATCAGCCCTAGCCAACAGTCCGCCTTCTGACAATAAATCGTCATAGCGAGCCATTGGAATCTTGTCCGGATCAATGCCGGCACGCAAGATCGTTGAGACCTGCAAGAACTTTATCTGCTTGGACATAAAATAACAGCCTTTCTCAAAAATGTTTAAACAACAAAACCAGACTCATTATTTCATATCGCGAAAGTAAAGAATAGATTGACAGAACCGGGGTTAAAATCTGCTAATCTTTCAGTAAATCTTCTTCAAAAGCCAGAATACCCTTGTTATCCTTGGAATATTTGGAAATATCGGGAAAATCCAGATTTATTATTTTTTTATAGACGACACTGATCAGCCGTTCTAGCTTTTCTACCTCTTCATGAGCGATGGCCTTACTCAAGGAAATTGCTTTACCATTTTTGGTTTCAATAAAATCAATTACCCCTTTTTGGACCTTAAATTTATGAGAAAATTCGCGGGAATTTTCCACCAGAATCTTGTAATAGGCTAGCTGACGCTGATAATTTATTGTTTTCTTTTGCTTATACGGATCACTTTCTTCCCAAGAGACTAGCGGCTTACCGGTTTTATAATCCAAAACCGCACATTCACCTGCTCCCAAATCAATAATTCGATCTATTTTACCAGTTAAATGTGCCTCACCAACGACGACGCCTTGATCTTTAAAATTAAATTCAACGATATCACCGGTTTTAAAATTATTTTTGTTCTGATCATAATATTGGCCAAGTTCAGATACGCCCTTGCCAACATAAAAGTCGTAGTCGATCTTGTTCATTTTTTCGCGTTTAAGGAAATCAATAAACCATTTCAGGACATCTTCTTTCTCCGGTAAGCAATTATTTTTTTTCAAATACAGAGAGACGCTCTCAAGTGTTCGGTGGACGGCGCTGCCATAAGAACTCGAGGATACTTTGGCTTGGGGAAATCTGAGCAGATTTTGTTCCAAAAAATATTGCGGGCCGCCTTTTTCCACATCGAGAAAGTTATTCAGATGCGTGATTGGCATTTGATAGTCCTCGAGCAGGGATTTGAGCAATTTTTCTTCCGAACCGACAAACGGCGCCGTATGGAATTTCAACCAGGAAGCCGTGAGTACTTCGTGGGTTTCCGGAAGCTCGATTGCCTCGATCGAAGCGTCAGGACCGTAATAAAGCTTCTGCAGGGACGCTTTTTTCATTATTGCTTCATCACCCTCTTCGGCGATCAAAAAGCGGAGTTTTTCAGAACTTTCCCCGTCTTCTTTGTTCAAATATGAAGTCAAATAAAGGTTTCTTTTGGCGCGAGTGATGGCGACATAAAACAAGCGAAGCTGATCATCTTCGGTATCGCCAGCCGGTTCGATCGGCAAATTGGTCGGCAGGGCCAAACGGTTGGGAATTTTTCGTCCAGCCCAAATTTCTTCCTGGCACGACAAGACGAACACGGTTTCAAACTCCAAACCTTTGGCCTTATGCGAGGTGAGCAGGCTGACGGCTTCGCCCAATTTGGAAAACGGGCTCTGATCGTTCAAGGAAATATTATTTTTTTCATGCAAGTCAACAAAAGCTATCAGATCTTTTAGCGACAATGTCTCACCGCTCTTGTATTCCCGCAAGGCATTCACAAAGACTCGCAAGCTTGACAAAAAGGTGAGATATTCCGCTCGGGCATGAGAAAATTTTTCGCGGCTGAAATAAAATTCCTTAAAAGGCGACCGGAATATTTTGGCTGTTTTATTTTCAGCAGGATTTTCATCGGGATCGTCTTCGGACTCCGCGGCCAGCGGCGCGTGGGCGCCAATCAGATCATCAAGTATCTGTTCGAGAGTTTCGGACTGAGCTCGGACGCCAAGATCGATCAGGAATTTTGCGATATCGGCAATCCTTTGTTCGGGATAAGATAGCATGACTTCAAGCCAAGTCTTGCCGAATTCTCCTCGTCGCGCCTCTAGGGATATTTTCCAAATATCTTCACGAGATAATTGCCAAAATGGAAAACTCAAAATGCTGGGCAATAGCTCATCGGCTTCATCCTGGTGTTTGTCAGCCAAACTGCAAATGAATTTGGCCAGAATGATGAGCTCGGCGACATGTGGCTCCTTGAAGACATCCTGTTCCCTCTCATAACGAATTGGGACGCCAACACTCTGAAGATACGGCACCAAAGCCTGCAACTGGCTGTGTTTTCTGGCAATAACCGCGATTTCTTCCGGCCTATGACCAGCTTCGATCGCTTTTTTAATTTCTCGGGAAATATAATGATACTCGTGGGCATTGGTTGGAAATACGCGCTCGGTTATATTGCCTGGTTTCAGGTTTTTGTTTGAAGCCAGAAGATCTTTTTTTATTTCTGGAATAATTTTTTCCAGGCGTTCTTCGCCTTTGCGGATGATGTGCATTGCCACATCCAAAATATCCTGGGACGAACGGTAATTATCGGTCATGGTCACAATCTCGACATCTTTAAATAATTTCTTGAAATTTAAGATATTGGAAAGTTCGGCACCTTGGAATTTGTAGACGGCCTGGTCATCGTCACCGACCGCCATAATGTTCGGCCGGCCTTCATAAACCGCCGCGTCAGTGATATGACGCAAAATTTTCATTTGGGCATCGTTAGTGTCTTGGAATTCATCCACTAGGACGTACTGGTACTGCTCCTGAATTTCATAGCGCAGGGCCGGATTATTTTTCAAAGCCGTCAGCACGTCTAAGATCATATCGTCAAAATCATACAGGCCTTTTTCGTGCATGAGGCCTTGATAACGCTCATACAGTTCAGCGACGGCAATCATTTTTTCCATATTGACTTCGTCCTTAAAAACGCTCTCGCCGTCATCGTTTTTCCGGAGATATTTTTGTTTCCAGGCGCTCAAAAATGTCGTTTTTCCCGCTTCCGCCGACTGGTCGACCGCTCGCCTTAGCGAGTCGGCAATCACCGCTGGCAAGGACTGATAAAAATCCGAAGGGAAATCAGCCTGATATTTCTTCGCTATGCCGACGATATTTTCGGCGACCAGGCCGATTTTACCGATAGTATCTTTGGATAGGCGGTCGGAGAGGTTGCTGGCCATGAGCGGACTGATTTCTTTTAACGCCTTCTGGTTGTGTTTCAAGATTGCCAAAAACTCTTGGGGATTCAAACCCGCTTTTTTCAGATAGCTGATGACGCCAAGAACGCTTCGCAAATAGACATACCCCTGTTCTGGATGATATGAGGACAATGGGTGGTCGTGAGGCATTTTTTCAAACAGCCCCTCCATCGCTTCGATTTGTGCCAGTTCATCGGCCGGCGAAAAAAAGGCGCCGCCATAAAAGTATTGGGGATATTTTTGGATTATTTCCACGCAAAAATTATGAAAAGTGTGGATTGCCACCCGATACGCTTCCGCACCGATGAGAGACGTCAAGCGTTTGCGCATATTCAGGGTGGCTGACTCGGTAAAGGTCAGACACAGAATGTTTGAAGCCAGGACTTGCGTTTCCTGTAATATTTTTCCCACACGCAGGCTCAAAATTTCCGTCTTGCCGGAGCCTGGACCGGCTACTACCAACAGCGGTCCCTCGATCGTGTCGACGGCCTGCCTTTGTTTTTTATTTAATTGCGAATAGCGATCTTTGAATGACGACATGGGGTAATTCTAACACAAAAGGGGAAATTTTAGATAAATTTTCGGCAATATTCAGCCCCGCCTGCAACAGGCGGGGCTTTTGGGAATCAGCCGATCAGTTCGGGTAAACAGTGCCGCAAGGTTTGACCCATTTACGCTGGGAACCGCTGCTCAGCATCACCTCTTGGGCAGTATCCAGTTCGCCCACATCCCAACCCTTGTCTAGATAATAGAGAACCATTTTTGCCTGCGCCTCGGTACATTTACTCCGAATATCCGATTCACTCATATGACTTTCCTTTCTATAACATTTCCACCAAACTCTGACAGAAATGATACCGCACCTTATAAAAAAATCAAGCGGAGAGAGATAATCATTTAAAAAACCGTTCGTCTGGAACGAACGGTAGTGAATCATCGGATCAGGCGCCAATCGGCGGCGCTGCCACCTGTTTCAGCAATTTGGAAAATCGCCAGGAAATTTCAGCCACATGCATGCGATTGTGGACAGAACGGTAACGACGGAACAAATACCGCAACTCCGTTTTCTGTTCCATATCCAACGGGTGGATTTGGACCAATTCCACGATTGCCCTATCCAGATCGCCGATAGCCAGACGATTCACTCTTTCGTGGCATCGTAAACGTAGCTGGCACCGTTCACACATCTTCTCCGGACTGCATCCCAAACAAAACTCTATCTTCATTTATCTCTTACCAACCTTTCTTGAATGTTCAAACTCTTCTTCAAATTATCACCTCACGGAAAATATTGCAAATATCCGATCAGTAATTTTATCAGTCAAAAATACCCTTAATCTAAGCCGTTTAATAAGTTATCCACAGGCCGTGATTGACCGAGTAGTAATTCTCTGTTTTTATGATTATATGCATTACATATGCGCAAAACTAAATATGACTATCGAAACCCGAAATTATCCTGTTTCCGGATCTTTTGCCGATTCAGGAAACAATCATATTTTGTTAAGCCGCGATATTTTTAAACACTCACGCAGAGTATAAAAATTTAATCCACAAACAACTCCTTAGAAGGATCTCGGCTCAACAGAAGCCGAGATTTTTGTTGAGCATATTAACAATGGTTCTTTAACAAAGAAATAAGGAGTAGAAAATGAAGAAACGAAATATAGTTCTGGTGTATGTGTCGTTCCTGTTCTTGTTCCGGATGGGATTGGGTTTTATTGGGGGAACGTATTCCAACTATCTGCGCTCGTTCGGTCTGGACGAACTACAGGTAAACTTGGTGAACGTCGCCTTTTTTATCACCATTTTCCTGTTCGAAATACCGACCGGAATATTCGCCGATGTTTTCGGCCGCAAGAAGTCGTTCGTGATGGCCTGTTTTATCTTCACGATCTCAAACCTGATCTATGCCACGTCGCATTCCTTTTGGGGATTTGTGACCGCGGAAATTATCGGCGCAATCGCGGCGACATTTTCCAGTGGCGCCTTTCAGGCTTGGTTTGTGGATCGATTAAAACACTATGGCCACAACGAGAAACTGAATGATGTCCTGGTAATCGAACAGTGGGCCTCGTGCGGGGCGGGTGCCTTGTGCGCGGTCGCGGGCGGAGCAATGGCGGATTATTATCTGCCACTGCCCTGGATCGCCGGCTCTGTCGCCTTTTTTATGACGGGCATAATTGCCGTCTTTGCGATGCGTGAAGAGGCATTTGTAAAAACGTCCCATTCGTGGAGAAGTGCTTTGGTAAAGATGAAAGACACCGCCGTAATGAGCTATCGATTTGCCAGAAAAGACAAGGCTTTTAAATTTATTCTCCTCGCGGGAATGGTTTTGGCCTTTTCCCTGATGGCACCGAATATGGAGTGGCAGACAATCTTCCATTTTAAGACCCCGAAGAACCTATACAACGGTCTCATAATGGCGGGAGTGCTTGCCTTTATCATGCTCGGCGGAATAGCCTCGAAATGGCTGGTGAAAAAAGTCACCAATGAACAGGTGGCCATCACCATCTCGCAGATAGTTATTGGTATTTTTATCATTCTGTCTGTGAGTAGCGGTTATGTGCCTGTCGTGATTGGTTTCTTTCTGGCTCACGAAGCGGGACGAGGGATGTACGGTCCGATCAAGAATGCGTATCTAAACGATACCATTCCGGGGGCGGAACGGGCGACCTTGTTATCCGTTGAATCGATGACCTCGAACTTGAGCGGGGCCTTGGGACTAGTCACAAGCGGAGCGATTGCCAAATATTTTGGCATTCCCGCTGCTTGGATTGTGTCTGGTGGTCTATTGATCGTCCTAACGATCATTCTGAATCGCGTCACAAGACAAAAGTAAAGATCTAGTCGTTGGGTGTTTCTCGGCATCCGATGCAAGACAAAGGCTGACAACTTTTAAAAGTTGTCAGCCTTTTTATAATCGCTATCGCTTATTCCTAATAATTCTGCAATCTGTTTATCTTCTCGTGCTGACGGATCTTTTCGTGGGCCTTGGCTTCGATCTGTCGGATACGCTCGCGAGTGACACCAAACTCCTTCCCCACTTCTTCCAAAGTGTGAGTGATGCCGTCCACCAAGCCATGGCGCATTTCCAAAATTTTTCTTTCCTTCAAAGACAGGTCGCTCAGGATTTCTTTTACCTGATCGCTCAAGATTCGGCGTGAAGATTCGGCATCGGGCGATAAAATCTTGTCATCAGAGATGAAATCCCCAAGGGTTGATTTGCCATCATCCCCCTCATCACCGACTGGGGTTTCCAAAGAAACGGTATCCTGATCAATCTTTTCAATTGCGTAAACTTTTTCAATTTCCAAACCCATTTCTGTCGCGATTTCCTCGGCGAGCGGATCTCGTCCCAAGTCTTGCGACAAGCGTCGGAAACACTGTTTATATTTGGCAATCGTTTCTACCATGTGCACCGGGACGCGGATTGTACGGCTCTGATCGGCCAAAGCACGGGTAATCGCCTGACGAATCCACCAGGTCGCATAAGTGGAAAATTTATAGCCCTTGGTCCAGTCGAATTTTTCCACCGCCTTGAACAAACCGAGGTTTCCCTCTTGGATCAAATCGAGCAAGGTCAAATCGGCGCTGCGACCGACATATTTTTTGGCAATCGAGACCACCAAGCGGAGGTTGGCTCGGGCCAAAAGGTTTTTTGCATCCTCGTCACCAAGCTGGATTTTTCGCGCCAAGTCTTTTTCACTACTAGCGGAAATCAGGGAATACTGTCCGATTTCTTTCAAATACATTTGGATCGAATCATAAGAAGCATCAGCACTGCGACCGCCATAGGTATATTTTTTCAAAGCTTCTTCCTCTTTCTCAATATTAAGCATTCCTCCGCCTTCCAACACATCAACGCCAGAAACGGAGAGTTTGTTATACAACTCATCCAAAAACATCACGTCAGACTCGATATTAGGAAACTCCTTCATAATCTCATCATAGGTCACATATCCGCGTTCGCGGCCCTTCACCAACAGCCGTTCGGTCTTGGTTTCGTGATCCTTTTTCTTGTCGGCACCTTTTTTGGCTTTTACGGCCACCTTGGCTTTCTTAACCGGTTTGGCTTTTTTGGCGATTTTCTTTGCCGGTTTCTTGACTGCTTTTTTTGCTGCTTTTTTTGGCATAATGTTTTTTAAAAGCTAATAAATTATTTATTAAATTTGGCTAATTTTTTGGTAATTTCATTGCATTTGACGCTCAGCGAGTTCATCTTTTCAATATCTTTGGCTTTTTCCGCTCCAATCAGTTCATCCATCGTCTTGCTAAAAGCCTTTTTCAAATTTTCTTTTTCTAACTCATAAAGCAATTCTTCGGTAATGCCGGCCAGCTTGTCCCTTTCATAATACTGCTCGGCTTCGAACGCGGCCTCGTTCCTTATCTCCTCCGGTGCCCCGAGCATAACCCTGAATTCTTCATCGCCGATAATCTCCTTTAGCCTTTCATTATAACTATTCAAATCTATTTTTACTTCCTTGTCTTTTTGCGCCCAAACCAGAATTCCCAATATTCTTCTTTCGATGGAATCTTTTCTGACTAGGACATTTTCCTTCGTGAAAGAAATAATTTTTGTCTCGACTCCACCGACGCCGGGTATTACCTTTACTCTCTTCAGATCGTCCCATAGCGCTTCTTCTTTTATCTTGAGTTTCTCACTGATCTTGGTGATGAAATGCGAGCGCTCGATACTGCTATCAATCATCGCGATAAATGGCAGGACCTTCTCGCGCACCGCCAGACCAACCTTCCTTTCGTCCAGATTTTCCGCAATGATTTTTGCCAATTGGAAATCGACGATGTGCATGGAATTTTTCAGGCAATTTTTCCATTGATCCTTATCCTTGAGAATAAGGTCGGCCGGATCCACACCCGATGGCAATTCGGCAATCTTGACCTCCATACCAAGAGACAGCGCCAAGATCCAAGCCTTGGTGGCTGCCGCAAAGCCAGCCCGATCACCATCAAAAGCCATAATCACTCGGTTGGAAATCCTCTTCAGTAATTGCAAATGTTCCGGCGTAAGAGCGGTACCGGATGTTGCTACCGTATTGTCGAATCCGGCCTGATGGCACATTAGCAAATCCATTTGTCCCTCGACGATTACTGAGTAATCAAATTTTTTGATCGCCAACTTGGCCAGATCAAAACCATAAAGCAATCGTGACTTGTTGAAAACTGACGTTTCTGGCGAGTTTAAATATTTAGCCGTATCATCTTTGGCACCAGGTAAAATTCGTCCGGTAAACCCGACTACCCGTCCGGCAGCATCGCGGATTGGAAACATTATTCTCCCGCGGAAGCGATCATAGAAACTTCGCTCGTTTCTCTTTATTAAACCAGCCGCTTCGATCTGTTCATCGGTATATTTGCGCGATTTTAAATAATCATACAAGGTTCGCCAATCTTCGGACACAAAACCGATTCGCCAGTCCTTAATCGTCTTGGCTGACAGGCCTCTTTTTTCGAGATAAGCTAGAGCATCTTTGGCGTGCGGCAGATTAGCCTCAAAAAATTGAGCGGCTGCTTCGAGCGCCGTAAAAATCGCTTCTTTGTCGTTTTTCACCTGCAGATTTTCTCTCACGATTTCCACACCGGTTCTTTCAGCGAGCAATTTCAGTGCGCCAAAGAAGTCCAAGCCCTCAAATTCTTGGACGAAAGTAAAAATGTCCCCCTTGGCCCCGCAACCGAAACAGTAATATGAGTCACGATCCGGAGACACAAAAAACGATGGCGACTTTTCATTATGAAAAGGACATCGGGCTTTCAAATTCTTTCCCGCTTTTTCCAATTTTATATAGGAACTCAAAAGATCCACAATATTCAGCCTTTCTTTGATTTGTTCAACGGGTGTGGACATGCCAATAAATAAGGAGTTTTTGAACGACTATATTTATTGAGCATCCCGTAGCATTTTCACTAGCTCAATATTTATATTTTCAAAAACAATTATAATCAATTTCTAAATGTTAATAATACTTTACTCTCATAAAATTGCTACTGGGATTAAATCAATTTGTGCATACCCGCGCCAAAGCCGGGCAGACAATATCAACGTTGGTATTAGATAATCCGCAATTATTAGAATCGACGGCCGTCATTCCCTGGTAGCCATTTTTACATGGTCCCCAACCGCAAGTCCATTTTGGAGTACAGGAAGTAGAAGTGGCATTTGCTACGGAAAATTCAAAAATATAATCAGTCGGTGAAATAGCTGCCAGTGTCTTAATCGGTAACACTTTGATCAGAGTTATTTTCTTGCCATTAATCAAAATTGGAACCTCGAGCGTCAAACTAGTCGTGGCACTATTGATCTGTGCCTCTAATTTAACCGTTCCCGCCATAATGCACTCCACCCCTTGCGGGCAGCGATTATCTTGAATGACTTTAATTGGAGTAATCATCACGCCACTTACGATTATTTTTTGATTGATTTTAGCGGTAGTGGTGGCAATGGTGGTAGTAGCAGATATAATTTCGCATTTTTCTTCCCAAGGACGGAGGCATTTATTTTTTACCGCACACCAAGAATACCCGGCAGAACCGATACAGCCGTGAACATCTTTATCATTGCCGACAATCGGGATGGTGGTGGTAGAAATTGAAACAACCGGAGTATTAATTGTGTTGTTTTTAATCATAAAAGCAACACTGCCAACGGCTAAAATTGCCAGAATGGCAACTATGAGTGTGAGAGCAAAGCCTCTACTTCGTTTAGACTTCGCTGGGCATGCTTTTTTAGAATTCATTTATGTTTTGAAATTAGATTAGTAAAAGCGGTGTTAAACCGAAACAATCCAATTATAGCATGAACCGAAATGAGAGGTAGCCCGGTTTTTTGTCCTCAAAAAACCGGGCTCTCTTTCTCTTAGGCTTCCTGTTCGTAGGTGTCACCGAGAATTTCTTTCAATTTTTCCTGAACGACAATATTTTTTGGACCACCCTTGAAACCAGTACCGGCTGGGATCAAACGTCCAATAATGACGTTCTCCTTGAGACCAATCAATCGATCCACACTGCCTCGAACGGCGTTATTGATCAAGACTCGGTTGGTGTGCTGGAACGAAGCGGCAGACAAGAAGCTTCGTCGAGCGAGCGAGGCCTCGGTGATACCCATCACGAGAGGTTCAGCCCTCATACCCTTTCCGCCACGAGCTTCGGCTTCTTCATTCTCCATTCGATAATCCAATTCATCGACAATATCGCCTTCGGAGACGGTCGTATCGCCAGCATCCTTGACCTTTAAGCGTGAGAACATTTGCTTCACGATAATTTCCACGTGCTTTCGGGAAACGGCTTCTCCTTGCAATTCATAAAGCTTGTTAACTTCAGTAATGACGTAATTCATGGTCTTCTCGCGACCGGCAAATTTGAAGAGTTCATCCACATCAGCCGAACCATCAGTCAACAACTGACCCTTCTTCACTTTGTCACCGACATGAACCAAAGCAATACGTCGGAAGTTGAATTCGTATTCCACTTCAGCCGATTTCTTACCCTTGGCTTTTTCATCAAGTTCAGGCAAAACGGTAATGATTTTTTCCTTGCCCATATCCTTGACCGAAGTCACCACGCCATCACATTTAGACACGACGGCCGGGCTCTTTGGTTTTCTCTTCTCAAAGACTTCTTCCACACGAGGCAAACCTTGGGTGATATCTCCACCAACCGAGGCGGTACCTCCAGTATGGAAAGTACGCATAGTGAGCTGCGTTCCTGGTTCACCGATCGCTTGAGCGGCAACAGTACCGACAGCTTCACCAAGACCGATCAGCGTTCCGCGACCAAGATCGGAACCGTAACACTGGGCACAGACGCCGTGAACGGTTCGGCAAGTCAAAGGTGATCTTACCCAGACTTCGCCGACACCGTCAGCTTCCACTTTCTGGGCTTCGTCTTTCTTCAAGAGATGGCCTTTTTCAAACAAAACTTTTCCGTCTTTATCCAAGACCGGAGCAGCCAGGATACGTCCGCGAACATGCTTGGCAACTGACACACCAGCTTCGAACTCGCCTTCTTTCTTGATACAGATGCTTTCCTTGGTCTTACAATCTTCCTCGGTAATGATAATGTCTTGAGCCACATCGAAGAGACGTCGAGTCAAATATCCGGCCTTAGCGGTATTAAGCGCGGTATCGGTCAAACCTTTTCGCGAACCGTGAGTGGTGATGAAATATTCGATCGGAGTCAAACCTTCTTTCATCGAGCCGATAACTGGGAATTCGATTGTCTCACCGGCAGTATTCTGAATCAAACCTTTCATACCAGCCATCTGAGTCAAGGCACCGAGCGAACCTCGGGCACCAGAGATCCACATGTCGTAGATGGAGCCGTTCTTGTCCAAAGTGTTTGGAATGAGTTTTTCCAAATCGTTCTTGGCCCCGTGCCAGATTTCGATGTTTTTTCGCAATTTTTCTTCCTCGGTCAACAATCCTTCATTATA
Source organism: bacterium (assembly GCA_037131755.1). Classification (GTDB taxonomy): domain Bacteria; phylum Patescibacteriota; class Minisyncoccia; order Phycocordibacterales; family GWA1-40-21; genus CAIJXO01. The sequence goes on from JBAXQJ010000006.1 coordinate 26,781, forward strand.
GTGTTCGTGCACTTCTTCGGATTTCTTTTTTGCCGCGTTAACAATCGCCGGCTTTTCAACTGGAATGGACAAGTCATCCAAGCCCCAGGTCACACCGGAATAGGTGGCGTACTTGAAACCGAAAGCTTTCACTTTGTCCAAGACCTTTGGCACGTTATCAATGCCGTATTTGTTGATCAAATCGTCAATGATTGCCGACATTGATTTCTTGGTTATTTCCTTGTTCACAAACGGATAGTCAGAAGGCAAAGTCGAGTTAAAGAGCAATCTTCCGACAGTGGTCTCAAATGGCTTGTTGCCGAATTGAGCGTATCGGGCTTTGCCGGTTCCGAGAACGAATATTTTTGCCCGAATAGAAATGCCGCCAAAATCAAAAGTGGTAATCGCCATGTTTGGTGACGCAAAGTATTTTCCTTCACCTAGTTCGCCTTTGACGTCCTTGGTCATCCAATAGCAACCAAACACGATATCCAAAAGCTTGGCCGAAACTGTCGGCTCGCCGTTACCTGGCTTCAAGATATTTCGATCGGAAGCCATCACTTCGCGAGCTTCGATCTGAGCTTCCTCACCCAATGGAACGTGAACTGCCATCTGGTCACCGTCGAAGTCCGCGTTGAAAGCGGTACAGACGAGTGGGTGCACCTGGATAGCGGAACCCTCGATCAAGATCGGCTTGAAAGCCTGAATACCCAATCGGTGCAAAGTCGGTGCGCGGTTCAACAATACGTGTTTGTCCGTAATGACGTTTTCCAAAATCGCCCAAACTTCTGGGATACCATCGTCGATGAGACGACCGGCCCCGCGAATATTGAAGGCTAATTCTTTTCGCAACAATTCAGAGATAACGAATGGTCGGAAGAGCTCAAGTGCCATGTGTTTTGGCAAACCGCATTGATTCAATTTTAATTCCGGACCAACAACGATAACCGAACGACCAGAATAGTCGACACGCTTACCAAGGAGGTTTTGTCGGAACAAACCGCGCTTACCCTTGAGGTTGTCCGCCAAGGATTTCAAAGCTCGCTTCTGGGAATTTCCCACAGCCGAGAATGATTCGTTTCCGCTTCGGATCGAGTTGTCGATCAGTGAGTCAACGGCTTCCTGCAAGATTCTTTTTTCGTTTCGCAAAATAACTTCCGGCGCCTTGATTTCTTTCAATTTCAAAAGTCGGTTGTTACGATTGATCACTCGTCGATACAGATCGTTCACGTCGGATGTCGCATAACGGCCACCGTCTAATGGCACCATCGGTCGGAGGGCGGGAGGAATGACGGGAATATTGGTAAGGAACATCCACTCTGGTCGCTGATTTGATTCAGCCATGGCTCGGACCAACGACAAGCGTCGGTTGATCTTCTCTCGTTCCAAAGAACCGGCTTTGTCTAACTGTTCAACCAATTTTGCTTCCAAATCCTTGAGATTAATATCTTTCAAGATATTGAAAATCGCTTCCGCTCCGATTCCTGCCTCGAACAAGGAACCGTATTTCATCGAGAACTTGTGATACTGGACTTCATCGATCACGACACCGGTGCGAATGCCTTCAACTTCCTTTTTGGCGTTGACGAGCAATTCCTTGAGCATTTCTTTGGTCTTATCATCCTGAATGGTCTTGATTTTCTGCTTGAATTCGTTGTCAATTTCCTTCAAGATTCTCTCTCGTTCGTTTTCATGAGTAGCGGTGACAATATAGCCGGCAAAGTAAATCACCTTTTCCAACTCTCCGGTCGGCATACCCAAGATTGTTCCCAATTTTGACGGAATACCGCGCAAGAACCAGATATGGGAGACCGGGCTCGCGAGCTCGATATGACCCATTCTTTCTCGTCGGACAATCGAGCGGGTAATCTCCACGCCACATTTTTCACAGACGATTCCTTTGTAGCGGATGCCTTTGTATTTACCACAGTAACATTCATAATCCTTGTCCGGTCCGAAAATCTTTTCGTCGAACAGGCCGCTCTTTTCCGAACGCTGGGTTCGGTAGTTGATCGTTTCCGGCTTGGTCACTTCGCCGTGAGACCACTCTTTGATCCTTTCCGGTGAAGCGATTCGAAGCGACACGGCATCGAAGTCATTCAAATCTACATTTTTTGATTTATTATTTATCATGATTTTATCTTAATTTAATATTCTTAAAATATAGATTTATCTTTCGTTATCTATTTCATTATCTTTCAAGAGTTCAACGTCGAGCGCTAGTCCTCGCAAATTGTTGAGGAGCACATTGAACGAAGCTGGAATATTCGGTTGTTTGATTCTTTCACCCTTCACGATCGAATCAAAGGCGGAAGTACGTCCGACGATATCGTCAGATTTGATAGTGAGCATTTCTCGCAAGGTATGAGCGGCACCGTGTCCAAGCAAAGCCCAGACTTCCATTTCTCCGAATCTCTGACCTCCACCCTGGGCACGACCGCCCAAAGGCTGCTGAGTGATGAGAGAGTACGGTCCGATGGAGCGCATGTGGATCTTGTCTTCCACTTCATGGTGCAGTTTCAAGATGTACATATAACCGACGGCGACTTCCTGATTGAAAGCTTCGCCAGTTCGGCCATCGTATAATTTCATTTTGCCATTGGTCTGGAAACCAGCCTTCTTGAGTTCATCGCGGATTTCATCGTCGGTCGCACCGGCAAATGGCGGAACGATCGCCTGATAGTTCAAAGTGTTCGCAGCGAGACCCAAGTGCAATTCCAAAATCTGTCCGAGGTTCATACGGGAAGGCACACCGAGCGGTGTCAAAATGATATCCACCGGTCGGCCATCTGGCATGTATGGCATGTCTTCTTCGGGCAATATTCTCGAGATAACACCTTTGTTTCCATGTCGTCCGGACAGCTTGTCTCCAACGGAGATGCTTCGGAGTTCGGCCACTTCGATATGAATTCTCTTGATGATACCGCTTTCCAATTTGTCGCCCTTTTCCCGTGAGAAAACTTTGACGGAGACGATTCGGCCCTTCTTGCCACCTTCCAATCGCTTGGAAGTATCTTTCACGTCTCGAGCTTTCTCGCCGAAGATGGATCGCAACAATCTTTCTTCCGGAGTCAATTGAGTCTCGCCTTTTGGCGTAATCTTACCGACAATAATGTCGCCTGGTCGGACTTCGGCACCCACGCGGATAATTCCCTCTTCATCAAGGTTTTTCAATTTTCCTTCACCAACGTTTGGAATATCATGAGTGGTGACTTCCGGTCCAAGCTTGGTATCGCGGACGTTCACGACGAATTCCTCCATGTGAATAGAGGTGAATCGGCTATCTTTCACCAATCGTTCTGACAAAATGATCGCGTCTTCGTAGTTGTTTCCTGACCAAGACATAAAGGCAATGAGCATGTTCTGACCAATCGCCATCTGGCCGCGGTCAGACGATGAGGTATCGGCCAACAATTCGCCTTTCTTTACTTTCTGATTCAGGCTGACCACCGGTCGCTGATGGAAAACAGTAAAGCTGTTGGTTCGAGAAAACTGGACCAGATTGTATTCTGTTTCCTTGCCTTTTTCATTTTCAACAATAATCTTTTTGGAATCAACATAGGTAACCGTTCCGGCTTCATCAGAGTAGATCAATCGGCCGGTATAGCGAGCGGCTTCTTCTTCGATACCGGTAGCAACGAGCGGAGCCTGTGGCTGCAAACATGGCACGGCCTGCTTCTGCATGTTCGAACCCATGAGCGCTCGGTTCGCATCGTCATGGTTCAAGAATGGGATCATCGAGGTAGCAATGGAGAACGCCTGGTTTGTCGCGACATCCATATAATCCACTTCTTCGCGCATAACGACCGTCGGCTCGCCATTGACACGGACTTCCACTTCATCATCGATGATTTTTCCTTTCTCATCAGTGTGGGTGGCCGCATGAGCAATTTTATAATTTTCTTCTTCTAACGCATTCAAATATTTTATTTCCGAAGTCACCACGCCGTTTTTCACTTTCGCATAAGGCGTTTCGATCATGCCAAAGTCGTTGACTCGAGCATAAATCGAGAGGCGCAAGATCAAACCGATGTTTGGACCTTCTGGAGTATGGATCGGACAGACTCGGCCGTAGTGCGATGGATGGACGTCACGAACTTCAAAGCCGGCTCGTTCACGAGTCAAACCGCCGGGTCCGAGAGCTGAGAGAGTTCGCAAATGCTCGATTTCCTGCAAGACATTTTCTTGCTGCATGAATTGGGACAACTGGTTGGTCGTAAAGAATTCCTTGATTCGGGCCTGGAGCGGTCGAGGCGAGACAAAGTTGACCGGCAAAGTGACGTCTGGATCGACAGTCGACATTCGGTCCTGAATGTTTCTCTTCATCTGCGACATACCGACACGGATCTTGGTCTGGAACAATTCGCCGACAAAACGGACGCGTCGCGAGCCAAGGTGGTCGATATCGTCTTCCATCGCGTCAGCATCATGGTTCAATTCAATCACTTTGTTGACAATGGTCATCACGTCGTCAAAGTTTACGGTTTTTCGTTCCAATTCCTTTTCGTCCATTGACTTGCCAAAACGCTTGTTGAATCGGAAACGTCCGACTTTGGAAATATCATAGCGATCCTCACTGAATATGCCCTTGATGAACTCGCGGGCGTTTTCAGCGGTCGCCAAGTCACCGTCACGCAAACGCTTGTGGATTTCAATATAGGACTCATCGGCCGTTTTTGCATGATCTTTGGCCAGGTTGAGTTCCATGGCCTTCTTGGCCAACTCGTTGTCCTTGAAATATTCGAGGATCTGTTTGTCGGTACCGCCCAAGACTCGGAGAAGCGAAGTGATGGAGAATTTTCGCTTTTTGTCGATTTTGACGTAGACAATGTCATCAGCATCGGATTCGATTTCAATCCAGGCACCGCGGGAAGGGATGATTTTGGCGCCAAAGTATTTCTTGCCCTTGATCTCGTTGCCAGTAAAGAACATACCGAATGATCGGGCCAGCTGTGGCACAATAACGCGCTCAATACCGTTGATAACAAAAGTACCGTGATCGGTCATGAGCGGCAGATCAGCCAAGAAGATTTCCTGTTCTTTTTCGGTATTCAAAATCTTGTTTTTCAGCTTGACCTTGGCCTTCAATTGTCCCTCGTAGGACATTTTGTTGTCCTTGGCATAATGCTCATTGTATTTAGGCTTGGATATTTCAAAAGCGGTAAAAGACAATTCGAATTTCTTGTCCGCATAATCGCGAATCGGTGAAAATTCTTTCAAGACTTCGGCAATGCCTTTTTCCAAAAGCCACTTAAACGACTCGGTCTGGTGACAGACCAGATTCGGAATCGACACCATCGGTGCCTTGAATTTTCCGAAATACTTTTTCTCCCTTTTTTCCGACTTGACTGCTGTTTTCATACGTTAAAAGCTAAATTGATAAACCCGACAGACTTGTTTAATCGTCTTCATTACTTAAAGCTGAGTCATTGCCTTTTTAGAGACTAGCGAGCGCGACGGCGCGAGCTCGAGGAAAAATTTAGCAAAATTTTATCCGTGCTCTAAAAAGGTAATGACGATTGCTTTAAGTTTAGACGCAAACAGAAAAACACCCCTCCGACAAAGGCGTTCTTATTTCTTATTTATCTTATTGTTTTTGTAAGCAAGATAAAACTTTTTTAAAACTTTCCCCCAAAACTCAATCCTGCTAATGTCTAGCAATATATACCATAATCATTTATTTGTAAAGGGTTTTATGCGCCCCCAGATAAAAAACCGCCGAGGCGGTTTTTTACTCCCAATATCTTGTTGTTATTACTGCCCATTATTGGAACATCCTTACAAACCAGCCAAACAGGCTAAATTTGTTTTCATTGGCCTTGATGAAGTTTTCCAGCTTGGTTTGCGACTGATCCAAAGATTGAATCTCCTTCAACATATCGGCTTTCTCGGTAGAGGAAGCCAAATTCTCGGTCAACCTGGTCATCTGTTCAATGCGATTTCGCGTTTGAACTATTTCGCTGCGCAAGGCGCCGATATTCTTATAATCAGTGCCAATCAAAAATGTTTTGACAGCGCTGCGATGCTCGATCTGGTCCATCTCGTTCTTCACCCGATCAGTAGTACTGCCTTGTTCACGGGCAATGTCTCGAACCTGCTTTCCGATTCCGCCATCACGCTCGGCCGCCCTTACGATACCTTGAACATATTTCGATACTTCACTGCGATGATTCTCGGCCACATCATTCTGATTTTCTTTTGTCGAGGTGGCCGAAGAAGAAGTAGAGATTAAATTTACCCTATTGTCTTCGGTATCTCGAGAAGAAGTCGAATTGGATGTCGTCGATCTTTCTCTTTCGATGTTCTGGTTTCCCGCAGCATTCGACTTTTGATTGTCATCTGCCAAAACAAGGCTAAAGGCTGACAAGCTAAGCGCTGCTGCGAACAAAAACATGGAGCACAATACAATGCTTTTTTTCATAGCTAATAAGTTAGATTGGTAAGTTGGACGATTATTTGGGGACTGCTCAAATAATCTATTCCCATACATTTTACCACAAACAAAAAGACCCCGCAAGCTTTCGCAAGCGGGGCCAGGGACAGACCGAAGACATCATCACAATTCCAGACTGTAGGCCTTACCGTCACCTTGGCCGACGATCCAGAAAAAGGACTATTGGAACATTTGCGCAAACCGTACGGGAACGATAAGCGGAAACGTCATGCGCCTTGCGGTTCGAGTCGGATCACCCCCTTTCAGGTGCTACGCACGGTTTTTTCGCCGGAGCCGGTTAATGCTCCAGACGATACAACTTTACGGCGAGCAAACATTATCCCTCTTTAGTGGTTCTCCTTTCTGCTATGGTTGAAGGTGCTTTCATTCATTATAGTACGCAAGATTTTTCCCGCAACACGCCAAACATGTTAAGAGTCAAATATTTGGGTTTGTAAAGTTTTGAACTTTTTCACTATTTCACAGACTTGTTTGGCATTTACAGCCTCCATCAGTTTGACCCTCAATTCTTTGGCGCCGTCAAAACCATGAACATAAGCCTTGAAATGTTTTTTCATCACGTCAAAGTTCTTCGTTTCCTTATTCTTTTGCCTAAAGGTTTTTTCAAAAAGCTTGGCATGCTCAACCAGGTATTTCAGTTTTTTCTCAGCAGCCGGTTCGCCCGTCGCGGCAAAAAATTCCGGATTACCGAAAACACCCCGGCCGATCATCACGCCGTCACAGCCGTATTTTTTTGCTTTCTCCTCGGCTTCGGCAATATTTTGGACATCGCCATTGCCGATAACCGGAATATTCTTACCAGCCCTTTTCACCATCGCCACCACCCTCTTCACATAATCCCAATTGGCCGGCACTTTTGACATCTCTTTCTTGGTCCGAGCGTGAATAGTAATGGCGGAAATATCCTCTTTGAGCAATTCGGGGATCCAGGTATCTATTTCTTCCCTGTTAAAACCGACTCGCGTTTTGACCGAGAGCGGAATGTCCTTGCCCGAAGACTTTATGCCGGAAAGCGCCGCTTGGATTATTTCTCTGGCCAAACGCGGCGTCTTTATCAAAGCCGAACCGGCACCCTGCTTTAGCACCGCTTTGTCCGGACAGCCCATATTGATATCAATACCGTCGAAACCGAGCCCAACAATGAATTCGCAAGCCGTCTTCATATTTTCCGGATTGGCGCCAAAGACCTGCGCCACGATCGGCTTCTCCTCTTTGGAATATTTCAGTATCGGCAAAAGTTTTTTGCGCCCGATCGGGTTGCACAAGCCATCCGCCGAAACGAATTCCGTCCAGAAAACCACCCGGTTTTTGTTCCGCGCCGTCTTGCCATGTTTGGCGAGCATTTTCCTGAAAGCAATGTCGGTCACATCGGCCATCGGTGCCAGGCAGAAAAAAGGCCTGTCCAGTTTTTTCCAAAAGTTTTTCACCAGGACAATCTAACACATAAAATGTTTTTGACAAATAATAATTTAACTGCTATAAATATTTCGGATTTCAGAACCTAAACCAAGTAACAAGAAGGAGGCTAGTTATGTACCCGGATATTCACAAGAGACTGTTGGTGTCGGCGATCGTGGCAATATTTGTAATGTTGCTTGTCGCCAACTTTACAAGCAGTGAATCAACAAAGTTGATCTGCCAGACAATCTGCTGGATGATACTGATACTGACGCCGTTCGTCATGAAAACGGTACGGAACGTCCATCATAAGGCGACCGGGACACCCCGAGACATTCGCGAGTTGGTGGCCGATGTTCCGCATCGGATCGAAGGAATGCTCGGCATTCATGGCAAACAGCTGATCTGGCTGAAGAGGGTTTTTGAATCGGATGAACACAAGAAATTGGTCATCGATTCGGAAACTGTCTGTTATGAATACAACCAAGAAGTCATGGATTTCGTGACAGGCGATGTACCGAAATATGTCGTCCTGACCTACGACGAAGACGGCCCCGAACCGGCTTTGGAAGCCTGGCGCGCCAAGCCTGGCTACACTGAAATGGTCTGAGGACCGATCCTTTGAATGCACAACCGATATTGGTTGTGCATTTTTTAATTGGCCTTTTCTTTTTTCCCGACCAGGATTTTATTGTCAAAACGCAGATCGACGTATTTCAAGCTGGTATTTCCTAAGAAATCAATCTGTTTCGAGCTTATTGCCAACGACAAATTATCAAACAAGGCATTCAGATTGTTTTTCCCAGGCAAGATGACCTGAACCCCGTTTTCCAAAGTCAGGTAGAAATCGCGGCCGTCAAACGAGACACTATCCAGGCGATACCCAAGCTCGTTGAATTTGGCGACAAAACTATCGATCGCCGGATAGTCCGCCGCACCAAGATAATACTGGCCGATCGGATCTTTTTTTTCGTCAATTTTTCCAAAGTATTTCAAAAAAGCATTGCCGGAAAAAATCGGGGCGACACCAAAAATATAGCCCGTATTGTCCATGAAGTAACACTGGTCAGAAATCCGCTCATCGGCACCGCACCAGAGAGAATAAGGCTTTCTTTCTTTGACGATGATTTCAATCGTATTCAAATCCACCCAACCGACGTTCACGGCTTCAAACCTCTTTATGCCGAGAGACAGATCGCTCTCGATCTTGAAACGCGGAAAGATCAGCGAATTACGGCGCGAGAACAAATACCAGTATCGGCCCTCGAGATCGCGCTCGGTGATATCCAATATTTCGCCTTTCGTCACCGACACGTTGCCACTCACGGAAATATTCTTGATTTTTGTTTTCTCAATACCAGAAGCAATGGCCAGTCCGATGACCAAGACGAACAAAACGCCGGCCACGATGTATGACCTTATCCAAAAAAGGCGTCTTTTCTTTAGACGAAGCTGCGACGGACCAAGATTTGGATTTCTTGTAGCAGACATAATTACAATTGCAGTAATTATAGCATGATTCAGAATACTTTATATGAGACTTTGGAGATCTTTAAAACAACAAAGCGAGCCCCCTGCTTTTTTGGAAATTCTCTAAAATAAAGCGAGTCCCTGTCTTTCTGGAGACTAGTGAGCGCGACGGCGCGAACTCGAGGAATTTTCTAGCAAGAAAATATCCGTGCTCCAGAAAGACAGGGGCGAGCGCCCTCTACGCAATCGACTTTTTATCCTGCTTTACAATCACCTCCTTACCCATGTATTTCTGCAATACTTCCGGCACCTTGATGCTGCCGTCGGCCTGCTGGTAATTTTCTACGATCTGAATCAGTATCCTTGGCGTTGCGAGAGCGGTATTGTTCAAAGAATGCGCAAATCGAGCCTTACCCTCAGCATCCTTGTATTTGATATTCAAGCGTCGATTCTGGAAATCGTGGAAGTATGAGCAGGAATGAGTCTCGCGATATTTATTAGCCGCCGGTGACCAGGTTTCAATGTCGTATTTCTTGACCTGACCAAGGCCGAGATCGCCGCCGCAGTTGACTACCACGTGGTATGGCAACTTTAAAGCTTGCAAAATCTCCTCGGCATTTTGCCGCAACTCTTCATGGTGCTTCACGGAAGTCTCATGATTGGCCTCGCACAAGATCACCTGTTCGAATTTCATAAATTCATGGACCCGGTAAAGCCCTTTCACGTCTTTACTGTGGCTTCCCGCTTCCCGTCGAAAGGCCGGAGAAAAAGCGATAATTTTCTTAGGCAATTCATCGGCACCAAAGACGCGGTCGGCGTAGTAGCTCATCGCGCCCACCTCAGCCGTACCGGCCAAATAGTCATTGTCCTGCGTTTTATACAGATCATCCTCGCCTTGAGGCAGATAGCCTGTTCCCAAGAGAGTTTCGCGACGGACAAGAGACGGCACCAGCATCGGCATATAATCTTTTTTCTTTTCACGGAAGAATTCCATCACGAATTGCCACAAAGCATAATCAAGAAGCGCTCCGTCGTTTTTCAAAATATATCCGCGGAAACCAGCGATCCTAGTGCCAGCATCGAGGTCGATCATTCCCAAGTCTTCCATCAAAGCCACATGATCCTTTGGTGTAAAATCAAATTTCGGTATTTCACCCCAGGCACTAGTCTCAACATTGGCGGTGTCGTCATCCCCCTCGGGCACGGAAATATCCGGAACGTTTGGACATTGCAACATCAAACCCTGCCAAGTCTTCATCACCTCTTTTAATTCTTCATCTTCCTTGGCAACCGCCTCCTTGACCATTTTCATTTCGGCAATAATTTGGCCGCGGGCATCAGGGTTGGATTCGCGGACGATTTTTTCGCTCATGGCATTCTGTTCGGCCCGCTTGGCCTCGACTGAAGTCAAAAGTTCCTTTCTCTTGTCGTCTACCTTGATTAATTCCGCCACGTCAAATTTGACGCGCTTTTTCTTGGCCGCCAAATCGATCAGCTCTTTATTGTCTCGGATGAATTTGATGTCTAACATATGATTTGTATATTGTGATTAGTATATCGTATATAGTATAGGAAAATGAAAAAATTGTCATCTATATGATAATATTTATGCTAAAATATTCTTATGCAAGAATTCCCCATTCGCGAACTAAAGAAAAAGGATTTCCCGCCCCAGCTTTTGGAAATTCCCCAGCCACCAGAAAAACTTTTCGTCCGCGGTGATCTGCCCGGACCAAACACCAAACTGCTTTGTGTCGTCGGTGCCAGAAAATACACCCCCTATGGAAAAGAAGCCTGCGAGAAACTCATCGCCGGACTGCGCGGCTATGATATCGCCATCGTCTCTGGCCTGGCCTTTGGCATTGATGCAATCGCTCATCGTGCCGCGATTGATGCTGGATTGCGAACCGTAGCCGTACCCGGTTCTGGCCTTGATCCAAAAAATATTTATCCTTCCGCCAATGCCGGTCTCGCAGAAATTATTTTGAAAGCCGGCGGCGCCCATCTGTCGGAATTTGAGCCGATCTTTCATGCTACCCCTTGGAGCTTTCCCCAGCGCAATCGCATTATGGCTGGTTATTCCCAGGCGGTTTTGATTATTGAGGCAGAAATAAAATCCGGTACTTTGATTACTGCCCGTCTCGCTACCGACTACAACAAAGATGTCCTCACCATCCCTGGCTCGATTTTTTCCAAGACCGCCGACGGTCCGCATATGCTGCTTCGGCTTGGTGCCACGCCGATTACCAAGAGTGAGGACATTCTGCTGGCGCTTGGACTGGAAGACAAAAACGCCGCCCCCAGAAATCTGGAATTGGAATACTCCGATTGTTCGCCGGAAGAAAAGAAAATTTTAGACTTGCTAAAAACTCCCCTGACTCGTGACGACCTGCTGTCGAAAGCGGAGATGCCTGTTCACCAGACAAACGCCATTCTTTCCATTATGGAACTTAAGGGTTTAATAACAGAAGAAATGGGCGAGATTAAATTGGTATAAATAAGCCGAAGTGATCCAGTTTTCAATTCCTGGTTTGCTTCATGATTACATTCGCAAAGACGGGTTTGGCTACGCCAAACCCGTCTTTGTCTTCCCTACAATCTACCATCTACTATATACAATCTACTCTCTACTATCTCCCCCTACTCCCTCGCCACTGACGGACCGAGGCCGTCCCGGTCATGGAACGAGTCACGTTGAGGAAGGTGGTGCTGTAGCCCGGTAACATGTTGGAGATGGTAATGGTAGTACGGACAAGGCCGTTAGAGAAAGAAGGGTTAGCCAGGTCTTGGAAGATTAAGTTTAAAACTTTAAGGTTTGGATTGGTAAGGGCGTGGATAGGTCCATTGCCGGCCTTCTCGTAAACAACCATGTTTTTCAAATATATGACGGTAGGATTTTTTGTCGGATCTTTCGTTCGAATCGATATCAGCGCTTTTATTTCCGTTTCCGGATCAGTCGAGGTGGAAACAATCATGGTCGCGCCATTAATATTCTGGGTGTCAGTGGTAATTACCCTAGCCCCGGATGTCGCCAAGACATCATTGCTTGGATTATCAATCATAAAATCAATTGTATTTCCGAGCAATGAATCCGAATAATTGCCATTCAGGTTATATGTCGCATAAACGCAGGTGGTCGAAGCCGTGACCGGGAGCAATCCGGTAGTCGTCGCCCGCGATCCGACAAAACCAGAAGCGGTACCGAAAAGAACGGTGCCAGAAGGTTTGCGGCTGGCACAAGTCCCGTCCGTGGAAGTAGCGTACAGTTTGATGTTTGAAATTGATGTGGTAGAAACGGTACCGAGTTGGGTGAGAGTGACCGAGGTGACAGTAGCCGTACCGGAACCGGTAACAAAAGTAAAGACACCGCCGAGCTCTTGATCGGAAACAGGAATTGTCGTCGTAGCCAACTGATAACCATATTTCCCGACAGTAATGTTGGGAACAACCGCGCTCCCTGTGGAATAATTCACGCTGGCCGAATCCAAGATCGGGGTACTGGTCCCATCGGAAGTGAATATTGCCTTGTAATAAAAGTGCGAGACATTCCAGCCGAGACCGGACAAATCGATCGTGCTTGTGCCAACGGATAGCGTATTGGAAGCATTCAAAACTCCAGACGAGCCATACCAATTGTTACCGTCCGAACTGAACTGAACCTTAATCCCGGTATTGGCCGGAATCGAAGAGACATTGTAACTGAAGCTATTTATCGTTGAGACGCCACCGGCCGGCAAAAGGTCATTTGAAGTCAAAGAGCCGTTTTGTTCGTATACGCCATTGATTACATTGGCCGAAGCAGCCGAAACACTGACCGAATCCAGAACCGGCGTTGCCGAACCGTTAGAGACAAACCAGACCCGGTAGAAAAAGTACGATTTATTCCAGTTGAGAGCGGACAAATTAATCGTATTTGTTCCGACTGATAAGGTAGTTGAGGCATTCAGGACGCCGGCCGAGCTGTACCAATAATCACCATCGTAACTGAATTGCATTTTCAGGCTTGTCCCGGTGGGAATGGCCGAAGCGTTGTAGCTCACGCTGTTTACCATCAAAGGATCGCCGCCCGAAAAAAGATTGGCAGATGTCAAAATTCCAATCGTGGCATAAGAATTTTCCTGGATACCGCCAAGCAAATCATACGCCAGGGTGACCGAATCCAAGACCGGCGTGGCTGACCCATCAGAGAGGAACCAGACCCGATAGAAAAAATTTGCCTTGCTCCAGCCGAGACCGGACAGGTCAATCGTATTCGTACCTATGGAAAGATTATCCCGACCGGACCTGACTCCCGCCGAATTATACCAATTTGCGCCATCGTAACTAAATTGGATTTTAAGACTTGTACTGGCCGGCAGCGACGAGACGACATAGCTGACATTTTTTATCAGCGACGTGCTATTTGCCGGAAGAAGATTAACGGACGTCATGGATCCGCCAGTCGGATAAGAAGTCGTGCCTACCGAAGATGACAAATTGACGAAATCCAAAACCGGCGTGGCTGACCCATCGGAAATAAACCAGACTCGGTAAGAAAAATATCTCTGGTTCCAGCCGAGACCGGACAGATCGATCGTGCTTGTGCCTGCCGAGAGATCGGTCCAGCTGTCCTGAAGCCCCTCGGCGTCATACCAGGTATAAGCATAATCACTGGGACTGCTATAACTAAACTGGATTTTCAAACCCGTACCGACCGGTATCGACGAAGCGCTGTAAGTCACGCTGTTTATCATCGAAGTGGTAGTGGCCGTAAGTAAATTAGTCGAGGTCAGTATTCCGTCCGTGGCATAAGTGGTGGCAAAGGTCTTGGCGGGAAACGCCAAAACAAGAGCCAGTCCGGCAAAGAATATTAGGCTGTATACTGCTGGTTTTTTACAGAAAAGCATCTTAAATATTTTTTACTTTATTAATCGCAATTATATCACGCTCGTTTAAAAAAATCTTGCCATAATCGTCCGCAATGTGGATAAACTTTTTAAAATCCGGGGACAAACGGTCGGTCAGGATTTTGCGCCGAAGCCGGTACGTTTGGAAATTGGCCGTCATACCCAAATGCGAGTTCAGGCTCGCCATGAATTTATCCTGGTGTTCCTCGGGAAACTTATCTCCGCTCTCCTTCAAAACTCCGTTCCAATACTGGATATTATTGTAAAGATTGCCCTTGGTCCCGTTACGGATATACATGCGATAAGGCTTTATGATTGAGCCCAAAAAAGGCACGCCTTTTGTAAAATGCTGGAGGTATATTTTCTTGGGATGCAAATCCAGGGACAGCTCGTCTTTCAGATATTTCCTGATGATCGGGATGACCGATTTTAAATATTCTTTATCTTGGTGGACAATCACCATGTCGTCCACATAACGCCCGTAATACCGGCAACCGAGCCGGTGTTTTATAAAATGGTCAAAATCATCCAGGTAAATATTCCCGAATAATTGCGATGTCAGATTGCCGATCGGCAAGCCTTTGTTTACAGGTGCTCCAAACAGGCTCTTGGACCTTGGCAAACCGCTCCAGTCTTCCTTTACTCCCTTGATTACGCAATTCTTGGTCGGGTCGTGAAAGATGATTTTATGAATAAGAGCCAAAAGCCAAACGCGGTCAAACTTTTTATTATCCTTGGAATTGTTTATCTTTGTTTCCAATTTCTGGTATAAGATATTCTTGTCGATGGACATAAAATAGCCCTTGATATCCAATTTCAGGACGTAGCAATCTTGCTTGTAATTCAAGGAACAGGAACGGATGAAGTGATCCAATCTTTTGATGCCATAAGACGTCCCCTTGCCTCGCTGGCAGCTGTAACTGTCATTTACGAACAAGCGCTCAAAAATCCGATTGATATAGTTAAAAATCAGATGATGAATGATCCGGTCCCGAAAATCGGCAGCAAAAATCTCCCTCTGCAAAGGCTTGAAACAGATAAAACAAATGCTTCGCCCGACTTCGTACGAGCCGTCGGCCAGCTCCCGACCAAGCTTGAACAAATTGGTCTCGTAATTCAATTCAAAAACCATCGCGCTTACGGTCTGGCGCTTATGCTTGCGCGCATCATAATAAGCCTTGAATAAGTCCACTAAAATTCTTTTATACTCCATTGATTTCAATTAACCAGTTCTTGAGGCAACGCACGGAAAAGCCGTAAGACTTAGAGTTCGTGTTCCGGTTGACAGTCGCGTAGCCGGAATTCAGGTTACGGTTCCAAGCGGAAGACCCGCTCTGCAACGACTCCCAAAAGTTGCCGTTCGTCCCTAAGTTAGCAAAAGTGCCATTAGTCTCGCGGTCGCCTGCAAGCAAGCCCTGGCGCAAAAATAATCGCTTGATTCCTTTTATAGACCTGACGGAAAATAAAAAGTGCCTAGCTTCCAGGTAAGATTACTTCCGTTAGGAAACTACGCAATATTCCTCGTAGGCACAGCCCACGAGAGGATTATTGAACTGATTTGTGGCACACCCGTCTGCGCCGTAGCGCGAGACAGTTCCGGCCAAAGTATTCACGCGCTGGATTTTTGCCAGGCGGCCAACTGTTTGGAGACCGATTCTATTTTCTCATTGAGAACGATGAACTTTTCCAGGTTGATCTGTTTGAGGTCTTTTATCAGCCGCAGATACAGGCGGATCACTTCCAGATTTTCCCGAGCTGACTGCAACAGAGTGTGTTTGGACTGACTGCTGTTCGCCCGATAAATATTCGTTATCATCTCTATTGTCTCCTTTTTAAGGCTTTCTCCTACCGTGTATTTGTATTCCTGACTGAAATGTTTTGTGTAGTTGAATATGTCCACCAGAAAATCATAACTTACTTTATATACGGGTAATGTATTATAAATAGCCATATTGATTGATAGTAATTTTAAGTTGTTTCATGACTTTATATTGCTATTTTTACTGCTCTTGACAATCAATGCCGACTTGCTATACTTAAAGTCTAAATGGCTTCGGCCTCGCCTTCTCGCAAGAGAAGGAGGAAAATCAAAAAATCATCCTATCAACCGGGTGATTTTTTGTTTGATTGTTTGAAATTGTAGTTCATCAATGGTGCATATTTTATTCTCCAACCTTTTGGAGTCAATCAGTCTTATTTGTGACAAAATGACTTTTCTGATTATTTTGTCACCTAAATCTATATCCTGATAAAATTTCCCTTGTTTCAATTTAGTGGTCAGAGGAACGCAAAGAAAGACATTCTTGCTAAAACCTTTGATGATGAGGATAGGTCGAGAAAATTCCTCGCCCTTGCCATCTTGTTCGAAACCGATATTTATCCCCAATGAACACCACCACACTTCCCGTTCGTGATAAAATTTATCTTCATTCTTATGATGAATGACTTTTTTACTTTCATTCCACTTGTCAAAATCTTTTTGCATAACAACATTCTACCAAATCTCCTCAAACTTATCCACGCTTAGAAAAAGGAATTCAATCCTAAACCAACCACTTTTTGCTATTTTTAAAATTAAGAAAAAATTAAGAAATAGTCAAATAGTCAAATTGTCGGATTATCAGTTCTTGAGGCAACGCACGGAAAAGCCGAAAGACTTAGAGAGCGTGCCCCGGCCGACAGTCGCGTAGCCGGAATTCAGGGTACGGTCCCAAGCGGAAGACCCGCTCTGCAACGACTCCCAAAAGAGCCCGTTCGCCCCTAAGTAAGCAAAAGTGCCACTAGTCTCGCGGTCGCCTGCAAGCAAGCCCCTGAACAATCCCACGACATTTTTCAAAGTCGTACCCTCGTTGGTACCGCGCCAGCCGGTAGTGACGGAATCATAAGGAAAATCCGTAGCACAAGAACCGGAGGTACAAGTAGTCCTTTCCAAAAGGGTAAATTCGTTATGGGTTGGTATATGCCAACCGGTCGGGCAGATACCTTGGGCGCCTTCGGTGACCGAACCGCCCATCGCTTGATCCCATTGGTATAGTCCGCCATAGGTGGTACAGCTGCCTTCGTTGTCGCTATAGCAATATTTTTGAATCGTGGACGTGCTGGTATTCTGAGTGACGCTTCCATTGATCCTGGTTCCGACATTTAAGTTCTGCCCCATCCAGCATTGCGCGCCGATAAGGACAGTGGTGTAAGTCTTGCCGTCTCGAGTATCCAAAAGTGGCGATCCGCAAGCCCAGGAAGAGGCGGCGGAGAGAAACACTTGGCCGTTGACCGTATCCACAGTGACATTTACCGCCGAAGCTATTTTGGTGGAGTCGTTATAGCTGTCCGTAACCGTGAGCGATGTCAGGGCGTAAACAATGCCGATGCCGATTAAGACCGACAGCGTGCCACCGGCAATGACATAAAACAAAGTCTTCGGCAGGAGATTGAAGCTGGATATTTTTTTATGCAAATATTTTATTGCGTTCATTTTTCTTATAATTTTTATGCATTTATAAAACCTTTCCCTAAGTATACCAATATTTGCCTACTGCCCGCAACTCTTTTTCGTTTCGATTCCGATTGAAACTGTGGATAACTGATACTTCCGAGTGTCATCCCCGAGAAAGTATGGATGACGGACTTGGCCGGGTTTTTGTCTGACAAAAACCCGGCCAAGTCATCATTTCACAACCAGTTGACTCTAAACATAAAATTTGGTATAATCAAAGAAAGTAAAAACCTCGCCTCTGGCGAAGAAAGGATCTTTATGAAGTGCCATTATCTGCTTTTGGTTGTTGCTTTGGGTTGTTTTGTTCACAGTGGTTGTGACAACGACCGCAACGCCGGCTATCACGAAAACGACGGATACTACTACGGGAATACGGATTACCCGCGGTATATCTCTGTCGAGGTCAACAACTATTCGTCCGGCATTGCCGATGTTTATATCGGCGACGCCTATGTCGGAAGTCTAGACTCGGGGCGATCGACTTCTTTCTCCAAGAGCCTGTATGGCGGAGAAAAGTTGCGGCTCAAGTTTGTGATCGCTGGCAGCAAGGAAGTGTACCTGAACTTTGACGATGATTACCAGAATTATCACGTCAACCTGTACAACGACCACGCTGAACATTTCTAAGCCAGGCCTGCGGAGGAATGGTGGGCGCGGAGGAGTAACATCCCCCGCGCTTTTTGTTGTTTAAAATAACGAGGCGTAACCGCCGACTATATTTTAAACAACCCCGTTGAAATTTCACGGGCAAGAATCTTTTTGTATAAAGACGAAAAATTTAGTAAAAAATAAGTGTCAACCGACAAACTCTCTCCCAAATTTCATCTGGGGTATTCTAGATTCCTGCCTCCGCAGGAATGACAGAATAAGAGTCATTACGTCATCATTGACATAATAAAATATTGAGTGTATAAATATCCACGGATTTGAATAAAAGCAATACATATAGAAAGGCGGTTTGGAATGTTCAATGAGAAAGTCCTGCTCGATATCCTAAATTCTTTCGAGGTTGATACGCATACCTGGGGACAAGGTGATGCGAAATCAATCACGAACCTGTGCGAAGAAATCAGTAAGAAAGAGACGGTCCTGCAGATCGATTCGACCGGCCTCTTCCGGATCGTCCGGGTGGTGAAAATGTTGATCATTGATCACGACTTGGGCACCCTCGTCGAACAGTATCAAATACTGCCCGATGGACGGAAAAGGGTCCGGAACATGATGCCTGGCGGGAAAGTAATGGGCAACGAAACCCCTCTCCAGACCCTGCATCGGGAAGCCCGAGAGGAAATGGCCTGGACGCCGGAGATGTACAGTGTGAACAATCAGACTGTCAGCTATAAGAATGACGAGAGTCCGTCCTACCCAGGACTGTGGAACAAGTATGAATTTCACTGCTTTGAACTTCGAGTTCGACCGTCCATAGTGAACGAAATCCGCGAAGGTTTCGGCCACAAAGAAAAGGATGGCACCGAGCATTTCTTTGCTTGGCGCAAGTAGCCAGCGAAATATTTTGCGAAGGAGAAATCCTTCGCTTTTTGTTTAAAATAACGAGGCGTAACCGCCGACTATATTTTAAACAACCCCGTTGAAATTTCACAATCCAAACCCTTTTAATTACGAAAAAGAATTCTGGTAAAAATACAATCGCCTGCTGGCAAATACTCTCTAAAATTTCATTGGGGGTTTACGACTAATTTGGTGAAAATGTCATTTTATGCAATACTAATCGGCAAGATGAAGTTATTAATTGTAGAATCCCCCGCCAAAGCCAAGACCATTTCCAAATATTTGGATGGCAAATATGAAGTAAAGGCGAGCGTGGGCCATATCCGCGACCTGCCGAAAAGCAACAAGAAAGCCATCGACATCGAAGGCGGCTTTATTCCGCATTATGAGATCAGTCCCGGCAAGGAAAAGGTTGTCTCTGAAATCCGCTCGCTCGCCAAGAAAGCCGACCAGATCCTTTTGGCCACCGACCCCGACCGCGAAGGCGAGGCCATTGCCTGGCACTTGGCCGAGCTGATGAACGACGACTCCACCAAAGCCAAAAATAAAATCAAAAGGGTCACCTATCACGAAATCACCAAAGAGGCCGTTGAGGAAGCTATCAATAATCCGCGCGATATCGACCAAAACCTGCGCCAGGCCCAAGAAGCGCGACGCGTACTTGATCGATTGGTTGGCTACGACCTGTCTGGTTTGATTTGGAAAAAAGTCCGCTATGGTTTGTCCGCCGGACGGGTCCAATCCCCCGCTCTCCGCATAATCATGGAACGGGAACGGGAAATCCGCGCCTTCAACCCTGAACAGTTCTGGGTCATTACCGCCGACACTGAAACCAATAAAAAAAATCCTCTTCCGCTCACCTGTTCCGAGGAACCGCGCGACGAGCTTTTGGTCAACAAGATCGTCAAAGCCGGTCAGACCGAAAAATGGATCGTCTCGGACGTATCCGAAACGGAAGCCAAGCGATCCGCCCGGGCCCCTTTTATCACTTCCACTCTCCAGCAAACCGCTTCCTCGCGACTTGGTTTTGCGCCATCGCGAACGATGGGCATTGCTCAGAAATTATACGAGGCCGGACTCATTACTTATATGCGTACCGACAGCACCAACTTGAGCAAGTCCGCTCTCGCTCAGATTTTTGGCAAAATCGAGAAAAAATATGGCCATGAATATCTGCAGCCCCACACTTTTGCCGCCAAAAGCAAGAATGCGCAGGAAGCGCACGAGGCGATCCGTCCAACCGATATCAGCAACGAAACGGCCGGTTTTACCGATGAGCAAAAAAAGCTTTACCGCTTGATCTGGCAGAGAACAATCGCC
This sequence comes from bacterium, assembly GCA_037131755.1. Lineage (GTDB taxonomy): Bacteria > Patescibacteriota > Minisyncoccia > Phycocordibacterales > GWA1-40-21 > CAIJXO01. The sequence continues at coordinate 47,290 of JBAXQJ010000006.1, forward strand.
TCCCAAATGACCGACGCCAAGATCATGCGCAGCAAGATTTCCGTCGCCATCGGCAAAGACGAAACGATTCCCGAATTCTATGCCAACGGCTCTCGTCTGCTTTTCCCCGGCTGGCTCGCCGCCGACCAGGAAGGCCAGGGTGATGATGTTATTTTGCCGAAAGTCACGGTCGGCGAAGAACTGAAACTTATCGATATCAAAACGGAAAGCAAATTTACCGAGCCGCCCGGACGATACTCCGAAGCGGGCTTGATCAAGGAGCTCGAAAAGCGCGGCATCGGCCGACCCTCTACTTATGCTTCAATCATAAAAGTGATTGAGGACCGCGGTTATGTGGAAAAAATAAACAAGGCCTTGGTACCGACCGATACCGGCGACGTGGTGAGTTCCTTTTTGGAGAAGAATTTTATGAATTATATCAGTGATGATTTTACCGCCGACATGGAAGACAAGTTGGACCTTATCGCCGAAGGCAAAGCCCAGTATCTGAAAACTTTGAAAGATTTTTATGGTCCATTTTTGAAGGATGTGAAATCCAAAGACAAGATAGACAAAGTCACCAACCTCGGCGAAGCTGACGCCAAGTACAAATGTCCGGTTTGTGGCGGACCGATGATCATCAAGCTTGGCCGAACCGGGAAATTCCTTTCTTGCGCCAAGTATCCTGATTGTTTGGGTGCGCGGAAAATAACCGGTGAAGAAATGGAGGGACCGAAAGATACCGGCGAGAAGTGTCCAGAATGCAAGGATGGAAAACTGATGGAACGCGAAGGGCGCTTTGGCAAATTTATCGCCTGCTCCAATTATCCAAAATGCAAATTCATCAAAAAGGATGCCGAATTGGAAAAGCAAAACAGCACCGGCGTCGCCTGCCCAGTCTGCAAGACCGGGATGATGACCGAACGCCGTGGCCGTTTTGGAATGTTTTACAGCTGTTCCAATTATCCAAAGTGCAAGAACGCAATCAAAGCCAAGCCGACCGG
>JBAXQJ010000007.1:0-36737 GCA_037131755.1 bacterium
GCCGGATTAATCGCCTTCACACCCTTCAATTCGACACCGGTTTTGTTTTTATCCGCCGCGGTCCGTTCTATCTCTGTCTTGGCTTTGACGAAGTCGCGATATTTTTCCACTTCCGACCAATTCCTTATCTCTGACCTCAATTCATCCACTAGTTTATTTTCCGGCGCTAAGACGACGTAAGTCACGCCAAACAAAGTATCTGGGCGGGTCGTAAAAACTGTAATCATACCCCCATTGTCATTCCCGTGCAGGCGGGAATCTAGTTTTGTCCCGTTTTGGATCCCCGCTTTCGCTGGGATGACAGAAATTGGGAAACTAATCTCTGCCCCTTCGCTTCTACCAATCCAATTTCTCTGCGATTCCTTGATATTCTCCGCCCAATCCAGGCCGTTTAGGTCTTCCAACAGCCGATCAGCATAGTCTGTCATTCTTATTACCCACTGACGCAGTGGTTTCTTTTCTATTAGAGTACCACAACGTTCGCAGTGGCCATCCTCGAGATCTTCATTTGCCAGGCCGGTCTTGCACGATGGACACCAGTTGATCGGTTCATTGCTTTCATAAGCCAGACCTTTTTTAAACATCTGCAAGAAAGCCCACTGCGTCCATTTGTAATAGGCTGGATCTGTGGTGTTGATTTCGCGGCTCCAGTCATAATTCAACCCCATAATCGAAATCTGTTCTTTGAATCTTTTTATGTTTGTCTTGGTAGCAACGATAGGACTGATCTTATTTTTTATTGCGTAATTTTCTGAAGGCAAGCCAAAAGCATCCCAACCCATTGGATGAAGAACGTTGTAGCCATTCATTTTTATAAAACGAGAATAAATATCAGTAGCAATATAACCGCGAGGGTGGCCAACATGCAAACCAACACCAGATGGATAAGGAAACATGTCCAGAATGTAGAATTTTGGCTGGCTGGATTTTTCTTGCGTCTTATTTATGCCAGTTTTGGCCCAAATTTTCCGCCATTTCGGCTCGATTTTCAGATGGTTATATTCTTTCATATTTATGAATAATACCCTAAAATCGACAAATTCAAAACCCTTGACAATTCTGTCTTTTTATATAATCTTAGTGTTGGCACAGAACAAAACAGAAAGGGACTCTTATGAAAGATAAGTCGGATGCATATGTCAAATTGTTGGCTGAAGGAGAAAAAATAATAAATAAAATTTCTTCAACGAGTTTAGACCAATTGTATTCCGTGGGTTTATCCTCTGAGATAAGGAAAATGGTGGAGGACTTGACCAAAAACCTTATTATTAGCGCCCATCGCCATTGCATGGAAGCAGAGGAGGTTATCGCCGTCAAGTCAATCATAGATTTGCTTAACGGGTACCTGATTTACTACAAGCCGACCCACCGCTAACCGCGTATTACAAGCCAATACCCCAAAGTCAGGAATGACTCGGGGTATTTTTAATAATAAATTCTATCAAACAATTCTATTTTACAGACTTGATGTACTTTTGGTTTAAATAAAAAGCGAGATAACCCAAGCCCATAATTACAATACCGAGAAAGATAAGGGCGATCGGCCAACCGATGGTATCGGTAAAATATTGTCCGGTGATGCGGATGATATAGGCGATCATCGCGATGGTTCCGACAAATAAGAAAGAGGAACTCTTGATTTTAGTGACGCCGAGAATTATGGTTGCGACAACCAATATCGGATAAAGCAAGGTCCAGATAGCCGAAGCCTGGGGTGCACCAACACAGCCAATACAGGCATTTCCGGCCGGAGAAGCCATGACGTTTAAAATAAAACCCGAGCCGAGCACAGCGACGGTGCCAAAAAAGTTCAGATAGCCGGAAAACATTCGTCCACTCATTTTCAAAAAATAACCGATAAACAAGTAAGTGATGCCGACGAAGAATGCCCGGTAAAGTTGGAAGGTCTCACCAAAGCTGGCATTGATCATTGGATTCGTAATGGCAAAAAACAGCCAGGTGCAAAAGACAACGTTGAATAAAGTAAAGATGTTCTTCCTGGTCACCATTTGGGTGATACCAAATTGAAGCAAACACAAGGCTGGTACCAGAATATCAAAGAAAGTGGCGTTGGAAGCATTGACTTGATCAGCAAACAAAACAAAGTATCCGAACGGAATCAAGACAGCTGATAGAAAATAGAATATGACCCCGAGCTTGTTCAGATTTTCGGTTTTAGACAGTAAGAAGGCCGAAACATAGAAGCCAATACCCATACCGAGTGTGATCAAGACCTTGAGGGCCAAAGGAAAAGATTGCCAGTTTTGAGCGACTAAGATTATCAGGCCGATGAGGACAACCAAACCGCCTATAAAATAGAAAACTTCTGACAAACCCAACTTTTTGACAACGGTATTGTCTTCGTTGCTGGTAAGCGAACCTCTCGTTTGAAATGAAACAGCCTCGAGGTCGCTGGTGCTTATCAAACCAGTCTCAATGGCCGATTTTATCTCTTTAAGCAGATTTTCCTTGTCCATAAATATTATGATTATCTAATAAATAATTTGTTTATCTCATCTGGCAACCCAACCGATCAAGATGAAATTATAAGTATTGCCAGTATCCATATTAAGCTGCCTTGCATTGGAATTGGCGGCCTTCAGGTACATCTGATTGTAGCTGTTATTATACCCGCCGAATATCTCAAAAATGCCGGCATTATAATTGCCTCCTCTTTGGACAGAGACGCCGTCAGGTGAGACAGGATTATTGTCGATCTTCAACTTCTTGGCATCAGCATAAGTGATTGTCAAGATGGTATCCTTGCTCGTGTCGTAGCGATAAATCCTTGGCGGATCGGTTTCAGCATCAAATCGACATTCGGATCCTTTTACTAAAAGGGTCGTGCTAGCAATTGCTATCTGCTGATTTTTCACCGTAAACACTTCCCCACCGGGCACGCAATAATTGTTTGAATAATCCCGCAAATAATACAGGAAGTCGTATTTGGTATTAACGACTGAAGGAACGTAGGAGTAAATGGCAATAATGACAATCATCACGACTGGGATCGCCAGTCCTACCCACAATACCCAACTTTTTGGTTTATTTTCCATATTTTGACAATTAAATTGATATGCCGATATTATATCACAATATCAAAATTTGTAATTTGGGGTTTTAGATTTTGAATTCAATTACGTCGCCATCTTTTACGACATACTCTTTACCTTCAGTCTTGATAAAACCCTTTTCGCGAGCGATGCCATAAGAACCAGCCTCTAGCAGCTTATCCCAATGGATTACTTCGGCTTTGACGAATTTCTCTTTAAAATCGGCATGAATAGCGGTGCCAGCCTCTGGTGCGGTCCAGCCATTTTTAATAGTCCAGGCCCGAGTCTCATCTTCACCGGTCGTGAAATACGTGATCAAGCCGAGAATGTCATAACCGGCGCGTATCAGATTGTTTATACCGTCATCCTTGGTCACGCCCAGGCCTTCTTTCATTTCGGATTTTTCGGCATCCGACATGTCTTTCAAATCATTTTCGATGCCCGCATCGACGATCACATACTTTGCACCCGTATCCTTGAATAATTTCATCAAGCGCTGATAGCGCTCGTCGTTTAAGTCATCCAAATTTTTTCCACCAGCCTTCTTGTTGAGGACATAGATGATTGGCTTCATCGTCAAAAGGTGCAGCGATTTTACGGCTACCATTTCCTTCTCATCGAACGGAATAGTGTTGGCCAACTTGCCATCCTCCAGAACTTTTTCCAATTTAAGAAGAGCGCCATGCTCGATGACCGCTTCTTTTTTTCCGGCCTTGATGTCACGGCTGATGTTGGCAATCCTTTTGCTGACCGTCTGCATATCCGCCAGGATCAATTCGAGATTGATAACCTCGATATCCTTGATCGGATCGACTTTGCCATCCACGTGAATGACATTGGTATCTTCAAAGATGCGCACCACTTCGGCAATCGCATCGGTTTCGCGGATATTGGTAAGAAACTGATTGCCCAGACCTTCACCAGCCGAGGCCCCCTTGACCAAACCGGCAATGTCCACAAACTCCACGGCAGCCGGTATTTTTTTTGCCGATTTGGAGAATGCGTCTAGTTTTTCCAGTCTTTCATCTGGCACAGCAACGACGCCTACTGATGGATCAATAGTGCAAAACGGATAATTTTCCGCCGGCACGCTTTTTTTGGTCAACGCGTTAAAAAGCGTCGATTTACCGACGTTTGGGAGACCAACAATTCCAATATTTAATGATGATGTTGACATAATAATACTAACAGACGATTTTTACCCCGTAGTGAGTTGAGCTCCTCGAAACTCTACTACTGGGGCCAATTGATAATGACATAGTCAGGCTATACTAGCATCCCGTAGCAAAATTTGCCAGAATGAATATCTACCCCTTTTATTTCTCCAATTCCTCCCGGCTGTCAAAATAAGTGCACCAATCACAATCAGGCCCGCTCTTGGGAATCTTGTCACTCTCCAAACACTTTTTTATATCAAATAAGGTTTTCTCCACCCAAGAATCATCCCCGGTATAAGCAATCAAATTTACATCGAAATCAATCCGCCCATCAAAAGCTTCCCTATCCATCCGTCCCGTGCAATACACAAAATAGCCAGTGTCAGATACCTTCAAACCATTCTGCCTTAGTAGCCATTGATACACTTCCATTTGGCGCTTGTAGCCATCCTGCCAATCATGATTGAGCTCCGTCACCGCTTCCTCTTTGGCTGTGGCTTTATAATCCACCACCATATATTCACCATTTTTATTTATCCACAAATCATCTATGGCGCCCGTGACTAAAAGCCCCGTCGCCTCATGCAAATATTTCACCCCGCCAAAATTTCTTCGCCATTCATCTATTTCATCATGCTGGGCTGGTATTGCGTCCAGCCCATATTCCTTCTGCAAAGGATGCTGTTCCCCTTTTGCCCTATGCGCATCAAACTCTTGTTTTAGCAGATGATCCACCGCACTGTTTATAGAAAAAGGAAAACCCGGCACTCTCTTCAAACCTAATTTATTATCAATATAAAAACACCTTGGGCATTCCAAAAATAAATCGATCTTGGACCGACTTAATTTCCAATTCGGTCCTCCATAATTCCACCCTGCTTTTCTCGCTCCTTTGTAATATTCGGACATGGTTTATTTTAAAATATTTTTAATCATCTTCACAAGCTCTGGGAATTCGGGGACGCGGAAATGGCCGTCTTTGCTTTTATAGATGATGATATCAGCCTGCGGGAGCTTCTCACGGTATTTTTCCGCATGGTAGACAGGGACGCATTCATCATCAGCCGAGAAAAACATATGCAGATTATCGTCGGAGTTTTTCAGCAACAGTGACAAATCGGATTTTAACTTGAAGCCGCCATGAAGCTCTTCATCCGAATGCGAATTATCAAAAGGAGCCGCCACCAGATAGGTAGCCAGGATTTTCTTTGGAAACTTGTTCTCAGACAAATATTTCGCCAAAAATATGCCACCGAGAGAAGAACCAATCAGGATTATGTTATTCCTCAAGAAAGGCAGATATTTTTCAAAATACACTTTCCATTCCTCATAGCGGGCATCGTCAGACAAGGGCATCTTTGGTCTGATGATTTCAAAATCCTTGCCCAGCTTTTTATCCAAGTATTCCCTGGACCAACTGACCCACTTATCCAAACTTACTTCCTCTTTCTTCAGGGACTCGAAAAAATCTTTCCTGTTCTTAAAAGTATTCCCACCATGTACAAAAAGTATTTGTGTTTTCTTTCTCATATATTGATTATAGCTTAAATCTTTCGGCTGTCATACGCCCAGTGGAGCAAGGCTTGGCGTTGGCGGGGGCGGCAGAATATGTCACCAGGGCGACAGTTTTTCTTGAGCTGGCTCACATGACGACGGATAGCCAGCCAGCGTTTTATCTGTCTTTCATCATCAGCAGTACGGCGACCCATAAAATATCGGCAATACCACTCGAACCAGCCGCGCGGATCCTGCGGATTTATCCAGCCTTTCTTTTGCCAAACAAAAAGCGGTTGTGAAGCATCCACACCAAAATAATTCAGCTTTTTATCATGACCGGGCTGACCTTCTGGAAATAATTTGGCTTTCACAAACCAATCTGCAGGATATTCGGCCCGGCAATCACGCAGATAGCGCCCACCAAAAACACCGAGAGCGAGCATTTGTTTTGGGGTAAAGGCTGGCTTGAAACGCGGGTCAAAATCCTTTCCCTCTCTCGCTGTGAGCGTATATGTATAACCGCTCTGCATTTTATTTTTGACTTTGATTGTTTTCATTAAAATTTTACTTGAATTTCCAAAGCATCATCATTTTGTGGTAGGCCGGAAGGATTATCTTTCTTGAAGATAAGGGTACCGGTCGTGCCAGAACTTGGCTTGGTAAAATTCAAGGTAGCAGTAAACGGTACAAAACCCGTGGTCATCCAGTCACTTTGCGCTTGGGCTATTCCTTGGGCAATAATTACACCCTTTGAATCCTTTAGGACTACCGGAAAGCTGGCTTCAAAAAACCAAGGTCCCTTAGCCTCGCCTTTTATTATCAGAGGACTGGCAATCACAGTATTCGCAATAGGATTGGAAACATGGATATTATTATTGGCCGACTCGCCTTCAAAATCTTTGACCCATTCGCCTATCTGGTTTGTCTTTTGGTCGTAATTTATCCAAACGCTTTTACCTATGGATGGCGGAGTGGTCATGGGCTCATTTGCCCGACGTTCGGCAAAATTATAAACGGCACGGCCATCCATGATATTTATATTTTGCGGAGCAATGCGGTCACCCAAAAACATGGTATTTGTCGGCGTATAACCCGAGCCATTATTTATCAGTAATTGTGCATAAAAGAAAGTGCCGCTGCCGCCAGGATTTTCCACTAGCCAGAGAGCCTTGTCCGGAAGACCATCGGCATTCAGGTCACCGATTACTGGCTCACCAAAGATAGTCTGATTTGCTGGTAATTTAACAATGTCTACTGGTTTTGAATTTATCAAGACAATCACTGTCACCGATAAGACAATGACAGCCAGTCCGCCTAATGCATAGTAGATTATTTTCTTCATAAGCCCATTATATCACAAATCAAAACTTACCCTCAACAAGAGCCAGTCGAAAAATTCTGAAAATATTTTCAAAAAATGATTATGTGCTATATTAGTAGTTCCCATATGAGTAAAATGATACCGCACAAAAAATATAAGGAGATAGTGGATCTGATGCCAATCCTAACCGTTGATATCATCGTCAAATCTGGCGAACATTTTGTTCTCGTCAAACGCAATCGCGAACCGATGAAGAATGCTTTTTGGACTCCGGGCGGACGGGTATTTAAGGGTGAGACCATTCACAAATCGGCAAAGAGAATACTAAAAGGCGAATTAGGAGTTAGAATCGATAAATTTACCTTCATTGGCGTTTATGAAGACCGGTTTACAAAAAGTCATTTTGGCTGTCCTACACACACCACATCTGTGGTTTTTGAAGCTCAATTGGAAAAAACCAATATCAAACTCGACCATCAGAGCAGTTCCTGGATACTGAGTGACAAATTACCAAACAGATTTCTTAAAAAGCTTCTTCGTCATTAGGAGTAAGCGAGTCATTGCCTTTTGCGGGTTAGCGAAGCCAGCTTAGAAAATTAGAATTTTTTAGAAAAATCAAACTGTCTGAGGAATATTCTGATATGACGAGTTTTTGATTTTTCGTTAAGAAAAATGACTTAATTTTCAAGCTGGCGCAGCGCTAGGCCCGCCCAAATCAGATTTGGGCGGGCCGTAAGTAAAAGGCAACGACGAGCGATATTTATTTCATCACGTCCTGCAATTCGGCCTGATGCTTCCTCATCACTTCCATCGTTGCGGACATCTGGTCTTTACCAGACTTCATCAATTCCTGAACTTCTTTGGCAATATTTTCGAATAATTGCGGGTTCTTTTCTACAGCGCTCAAAATCATATCCTGCTGAGCTTCCGGCACCCCTTTCATCTGGCTTTTCAGCATCTTTTTCATCAAAAAACTCTTGATTCCCATTTGTTTTAAAACGTTAATTTATAATTTGCTAAATATAGCAAAATTACGGTCAAAAGCCAATCAGACTTTTTAAAGGCAAACTTCCCCGCCACCGTTTTTCATGACAACTTTGGACTTCCAGAAGAAGTATCCAACGGTTATGAACGTTGCCACCGGCGACACCCAGCTCGGAATATGCACTCCAAAGCTATCGGCCAACATAATAAAACCCAAGAATAGAATCGAGTACATCGCGCCGTTTTTCAAATAGACATATTTTTTAATACGGTCGATATTACCCAAGGTAATCTGCCTGACCACCAACGCTCCGAGGCCGTTGCCAAGCAAGATAAGCGGAACGGATAAGGTAAAGGCAAAAGCGCCCAAGACGCCGTCGATCGAGAAAGTGGCATCAATCACCTCAAGATACAGTATCTTACTGATATCGGAAAGGCCTTCTTTCATCAATTCCTGCTCTCCTTTCTCTGCATTCTGTTTAAAACCATGAGTTATGAAAAAGGCTGTCGAACCGATAACGGCTCCGAAAGCCATCATTGTATTAAGTTGCAAGGCATAGTAGACGACAATACACAAAATAACCGAGACGACGGCATAAAACCACACGCCTTGCGAAAGGAAAAACTTTTCATGTTTCAAACCAAAACTTTTTGGTTCTAAAAATAGCCAATGGAAAAACAAAAATATTAAAAAGATTCCGCCTCCAGCTAGCAAGATCGGGGCAGATTTTTCTACTGCTTCCATGACCGATGGATCGCTGCTGAAGGTGGCGGTGAGCGAACCGGTAAAACCCAAACCGGGATTTGTCGCCCAGACGATGACCCAAGGCAAAAGACCTCGGATTAGAAAAACGGCTATGAGCAAACCCCAAATCAAAAACCAGCGTCTCGCCCGAGCTTTCATCGTCGACAAGACCTCGGCGTTGATGATCGCGTTGTCGATACTTGAAATAATCTCAAAAAGACACAAACCCCCGATCGTCAAAATTATTGTGAAAATCCCCATGCCGATATTATATGGGATATGTTTATAAAAAGAAATAGCTCACCGAAGTGAGCTATCAAAATCAATTCCCGATAATTTCTCGCAGGTAAGCAAGCAGATCGTATTTTGCACACTCGTCAGTGCAGCCATACTTGAGCATTTGACGACGGTAATCCTCATCGGTCGAAATTGCAATGATCGGCCGATCAAAGACCGGGCTAATCTTTTTTGCCAATTCGAAGGTTGTGGTCCCGCGCTTCAATCTTGAATCCAGCAAAATCAGGTCGAGGTCGCTGTTATGACCGTTAAAAATCAGTTCAGCCTCGACCGGCGTGTCGGCAACAAGCACCACCACGTCACGACCGCATAAGTGCCAAAAAGTATCCCTGATCATGATTTGCATGGGTACCGAATCTTCAACTAAAAGAACTTTTCTTATCAACATTTTCTATCCCCTTTCTTTGATTCAGAATGATAACACATTTATACATATTGTAAAGTATATATGAAAAATTACTTTTGACTTTATTTATTGGCAACTTTTGTTATACTGGATGCCTTGCCTTGGGCGGTTAGTTCAGTTGGTTAGAACGCACGATTCACATTCGTGAGGTCACAAGTTCGAATCTTGTACCGCCCACCAGAAGGAAAGATCAAAGACATTAAAAATAACCGCGGGCCTATAGTTCAGTGGTAGAATGCATCCATGGCATGGATGAGGCGCGAGTCCGATTCTCGCTAGGTCCACATAAAATAACAATTTCAATGAGTAGCATTGAAATGTATATTTTATAGGAAATAGCGTGAATCGGAAGACGGAGCGGGGTATCCCGTTTAGCAAAACGGGTTGCGAGTCGTGGTCAGGAGTTTTTGAAAGCGACGGCGAGCAAAAAACTTGTGACCGAAAATGTCTCCATATTTCTCGCTAGGTCCACCAACGTTTGGCATTTTTTATGTTTTATGATAATGTATCATGCGTTGGGCCCGTAGCTTAGTTGGTAGAGCACCTCATTTGCAATGAGGGGGTCAGGAGTTCGAATCTCCTCGGGTCCACCACTATAAAAAAACTAGATTTAATTATCTAGTTTTTTTATAGTGAAGGGGCGTTCGGGAGGAGATTCGAACACCGGAGACATTTTTTTAGCAGTAAAAATGTCGAGGTGGTGCCCAGACAAATTCGAGCGACGGCGAGAATTTAGTCGCGGGAGAATCTCTCCTCGGGTCCACCAAATACTAAAATCTGCCTTGGGGGCAGATTTTTATTTTTTAACCAATATTAATTATTTATTTTTTTGGAGTGCCAGTTTTATCAAATGATCCAGGAACTGGGGGAAACTGCAACCGATGGCCTGGAGGGATTTTGGCAGCAAAGACTCGCTGGTCAGGCCAGGTAAGGTATTGGTTTCTAAGATATAAATCCCCCGCCTTGGATTGACGATAAAATCTGAACGGGAATAATGGCTCAGGCCCAAAGCCTTATGGGCCTCGGCGGCCATCTCTTGGATAATTTTCTTTTCCTCAGCGGTAAAATTACCTGGACAGATTTCCTGCGATTGACCGCTGTATTTTGCTTCGTAGTCGAAAAATAGCGAGGCATCGGGCTTGCGAATTTCTACCGGCAACAAAGAATAGATTTCCTCATTCCTAAAATTCTCCACCACCCCGCAAGTCGCTTCCTTGCCGGCAATGAATTCTTCAATGATAACAGTATCCGAGTAGTCCAAAGCTTTGTAAATCGCATTCTCCAATTCTGGCAAAGTTTTTGCTATCGAAATACCCACCGATGAACCGCTGTTATGCGGTTTGACCACGGCCGGCATCGGGAAAGTTTTAAAAAGTCTGGCGGCTTCCAGTGAAATATTGTTATCCTTTCCAACCAAAGTATAGATCGGGGTCTTGATCTTGAAACTGTCATAGATATTCTTGGTCAAAGCCTTATTCATGCCGATTGCCGAAGCCAATGAGCCAGAACCGGTATAAGGCATGTCAAATTGATCGAGTATTTTCTGCACCGTGCCATCCTCGCCGTAGGCGCCGTGAAGAGCATTGAATACGATATCCACCATTTTAAAGACTTGGCTATGAGAGACCGGTTTGCCAGAATAATGCCAGACGCCCTCCTTATCAATAAAAATATCAAAGGCTTCGTAATGCTCAGGCAAATTATCCAGGACTGATTTTCCGGTTTTCAAAGAGACTTCATATTCAGAAGACGGCCCGCCACGCAAGACAGCAACTTTTATTCTACTCATCGACCAATTATATCACGTCTTTTCTTCCGATGAAAAGCCAGGGCAAATCGGTGTGCTTCATTATTGATAAGCAGGATTTCTTTTTTGAATTTAGTCACCGTTTTTTTATCGCCAATTATCGCTTTAGCCTTATGCCGGTCATCTTTGGTTACTGCCACAACTTGGAACAAGGTTCGACCTTGTTCCAAGACTTTCTTGGTCATATTCAATTGGGCAATTCCTCCATCGATTACAATTACATCCGGATACGGCCACTCTGTGTGTCTTAAGCGCCTTTCCAGCATTTCTTTTAGGGCCGCGATATCGTCAGCTCGGCTTTCCTTTATGATAAATTTCCGATAATCAGCCTTTCTAAGCTCTCCGTCTTCCATCACCACCATCACTCCGACATTATTAGTACCGGATAAATGCGCAGCGTCGTAAGCTTCGATACGGAAAACCTTGTCATTCTCCTGGATTCCCGCCTGCGCTGGAATGACAGAAGTAAAATCAGATTTGATTAGAGAAACATCACGAATGTGGTTAAGGGCAAAAATCGTCTGTTTGATTTTGTTGGCTTTTTCAAATTCCCAATTCTGGGCTAATTCTTTCATGTCCTTTTCCAGTTTTTTTGTAAGCCTATCCTTTTTGCCACCCAAAAAAAGTTCAATATTAGAAATTATCTTCAAGTAGTCCTTCCTTGCCAACAAACCAGCACAAACACCAGGACAAAGGCCGATCTGATAGTTAAAACATGGCCGAGATTGACCAATTTTGCAATTATCCCTGAATGGAAATATTTTACGAACGATTTTCAAAGCCTCATGAAGCTGTGATGAATTGGTATATGGGCCAAAATATGACCTTATCGATTCCTTAAAGTTTGACCTTTCCCCGGATTCAAGACCAAAACTTTTTCCGCCAACAATGTTTCTGCCGCGCTCAATCAGAACCCGAGGAAATTCCTCATTGGTTATGATGATGTAATTAAAACTTTTATTATCCTTTTCTTTGGTGTTATACCAAGGCTGGTGCTTTTTGATCAAGCTGGCTTCTAAGATAAGGGCTTCCAAAACTGATGGTGTCGCAATGAAGTCAACCTTGTCGGCGGTGTAAACCATATCCACAAGCAAGGGTCCGCGAGTGGATATCAAATCCTTGCCGAAATAGCTTTTGACCCGATCCTTGAGCGAAGTGGCTTTGCCGATATACAAAATCCGGCCTTTCTTTTTAAAAAGATAGACACCTGGCACATCAGGCAATTTGCTTTTTTTAAGGTCTTGACTTTTCATAACAATTCTGCTATTATACGATAGAAATTTCTTTACGTCAAACTTGATATTAAGGAGGGACGAATGTTTAATCATACCGGGTCTTTAATGTTTGGTGTTTTAGCGATAGTTCTTTTCCGAGACATTTTGAATATGGCCCTCGAAGATTTAGGTCATGTTCTCGGGGTCCAAGAGAGCACTGTCTCGAACACCAAATCGCAGATCGCGGTTCAGTACGGGGTCAGGATAATCATATTCTTTGGCTCTGTCATCACCGCGCTCATCATGTGGTAGAAAATACCACGAAAACCACCCCCAAAAGGTGGTTTTTAAATTACCAACTATTTATCAAGATGCCTTTTAAGATACTTACCGGTATGACTTTTGCTGTTATTAGCAACATCCTCCGGTGTACCCTTGGCTACAATCTCTCCGCCGCGATCCCCGCCTTCCGGTCCGATGTCAATCACGTAGTCGGAACATTTTACAAAATCGATATTATGCTCGATGACAATCACGGTATTGCCCGCATCCACGAGTCGTTGGAGAATCTCAATCAGTTTTTTCACGTCCTCGTAATGCAAACCGATCGTTGGCTCGTCCAAAAGGTAGACGGTTTTCTGAAGATGTGGGCGATATAATTCCGAGGCAATTTTCACGCGCTGTGCTTCCCCACCGGACAGCGTGGTGGCTGACTGGCCTAGCTCGAGATAACCCAGACCGACATCGATCAAGCTTCTCAGACGATCAGAAATAGCGGGAATATCTTCAAAGAATTTGAACGCTTCCTCGATAGTCATACTCAAAACCTCAGAAATATTCTTCTTTTTATACTTTACTTCCAAAGTCTCCTTGGTAAATCGCTTGCCACCGCACACGTCGCAAGGCACATAAACGGTCGGCAAAAAATGCATCTCCACCTCGATTGTCCCATTACCCTCGCAAGCCTCGCAACGGCCGCCTTTCACGTTGAACGAGAAACGATTGGCCTTCCAGCCTCGGGCCTTGGCTTCGACGCTGGTTGCGAACATTTCCCGGATAAATGTCCAGGCGCCGGTATAGGTGGCCGGATTTGATCGCGGCGTTCGTCCGATTGGCGATTGGTCGATCAAGATCACCCGATTCACATATTCGCTGCCGGTAAACGTCTTGCAATTGTAGACTTGATTGCTGCGATAGCGGCGATTGAATCTAGCCTGCAGATTTTTATCGATTATTTCATAGACAAAAGACGACTTGCCCGATCCGGAGACCCCGGTCACACAGACAAACTTGCCCAATGGCACATCGACGCTCAGATTTTTAATATTAAAAACATTTCCGCCGCGAATCTTGAGCGAGCCTTTGTCGCTGTCTCTTCGTTTTTCCGGAATTTCGATTTTTTTATCGCCACGCAAATAATCCAAGGTTAGGGATCCGGACGGATTGGTCTTAGCTGTCAAAAGTTCGTCCAAATAACCGTCGACGACGACGTTTCCGCCGTGAATGCCGGCGCCAGGACCGATATCCACAAGATAGTCAGAAGCGAAAATCGTATCTTCGTCGTGTTCTACCACGATAATCGTATTTCCCAGATCGCGAAGGCCGGTCAAAGTTTTAATCAGGCGATCATTATCCCGGGAATGCAGACCGATCGTTGGCTCGTCCAAAACATACAGTGCCCCCACCAGGCCCGAGCCGAGCTGTGACGCCAAGCGAATTCTTTGGGCCTCACCTCCAGACAACGTGTGCGCCCGGCGATTTAATGACAAATATTCGATACCGACATCGATCATAAATTTCAATCGCGCTTCTATTTCTTTCAAAATTACTTTGGAGATTTCCCGTTCAACGTCAGACAGCTCGATTTCATCAAAGAATTTTTTGGCGTCAGTGATCGACATCGCTACCACGTCGACAATATTCTTCTTGTTAATCAGGACATGCAAAGCTTCTTCTCTCAGGCGCGCCCCGTGGCATTTGTCGCAGACTTCTTCGCCGAAGAAATGCTTGGTACCAAGACCGTTGCAGGCATCACAAGCCCCATAGGGCGAATTAAAGGAAAAGAGACGTGGTTCGACTTCGGGATAAGAATAGCCATCATAAGGACACATAAATTTTACCGACATCATCTTGTCTTCGCCATTGGTTTCGATTTTCAATAGACCTTGAGATTCATCGATGGCTTTTTCGATCGCTTCCGACAACCGTTCGCGAATTCCCTCTTTCAGGCCGAATTTTCCGTTTGACAACTTGGTCGGTCGAAATTCACTGACGTAAAATTCATCAACCAGGACATCGATATCGTGTTTTTTGGTTTTAGACAGTATTATCTGATCGCGGAGTTTTTTCATCACACCGTCGATTTTCACCCACTCATAACCCTTGCTGAGCAGGTCATAAAGCATCTGATAATATTCACCCTTCCGCCCGACAACCACCGGTGAGAATATTTTTATTTTTACATCGTCAACCGATACGCCTAGGACGATTTTTTCTTTCTTGCTCGTATCAATACCAGTAACACTTTTGATTATCGTTTCCAAGATTTCTTCATTGGAAAGCTTCTTAATCTCGCGATCGCAAGTCAGACAGTGCGGCCGACCGATACGTGCAAAAAGTATGCGCATATAATCGTAGATTTCCGTGATCGTCGCCACCGTCGAGCGAGGATTATTGGAACGTGATTTTTGGTCGATTGAAATTGCCGGTGATAGGCCGGAAATCTCATCAACATCCGGCTTTTGCATCTGTCGCAAAAACTGTCGGGCATAGGAAGACAGTGATTCGATATACCTTCTTTGACCCTCGGCAAAAATCGTATCAAAAGCGAGTGATGATTTTCCAGAACCGGACAGCCCGGTAAAGGCGATCATCTTGTTTCGAGGCATGCGAACGGACACATTTTTAAGATTATGTGTCCTCGCACCCCTGACAATGATTTCGTCTTTTGCTTCGATGTTTTTGTTTGATTTATTCATATTTTTAGTTGTTGACGCCAAATGCCCCGGCGCCGAACGCCTAGGGGTTATGTGTGAATCATATTACGCCGACTTTGCCAAAAAGGCAAATCTTGATCTATTCCGAGTAGAATTTTAAGCGTTTTTTCAGGAAGATTGAGACTACCAGCAAGACAACGGCCCACAAAGTGAATCGGTAATCACTCCAGGTAAAATTTGCATGAAATGACCCGTAATAGACGTCCATCAGGAAGCCGACAATGATGATTTCAAAATATGATTTCTGATAAAACAAGAAGAAGAGTGCGGCCAAGGCGGTCAACCACCAAGGACAGGTGATGACGAAGAGAAACATTATTATTCCGTAAATTATTCTTTTTATCATTATGATTATTTATTTATTAAAATCTCTACCCGACTGATTTCGGCCAAATTTACCGGACTCTTGAACAAAATTGTCTGGAAAGAATCCTTGTCCCGAGACTCGATTTTTTCGATAATCCCAAAAATATTTACTGAAATCGACGGGATCACGATCGGATCACCCTCTTGAGCATCGATCTCTTTGGGTAATTTGATGGAAAAATTACCATTACCCAAACCTTCGGCTTCGACATGCAATGAGTTTTTTGACAAAAAAACCTGCAATTTATTCCCGGGAGATGAGTACAGCTTGATTTTGCTTTCATGGGCATAGACCTCAGACACTTCCCCGATGTACGTCGAGCCATCAGCAACCACCCGGTCACCGACTGTCACGCCAAAATCCGATCCGACATCGACGATGAGATTATCATAAGCGATAACTGGAGATTTACTAAGAACGATGGCTAGGACGGATTGTTCCTTGATGATTTTACGTTCCAACAAAGACTTGAGCTGCTCGTTTTCGGTCCTTAAAACCTCATTCAAAGCCACTAAGGCTTGCGAAGATGAGGCGTTTTCCCTGAACAGGTTGTTTTCCACGATGAGCGAATTTTTAGAACCAAGATATCCGCCGAGATTGCCAATCATTTTTGCGATAAAATTCTCACCGCTCCATAGCGGGCGGGCAATGTTAAACAGCAAATTTCTGATCGGCGCCGTTCCCAAGACAATAATAGCCAAAATCACAATCAAAAAAGAAATAAGGTTTTTGGTCTTCATTTCCCTTCGGCGACTTTCTGAATTACTGTTTTTTAGGGGGTAATTCATCTTCATTATCAATTAAGACTTCCCTGTACTCGTCCAAGTTTTCCAAAATGATGCCGGTACCGCGGGCAATGGCGGTCAGCGGATCGCTCGCAATATAGACCGGGATTTTAAGTTCTTCATGAAGCAACACGTCCAGGCCCCTTATCAAAGCCCCGCCGCCAACCAAATATATTCCCCGTTGCATAATGTCCGCTACGATTTCCGGCGGCGTCGTCTCCAATACTTCTTTGACCGACTCCACCAAAACGGCAATCGACTGGGACATTGCTTCCCGGATATCACCATCGGTAATGATCACCTCGCGAGGCAAGCCCGTCACCAGATCGCGTCCTTTTATTGATGCTTCCATCGCCTGATCCGGCATGACGCAGCCAACATTTATCTTAATGTGTTCAGCGGTTTTTTCACCAATCAGGATTTTAAATTCACTGCGAATATAAGCAATGATGTCGGAGTTCAATTTATCGCCAGCGATGCGCAAGTTTTTTGATCGCACAATTCCGCTCAAAGAAATTACCGCGATGTCCGATGTTCCGCCACCGATATCGATCACCATATTACCAATCGGACTTTTGATCGGCAAACGGATACCGATCGCCCCGGCCATCGGTTCTTCTACAATATAGACTTCCCGTGCTCCGGAATTCCTAGTAGCGTCACGAACGGCGCGGATCTCAACGTTGGTCACACCAGACGGCACGCCTACTACTACTCTCGGACCAAGCGGCTTTGGCGACAATTGTTCGGCTTTTTTTATCAAATAGGCGATCATTTCTTCAGTCACTTCAAAATCGGAAATGACTCCATCTACAAGCGGTCGAACTGCGACAATATGGGCCGGCGTTCGTCCCAACATTTCTTTTGCCTGCGAACCGACGGCTACCACTCGGCCGGTTTTTTGGTTCAAAGCCACCACTGACGGTTCGTTGACAACAATGCCCTTGCCAGCCAAATAAACCAGAGTATTGGCCGTACCCAAATCAATTCCAATATCATTAGAAAAACGCCTATTTATTCTGGCTATGATGTTTTCGATAAATCCGGACATGTTATTTATGGATAAACCCTCCTGATTAATATGGATTCATCATAGCTTATTTTCTGAAAAAGCGAAACAATTGACGGTGCTAGTTTAAAATGTTAACCTTTTTTCAGATTACCAAGAAAGGATGTTGTTTATGTTCACTTTTGTTTGTGTTGTGTCTTTTGGGGCAATCGCCAAAGGTTTTATTGGCTTACTGTTGACCTTTATGGTGATAGGAGTCGGTTGCGTCTTTCTGAAAGGCGGAAAAAACTCGAATTTCGAGGTCTGAATGATCTAAAAATCGCACCTATATCTGGGGGCGATTTTTTTAACAAAAATTAAATTGTTTTTACGCAGCTTTTTGCACACGACTGTCATGAATTCCCAGAATCTTATCGTGCAAAAGTTTTACTATCATTTCCATTTCGTTTTCGGGCAAGTCTTTTTTATTTATTGCCACCATTTCTAACAAACTAACAACATCTTCCCTCTCTTCCAGCAAAACCCGCAAAGCCGTTCGAAAATCTGCCGAATACAAATCCTTGAAATTGGAAAATATGCTGTCATCAGCCGGCCTGATGATGCCACTTTGGTCAAAGTACATTTTTTCCGATAATTTAATTTGCAGGCGGTTCATGAGCGGCGTGTAATTGCCGATTTTTTCATAGACTGCTTCTTTGTCGGATTGGATATTTTCCACGCTCATAAATAAATTAGATTAGATTTATAATGTCACGGACAGTTATCACTACCATGAGGCCCATGAGAAGGATAAAGCCAATGCCATTCAGGGCATTTGCGACTCTAGGCTTGATTGGCCTTCTGGTTATCGCTTCGATGGCAACAAACAGCACCCGGCCGCCATCCAAGGCGGGAAAAGGCATCAGGTTGATTACCGCCAGGTTTAAGGAAATGAAGGCGATGAAACCGAACAAGTAAGACCAACCAAAGTGAGCAGCCTGGCCAACCATATCCACAAGACCTATCGGCCCAGTCACGTCGGACAAATGACCCTGGCCTTTAATGGAATGGTAAATAAACTTTGACAAACCGATCGCCACGTCTTTGATGGTGGTGATGGTCAGATCAGCACCATACCAGAGTGCTGTAAAAAAGTTCATCTTGACCACGCCAACATTTTCCATATAGACACCAATGATCGGCGTGCCGTTTACCGTTTCCGGCGTCATTGTCGCTACTTTATTTTCTCCCGAATGAGAATAGTTTAAAGTAAGGATTTTGTCTTTATTACTGGAAACCAATTCTTTTATCTGCACCGTGGTAATGGTCGATGATGAAATTGTCCCGTAAGTATTCTTGCCATCAGAAATGGCCAACAAAGTGTCGCCGATTTGTACCCCGGCTCTTTTGGCGGCTGATGTTTCGTTCAAATTCGTCACGATCACGCGCGGCTCATGCATATACTTGGAGTATTTGGCAATGCCACTGTCGCCAACCGGCATCAGGTTGCCAATCATAAAAGACATCGAGATCAAAATCCAGGCAAAAATCATATTCATCGAGACACCAGCGACCAAAACTGCCGTTTGTTTCCATTTTGGAGCATTAACAAAGCTTCTTTTGCTATCTGGTCCGTTCAACGACTCGTCATCCGGATTTTCTCCAAAAATTTTCACATAACCGCCAAAAGGTATCAGATTAAATACATATTTTGTTTCGCCTCTTGTCCAACTGAAAAGTTTCGGCGGAAAGCCGATGGCAAATTCGTCCACCCGAATACCGCTCTTTTTTGCCACGATAAAATGGCCCAATTCATGAACGAATACCAATACCGCCAAGACGATGAGAAATATGACGATGGACATGATTATTTTATATTAACTAGAGCGAGGTGTTGTCTTTGCAAATGCCTTACGGAAGAAGATTTTTAGCAAAAAATCGACTGAGTAGAGAAGAAATTTTTCGACGGAAAAATTTCTATCGTGCATTTGCAAAGACAACACCGAGCGACCCTTACCCGAGAATTTCTTTTTCTTTTTTCGCAAACAATTCTTCAAAAGACTTGTTGCCAGCATCAACCATTTTCTGCATTTCCGCCTTGAAGCGAAACTTGTCATCTTCGCCCATTCCGCCAAGCTTTTCTTTGGCATCAATGTCTTTCTGGGTTTCATCTCGAGAGCCACGCAACTGAACCTTGGCTTGTTCCAATTTTTCTTTAGCCGCTTTGACCAATTCCTGCCTTCTCTCGCCGGTCAACTCCGGGAAAAATACGCGCACACCTTTTTCGTCTGTCTTCAGGGAAACTCCCAGATTGGCTGCGGTAATCGCCTTTTCTATTGCCTTGACCTGGGAAGCATCCCAAGGAGAAACCATGAGTGATCGCGCATCGGCAATCGTGACCGAGGCCACCTGATTGATCGGCATATACGCCCCATAGCTCTCTACCGAAACGCCATCCAAAATCTGCGGTGAAGCCATACCAGTCCGAATGGAGGAAAATTCTTTCTTCACGTGATCCTCCAATTCTTTTATTCGGCTCTTAAACTTCGTAAAATCGTAATTCATATGTGTTTTTATGATTATATTATAAAACTAAATCTTCCTGATATTGTTCCCATTCTAGCACTTTTTATCAATCCTAGAAAGCGTCCGTCCCTGCCTGGCGTTAAAGCGCCATCGCCACATATTCCAAAATCATCTTTACCGACGGAGCTTCGTCATTCAAATAGGAAATCGCCTTTTCGACTTTCTCCACTTTATCTAAATCTTTTCTCTCTTTTTTCCTTTTCCCGATTGCCGATTCGATTTCTTTCAGGAAATCTATCGCGGAAGATTTGTCCATCGTCTCGTCAGCAATGCCGTCAGTGATCTTTTTAATCATTTTCAGACGATCGCCAATCGATCCGTTCAGAAATTTTGTACCGTCATTGCCCCGAATTTCATCAGAAACGATCTTGATTACCATCAGTCGGGAACGCAATGTCGGCAAAAGAGTCGAGTCCGACGGCATGATCAGAAAGAAGGTCGTATCTGCTGTCGGCTCTTCAAAAATCTTCAATAGCGAATTTTGCGCATCCTTGGTCATGAAATTGGCAGTCAAAACAAATATCTTACGGCCCGGAGACATGGTTTTGTTCTGGTGTTTTTCCGCCAAAGCCCGACTGTCATCAATCTTGAATACTTTATATTCCTTTGACCACAAATCTGGATTGTTCTGCAATGGAAATTTCAAATCCCTATTCAAGAAATTTTCTACCTGGTCCTTGATGGTCGGAATGTCTCCGATCAGGCAATAGGCGTGGTGCAAGTTACCGGTTCTTTTAAAAGAGTCCAAGATTTCTTTCATGCAAACATAATAGCATAATAGCTTCCCAGCTTGTAGTATTTCAGAAAAAAAGCCCAAACAAATTTTTCATTGTTTGAGCGTTACGAACCTTCAGGCCATCTTGGTTGGCGGTCCAGGCGGCCAATGGAAACGGTCGTCTCGGAACTTCCATTTTTCCTGCCTGTATATGCGACGGATCGTTTCAGCCTTTTCTCGTATCAGACTGAACAGAAACCATTTTCTGCCACCGAGCGAATTCGTAAGGGCGACACAAAGAACACAAATAACAAAACCGATCAAATATTCCACAACCACCTCCTTGTTTTTTACTTGTTACAAGACTAGCATAGTTTATCTGTCGATAAAAGTGCATTTGAATATGGAGCGAGGGTCGGCATCTGAAATGCCTTACGGAAGGAGATTTTTAGCAAAAAATCGACTGAGTAGAGAAGAAATTTTTCGACGGAAAAATTTCTATCGTGCATTTCAAATGCCGACCCGAGCGCCCCCTTACCTCTTGGCAATAATAGACTTTTTGTACGTATCCAAATGTTCCAGGGCAATACCAGTTCCCTTGGCCACGCAATACATCGCATCTTTGGCGAGAATCGCCTTTACACCCGTGCGACGAAAAACCAGCTCGGGCAAATTTCGCAACTGCGACGAACCACCGGTCATAATAATTCCCTTGTCTATAATATCCGCAGCTAGTTCTGGTGGAGTCTCCTGAAGAACATCCTTGATCGCCTTGATCATATCTCGAAGTTCTTTACTGATCGCCTTGACGATTTCATTAGTTTTGATTTCCGCCGTTCGTGGCAGACCAGAAAGAAAATCCCGGCCTTTGATCACCATAGTTAATTCTTCATCCATCGGCACGGCCGAGCCGACTTGGATCTTTATGTCTTCAGCAGTCTTATCGCCAATCGCCAGGTTGAAAGTTTTCTTGATATAATCAGCAATCGCGTAATCGATTTTATTCCCCGCACATTTCACGGAAGTTGAAGACACAATTCCACCTAAAGAAATCACTGCCACGTCGGTCGTTCCGCCACCGATATCCACCACCATGTGACCCATAGGTTCTTGAATCGGAATACCCGCCCCAATTGCTGCCAAAATCGGTTCCTTCACCACATAGGCGTTCTTGGCTCCGGCCTTCATCGCGGCTTCAATCACCGCCCGTCGTTCGGTCGAAGTCACGCCAGCCGGCACGGAAATCATCACTTCCGGTTTAAAAATATTCCAACGGCCAAGCGCCTTGTCGATAAAATAGCGAAGCATCGCCTCGGTCACGCGATAATCGGCAATCACGCCGTCTTTCATTGGACGATAGGCAATAATACTGTCGGGAGTCTTACCGATCATTTTCTTCGCTTCAACGCCAACAGCTAAAATCTTGTTATCCTGTTCGGAAACGGCAACGACAGAAGGTTCAAAAAGGACAACGCCTTTGCCTGGCAAAAAGACCAGAGTATTGGCCGTTCCCAGATCGATACCGATTTTTTTGGTAAAAAAGCTCATTTGTGCTTTCATCTTATGCTATTTGGACGATTTTGCAATATGTTGACATTTATACTAATTTATATTAGATTAGTGACTCGTTCTTTCGAGTAGATAACAATTCAAGATAGGAGATGTTAGATGACAACAGCCAAGCAGAAACGCATGGAAATCAAGATCGAGGCCGGAAAAAGGGTGGAAAAAGAGCTCGACAAGCTTTTTCACAAGCTGGTTGCAGACTTTGAATCCGGTGCCCGTGAGATAGTGACCGTAGCCCGGAAAAACCACGAATTGGCGAAGGAGGACATTGTTGTCCTTCTGGCCAGAAAAGTGGTCCGAATTGCCATAATGGAAGATTCCATGAGGCCAGAAGTTGCCGGCAGCGAAGAACATGCGCCGACGTATTACAACATCGGCGAAGAAGGCACGTTATTAAATCTCTGCCTTTAACTACCTGGGTGACCCAGGCATAACCAGCAGAAATGCTGGTTATTTTTTATGCAAACTTTTCCACCGACCAGCCAGGACACCTGTGAATTGGCATCTATATCTCATATATGATATAATCTCGGAATATAAATAATTTAAAAATTAAAATGTCTGACACACTATCAAGCATTGGCCAGCTGATCAAGGAATTGCGCGAAAAGCGCGGAATTACCCAGGTGGAGTTTGCCGAAAAGCTAAACACCACCCAAAGCGCCATCGCCCGCATCGAAAGCGGCGAGCAAAACTTGACCACGGAAATGATTCAGAAAATAAGCAACGCGCTCGAACGCGAAATTGTCACTGTCAGCAAAGGGGCGATGAATTTTGAAGTTGATGGCGGACATAAGCTTTCCGGCACCATCACAACCAAGACTTCCAAAAATGGGGCGATGGGGATCATCTCCGCTTCCCTCTTGAACAAGGGCCGGACCACAATCAAGAACGTGCCCAAGATCGAAGAGGTGTATCGGATGGTAGAAGTATTGGAAAGCATCGGTGTAAATATCAAATGGTCCGGCAACGACCTGGAAATACAGGCGGAAAACATCAACTTAAAAAACATCAACAAAATCTCGGCTGAAAAGACCCGCAGCATCATCATGCTCATCGGATCGCTCGTTCATCGCCTGAAGAGGTTTTCCTTGCCGCAATCTGGCGGCTGCAAGCTTGGAGCCAGAACTGTCACTCCCCACCTTTTTGCCTTGGAAAATTATGGCATTAACATCGTCTCCAAATCCAAAAGTTATGAGGTATCAGCGCCCAAGCTGAAGCCGGCCGAATACGCCCTGTATGAAAGCGGCGATACCGTCACCGAGAATGCGCTCATCGCCGCGGCGATGATTCCCGGCAAATCCGTAATCAAATTTGCTTCCGCCAATTACATGGTGCAGGACTTGTGTTTTTTCCTGGAAGACTTGGGTGTCAAAATTGACGGAATCGGCACAAGCACTCTCACCGTCTACGGCATAAAAGAAATCAATAAAAATGTTACCTATCACTTGGGCGAAGATCCGATTGATACCATGTTTTTCTTGGCGACCGCCGTCGTCACCAATTCTTCGATTGAAATCAAGCGATGCCCCATCAATTTTCTGGAGATTGAGTTGTTAAAATTAAAAAAGATGGGCGTGAGATTCAAATTATCAAAAACCTACAAAGGCTTGAACGGTCGCATTGACCTGGTGGATATAAAGACTTCGCCGTCAAAACTGACCGCCTTGCAAGACAAGATCGAGGCGCATCCTTATCCGGGATTGAATATCGACAACCTGCCTTTCTTTGCCGTCATTGCCACCCAGGCTCGTGGTCAGACCTTGATTCATGACTGGATATATGAAAAGCGAGCAATACATTACAAAGAGCTGGACAAGCTTGGCGCCGATACCATCCTCGCCGATCCTCACCGTTTTTATGTCAACGGAAAGGCTGAACTGAAACCCGCCGAAGTCATCTGCCCGCCAGCTCTGCGTCCCGCCGCAATTATTTTGATCGGCATGCTCGGTGCCAAAGGCAAGTCGGTTTTGCGAAACGTTTACAGCATAAATCGCGGCTATGAGGAAATTGCCGAACGCCTAAATGCCCTTGGCGCAAAAATAAAGATACTGAGAGAGTAAACCGTCCCGCCCTTGAAATCAAGGCCATTTTCTGCCATGATATAGCCAATGAAGCTTCTATCCGTCATCCCCATATCCCGCGGAATCGCCAAAGAAAGCCTGACCTATTTCACCAGCCTGGATGTTCCGATTGGTTCGATCATCAAAGTCCCCCTTCGCAAAAAAACCGTCTCAGCGATGGTTGTCTCTTCTGATGACGCCATTTTGTCCAAAAGCGACATAAAAAACGCGCCGTTTGAATTGAAAAAAATCGAGAAAATCAAGCCGCTGACACTTTTCACTTCGGCCTATATCGCGTCGGTCGCAGAGATGTCAAAATACCTGATTGCCAGTACCGGCAGCGTTTTGCACTCGGTCATTCCCAAAACCATTTTGGAAAACGGCGACAAGGTCTACGAGGAGTTCAAGGTGGCCAGAAATCCCAACCTGACCGAAAAACAAATCATCCAGTGCGACGATGAAGAACGTTATGCCACTTATAAAAGCCTGATCCGGGAAGATTTTGCTCGCGGCCATTCGGTCATCTTTTGCCTGCCGACTATTCAGGACACCAAAAAAGCTTACGAGAAATTAGCCAAAGGCATCGAACAATATACTTTTGTCTTGCACAATTCCGTTTCCAAAAAAGACATCCTGGCTCTTTGGAAAAAAGCCGTCGCCGAAGACCATACGGTTTTGATAATCTGTACCGGCCAGTTTCTCGCTATCCCGCGTCACGATATTGGGACCATCATCATTGACAAGGAGAATTCGCGCTCCTACAAAAACCAGTCTCGGCCTTATGTGGATTTTCGCAAATTTGCTGAAATCATCGCGTCTAAGCTTAAAACCCGGATAATCTTTGGCGATATCTTGCTCCGGACGGAGACCTTGTGGCGCCATAGTGCCAACGAATTATTTGAAGTTGTTCCCCTGAAATTCCGTTCGCTCACGACCGCCAGACAACAAATCATCGACCTCAAAGAACGTCTGCCGGAAAATATCGACACCAAAGAAAATCGCGCACCAAAATTCAAGCTGTTTAGCGATAACTTCCATAATCTGATAAACGAAACCCGGGAAAACAACGAGAATATGTTTGTTTTCGTTGCCCGCCGGGGACTTTTTCCTTCTACTGTCTGTGCTGATTGCGGCACGATGGTCACTTGTAATACTTGCGGGGCTCCCACCGTACTACACAAGGCGCCGACCGAGAATTTCTTTCTTTGTCACCGTTGCGGGGAACATCGCGACGCCCTGGAAAAATGCAAAAATTGCCAGAGCTGGCGCCTCAGCACTTTTGGCATAGGCATCGAAGGCGTCGAGGAAGCCTTGCAGGAAAAATATCCGGACTTGAAAATTTTTAAAATCGACAACGACACGGCTCCGACCCACAAGAAAGCGCTGGAGATTGCCGAGAAATTTTATGCTTCCCCCGGCAGCGTACTTCTGGGAACGGAGATGTCCCTGCTGTACCTCCAGGAAAAAGTGGCAAATTCCGCCGTCGCTTCGATTGATTCTTTTTTTTCCATTCCCGATTTTCGGATCAATGAACGCGTCTTGAACATCCTTCTTAAAATCCGCTCTTTCACTTCGAAAAACCTGCTCATTCAGACACGCGATGGCGCCCAGAAAATATACAACTACGCCGTGAATGGCAACCTGGCCGATTTCTACCGTGAGGAAATCAAGGACCGCGAAATGCTGTTTTATCCGCCTTTTTCGATCTTGGTCAAAATCAGCCTGAGTGGCGAAAAACGCGGCGTTGTGTCTGGAATGGAAAAATTGCAAGAAATCATGCAGCCTTACGAAGTGGACATCTTTCCCGCTTTTATCCCAATGCAAAAAGGCAAGTTCTGCATGCACGCCCTGATCAAGGTTAAAAGAAATAACTGGCCGAACGATGAATTGACGAAAAAAATCCAATCCCTGCCGCCGCAGTACGCGATAAACATCGAGCCGGAGAGTCTTTTGTAAAGACTAATTTAGATCTTCATTAATCTTTAACCGATCAAAACTTTTTATTCTTCCTCCTGCCAATAAAACAACAAAAAATTGATATAAAAAAACCTCATGCATTTCTGCACGAGGGTTGAAGTTTAACGCATATGTCTAGGCGAGGCATAAAACAGTAATCACACCGGCAATGCCCGCTCCATAAACAAGCAACATCACCAAACAACCACTGTAAGAATGAGGTCGTTCGCTAAAGCCACCGCGCCCATTACATTTAGGACAGACTTTCCAACTAAGAAAAGTCTCACCGGCAACCTTTCCACTTCCCTTACAACACTCACAACAGACCATATTTCCTCCTACTTGTTAAAATTTCACAGACTATACGTGCTTAACCAGCAGGGACAAATTTGACGTTAAACAGCTTGGCAATCTTGCGCCCAAGATTATTTGCCCGCGTCTTCGTCATAAAACCGTGGTCGTTAGTATGCGGATCTGGAAGAAATCTCACACCCGCCACCTCAATTTCAACGCGATACTGTTTGGGATGAACCATGTCTATCCGATGTGAATACCGCTCAACCACAACTTCCGCCTCCGGTACTTTCATGTTTTTTCCTTTCTCTGCCTACTAAAGGCAATTTTTATCCATCTACTTTCTCTATTTTCAATGAAATACTGGCAATAACACCCGCCAGATTGTAATACTTGCCATAAAGAAGGGAAAGACCGCTCCTATAAAGGCAATGCATTTTTTGAGGCCGATGCTTTGCAGAAAGGCTTTTGACCAGACCACAAAGACAAAAACATTTACAATAATCTGCAGGATTCCGGCCGTGACTGCCAAACCGACAAATAAATTTGTAAAGTTGGCAATCAGGAAAAAGCTAAGTCCAGCCAACCCAGAAATGGTCATCCAGATGGTATTTTTATCCTTCATTTTGTCTCCATGGTTTTAGATTATTAATTTTCACGTCCTCAACGATTATAAACCTAATATAATGACCTTGTCAAGTATAGATAAAACTTCCTAAATAAGGTATATTTTGCTTATGAAGAAACCTGCTGGAGTCCCAACAATCGTCCAAAAAGGTGCTGCCGTTTTGAGACAGGTGGCGGAAAACGTACCAGTCAAAGAAATCACGAGCGAACGAATTCAAAAAATTCTCAAGGATATGTCCGTCGCCCTTGCCGGCCAAGACGATGGCGTGGCCATTGCCGCACCACAGATAGGCATCCCTTTGCGCATTTTTGTCGTCTCCCGAAAGGCGGAAATCATTACAAAAGGTTTGGAAGAAGCGCCGATTGAGGAAACGAAAGACATCAAAGATACCGTCTATATCAACCCGCAAATATTGAAGCTTTCCAAAAAGAAAATGCTCGTGGATGAAGGCTGTCTTTCCGTCAGATATTTTTACGGCAAAGTCGAGCGTTCAGAGAAAGCAAGCGTGAAAGCCTACGATGAAAATGGCAAACTTTTCACCCGTGGCGGCAGCGGCCTGCTTGCCCAGATATTTCAACACGAAACCGACCATTTGGATGGCGTTCTTTTTATCGATAAAGCGGAAAATATCGAGGAGATTCCGCCGGAGAAAATCAAATAACTATTTTCCGTCTTTGCTAGGGTATCCCCGAAGCAAACCAGAATCCTGGATTGCTTCGTCAGCAACTTCCTCGCAATGACAACTCAACATTTATGCAAATCAACAACCAACAAACGAAAACTGCCTATTTCGGAAATTCCAAATTTTCCGTATATTGCCTTGAGGAAATGAAAAAGCTCGGTTTAGTCCCAGACCTGATCGTCACGACTCCCGATCGACCGAAAGGCCGGAAATTGGAACTCACCGAAAGTGAGACAAAAGCTTGGGCCAAAGCCAATGGTGTAGCCTTTATCGAGCAAGAAAAACTCCGCGATCCGGCTTTCTTAAACTACCTTCAATCTACCATCTACGATCTATATATTGTCGCCTCTTATGGAAAAATCATACCGGATTCAATCTTAAATCTGCCAAAATACAAAACAATAAACATCCACCCTTCATTATTGCCAAAATATCGCGGCCCTTCGCCGCTTCAAGAACAAATTTTAAATGACGACAGGAATGTTGGCGTCACCATAATGCAAATGGACAAAGAGGTTGATCATGGTCCGATTATCATTCAAGACAAAGTAGAGATTCCAAATTGGCCGCCAAAGCTCGATGAGCTAAAAAAAATAACCGCCAAAACCGGCGCTGATTTGCTGGCAAAAATACTGCCAGATTGGATAGCTGGGAAAATCGTGGCCAGAGAACAAAATCACTCCGAAGCCACCTTCACTAAAAAAGTGGAGAAAACGGATGGTTTGATCGATACGAAAGACGGCGACCCGTATCAGAACTTTTTAAAAATCCAGACCTATCATATTTGGCCTCGAGCCTTCTTTATGCAAAAAACCGCTGACCGAGACATTCGCGTCGTCATAACCGAGGCAAACTTTGACGATGGTCAGCTGATGATAACCAAGGTGATCCCGGAAGGAAAAAAAGAAATGAGCTATCAGGATTTCTTGCGAGGAATCAGGAAGTAGATTGAATATTGTAGATAGTATATAGAAAATTTAAATCTGGTTTAAATTTTCTCTAAACCAGATTTAAATCAATCTACAAAATACTATCTACCATCTACTATATACACCCTACTTGACTGTTATTTTTTGCACAATCGCGTCAGTTAGTGGCAGGTCGTTTTCATTTACCTTAAGATTTTCAATTTTGTCTACTACATCCATACCGGCAATGACCTTGCCGAACACCGTATGATGACCGATAAGCCAAGGCGTCGCCGCGGCAGTAATGATGAAAAATTGACTGCCATTTGTCCCCTTGCCGCCCTGAATACCAGCATTGGCCATACAAAGCATTCCGCGGACCATCGGCAAGTCATTGATTTCATCGTCGAAGACATAGCCCGGGCCGCCACGGCCATAGCTGGAGGTATCGGCTGTCTTGCTGTTTGGGTCACCGCCCTGAATCATGAAATCCTTGATCACGCGATGAAATTTTGTTCCATCATAGAAACCGCTTTGAGCCAGCTTTTCAAAATTGGCCACGGTGTTCGGTGCCTTGTCCTTGTATAACTCTAGCGTGATATTGCCTAAATTTGTCTGAATTTCGATTGTGTCCATTTTATTTTCAACTTTTTTTACTATTGCTAATTTTGTACTGGAGCCTGTGGCCGCGACAGTACTGGTACTTACGTTGACGACAGCCTTATCGTCCGGCTTTTTTGTCTCGGTTTTCGCCGTACCGACATACAAAAGCACCAAAATAATCACTCCGATAACCGCGTACCAGATATATTCTGGTTTTAAATAACTTTTTATGCTCATCGCTTATTTATTAAATAAACCCTTTACTAAATTCTTTAATTTGGCTCCGCCGCGTCGGGCCAAACTGATTCTTCTTTCTTTTCCTGATTGGATTTCTCTGACTATCTCATCCTTGGCGATATCGATAGCCGCATACAGATCATCCATTTCCGACTCGGCACGCAGATCACGGCCTTTCAAATGCAGGTTTATTTCACAGCGATACACCTCTCCGGCCCGGTGATGATTGGTCGTTTTGCCGAGCTCGACGTTGAACATCGCGCTCTCGTCATTGGCATCGATGAATTTCTCAACGTGTTCAAGTTTCTTGTACAGATAATCCCTCATCGCCTGCGTAATCTCCATCTGGGTTCCTTTCTCGTTTATTTTCGTCCTCATGGTTTTTTGAATTCGTTTATATTTTAGTTCTAACGAATTTATAAAATTTTATCGGGCAAGCTAATAATTTTACTTGGTGAATGGTGACCACTCACTATCCTTACTACTCCACCATTATACACCTTAAAATGCTCCCTGACCAAATCCAAAACCCTGTCATTGGCCAGATTTCTTTCGGCCGGTTCCTTGACCGAAATCTCCAAATGATCGGCCGAAACCTCCCTTAATATTTCCTTTTTCTGTTTGGTCTTAACCCTGATCTTGATATACATGACCAGATATTACCCAATAACAAACCATAAAACAAGAGCACTAAATAGCCGGCGATACAAGATTTACACATTTTGGCCACATAATATAATCATTACAGAAAGGGGGATTTATGGGAGCAGGAATAAAAATACCTTTTAATGTTGAGCAATACAATCTAGCACAAGTAGTAGATGCGATGACCTGTCCGGTCAATCGGCATGCGACCAGAGCGGAACATAATTGTGATGATTGGGAGCTGTACAAGCATCCGGAGTGGCTGTTTAATCATTACATTAAGCATGGCGGAGCACTTGAGTTTGCCAAAAGGCGGGCGGAATTCGCCGACAAGGAATGCGACCATTTGGAAGTTTGTGGTCAGAATACGGAATGCAAGATAGCCAATATTCACCACCACTGGCAGCATTGTGCGGTCAGGAGAATGCACTGCAAGGCCAGATGTCAGGTCAAGGTCCGCCAGAAACATAAGTTGATTGTTCTTTTGGAAAAAATCGGAACGAGGATTTCGTTCCGACGGAAAGTGTTTGGAATTGGCAAGTAAGCCAACCGGG
Source organism: bacterium (assembly GCA_037131755.1). Classification (GTDB taxonomy): domain Bacteria; phylum Patescibacteriota; class Minisyncoccia; order Phycocordibacterales; family GWA1-40-21; genus CAIJXO01. The sequence goes on from JBAXQJ010000007.1 coordinate 31,055, forward strand.
GTCGCGTCTGCGACCCCGGTTTTATTTATAGCAAAAAGTAGGGTGGCATTCCCTACTTTAAAAAATTCCCGAACTGTTTTTGGAGATAATGCCGCTTGTCGGCAGCAATATTATATCCATTAGTCTGGAGACCGTATCCATCATCGTCTTGAAGGCTTTTTTGAAATCAGCTTCGTTTGACGGTTGATACAAAATCGCGGCATGCGATTCTTTGGCGTTCTTGAAAAGCTCACGATTATCAGAAACGATGATCGTATAAGAAACTTCGATTCCGAGTCCGTCGAGCGCTTCCCTGATTTGCCTGATTTTTTGCGAAGCTTCAGGCTTATCAAGACCGAAGATATAAATATAGAACTTGTTGTTCACCAGAACCTCCTTTCTTTGTCTAAGATAAGTATATCACCATTGTTCCAAATTAAAAGTGATTGTAATTAAAATTAAATAGTGTATAATGATCCCATTATGGCAAAAAGAGCAGCAGTAAATACAAAAAACAAGACTTCGCGCTCCAAGAAGACCAAGAAGCGACTTGCGATAAAACACGCAATGCTCGCCGCGCGAAAAGCAAAATAATTTGCAACAGTCTTTACCAAAAAATGCCCGCAAGGGTGTTTTTTGTATATAACAAAAACCCACCACCGAAGCAGTAGGTTTCTGCGTTGGTAAGTGGGTTTATTTTTTTGCGACAAACCAGCCAAAGTTTGCCCCGTATGGTTCATACTCGATGGTGTCGCCAACCTTCAGATCTTTGACCCGATCCTGGCTGGCAATCACATAGTATTCAAACTTGTGCTTTTTCCCATCGTTTTGCGGATAAAGAAGTACACGATCACCCTGGTCATCAATCTTCCCAACGACCATCGTACTATTACTCATCTAGGTTTTCCTCCTTGTTTATTGCTTAAATTAAATCCTGTGATGAATATATCACACATAATCGACTAAGTCAATTAAGTTTTGACTATTTATTATTCAAATACCTACCGGCAATGCTCAGTGCGAACGAAGGCAGTATTACAAACACGGACGCAAACAAGAACCTGATTAACATCCTGGTCGCGTTCGAATCTGGCGTATTTGGTCCGGAAGAGGTTATGACAACGAAAATGCCGATGATTCCAAAGATGATAGATGAATAAATAAAGATTTGCGTGGCTATTTTTTGCATAGGATTAGTATATCATTTAACTCTAATCTTTTCTTCTCCAATTTATTTCAAAAGAAACTGAATATTTATTGGGAATTTTCCACTTGGAAAACCTAAAACACAACAACTGGAATTTGTTTTCCGAGATTTTTCCAAAACCAAACCGATTTAGAGTTAATTCTATATCTATAACCATAATATATATAATATAATTATTTTCTCATAAGGACAATAATGGTTTGATCTTGACTAAATATTATCTTGTCCAAGATAACCAAGCGAGATGTCGGGATTTTCTCTCACTGGTCGAATAACTATAAACCTTTTCTTCCAGGCTTTGAGAAAATCAGCAATAGAAATCACCTTCCCGCCCGCTTTGTTGGCTGGATCGTTATAGTAAATATTATCCTTATCAATTCCGTTTATAACCACCAGATGGGGGATGGTGCTTTTCGGGTCGAATTTGTAATGCACCGAAGCAATGACCGGACCATCTTTCAAATATTTTTTAAACTGTTCGAAAGCGACCTTGTCGCTTTTTGCCGCCAAATCATAGCTATCGCCATCGAGACCGTATTTATTCCCCAAAGAAATCAAACCCTTATATGTCCAGCCGGAACTTTTCAGATAGGCACCGAGGGCCACGCCTTGGTTAAGCAGGGTGTTTACCGACACGGTATTTAGATCGTAGTAATCAATGACCATCGCTAGGCTGGCTACCCCACAACCGACTTTCTGCCATTTTGGAGACTTGATGTCCGTAAATTGCGAATAAAACGGCACATCAGGGATAGAGGTTTTTGTTATGAGACTTGTTTTTTGAGTCGGTGGGACTTCTTGGATCTGAGCGGCATTAGTCTGGATTGGCAATACAAAACTTAATATAGCAAGCAAGGCGGCAATGAATGAAATCATCTGTATATTGTTCCACATACCGGCTGTATTGGCAAGTGTATTAATTCTTAACAATTACGGCTGTGCCAATATCAGCCCATAAATATAGCTCTTTGGCCTTTTCTGGCGGTAGATTGACGCAACCATGCGACCAGGGCTGGCCAAAATGGTCATGCCAATAGGCTCCGTGGATAACCGACCCATCATTGGTAAAATATAAATTCCAAGGGACACCGGGAAGGTCGTAGTATTGATCGCTAAGGCCAACTATCGGTCCCTGCATATAACGGCTGGGCGTTTTTTTAAATACCTTGAATGTACCGACTGGCGTTGGGGTAAATTCAAGTCCGGTGGAAATAGAATTTTGCATAAATAAGGTTTCCCCATCGTAGGCATAAAGCATCTCTTGCGACAAATCAATGACGATCCGTTTGGTGGTGGTCGCGGATTTAGAGGTAAGCCATTCGTCACCAACATTTTCGAACGGTTGTACGGACTTAGGATCAGCGGCCACATACCAATCTCCAGTCACGCGTTCCGGATACAGGATCGACTTATCAATCATGATTTTATACCACTCATACCCTTCCGACGTTGTTGTGCTTTGTGCCTTCAAGACTATTCCGGTGCGTAAACGATCAACTATGGGATATTGGGTACCGGGGCCGGAACGCATATTCACACACGGGGTGAGATTATAATACGGACCGCAACCATTGATGATTTCGATATAGTGAAATTCTGGTGATGAAATGGTACTGACAGTCTTAGTGGTTGAAGTTGAGATTTGTGTGGTCGTGGACATCTGACCGCCGCTTGCGATGGTGGCCACATCCGGCGAAATGCTTTTTTTATCGATTACAAACATCAAGACACCAAGGATAGCGACAAGCGTCACCAAAGAAACTATTAAATAGTTTTGTCGGCTTTTCATGTATGAATTATAACATTTTGGCGGGGTAAGCAAAAACACTCTCTTCCGAAGGGTTTCCGTTCGCTCCAATGACTAGAAGACGTTATAACCTGTTTTTTATATAGTTAGCCATATATTTATAAAAAGAAAACCGCCCTCCAAACGATTTTAATATCGTCTGAAGAACGGTGTTTGTCATCGAAGCAACTTTAAGGCCTCAACAAGATACTTTTCGGCTATCTCCCAATCGACAGGATCAAGAGCACTACCGCTTGAACGGAGTCTCCCTTGAGCATCGATACTCACGTCGGGAAACTCTTTTACCAATGGCTCTACTAATCCCATCGTACCTGGTCCGAGTCCACCAGCGACTCCTAGACCAAGGTATGGAAGTACTCGCTTGATAGTTCGGATAAACGGTAGCAGGAAATCGGCGTCCATACCAATTCCTTGACCCATACTTCTATCAAGAAGTACCCGATCAATTACTCCTGCATATTCTTCTAGTCTGCAAACAACTTCCTCTGGATCGTTGTCAGCCTCCTCGATTGCCTTCTTGCCAATCTGAAGTATGACCTCAATCTGTTTCCGAGAAGTATGCACTCCTCCAGAAATATCTCCTGGTTCCGGCCAAATCATGTCCAGCTGTAGGGCATGAATACCTATACCACCAAATGAAATCGCTTTTGCCAGATCCAAATAACCCGAAGTACGTCCATAGTCAGCATAATGCAGACAATTGTAAACGTCATCCGAACCAAAGATCCCGGCAATCGCCTCTTTTGGAGGAAAGGCTTTTGACCACTTAGTCTCAAGACCATGAAGTGTCTTGTAGCTCATCATCACACCCACATGAAGTTTCCGCTTCGACCTGGGTTGAAGATGAGCCTTGAACACAGCCAGCATTTTCTCGACCTGTTCAAAATTCATAAAGTCAGTAATTCCAACATATGGAAAGTACATGGTTTGCTCCTCTTTGCTTGTTTCAAATCTATTTTAAGATTACTTATGTTTATTAAAAATGCAAGGCAGGTTCGATCCCTACCACGCGAGCCAAGTTGAGACGCTCTCGAGACGCGTCTAAAACGAGCAAAACCGCCCTCTATTAGGGCGGTTTTGTGTTATAGGTAAAATACCCTAAATACACGTAAAAGTTGTTACAGCCTTCTTATAAACAACTGTCATTCTTTTTGCTATACTTAGCAAATGAATAAAAAAGAAGTTGATAATTTAATAGAAAAATTCATCTCCGACCCAGAAGCTTTTACCCTATATCGTGGTGAAAATCATATAAATCAAGGCGGGCTACATTTTACCACCGATAAAGATTGGGCGAGTAAATTCGGGGATAAAATACTCGAAGGCAAATTACCAATAGATAGCAAAATCAAACTCATTACAAACTCTGATTTTGAAGAGGGGTTCAAACTTGGTATCCTTTCAGAACAACAGCTCTGGGATTCAATTTTTGAAAAAGGCTATGACGCCATCATCGGTCATGATCCCATGAACAGCGACATGCTTGATATAATAATAAATCCAAAACACCTTGAGCTATTCAAGGTGTCAGTGTCTATTTAGTTTGCCGATGAGATAATCATTCCCCCATCCATCTTGGCTGAAAGCTCCATAAAGAAAGTGGTTCCTCTACCTGTTTTATTTGGTTTATATCCTACTGTGCCTTTATGCTTCTCAGCTACATCTTTTACGAAAGCTAAACCATAACCAGAAGACTCCACATTAATTTTGATTGAATTCTTTCCTCTTCCGCCAGCAGTAAACAATCTTGGTTTATCTTCCTCTGCAATACCTACTCCAGTATCTTTTACTAAGAAAATAATCTTGTCGCCTTTACGTTTCAAATCTATATTAATTCCACCATTTGGAATACTGTAGTCATTGTATCTTATAGCATTAGTAATTAAATTCTTAAGAGCTTCTTTAAGTTGAACTGCATCACCGATCATATTGAAATCCCCATCTTCAATATTTGATTCAAATGAAAGTCCTTTCTTTATAGCTATATCTTTCTGTTCAGATAGAAGAGTTGATACGACATCTTTAATATTCATTAGCTTCATGTCATAAGGCAATACCCCTTTTTCTGCACTAGCACCTCTTAAAATATCTTGGACATAACTTACCCCAGCATTTGTAGTCTCAAAACCTTTTTCTAATAGAGGTTTAGATGCATCTGGCATATGTCCGTAATCATCACTTTGTAATAACTCAGCAAATATATTTTTAGCAATACCAAAAAATCCTTTAACCTGATGGTTCATAATGTGAATAAGATTTTCTTGACCTTTGTTTGCTACTTGTAAATCTTCTCGTAGGTTAATTTCTCTTTTAACACCACGAACAATAATAAGCCCGAGAACAGAAGAAATAAGAAAGGTAATACTATTTAAAATTTTATTAACTGGGTTTTGAATAAAGAAAAATTGAGAACCAACAAGAATGACTACAGACCACACCAGGGCTTGAGTAGCGATAAGCTTAACATCAAAAGTCTTGAATTTAACGATTAAAAAAACAATTGATGCCATAAAAATTATAGTTCCAAATAATCCGTAAATTTCAAAGCCATATCCAGACAAGATTCCCAAATCTGCTAAGTAAACTGCTAAGAAAACTGTTGAAAAAAATGACAACAAAAACAATACAACCCCTATTAGTAAGAGGATTATCTGTTTCTTGAAATCTTTATCTGCCTTTAAAACTTTCAT
>JBAXQJ010000008.1:0-24623 GCA_037131755.1 bacterium
GATTTAGGTGTATATAGGAAAATAAATATTTCAAATAATTGTCGCCAGCCAGATGTTCAGCTTTAAAAGTACCCTGAAATAAGGAACCGGAACGTTCATTTTTCTTATTAAAATACATAGTATAACCGGTCTGTAATCTCTGCATAAACTTCACGATACCTCCATTCTCCTTTTCTTTTACAAGTAGATGAAAATGGTTTGGCATTAAACACCAAGCACCTATATCGACCAAAGTATCATTTCTAAATTCTAAACACGTTTTGAGGCCAGCGTAATTTTCTTTTAAGGATTTCTTTATGTTTGAAATGTGAAAAACCTCCTTATTATTGGTCGCTGCTAAAAGTAGCATAAATCTTTCATAATCAAGCGAATCAAGAAGTATTTCTCTTTTATCTACACCTCGATTATATATATGATAATACTCGCCTGGGGCAAATTTTATTGATCTCATGTTGAGACAATTATAACAACATAAAATAACAATATCAAAAAAAATACCAAGGCTAAACCTTGTTCTAGATAGAACAAGGTTTAGCCTTGGTATGGGAAAAATAGGCACAGAAATAGGCCGGATGCTTTCGCATCCGGCCTATTCCCTAACCTATCCTTCTACGGCGAATCCCGTAGATAGGACATGCTAATCAGATCAATTTATCGAGAAACTGAAACTGAGTTGGTTGGATAGTTGTAGATAGCTGAACCGGTTATTGCGGTTACACCACCCATAACATCGTTCCATGCGAGAGAACCAGCTGAACCAAGTGACAATGAGACGCTACCACCATTTGAGACAACTAAGCCTGAAACAGTAGCACCGATTTCAAAGGTAACTGAAGTACCAGCATTGATTCTGTAAGCGGAACCGAAGGTAATGCCTGTTCCGGTAACAGTAGCACCTGAGACGGCGACACCGTTAACCTTTACAGTATAACCTGTAGTTGTAGCGCTTGAAGTTGCAATTGACAATGGCAAGCTTGTCAATTCGATAGCACCTGCTGCATCAGCAGCAACTGTTACTGAACCCAAGACTGTTGTACCATTTGACAACAAAGTATTTGAAGGAGCAACCAAAGCCAATGTAGGCTTTGAAGCCACCAAAGTCATAGCATTTGAAGCAACAGCCAAAGTGGTTGTTGAAACAGTGTTATTACCTGATGTGTATTTGTATCCTGTCAAATTCAAACCAACAGTGTTATTTGAAACAACACCACCGGTTGTTGTACCTACGTTTGCGTAAGTAACGGCAACTGGAACCTGAACACCTCCGCTAACAACTGAGATTGGGATGTTCAAACCTGTGATTGTAGCTGAACCGCTAACCATAGGGACAGAGACGCCAGCAACAGTAACTCCTGTTATATTAGCGGCTGTACCGGAAGCGGAGAAGTACAATTCAGAGATGTTTGAAGTACCATAAGTTGAAACGAAGTTGAAGTATGCGATGTTGCTTGAAGCACCACCCAATACAAACTGAGGATCAATTGAGCTTGAACCACCAACGATGGTAGGAACAGCCAATGAGCCAGAACCGATAGTAACTGTTTGACCAGTAACAGCGGCCTTAGCAACAGTGATATTGCTTGATACTCCGTAACCATTCAAGGCCAAAGTAGTTGTAGCAACACCTGAAGTAACTGAACCTAGATCACCGTAAACATTGATAACTTGTGTGCTGTTCGCAGCAACTGTGAAATCAACAGAGAAGTTATTTGATGTCTGTGGGCTAACTGGGGTAGTTTTGTTTGCACCAACAGCGACATAAAGATTTGAGACGTTGGTTGTTGCACCAGCGGCACCACCTAATGTAACTGTCAAACCGGTGACTCGGATAGCCTCAGCAGAACTTGACTGAACGATAAACGAACCAAGTTTCTGAGCTGAAGTATTAGCAACGGTTGAGTAGTTTGAAACAGCTGAATTGATAGCCAATGTCAAACCTGCACCCTTAACTGTCATTGTTGGACCGACGATTGGTGAAGCTGGGACAGTTGTCAATTGCTGAGCAAATGAACCCTGAGCATTGTTTGTGTAACCAATCAAAGAAACCTGCAATGATGAGCTTGTAGCCATGTTTGTACCATTGTACTTAACATCACCTCTGATTTCCAAAGTAACTGTTTGACCAGCTGGGATAATCAATGATGAACCTAGGCTGTAAAGCTTAGCTGAGGTTGAAGCGATTGTCTGTGTGCTTCCGATTTGAACACCGTTAGCATACAAAGCGACATTGTCCATATCCTTTGATGAAGAAGCGTAAAGGTAAGAAATCTTCTCATCTTCACCATATGCCTTCAATGTGTATCGTCCCAAAGCAACGTTAGTTGAACCGGTAACGACATCACCTGAAGCCAATGAGGTATCAAGACTTACTGTAACAGAACCAGCTGAAACAGAAATCACACCAGCTGAAGCTGGGATGTTTGAAGCAGCGATTCCAACATTGTAGTTTGAATCGATGATCTGCAAGTCAGCAGCATTCTGCAATGATACGTTGAAGGTTCGTGATGAACCATTCATGATATCAGCTCGAACTTCAAGGGTTCTTGATGAATCAATCTTGTAAGGAGCAGCGGTAAGATCAAAAGTGATGATACCATTAGCATCCATTCCTGAAGCAGAAGCAATCTGTAGGCCAGCGGCATACAACTTGATATTCTGCAAAGAATTTGTAGGGATTGAACCAATAACCTTAAAGGCAGCGCTCTTCAAGTTTACAGCTCTCTGTGTGATATTCAATGAACCTGACCAAACGGTCTGATTCAATGAACCAGCATTGATAGCGTAAGGATTGCTTGAAGTGTATGTAACTGAGCTTGGAGTGACGTTATTAGCCAAAGATGCTGTAGCGATATCACCAGCTGAAGCAACAGTCATTGAAGCTCCGGCAACTGGGAATGAAGCGCTAACAGTAACGTTTGAAGTAACACCAGTCAAAGCGACGTTTACGATCTGGCCAGCTGAAGCGCCTGAGTAAATATCAGACTTAACAGCGATTGTCTTTGAAGCACCAGCTGGGATTGTGAACAATCCGGCGCCAGCGTTGAAAGTAATTTTACCAGATGAAACGGTAGCTGAATCGGTCAATCGAACTGCACCATCATATAGATAGACAGCTGAGAGTGAAGTATCAGCAGAAACACCACCTCGAGTCAATGTTACGTTTGTAACAACGGCTGGAGTAGCTGATGTGTTGGTGAATGTGAATTCAGCAAGATCAGCAGCAGCCTGACCAGCGATGATAGCGCCAGTAGTAGGTGAAGTTGCAGCCAAAGCTACTTTAACATCTGTACCAGTTGTAGTGGTAGTAGTTGTGGTAGTTGTGGTTGTAGTGGTTGTGTTTGAAGCATTCAACGAAACTCTTGTGATTGAACCAACATAACCAGCAGCAGGGGTGATACCCTTTGCAATCTGATATTTGATAACCGCAGCTTTTGTCAAAGCACCAAAGTAACCCTTAGCTACGCCAGCTGGCATAACCAAGTAACCACCGGCGATCAACACATTCTGAAGAGCAGTAACCTCAGCTCCTGTTGAACCGAGAGTCAAGTTCTGAGTAAATGTTGTTCCTGTAGCAGGAGCTGTTGTTGAACCACCAACGGCGGCCATAGCAGCTGCAGCCTTATCAGGAGCGATAATACCTAAAGTGACGAAAAGCTTTACAAGGTCAGACAATGACATTGACTGAGCACTTGCTGAACTTGCGCCAACGAGTACTGAGAGGACGAGTGTCAAAGCGACAACGACTCCCAATGATTTTTTTAACATGATTTATAATTTTCTATTTAGACTTACCTTAAGATACGAAAATTATTCGAATGATACGAATCGATCAACGAATAAGAATGAATCTAATGATAAGCAATATTTTCTTTCTAATAAACTAATAAAGTCCCAAGCTTGGAACAAATTTTCATTTGTTCGGCAAAGGAAACGAATAAATTGAAAGAAAATATTTTTACGAAACGCCATTCGCGGTAAAGCGAATGTCCAGAAAAATTTTCGACTAAAAAACTTTTCTGAGGGATCGGACAAAATCCGATCCAGTGAAATTTTTGTATCTCGCAATTTGCGGTAAACATATTTGACCTGCTTACTGATGCAAAGTGCTTCCGTGGCCATCAACAAAAAACTCCGAAAGAAAATGACCGCGCGATGTTTTATACTATTCCGACTTCCCCATATTTTTTTCGGGTGTCGAACGCTAAGAAAAATTTTGCCGAGGAGAAACCTTTTTTCCGATTCAAGGTTTCACCTCTTCAAAATTCTACCCAGTGTTCGACACCTAAAAATTCGACACAAAGAAGTTTTGGATTAGCGATAAGAGTGTTGGGATATTCAACCTTTTGACGACCGTAGAGGTAAATGAAAATTCGGTATTTTGCCGAGCAGTCTTTGTTAAAAGATGCCTAGGCATATGACACTATTTTATTGTCAAAGTTCAGTTTCAAAACAGACGTTCAGACATGAAGGAAATTCAACAGATACGGCTATAAGTAGTATCAAAAATACTACCTACCCCCATATTATAATACCCTCTAGTGAAAGAGGCAAAATGAGGCTGTGGATAACTCCCTAAAAGCTCGCAGCTTGTTAGCCAGGCAGCTGACAGAAGACATAATCCACAAGGGGCATTATTGCACAGTTTGGCTAAAAATACAAGCATTCGGGTAGGTTTTAAGGCTAGGTGTTGGGATCAAGATAAGACCAATAGATACCGAGGTCGAACCTTTTTGGGGATCCAAGGTTCGACCTCGGTATTTAGCAGAGCATGTAGAGATAAGGCTGGGTAAACCGGTTTGTCCTTTACAGAGAATAGCTAAGGACCAAGGTTTAGCCTTTTTTGAGATTCAAGGCTAAACCTTGGTCCATAAACTACTTCAGAGAATACCTGGACCAGCGCTTGTCCCCTTTCTTGACCAAGAGCCCTTTAGAGACAAGGGATAACAATTCCCGTTGAATAGTCTTTTCACTGCAACCAGAAATAGCTCCGGTAAAATCCTTGATACCCAGTTCGTGATTCTTCTTTAGCAAACCAATGATTATATCCTGTCTGTTTGTTTTGTCCTTTTGTTTTACCGACACGCCTTTTGCTGCTATGGGACTATTTTTATAGGTCATTCTATCGGACATAATATAATGTCCTTTATGGGACAAACCCGAGTCGGCATGAGAAATATTTTTGTTGGCATATGAAGCGAGACGATCACTCATCGATTCCTCTTTGAGGATCTTTTCTTCCGAAGAAGATGGCACTTCTGCCGGAACAGCAAAGAATGCTTTGTCCAGCGACAACCCTCGAAGACTGTTAACCCTTTCTGACGTATCGGCGATAGCCAAAACACCCTCAAACTCAGACTTCAAAATCTCGTAGTTCATGATAGAAATCAGGCCCCCAAGGTAAGCAATTTCCAGTATGGACACCGCCTTCAAGATTGAGCTGACGAGATTTTTGTGAGTAATATTTTTATCAGCCAAAGAGAGGGTTGCCAAAGAAAGACTGTCTGAAAGCAATCGGACGCCAAGACTGCGTATCTCCCACTTGATTGGTTCGTTGTCCGATAGATAGGTGGAGAGGAGGTAGATCGCCGCTACCAATCTTTCTGTCTTTTTGTATAGGTAAAATGACTTATAGTCACCAGCAAAAACTGCGGACTTGGCTGGATCATAAGTTGTGGGGGTGTGGGTCATAATATATACAAAATATTAGTTAATAAATGTTGTAGGTGATGTAGTTATTAAATACTAGATTCCTGCTTTCGCAGGAGTGACAGACTCAAAGAGACCTTGATATACATATGTCTTATTGGAAATGGCCTATATAAAAACAATGTCTTTTAAAGATTTGTCTTATAAAAATCATCTGTCTGAGAAAAAACGTTTGTGTCCATTATATAACGGACACAAAAGAAATGTAAAGGGTAAATAACGAAATGGGAAATGAAATTTGCAATCTGTAAACAGAGGACTAGAGCACTCAAACCAGAACACGGGGCTCTAAAAAAGAACGTGGGGTAAAAAATACCAAGGCTAAACCTTGAATCCCTAAAAAGGTTTAGCCTTGGTATTTTTAAATGTTCCACGTTTTAAGTTCTATGTTATATGCGTCTGTGATATAATTGGTGGATAAAATTCATCAAAAAATAACTTAGAATATTATGGCAAAAAATTTCAACGGAAAAGGAAAAAACAAAGAAAAGGAAAAAATATCCTTGCCGGAAAATCCGCTAAAAAATTTGAAGCGAGAGACAAAACACAGCATCTTGGCCATCGTCTTTTTCGTCCTAGCACTCCTCACCCTTCTCGCTTCCCTCGGCCTGGCTGGAATTGTCGGCGAGAAATTCCTCACCTGGTTCTCCTACCTCTTTGGACGCATCGGTTATTTCCTGATGCCGGTCATCTTCATCATGCTTTCGATTTCATTCTTGAAACACGAGGAGAGAGAATTTAACGGACTCAAGACGATCGGCGCCACTCTCTTCTTTCTCTCGGGCCTCGGCATCATCGACACGATTGCCAAAATTTTAGACTGGGTGGATCCCTACAACGGCGGTCTCTTCGGTTGGCTGGTTTCGACTCCCCTCTTAAAACTTTTCGGCAACACAACCACTCTCATCGTTCTCTTCGCTTTGGTTATCATTTCCTGCCTAATCATCTTTGAGGCTAAACTGACAATTGATACCCTCTGCTTCTGGCGACGCTTCCAGACCGAAGAAGACCCGGAGACCGAAGAAGAGACTGAGGAAGAAGCCGAGGAAGAAAAAGTGGAAGTCAAAAAAGAGGAGAAAAAGAAAGTCGAGGAACCGGAACCAGAAGAAGACAAGAAAGCCGAAAAAAAATCCCTCTTCGCCAAAGTCATAAAGGACAAAGAAGAAGAGATGGAAATGCCGATCCACAATACCCCCGGCACCAAAGTCTACGTGCCTCCCCCACTATCCCTACTTGAAGGCGACAAAGGCAAGCCTGGCACCGGTGACATCAAAGCCAACGCAAACATTATCAAACGCACTCTCCAGAAATTCGGCATTGATGTGGAGATGGATGAAGTGACCATCGGTCCATCCGTCACCCGTTATGCCATCAAACCGGCTGAAGGCGTGAAGTTGTCCAAAATTGTTTCCCTTCAAGACAACCTCGCTTATGCCCTCGCCGCCCACCCGATCCGTATCGAAGCGCCAATCCCCGGCAAGTCGCTCGTCGGTATTGAAATCCCCAACATCACCAAAACCACCGTCGGTCTGGCCTCGCTGATTGCCTCAGAAAAATTTACTTCATCCGATAAACCGCTCTTGGTCACTCTCGGTAAAGGCATTTCCGGCGAGACACTGGTTGCCAACCTGGCCAAAATGCCCCACGTCTTGATTGCCGGTGCCACCGGTTCCGGTAAGTCCGTCACCATTCATGCGATCATCAACTCCCTGCTTTACCGAAATTCCCCTGAGAATCTGAAATTCATCATGATCGATCCAAAGCGTGTTGAACTTACTTTATATAACAAGATTCCCCACCTCCTCACCCCAGTCATCACTGACGCCAAGAAAACTATCCTCGCCTTGAAATGGGCTGCTAAAGAAATGGATCGACGCTATGATATTCTGGAAGGTAATGCCGTTAAAGATATCGATTCGTATCACAAGACTATCCTGGCACCAGCCATTCAGAACGTCGAGAACCTCAAAAATAAAGGCAAATACGATCCGACAACCAATCCGCTACCGGAGACCATGCCTTATATCGTAATCGCCATCGACGAATTGGCCGATATCATGATGGCTTATCCTCGAGAGCTCGAAAGCTCGATCGTCCGACTCGCTCAGATGAGCCGTGCCGTCGGTATTCACTTGATGCTCTCAACCCAGCGACCGTCGGTCAACGTCATCACTGGTCTCATCAAAGCCAACGTGCCAGCCAGAATCGCTTTGCAAGTGGTGTCGCAAATCGACTCCCGAACGATTCTCGATTCACCCGGCGCAGAGAAATTGCTTGGCTCCGGAGATATGCTCTATCTTGGCGGCGAGATGTCCAAGCCGGTTCGCCTGCAATCAGCTTTCATCTCTGAAGGTGAAGTGAAGAAAGTAGTGAAATATTTGGCCGATGCCTATCGCGATGAGATTCCTGATACCGGCATAAACTTTGCTGAGACAGCGACCGACCGAAATGTCCTGTTCGAGGGTGGCATCGAAGATGATATGGGTGACGACGATGACCTATACGAAGCCGCCAAAGAAGAAGTCATCAAGGCCGGCAAAGCTTCGACTTCTTATATCCAGAGGAAATTGCGCGTTGGCTATGCTCGGGCGGCTCGACTAGTGGACATGCTGGAACAAAAGGGTGTGATCGGTCCAGGTGATGGAGCAAAACCGCGGGAAGTCTTGATCGGCAAAGCACCGGACAGCGAAGACAATACCGCCGGTTTGGAAGAGGTGGCGGACAAGATGCTTGATGAAAACGGGTTTGAGGAGCCGGAGAATCCGAAGGAATTCTAGATGATAAGTGTTAGGTAGAAAGAAAGGCAAAGACTAGATTCCCGCCTGCGCGGGAATGACAGAAAATTCAAAAATCAACCATGAGCAGACGAGAAACAAAATTTTATTTGAAAGCCATCATAATCAGTTTTTTTGTTTTGATCCTACTCGGATACGGCATCTACGAAGCATGGAACCTGATGACCGGACCGACTATCGATATCTCTTCCCCGCAAAATGGAATTACCGTCTCGGAATCATTGATTAGCATAGCGGGTGTAGCTAGAAATATCAACGAAATAAAAATGAATGACCGGCCGATCTCGATCGATGAACAGGGAAACTTCAGCGAGGAAATGCTTCTGTCTTACGGATATAATATAATTACCTTGCGGGCAAAGGATCGGTTCGGGAAAGAAGTCGAAAAGAAACTGGAGCTGATTTACAAATAAAATGACGCTCGGCATTGCGTGTCAGGAGCACGGATAAAATAAGATTAGCAAATTTAATAATTAATAAAAAGCAATATGGCCTTTGGAAACAAGAAAAAAGAAAAAGAAGCAAAAGTGATCGGTGCCGACATAAAAGCGACCCTCGACCAAATACGCACAAAATTCGGCGATGATTCAATCATGAGCCTTGGCGACAAACCAAGAGTCGATGTGAACGTGATCTCGACCGGCTCGATCGGTCTTGATGCCGCGCTCGGTGTCGGCGGCTTGCCTCGGGGCAGAATCGTGGAAATCTTCGGACCAGAGTCTTCCGGTAAGACTACCCTCGCCCTCCATGTAGTCGCGGAGGCGCAAAAGACCGGCGGTGTCTGTGCCTATATCGATGCGGAACATGCCATGGATCCGGAATATGCCAGAAAACTTGGCGTTAAGATTGATGAGCTTTTGATTTCTCAACCAGATACTGGCGAGCAAGGCTTGGAAATTACCGAAAGCCTGGTTCGTTCCGGTAAAATGGACGTAATTGTGATCGACTCTGTCGCCGCTCTCACCCCAAAAGATGAGATTGAGGGCGATATGGGTGCTCAACATGTCGGCAAGCAAGCCCGGCTGATGTCGCAAGCTCTTCGAAAACTGACGGCCATCGTCGCCAAAAGCAAGACAATCGTCATCTTCATCAATCAAATCCGCATGCAGATCGGCGTGATGTTTGGCAATCCGGAGACAACCCCGGGTGGAAAGGCTCTCAAGTTCTATACTTCCGTTCGCTTGGATATTCGCCGAATCGCCCAGATCAAAAAAGGCGAAGAAATTATGGGCGGTCGTTGCCGAGTGAAGGTAGTGAAAAACAAAGTGGCAGCCCCATTCAAACAAACCGAGTTCGACCTGATGTACAACGAAGGCATTTCTCGCGAAGGTGAGATGATTGCCTTGGGCGAGAAAATGGGTATCATCAAGAAATCCGGCGTCTCTTATGAATATGCCGGCGAGAAAATCGGACGCGGCTATGATGCGACCAGGCAGTTCTTGAAAGCCAAGGAAAATAAGGACGTCGCCAAGAAAATCCTTGAGGAAATAAAACAGAAGCTGAAAGATGACGCCTTTCTAAGTTCGGGTGGAGGTGATGCTTCTGAAGAATAGAAACCACTCACCATCACCTTTTTAGAGCACGGATATTTTCTTGCCTGCCTCGCCGACTCATCAAGGCGGGCTAGAAAATTCCTCGAGTTCGCGCCGTCGCGCTCACTAGTCTCTAAAAAGGTGATGGCTCGCTCTGCCCTTCAAATGACAGACCGTCCAGTAGTGCTATAATTATTACTAATGAAAAACATCAAGCGAGAACATATTTGGTTGGGTTTTTTGGTACTCGGACCGATTACCGCTTTTTCATCCGTCTATTACCCTGCCCTGATCATCATCGCTGTAATTTTTATCCTGATCGGACTCAAGGGCGTTTTTTACGATCTATTGTAAACCTCCAGATGCCCATTCTCGTATAGACTTTTGGCCAATTATTGTATAGAATGGCTCGATTATTAACATAATTCGAAATACTTATGAGCATGCTTGAATACAATGAAGTGGTCGAAAGAAAATACATTTTAATGGAAGGCCAACCCTACGAAGTCCTCTCTTCCCATGTTTTCCGCAAACAAATGCGAAAACCGGTCAACGCCACCAAATTGAAGAACCTGATTACCGGCAAGATCGCCGAACACTCCTTTCATCAAGCTGAAAAGATCGAGGAGGCTGATATCACCAAGCGCGAAGCAAAATACCTGTATACCAATAAGGGTGAATTCTGGTTTTGCGAGCCAAAAGATCCTTCTAAGCGCTTTAAAATCGATGAGGTCATCTTGGGGACACCGGCCAAATTCCTCAAGCCAAATTCTTCGGTAGATGTTTTGGTTTTCACCGATGAAGACAACGAAGACGATGGCGGCCAAATAATCGGCGTAAAAATGCCGATCAAAGTCGAACTCAAAGTGACCGAAGCCCCACCAGCGGTCAAAGGTGATACAGCGACCTCCGGCAGCAAGCAGATTGTCCTCGAAACCGGCGCCGTGATCAACGCTCCCCTGTTCGTCAATGACAGCGACATTGTGGTGGTAAATACTGAAACAGGAGAATATGTGGAGAGGGTGAAGAAATAAAGGTCGCTCGCCAATCATTTTTGCTTTACGCGCTGCGCCAGTTTGAAAATCAAGTCGCTTTTCTTCACGAAAAATCAAAAACTCGTCCTATCAGAATATTCCTCAAACAGTTTGATTTTTCTAAAAAACTCTTTGATTTTCTAAACCAGCTCCGCTAACGCGCAAAAATGGTAGGCTCGCTTAATTCAAAGCCGGGTTCGCGTAGCGAACCCGGCTTTGAATTTGTATTTATATAATATTATCTAGTGACGAATGGCAACAAGCCCATAAATCGAGCCCGCTTGATGGCCTCGGCCAACTGTCGCTGGCTTCGGGCGCAAACGCCGGTCTTCTTTCGTCCATTCATTCGAGAGTGCGGGTTCATGAATTTCTTCAATAAATCCACGTCTTTGTAATCGACGAACTTGATATTATTTTGTGTGAAGTAACACTGCTTTGACATTTTGTTTTTTGATTAGTGATTTCTTTCGACTTTTTTACTAGAAAGGAATATCTTCTGGATTGATTTCTTCCGAAGGATATTCGATGGTATCGATCTTTTCAGCTTTGGCTGGAGCGGCACTTGGAGCGCTAGCGGACGAGCTATATGAACCACCGGTACCAGGAGCGCTAGGACCAAACTGGAAATTCTCTACGACGATCTCGGTGCGATATTTCTTGGCACCCGTCGCCTTGTCATCCCAACTGCGAGTCTGCAATCGTCCTTCCACGAACAAAGGTCGTCCTTTCTTCATGTACTGAGCGATGAGTTCGGCTGGTTTGCCAAAAGCGACGATGTTATGGAACTGGGACTCTTCCTTCTTTCCCCCATCCTTGTCCTTGTAGGTTCGATTGGTCGCTAAACCAAAAGAAACAACCTTGATGCCAGATGGCAAAGCTTTCATTTCCGGATCACTAGTAAGATTTCCATAAAGAAGCGCTTTGTTGATATTCATAACAATTTTTTATTTAGACTGGTAATGACCAAATTATACCTGATCGGAGACCATCTCATCAATGCTCTTATCGATATCTTCGATCGAAGCGGGAGCTTCTTTGACTTCTTCCTTGGGAGCCTTCTTGATCGGCTTTGATTCACCTCTCTGCTCAAAGATCCGTGGGACGGTCATAGTATTCTCTTTGACAGTCTTGATCAAAAGGTAGCGGAGGATGCTGTTGTCAGCATCGACGGCTTTCTTGATCTCGGGAATAAGTTCCGACTTGGTCTCAAACTTAATCCAACCGAAATAGGCGGTATTAAATTTCTTCTTGATGTCAGAAACCGTTTTCGACATCTCGTACGCGAGGTTAATAAGTTTTGGCTCGCCTTCTGTTATCAGCGATCCTCCATCTTTCAGAATAATTGCCTTTATTACTTCTAATTCTTTTGGCAAATTTTCCTCCGCGACGGTGGAAACTATATGGTAGCCAAGTTCGTAAACCTGGACACCACCCTCTTTCTCTACATTTTCGACTTTACTCATGGACGAAACATTAACATAGAATGGGTTAAATATCAAACACCCTCTTAGCATTTTCGAGCAATTGCAAACGAACCCCTTCTGGATCTTCAGCCCTTATTTCCGCAATTTTTTTATATACTTCGACTACATAGCCAGGCTCATTTCTCTGGCCCCGGTAAGGCACTGGGGACACGTAAGGAGCATCTGTTTCTGCTTGAAGACTGGTAAGAGGCACGTTTTTGATGATTTTATTGAAATCCGGCACATAAGTAATAAGGCCTATGAAAGAAATGGTAAAACCCAGCTCAATGAATTTTTGTGCCATCTCCAACTTGCCAGTAAAGAAATGCACATCGCCTCGGAACAAGGCTAAACCTTGTTCTTGCTTAATTTTATTCAAAATTTCATAAGCATCAGCAAAAGCTTCGCTCCTCACCTCCCCATCACGAATATGAAGCATCAGGGCTTTATTATATTTCAGGGCAAAATTAATTTGTTTTATAAAATCAGCTTTTTGTTTGGCTTTTATTTTTTCTATATCCCCTTCCAATTTATAATATTCTAAACCACATTCCCCTATAGCTACCACCTTTGGATTTTTTACCAATTCCTCGTAGTCAACTTCATTAAAAATTTCTTCAGGCTTGTGAGTCGGGTGCATACCGATACAGGCCCAGACATTATCATTTTCACTCGCCACCTTTACGGCTTCTTTTGAAGTCTCTAAATCTGCGCCCACAGCAATAGTTCCCACCCCAGCTTCTTTCATCCGGTTTAGTACATTACTTTTATCTACACCGTAGTCCTCAAAACCAAGGTGAGAGTGAATATCGATGAATCTCATGTATACAGTATATTGTAGATTGTATCAATTAAATTAGCCAGCTTATCTTTATACTATCTACTATATACAAACCACTTACTACTTTTTATTCTTTGCGCAAAAACAATGGCGTTTCTGGAGTCTTATTCTCTTTAACTAGTACTTTAATTTTCTTAGAAGTTTCTGGCATGATTGGATTCAACATTCGGCCAATTGTATACAAACGAATAACTAAATCTTTTATAATCTCTATCCCCTTTTCTTTATCTGTTTTTACTAATTTAAAAGGTGTGGTGTCTTGAATATGTTTATCTGCCTCGGCTATCTTCTGCCAAATCAGGTCGCACGCTTTTTGAATCTCAAATTTCTCCAGCAAATCAAAAAACTCTGCTGGAATACTTTTTTCTGGAACAACAACAGGTTCGGTCAGATTTGTCTCGGCCATTTTCATAACCCTGGACACCAAGTTGCCCAAGCCATTGGCTAAATTAGCATTGTAAGCCTCTTTAAAACTTTCCTGGGTAAAAGGAGTGTCTTCAAACGGATGCGCTTCGCGGGCCACAAAGTAGCGAAGGGCTTCAGTGCCGTATTCGTTCACGATATCAACGGGACTGGCGACGTTGCCCAAAGACTTGGACATCTTTACACCACCGGCGGCAGTGATAAAGCCGTCGATCACGATATGTTGGGAGTTTGGCAGACCAGCTGCCAAAAGCATCGCTTGCCACATGGCCGATTGCTGACGCAGATTGTCCTTGCCACAATACTGAACCATTCCACCGGTTTCTACCTGCCATTTGTTAAACTTTCCCAGGTCTTCCGGCCAACCGATAGCCGAAATGTAATTGACCAGGGCATCAAACCAAACGTACATGACTTGGTTTGGGTCACCAGGTACATCTATTCCCCAAGGCATCTTGGTTTTGAGTCGTGAAATACTGAAGTCTTGCAAACCAGCCTCGACAAATTTCTTGATTTCATGGTAACGGAAATCCGGAATTACAAAGTTTGGATTTTTTGCATAAAAAGACTGAAGCTTTTCTTGCAGGGCTGAGAATTTGAAAAAATAATTCTCCTCGTCACGAAGTTCTAGTTCCTGGTTAGGATGATCCGGGCAACGGCAATTTACGAGGTCGGAGTCGGTCTTCTCCAGCTCGCAACCGATGCAATATTTCACCTGATAATTCTTCTTGTAGATATAGCCGTTTCGATCGCAGAGCTGCCAAAAGGCTTGTGCCGCTTTTACATGGTGAGCGTCGGTTGTGCGGATGAAATTGATATCCTCACCCAAACCAAGCAGTTTCAAAATGTCCTTGAATTTGGAGGCGTAAAAATCGACATACTCTTGGGGGGTCTGATTCTTTTCCAAAGCCTTTTGGTAGATTTTCTGGCCGTGCTCATCAGTACCGGTATTGAAAAAAACTTCATAGCCCAGAAGCTTTTTATAGCGGGCGATGATATCGGCCCGAATGAACTCCAGCGCATGGCCCATATGGGCTTCGGCGTTCACGTAAGGCAAAGTGGTCGTAATATAATATGGTTTAGGCATACAGACAGACTAAGTTATTAGAGCATATTTTGCAAACGGATCTTTTCCGTGATTTCCGTCTTGTCTTTCTGGACATCGTCTAAATATTCCATAAGGATGGAAGTGATCGGCACTGACAATATGATACCGAGGAAACCGGCCAATTTATAACCGACGATGATCGAGAGGATCACCACGATCGGCGAGACCCCGACAACCTTTCTGACGACGAGCGGATACAACAAATGATTCTCGAATTGATGAATAATGATGTAGAGACCGGTGGTGACTAGGCCCATGGTGATACCGCTATCCATTGCTGCCGACAAAACCGCTGGTACCGCCGCAATAATCGGACCAAAGAGAGGAATGATTTCCATACAAGCAGCCAAAACGGCGAGGAGCAGGGCATTCTTTACCCCTAGGATCATCAGACCGAGATAAACAAACAAGCCGACCAATAGTCCGAGAAGTAATTGTCCTTGCATATAATAACCGATCTTTATTTGTGATCGACGCCACAAATCCAAAATGTATTTTTCGTTTTTCATTGGCGTGATCAGGCGCAAAAACCTTTCCACCCCGCCCTCTTGAACCGATAAATAAAATGACAAGACAACAATCAAAATAAAAGACAAAATACCTCCGAAGACACCGGAAACAGCCGAGACAAAACCGCCCGAGACACCGGAGGTGATCGATCGAAATTGGTTGACCATATCGCTGATCACGGATTTGTTTACGCTTGAGCCATCGGAAATGCTTTGAACGATTTGCTTGCCTCCGGACAGACCCTGGGCCAAGCTATCGGCCATCTTGCCAGTTTGGGTAAGGGCGTTATCATTTAAAGGATTCCAGAGGGTCAGTGTATCAAGATATTTTGGTGCACTGTTCAAAAGTCCGGACGCTTCATCCAAAATTGAAGGAACGAAGGAATACAAAAGTCCGGCAAAAATCGAAATAACGACGACAAAGGAAATTATAACGGAGAAAAGTCGGTTGATTTTGTACCGCCCTAAATATTTTATAATCGGCTCTATCGAGGAGGCGATAACGACGGCTGTGAGTACCACCAGGACCAGGTCCATCATTTTATAGAGAATGGCCGCCACGACCAAAATGACGATGGCCTTGACGATCGTTCCGGCACTGATACTGATATTGAATTGTTTATCCTCTTTTGACATAGGCATATGATAACACAAAATGGATTTCAGGTGTTAGGTGCTAACCGGGGTAAAGACTAAAAATGCAATATCGTTTCGAAATCGGCTTTATCAGAAAAACGTCCGATGATCGCCAGATTTAACCCTTTGTCTACGAATATCTCCTTGGCGACCTCTCGAATTTCTTCAGCCGTGACAGTCTCGGTTTCCAGCCTGACCTGATCAGCGGTTTTGATTTCCTTGTTCATTATCTCCTGCCCGCCGAAAAACTCCGCCAGCGAATCCGACGATTCCAAACCGAGATACATCGTGCCGGACAAATACTGCTTGACCTTGTTCAACTCTTCCTCCCCCACCAGTTCGGTTTTTAATTTGTTCAGCTCGGCAAGCAAAACAGTGATGACTTCCTTGAC
This sequence comes from bacterium, assembly GCA_037131755.1. Taxonomy (GTDB): domain Bacteria; phylum Patescibacteriota; class Minisyncoccia; order Phycocordibacterales; family GWA1-40-21; genus CAIJXO01. Next base: position 16,440 of record JBAXQJ010000008.1, read on the forward strand.
CCGCTTGCTATCCACGCCAGCACTCAGGGCCAGCACGCCGTGATCGGTCAGGGACTCATTATTGGCTCGGACATAATAACAAACCCCCATCTCATCACGCAGTTTTTGAAAGAGTCTCGAACTCATTCCCCCGCTCAAGACACCAGTCAGCACGTCCAATATCCGCTGCTTCTTGTCATAGAGGCTATAGGCCCTGACGCCCAAAACTAAATGCGTCTGATCGGTATCCTTGTTGAAAATCATAACCTCTGGTTTTGCCTGGGCCTCCCTGACCTTCATTTTTTCACCTTTCGGCGCGTTTTTAATGTTGGCAAATATCCGGCCAATATCGGCCAGGGTTTTTCCTTCATCAAAATTACCGGCGACTACTACTGTTGTAGCCTGCGAAACATAAAACCGGTTGCGATAATTCACAAAATCATCGCGGGTCATCTTTTTAATATTATCTTTTGGTCCGGCAACACTCCAACCAGCTGGCTGATCGCCATAGAGAAGCTCGCCAAAAATATCCCAGATCTTTCTCTGGGGCAGATCTTCGTACATGTTTATTTCCTCAATGATCACTCCCTTCTCTTTCTCAATTTCCGCTTCGGGAAATAATGGATTTAGATACAGATCAGAAACGACATCCAAGACTTTGTCCAAGTGCCGATAGTCGGCCTTGGCATAATAGCCGGTATATTCCTGGGAAGTGAAAGCGTTGTAATGCGACCCGATCGAATCAAGCTCGCGACTCAGATCGGCAACTTTGGGACGGTTAGTCGTTCCCTTGAAGCACATATGCTCCAAAAAGTGCGACAGGCCATTTATTTCCTTGGTCTCGTATTTTGAACCAGCTTCGACCAGGACCAAGACTGTGACGGTCGGATTATCCTTCATCGGGACGGTGATCAGCCTGAGGCCATTCTCTAAAATTGTTTTCTTGTAGTTCATGTAAAATACGAAAATTATACGAATAGTACGAATCGACCAACGAATAATACCTGATGAAAGTAAAACGGGCAAGAAAAAAAGCGAGGCTGTTACCTCGCTCGAAACCTCATAAACTCACAAACAGCTACGGAAGCCGGTCCGAACAAAATCCGGCCGACGATCATAGACGGCGGAAGCTCCCAAACCGCATACTTTCGGCGGTGGTCCAAAACGCTGCCGATAAAAACGATCGCGCAGTTCGTTGACCATTCGGCCGATTTCATCCAGCTCCGGCTCGGCTGATTTGACCAAAAAGAACACCGTTTCCTCCTTACTATTACCAACCACTTGTTCGTTAGTGACCGGCGTCTTGATTTTCCTTGCTAAAGGACCCTCCACTGTCGCCCTGGCGACACCAACAACAGCAATCGAGATAGAAGCAGCAAGTATAGCGTGTTTTTTATTCACAATTTTACTCCTCCACCAAGACAGCTTCTGAACCAGGCTCGGCCCCGATATTGGCAAAGGTTGGCGCCGATTTTCCCTGAAAAAAAGGAAAGCTCCGACCTTGGAGTTCTGGCGCGCACAAGCCGCCTTCCCCCACTCCAGCAGGATCAGCTTCGTTTCCCGAATTTTTCGTCACAGGAGAAAAAGGATTCGCCCCAGATGAAATTATGTCTCGCGACACTGCTCCATTCTGAGCCTTGGCCCTTCTCGCCGGAATATGTCTTTCCCGCATCGGATCACCGTCACTCAAGATGTCTCTTCTCCTCAAACCGACACAATGACTGCACATAAGTTTTATTCCTTTCTAAAAAGTTCCTAAACACCCAAGAAAAACATTACCATAATTATCAGAAAAATCAAGAAGGCGGGCCAGTATCCTGGCCCGCCTTCTTTTTAAGATCTATTACTTCAATTTTTCTTTCAAATAGACAACCAACTCCTTCACCGCCACCCTCTCCTGTTTTCCGGTGTCCCGATCTCTCACGGTCACCATGTCATCCTTCTCAATCGTCTCAAAATCGACAGTGACGCAGAACGGCGTGCCGATTTCATCTTGTCGGCGATATCTCTTGCCAACATTGCCATTATCATCAAACATCACTGATCCAAACTCTTTCTTAAGTTCAGAAAATACCGCCCTAGCTTTAGTTACCAAATCTGGCTTGTTTTTTAAAAGCGGAAATACTGCTACTTTGACCGGAGCCATGCTCGGCACAAACTTCAGATAGCTCCGAACTTCGTCATTCATTTTATCTTCCTGATACGCATCACTCAAAATTGCCAGCACCGTCCGATCAACCCCAAAAGACGGTTCAATGCAGTGAGGAATATATTTCTCTTTCAGTTCCTCATCCATATAGCTTAATTCTACCCCGCTCGATGCGGAGTGTCGGCTCAAATCATAATCCGTTCGATAAGCGAGACCATAAAGCTCTTTTCGCCCAAAAGGAAAATCAAATTCAAAATCAATCGTTCGTTTGGAATAAAAGGCCCGATCAACATCAGAAACTTCCAACTCATGAACATGCTCTTCTTTCAGACCAATCTCTTTCATCCAACCCAGCATTTCCTTTCGAAAATGCTCGAAAGTATCTTCCCAGCCTTGCGGTTTGATCAAGTATTCAATCTCCATTTGCTCAAACTCACGCGAGCGGAAAGTATAATCCCGTGGGGCAATCTCGTTGCGAAAGGCCTTGCCGATCTGAGCCATACCAAACGGCAATTTAGGATGGAAAGAATCGATAATGTTTTTGTAATTTACAAACATCCCCTGAGCCGTTTCTGGACGAAGATATGATATTGAGCCATCATCCTGAAGCGCACCGACATGGGTCTTGAAGAGCATATTGAAACGCTTGGACTCACCCAATTTACCGCCACATTCCATGCAAATAATTTTGTCTTCCAAAGTGTCCTCACGAAAACGCTTCTTGCATTTTGAACATTCAACCAACGGATCAGAAAAACCCTCAACATGACCTGTTGCCTGCCAGACTTTTTGATTCATCAAAATTGCCGCATCCACACCATACATATCTTCGCGGTCCAAGACAAATTTTTTCCACCAGGAATTTTTTACATTATTCTTAAGCGCCAAACCAAGCGGACCATAATCCCAGGTACCAGCCAGACCGTCATAGATCTCCGAGCCTTGAAAAATAAAACCGCGCCTTTTGCAAAGGCTGACAATCTTTTCCATCAATTCATTACTTGCCTCTTTTTTATTACTCATAATTTTATACTAACTTATAATCAAAAAAATTGCATCCCTATGGTTTGACATCGCCGTTTGTCGAGTCGAAATAAGGGTCACTGTCGAGCGCGGTATTCAAACTGCCGCTGCTGTCTCCTACCTGAACGCCAGTGAAGCTGTCTTTGGCGGTCAAGGTCGCCGCATTGACAATGACCGGACTTTCACCCACCTGGCTCAAGCTAGGGGTCAGAGAAACTTGGAAAGATACCTCGCGGGCCGGAGTATTTATGCCGGTTCCAGCCACCATATTGCCAACCGTCCAGACGATTTGGTTGGTAGCACTGTCAAAACTTACCTTCTCGCCTGACGGACTTACTTTACCTAGCCATTTGACATAAGCCGGAAGAGTCGCGACCACCTTGGCGCCAGAGATATTATTGATAGAATTGGTGACCGTCCAAGTGACAGTGTAGGTCGTCTCTTTTTCGGCCGCTGGCGGAATCGGTCCGGTGTTCGTAAATGGTCCGACATAATACAAAGCTTTGGCCGACAATGAAGCAAACGAGGAAACCAAGACATTGCGGGAATCCGAATAAAGAATCTCGGGCAAATTGGATCCGGTATCGGTCCGAACTCCGCTCACGGTGATATCCAGATGAATTGTCGGATTGCTGAGAGCGGCACCGGTCACTGACTGGGGGCTAAAACTGTTGAACGAAAACTTACCCGCCCCCGCCGCGCCGGAAGCCAGAGTCTTTAGGCCTTCGGTATAATTCTTGTCAAAGATGATCGTGTTATCAATCGAACGATAAAATCCGCCGTCTACTTTGATCGAGTTCTTATCCAAATCATTGCCGGACATTTTTACCAAGATGGAAACATCGTTCACCGGGTAGGCCAAATTGTTCTGCCAATTCACCACAGACTCTACCGGTACGCCCGAATAAGCAACAACGTCGCCCGAGCTTATGCCGCCTATCGCCAAATCAGCGCTCACGAACGGCCGACGGATAGTAACCGGCGTATGTCCGGAAACCAACAGTGTCGTTATTTGGTAGTTTTGATCCTTACCGCCAGAAGTGCCAACAGTAAAATTAAAACCTCTCTCTTCCCCCTCCTGTCCCTGCAAGACACCGCTAAAAGTGATGGTTCTCCTTGAACCCGGAGCCATGTCGCCAATCAGCCAAACATTGTTTTGTAAGACCGGCTTTTGGCTGGAATTCTTATAAACAAAACCGAATGGATAGTCTACTTTCAAAGCCAGGTTATTTATGATTGATTGCGAATTCGAAACAAGCTCAACCCCAAAAGTCGCTGTTTGATTGGTGTTGATATCGGTTGGCGCATTAATATTGATAGTCACCGGTGCCGAGCTGATTGAGATCGGGATAGTTTTTGTCTTGTCAAAAATCGCATTAGAACCGGGAACTCGGTACTCAATGGTAATATCGATATTCTTAACTTCATTTTGCTCTCCGAACAAGATGAAGTTTGATGTCTTGACCACCGTCTGGCCTGGTGACATATCTCCGATCGATTCAGCAGTGCGTTTTAGGCCGGCTCCGGTACCGTCGGATTTTTGGGCGCCATTTGGATAGGTGATCTGTAAATCTGGAGCGAGTAAATTGACTTTGTTGTTGTTGGTAATTTTTATTTCAAAAGATACCTGTTGACCAGCCGCGATGGAAACAGGCGCTTTGACTGCGACTTCAATATTATTGCCGGACACCATGTTCGTCCCGCCAAGGAATTTGTAGGCGGCCACGCCAACGGCGATCAGACAAAAGATAACGGCTCCCCACAAGATCTTCCAGATTATTTTAGGCGCTTTCACGGTTTTTTCATTATAGTCCGGTTCGGCAAAGACACTTTCGTCATGCTGCCAATCGGTTTTGATATCAAAAATCTTATCGGATAGATTATGCCTTTTGACCTCAACGGGAATTCTATTATCCTTGGCATAAAGGGCCTTTTCCAACTGACTTAATTTGCTTTTTGATTCGTCTGCCATAGACAAGATTATAACATCCCATTGAAAATTTTAATATATCAATAAAAGTGGATTACAACTGGGTCTCTTTGAGGGATTTGTTGATTTCGATAATGGTCTCTGCCTTTACCGACTTCATTTCAGACAACAAATCACGGGACCAGAATGGCGAGGCAACAAATTTCAAAAAGGCCGGGTCGTCGCCCATATAGCCCAAAGCGTGCAACATGCGAAGGGCCAGAATGGTTTCAAAACTGCTGAGCAGACCCGCATCCAGATCTTCCTGTTCCAAAAAATCAATGCCTGAAAGCAAGTTTTCCAGGATGATTTCATTCTTCTCTTCGCCGTGGAGCAGTCGCAAGAGCAAGGAAAATATCCGCGTGATGATAAGAAACTTTTCAGACTTATCACCCATCAATATTTTCAAATCTTTTTTCTTGTCCGCACTGGTAATGCGCCAGATATCCCTGCCCCGGACGACAGAAACGGACAGATAGGCAAAATCCTGCAAGCTGTAACGTAATTTTGATTTCAGATAACGGACACCCTGGGCCGTGGCTTTGATCAAACCAAAATCTCGGGTAAACAAATAGTAATATTTGTTAGCCTCACCCTGGGTCAGGCTCTTCAGAACAATCGCTTCGGTGGTATAGATGGTGTGGGACATATTTTTATATTTCCCCGGCTAAATACATCAAACTATTGAAAGCGCTCGGCAGGCGGAAAACCCCGGCATAGTGGGTAAAGTGGCCTTTATTTTTTTCGATGATCACTTCCGCCCCGAGCTTGGCGGCAAAATCTTGTCCAACCCTTAATGGGACAAAAATATCATCAGTTGAGAGAATAACCCGATACTTGTTCGTAACTTTTTTGATTCTGTCCCAATCAATCTGACAATCACAAAACTCATCCAGATAATGCACCCGAGGTACGCTGCAAAAACCGGCCACAAAAACCGCACCGCCGATTTTTGTCTCTGGCGGCAATGAAGCCAACAAGTGCACGATGGTGATGCAGCCCAGGCTATGACCCAAAAAATAAGTGTTCTCATCAATATTCCAAGAAATAGTTTTGAGCATGGTGAGCCAGGCCTCCAAGCTTGGTAATAGCGGGTTAGGCATTTGTGGTGCGATGACGTCAAAGCCTCTTTTTTCAGCCTCGACCGCCACCCAACGAAACCAGTCGCCTTCTGGTCCGGTCCAAATGCCATGCACCATTATTAGTTTCTTTTTTTGAGAGTTCAACATAAATATTAACGGCCCCCTATCCTATTTCACCTCCCGATTTATTTTACAATCTTCAACCGGAATTCCATTTCATCCACTTTTACCACCTCGCCCTCTTCAAAATTTTCCAAGATAAGATTTCGAAGCAAGGTAACCCGTTTTATGTCCGGCTCGAATTTCTTTATGAAATCCTTATTATTAGGGATCGTGGAAATTTTAAGATTTACAATATCGGCCGGGTTCAAGCCGGTTGTTTTGCGCAATTCCTGAATACCGCGAACCAATTCGCGCATCTGCCCTTCTTCTCGAAGTTCTGGGGTAATGTCCAGGTCTAATTCGACTTCAGTCAGTATGGCATCATCCAAGATCACTTCTTTCACGTTGACTTCGTCTTTAATCAATCCGGCATATTCGTCCAAGACTTTAACCTGGCATTTCACACCTGACACCTTCAGCCGGCTTAACGGCTGTCTGACCTTTATCCCCGCTTTGGCCCGCAATTCCAAGCCGAGAGAAACGGCTTTTCGGACGGCGGACATTTGGACAAGTATTTCTTTTTCTGCCGACGTCAAAGCTTCATTTTCTGGCCAAGTTTCCAAATGCACGCTCTCTTTGCCGGCATAGGATTTCACCTTCTGATAAAGCTCTTCGGCATAAAAAGGCATCGCTGGCGCAATCAGTTTTGACAATTCCTCCAAGACAAACCGGGTTGTTTCAATAGCGGAAAGGCGATCTTTTTCATCATCCGATTTGAAACGTTCGCGCGAGCGTCGCAGATACCAGGTCGACAGATCATCGACAAAATCAGCGATTGGGCGAGTGGCTCGATCTAGTTCATAACGATCAAGAGAGGCGGTCATTCCCAAAGCCAGTTCCTTGATGCGGACCAAGACCCATTTGTCCAAGATATTTTCCGAAACTGGCACAAAATTCTTTACCGGAACGGAAATATTCTTTGAATAAGTCTCATAAAAGACGTAGACGTTCTGCAAGCGCATCAAGACTTTCTTCACCACATCGTCGACGCCCTTTTCCGAAAAGCACAGATCTTCCGCTTTCATCACTGGTGACGAAAGCAAATAATACCGCAAAGCATCCGCACCGTATTTATCCACGATCAGCATCGGGTCGGCATAGTTTTTAAGGCTCTTGGACATTTTCTGACCGTCCTGGGCCAAGACGATACCATTCACCACCACGTTTTTATATGACGACTCGCCAAACAAGGCGACAGAGAGAACCAGCATCGAATAAAACCAACCCCTGGTCTGGTCGAGACCTTCAGCGATAAATTCAGCCGGAAAGCCAACCGACTTTTTAAAGAAACCTGGATCAGGATTGAATTTGTTTAGGTTTTCAAATGGATAATGTGACTGGGCATAGGGCATGGCACCGGATTCAAACCAGCAATCAAAGACTTCCGGCACCCGCTTCATTTCCCCGCCGCAGATACAAGGGAAAACCACTTCATCAATACATGGACGATGAAGATCAATTTCATAATTTTTATTATGCGGCAATATCGCGAAGTCCAGCTTTTTAACTTCTGAATTTTTTATGAAATCATGGGCTTCGTGCCGCATCTCGATCGCTTCTTTCGGAGTCAATCCTTCCGCTCCGGCAAACATGAGCCAGGCCGGCGTATTGTGAGTGACGATCAAAATATTCTTGCCACTATTTTTCGCATTGATATCATAAAGGCACTCGGTCAGGCGGTTCTTGACATCTTGATGATTCTCGCCACCTTCAGGTTTCTTGTGGAATTTTTCTTCGCGCGAACCAAAATAAGTCTGGTACTCCGCATCGCTTTTGCCATCCAAGACGCCAGTATAGATTTCATGCAGGCGATCATCGAC
>JBAXQJ010000009.1:0-23869 GCA_037131755.1 bacterium
GACCTTGTTTCAAGGATTAATGACTGGATTCCCGTTTTCACGGGAATGACAGACAAAAAAAAGAGTAGTTTTTTGACTAAAGACCGACCAAGGTCGAACCTTTTTGGAGATTCAAGGTTCGACCTTGGTCTTCAGGAAGGAGAAGATGGATTGCCACGAGAGTACTCTCGCAATGACGGAGAGAGACGGGTTTGGCTACGCCAAACCCGTCTTGGTGAATGGAACGAAGCCCGCCCGACCGAATGGTCATTCGGGCAGGCAAACCAGACTAGATTGCCACGCTGCGCTCGCAATGACAGCGAGTGGTCAACGTGGGAGGTTGGCCATTATCTTCCTCTCACCTTCATGGCCTCGGCCACTCTCTTCACCGCGGAAATATAAGCGCCCATTCGGACAGTAGTTTTATAATCCTGACGATTTTTCCACACTTCTTCAGAAGCATCGTCCATAATCTTTTTTAATTTCTCCAAGACCTCGGCCTCAGTCCAATAATAATTGGCGGCATTTTGTACCTGCTCAAAATAGCTGACCACCACCCCGCCGGCGTTGGCCAAAATATCCGGAACGATCACGACTCCCCTCTTGCTCAATATGGCATCAGCCTCGTTGGTGACCGGACCATTGGCCACTTCCAAAATCATCTTAGCTTTGATGCTATTGGCGTTTTTCACATTGATCGAACCATCCAAAGCGGCGGGAATCAGAATATCCGTTTTGACCGCAAACAGTTTGTCGCTTTTCAAATCCTTAGCCCCGGCAAAGCCCAGAACACTCCCCTTTTCTTTTTTATACTTTGATAGCTTGATAATATCCAAACCGGCCTGATTTTCAATCGCCCCCTTGGAGTCAGAGACCGCGATTATCTTATAACCGTCTTTATACAATATTTCTGCGAGCAATCCGCCAGCATTGCCAAAACCTTCAATCGCGATCGACGCTCCCTTTTTTAATCCAATCTTGTCGACAAAATTCTGCAAAACATAATAGGCACCTTGAGCCGTCGAATACGAACGCGCCTTGGAACCACCGAGCGATAGCGGCTTGCCGGTGATAACGCCAGGATCGTGGATACCGACCAATTTCTCATATTCATCAAGCATCCAAGACATTATTTTTGAATCGGTATAGACATCCGGCGCCGGCACATCCACCCGCGAACCGATCAATTTGTAAATGCCGTCGATATAACCGCGCGACAATTGCTCCAATTCTTTTTCCGACAAGGTTCGCGGATCAACAATCACCCCACCTTTGCCTCCGCCAAGCGGTATTCCGGCGACAGCGCATTTCCAAGTCATCCAACCAGACAAGGCTTTGACTTCATCTTGGGTAACGAGCGGATGAAAACGGATACCGCCTTTGTATGGTCCGCGAGCATTGTTGTATTGCGAACGGTAGCCGGTAAACACCTTGACCGAGCCGTCATCCATTTTCACGGGGATAGAGATTTCCAGACATTTTTGCGGACTTTGCAACTGGACAAAGATATTGGCATCGATTTTTATGATTTTCTGAACTTCGGCCAATTGCTTCAGCATGCTCTGGAAAGGATTGGCGGTTATAATGTTTTCTTTTTTCATATTCTTGTATAATTATTATAGGTGAAATGATACTCCTTTTTGTTCCCATTTGCCACCAAACTAAAACTAGAGCACGCGCGGTGCTCTAGTTCAAGTTTGTAAAATAAATTTTACAAGTTTTTTACATTGTCGAACCGGACTTCTTAACCTTGACGGCTACCATGATCATCCAGAGAGCTGACAAGCCGACCAACGCATAGACCAGTTTGACCAGCCAACCAACTGACAACATAGCGACCAGATCCCATGAATATCCGCCCATCGCGACCAATCCCCAATTGAGACCTCCGACAATGACGAGTATCATTGCAATCCAATCAATAGTGCTTAGTTTTGCCATAATATTTTTAATTAAAAATAATAGCGACCTTTAATGCCTATATTATATCACTATATATTTTTTTGTCTTCTCGCCAGCCTGTATTCATGCCAGATCAGGACAACTAAGAATAAATCAAATGCGGACATTACAACAAGCCAGATTGAGCCCGTCAGGTAATAGCGGTGAAGCTGATAAGCAATCAAGGCAATAAATACCGTCAAAGAGACCGGGTAAGCCCAAAGCTTTTTTGACCACAAGGCGAAAATGGCGAATAACTTTAGTACGCCATGGAGTAACAAATAGACCGACAGGAAGAGTTTTGAACTGATGGAAAAATCGCTTATCGAGTTTACAATAAACAGGCCGATTTTATCCGACGGGTCGTCACTCAGTCCGCCCATTACCAGATTCAAAATATAATTGACAATAAAGGCTTTGCTCAACAGATAAACGGCCAGGCCAGCGGCAACTTCAGACAAGGCGTTTACGGCCTTGATGAGCAGGCTCCACTGGTAGATCCGGTATATCATTTTTTCTCGAAACTTAAACATCCTTGGGTTTGAAATACTTATTTTTAATGTATCTTGAGAGCAAGTAATACCCGGCAAATAGTCCGGCGACCGCAAGCGGTATATAGAGATAAATATTTTTTATATAACCGACATATGTTCGATAGGACGCACCGGCCAGATAGCCAAGGAAAACTATCAAGCCGTATTTCAAGGCAGTCAGCAAGGAGATGTAGGGAAATATTTTTTTATATGGAACGCGCAAGATGCCCGCGCTGACAAAAGACGGTATCGCCATGCCGGAGATCAGCTTGGCAAAAGACGTCATCCGGCCGGGATATTTTCGCCACCAGCTTTCGGTCATTTCACGCTGGTTTTGGATAATCTTGGCGTTTAAAATGTGCTTGTTAATAAAAGCATTCTTGTAGCCCAAATAGCCTGTAAAATAGAACAGGCTATCGGGAATAATATCAGCCAAGAGGAAGATTATGACGACGATCCCCAAGTCCAAAACGCCAATCGACAGCAAGTAGCCCGAAATAATCGCCGTGATCGGACCCTCAAAAAGAGCCATTGGGAAAAGGATCAGGTATTTGTATTTAAGCAACAATAAGACGATTTGTGTTTCCATGCGATTATTATAGCACCAGCAAAAAACAAGACTACTGCCTGATCATCACCGGTCGGATCTGGATTGATTTGGCATTGACGCTGCCGTCAGTATTGGAAGCACCATTTATGGTGACATCTTGCCCCACCTTCAGGTCAGCAACCGTCCCGGTCGACACCTTGTTGATCGTCGTGCTGGCACTCAACAGGACAATTCTTGATCCCCCATCCTGATTTTTAACTGTCAGCATATTCGTATCGGTGGATAATATCTGGCCGGCCACCATACCGCCAAACGAACGTCCGCCAACTGGCGACCCGTTTTTACCGCCTTGATAATTGCCTGGGATTTGCCTATTGGTGATTTGACCAGATTGGCTGTATTTCATACCGCCAAAAAACGAAAGACCGGCAACAATGATAACTCCGACTGACATTAATGCGATTTTATTTTTTTGCATTTTTTTTGAATTAAATTATTAAATTGATAAGTATTTCAATTTCTAAATGAGACCTGGATTGCTTCATGATTACATTCGCAATGACGGAGGAAATGTTTAGAGCGAGCCCCATCACCTATTTCACTGACAAAATCTAATGCTAAACAAATGTTTGAAACTCAAGTATTTGTTATGTAGATAATTGGTCATTTTGTAAAATAGGTGCGGGGGCGAGCGCCCTTTATTCGTATCTCAGCGCATCAATCGGATTCAATTTCGACGCCCGACTGGCCGGATAATAACCAAAAATTATTCCGATCGCCGCCGACACGCCGAAAGCCAATAAGACTGACGACAAGGACACGCTAGTCTGGATGATATTCAGATAGGAAACAACATAAGCAATTCCCCAACCCAAGGCGACCCCGACCAAACCACCGACAAAAGTCAGCGCCACCGCTTCGATCAAGAATTGCAAAGTGATATCCTTTCTCTTGGCGCCAATCGCCTTGCGCAGACCGATTTCCCTGGTTCGTTCAGTCACGGTCGTCAGCATCATGTTCATAATGCCGATACCACCGACGATAAGAGAAATACCCGCCACCGCCGCCAGCAGAATAGTCAGAGTGGAAGTGACCGTCGAGAGAGCAGCCACGATATCGTTTTGGTTCATAACCGTAAAATCGGCGGCCGTCGGATCGGCAATCTTGTGTCTCTCCAGCAACAGGTCGGTAATATCAGACTGAATCTGAGTCATCTGGTCCGTACTTGCCGCTTGGACGCTGATTTGGCTCACGTACTCGTCACCGGCCAAAAATTTCTGAGCGGTAGAGAGCGGGATATACACCTTGTCATCTTGGTTGTTAAAACCGGATCCGCCCTTGGCTTTGGTCACGCCAATCACCTTGAATTGTATCGAGTTGATTTTGATTATCTGACCGATCGGATCGGCCCCGTCACCAAACAAGTCAACCGCTGTCGTCGGGCCGAGCACCGCCACTTTCGATAAATTTTTCAAATTCTGATCGGTAATAAACGTACCGGTATCGATTTCAATATTCCTGACTGCTGTATAACCAGCATCTGTGCCATCGACAGTAGTGTTGGTGTTGGTCCCTTTGGCGGCCACCTGATAACGGCTGGAAAGCTCTGAGGTAATCGCCTGGACGCCGGCAACACTTGTCTTGATTGCCTCAGCATCGGTGCTCTTCAAAGTCTTGGCTGCCCCCCGTCCGGTATTTACCCCGCCACCGATCGATCGCTGCGCCCCGGGCGTTATCATAATCAAGTTTGAACCGGTTGATTCGATACTGGAAGTAATCGAGCTTTGCGCTCCTTGCCCGATCGAGATCATCGCGATCACCGACGCAATCCCGATCACAATGCCCAAGACCGTCAAGAAAGTCCTGACCTTGTTGGCCATCAGTGCTGAATATGTTTCTTCTAAAATATCAAATATGTGCATATTATTTTGTATGATGGATTACCCTCTTTTGATGATCTTTCTTGTCGGTCACAATCTGCCCGTCCCGAATAAAAATGATCCGGTCGGCATGTTCGGCCACGTCGTGCTCGTGGGTGATCAGAATGATCGTACGATTCTGTTCCTTGTTTAATTTCTGAAAAGTACCCAAAACAATCTCGCCCGTTTTCGTATCCAAGTTTCCCGTCGGCTCATCAGCCAAGATAATCGTCGGGTTGTTGACCAAGGCGCGAGCGATCGCCACACGCTGAATCTGACCGCCGGACAACTGATTGGATTTATGGAGAAAATGCCCCTCATCCATACCGGCCGCCAGCAATGATTTCCTGGCTCTTTCTTCACGCTCTTCCTTTGGCACCTGGTCATAAATCAAAGGCAGCATCACGTTCCTCAGCACGGTCGTCCTTGGCAAGAGATTGAACGATTGAAAGACGAAACCGATTTTATCTTTCCGAATGTCCGCCAACTCATCATCGGTAAATTTTGACACGTCCTTTCCATCGAGAAAATATTTGCCCGAAGTCGGCGTATCGAGGGCACCCAAGATATGCATCATCGTCGATTTTCCAGATCCGGATGGTCCCATGATGGCGACGAATTCCCCATCGTCAATCTTGAAACTGACGTCTTTCAAAGCTTGAAAAGCGATGTCGCCGGTCTGATATGTTTTTGTAATGTTTTTGACTTCGATCATGTTTCAAATCATTAACGGCCTAGATTTACCCGCCCGGCCCCGCCACCACCGAGCAGACTAGCGGCCCCGGATTTGTTTGCTGTCACAGTATTGCTGGCTGTAGAGGCTGTTGTTTTTACAACAACTAAATCACCTTCTTTTAGACCACTGACGATTTCTGTCATCGTATCGTTGGACAAACCGATCGTCACCGTTTGCTGGCTAGGAGCGGTACTCAAGACAACCCCCTGACTGCTCGTGGCATTGGCGATCGTCTCAGTTGGAATGAGAACATAATTTGTCCCGCCTTGAGTCTTTATCGCGCCATTCGGCACCGCCAAAATATCCGTTTTCACCGCGGTGATAATCGAGGCACTGACACTCATGCCTGGTTTTACCGAATCTTCCTGGGTATCAAAACTGACTTTGATGGTATAGTTGACCACACCTTGCGAAACTGTACCGATCGTATCCACCTCGGCCACCTCACCAGTGACAGTGAGATTGTCGATCGCGTCGAAAGTCAAAGTCACCTTTTGTCCGACTTTCACCTTGGCCGCATCGACTTCATTCAAAGTAATCGCGGCAATTTTTTGCTTGGTTATGACCGTCGCTACCGCCGCGCCAGAAGAAATGGAATCACCCTTGTTTACCGACACCTTGGCTAGGGTCCCGGCAAAAGGCGCTCGGATGTAATAATCGGCTAAATTGGTCTGGGCATCGATCAGGGCGTTTTCCTTTTGAGTCAATGACAACTGCGAAGATTTTATGTCCAATTCCGCCGCCCCGGTCTGCAAATCAACCAGCGATTGTTCTTTTTCTGCCAATGTTCGATTGGCACTATCGATGGCATCTTTGGCGGATTGGATGCTGCTGATCATGCCAAGCAAAGCCGAGACATGAGAGTTTGTTTTTCCGGTATAGGAATTCAAAGTATTCAATTGAGAGCTGACAACGGCTGGTACGGTCATTTTTTGATCGGTCAAAACGTTCTGGTACAAATCGATCAGATTGTTCATGCTTTTCACCGAGTCGGCCAAAAGCTTGACGGTATTGTATGTTTCTTTCAAAACGCTTTCGATGGTCGAGGTGGCCGAAGTTCTCGAGATATTTTTGTAATCCGTAAAATTCTTGTCGTAAGCATCCTTGGCGGCCTGGTATTTGGAAATGGCATCATCGCGGTAGGCATACGCATCATCTTTGAAGCGGATGATGCTGTCGGCATAGGCGTAGACGTTTTCACTGCTGGTTCGAATGTCTGAGTCATGTAAAATGCCGTCGAGTCCGGCCATTATTCCCGGCACGTCCAGAAAGGCGTTGGAAATGGCATTGAAGGAATCGTCGTAGCTTTTATCCAAATCGCCGACGGCATTGTTCAGAGAAATTTTTGCCTGCGTCAAGGAGTTTTCTGCCTGAAGCAAGGTCGAGGTACTAGCTGGTGCCAAGACTTTGTCTAAAGACAATTTGGAAATTTCCAAGCTCGCTTGGGCATCGCGAACGGCCTTTTGAGCATCAGCGTCCTCCAACTGAACCAGCAATTGCCCGGAATAAACGCTTTGCCCGAGCACACCGCCAAGATAGACGACATCGCCGGAAACTTTCGACTTGATGTCTACTTGGTTTTGTGCCGTGACCTGGCCGGTACCGGTGACGGTACTCACAATTGTTGTTTTTTCCACCGTCGACACCACATACTTCGTCTGGACGACGGTTGGAAAAATCTTGCCATAGGCATAATAACCAACGTAGGCAATCGCCAAGACAATTATCACGCTCCAGACTTTGTGAGAGACGGTGAACTTTTTTAAATTATTATAATATTTTTTAAGGTGCGTCATTTTTTGATTGAAATTAATTTCTTATTGGTGTTCCAGGCATATTTTCCGGTGCCGGCATCAGCCTTAATAATTTCGCCTCGACCAGCCCTTGATCATTGGCCGATCCAAAGACAATATAGTAGTCACCGACTTTTAGATCTTCGATTTTTAATTGGCCTTGAAAGCCCCGAACAGCCGTACTGGTCGAAACTAAGATATTTTTGACCGAACCGTTTGGCTCCTCCAGGGAAATAGTCGGCAATTTTACGCCAACAATCTGGCCGATTGCTCCGTGCGAGTTGCCGAAATCGTCCCGGCGCAAACCCATCATCGGATCATTGCGTCTGCCATTCATCTCGCGAAAATAATTCTCGCCAACGCGGAAAGAAAATGAAGCCTTTTTAAAACCGACAAACATACCGGCCTGAAAGACGAACAGCAAGACCAAGACCCCAGCGATGACATAGACGGAAACTTTTACCTTATTTGATTTGGCCAATTCCTTGGCGGTTTCTAATATTTTTTTCATATAAAATTTCTTCAGTGGCCGACCTAATTGAATTTTGAGTGTCTGGTTGAGGCGGTTCTCACCGCCGACCCGAGGACCGAAAAATTCAATTAGGTCGGCCCGATTAAATTAAACTATTAAAATTTCAAACGGAAACTAAATTCGGACTCGGATTTTAAATTACTCAAGAAATATCTGACCGAGATCAACAACAAATACACCGACAGCAAGGTGACAGTAATCGCCATAAATGGGGTCGCTTCGACGACCGACAATACATAATCGCCAAAATTGGCCATCACTACTGATGAATCGGAAACCAAGAGCGACAGGTAGCTGCCTAGGCCGCTTTGAGAAAATTCAACGATCGTAAAATAGGCCATCGGCAAAAAGGCTGTCAAAGAGGCCACGGAAAAAACTCCGCCCCAAATCAGGCGTCTTTTGTTTTTTCTAATTTCCAACTCAGCAATCTCGGCTAAAATTTTGCTTTGCAAGACCGTCAAAGAACTGGCCTCCATTGCTCCCCTGAACAAATCCTTGATTATTCTTGTCATACCTTAAGTACGACTGCGGTGGCCGTTTTGGTGCAAAAAATATTTTACAACCTAATTCAGTCTTTTACGCAAGAGTATCAAGGCCCGTCGATGCTGGCTTTTTACGGTCTCAACCGGCCTTTTCAGGACCTTGGCGATTTCTTCAAAAGTCATCTCTTCCTGGTAATGCAACAACAGGACTTCCCGGTAAAGCATTGGCACTTCCAGTAACAGCTTCTCCAACACCTTGTTTCTTTCGGCCTCTTCAAACGCTTCATCAGGCAGCGCTTCCAGGTCGACGATATTTTCTTCCAAATAATTACTTCCCTCTTCATTCTCAAATTCGGAGAAAGCGATCGCCTTTCTTTTTCGCAACCAGTCCAAAGCCGTGTTCCTGGCAACTATGAGCAGCCAGGTTTTGAAATTTCCTTCTTGTTTGAATTTGGCCAAATTTTTCCAAATCTTTATGAAGGTCTCCTGAGCAATCTCGTCCGCCAGATTTTTGTCCCGCGATAAATAATAGGCAAAATTATGCACCGTTTTCAAGTAACGACCAGTCAGTTCGGCAAAAGCCGACTCTGTTCCATTCAAATATTCTTCTACTAATTGCGCGTCAGTTTTGGGCATAAAATCGGCAAGACCAGGGGCTTGCCGATTTATTATAGCACTTTCCTAAAAATATTCGGGTCAGGCCAGTCTTTTCTCGACGACCGACCAATCAATCACATTTACAAACGCATTGATATAATCCGCTCTTTTGATGCCATAATCCGTCAGATAGGCATGCTCCCAGACATCCATTATCAAGACAGGCACACAACCGGCAAGATGTCCGCCATCATGTTCGCCTATCCAGATATTGAATAATTCTTTGCTTGCAGGATCGTAATACAAAACCACCCAACCGATTCCTCTCATTACTCCCATCGTGGTAAAGTTTTTTTTCCAATTCTCATAACTGCCGTAAATTCTATCAATCGCCAAGCCAAGTTTGGAATTGGAATTCAGTGCTGTTTTTTCCTTCGTCATGTTTTCAAAATATAATTCGTGCAGACGCATGCCATCAAATTCCCAACCAAACCGCCTTTGCAATTCCGAATACTCAACAGTTCCCGATTCTTTCGTATCAAGATATTCCAAAAGCTTATTCACATTCTTCACATAACCTTCATATAGGGTAAAATGATTTTTTAACATCGTATCGCTGAAACCATTCAAACCCAAAAGATTCTCATATTTTTTTGTTTCGTAAATCATATATTTTCATTAGGACTAATAAGGCCTTAATTATCAGTCACTTTTGATTTTAATACAAGTTTTAAAATAGAAAGACAAAGGCCGGGTTCGTCTGACGAACCCGGCCTTTGATTTATGTTTTTTAAGATTATCGGCGTCCAGAATTTTGCGACGGACCGCTGTCCACGAAAGTCAGCGCCTTGCCTTTCTTGTTTCCGCGACCGGTTCGGCCGATTCGGTGTACATAGTCGTCATAAGTCGCCGGCTGGTCATAGTTGATCACGTGAGACACGTCGGGAATATCCAAACCGCGAGCAGCCACATCGGTTGCCACCAAGATCTTGATCTTCTCATCCTTAAATGCCGTGAGCGCTCGCTGTCTCTGGCTATGGGACTTGTTGCCGTGGATTGAATCGGCTTTGAAGCCTTTCTCGATCAAACGTTTGGAAAGTTTTTCCACGCCGTGCTTGGTCTTACCAAAAATCAACACCTTATCGCATTCCTCCTTATTCAAAATATCATGCAAATGTTCGATTTTGTCACCGCAAACGCGGACGATATCCTGGTCGACATTTTTTGAAGTATCACCGGTCTTTACCGATACCGTAATCGGATCTTTCAAGAAAGTCTTGACCAACGCCTCGATGTCTTTGGACATGGTGGCGGAGAAAAATAATGTATGTCGCTTGACCGGCATCTTGGCCATCACAAATCGCATATCATGAACAAAACCCATATCGAGCATTCGATCGGCTTCATCCAAGACGATCGTGCTGAATTTAGATAGGTCGATAAAACGGCGGTTGATCAAATCCTTGACTCGTCCCGGCGTACCGATGATAAAATTATTCTGTCTTTGTCTCAATTCGGAAATCTGACCGCCAATAGAAACTCCACCCACGCAAACAGTCGAATAGATACCGAGGCTTGGAATGAAGCTCCGGAGTTCGGTATTGATCTGGATGGCCAATTCTCGAGTTGGCACCAAGATAATTATTTTCTCATTTCGATTAGTTAGAACTTTTTGAATGAGCGGTATGAGAAAGGCACCAGTCTTGCCGGTACCGGTATTCGCAATACCAACAACATCCTTGCCATTCAAAATATGAGGGATGATTTGATCCTGGATCGGCGTCGGGGTCACATAGCCTTTGGTCACGATATTGTTTTTCAAAATATCGCTGATCGCAAAATCAATAAATTTATGTGTTGACACGTAAGCGACGGTTTCCTCAATCGGTTCAGCTTTGTTGATGAATTTCGAAAAATGGATGGACTGACTAAAACCGCCCCCTCGAGGAGAGGATTGCTGTCGTGGCGGCTTGCTGCCAAACCGGCTTCGATTGCCATTATTACCACCTTTAAAGGAAGGCTTGGTAAACCTTTTGTTATAATTATTTTTATACATATTGTTTAAATGTTCGCACAGAACCTGCGACATTTAAAAGCGCGACTCAGTGAGATATATTTACCCTGCTAGTATATCAAATCTAAGCTTTTTTGTCAAGATTAACGGCCTTTTTAATGAACCGAAGCTTCCTCTCTTCCAGCAAAGCCCGCCAGTCGATTTTGGTAAAAACATAGACCAAATATATCGTGAATATCTGACCCAGGACAAAATAGACGCTGAAGAACGCCCCGGACATCAAGGAGCTGACGGAAAAATAATGCGAGACGGCCGACGAAGTAAAGGCCCAGAATAAATAACTCGTCAGGCGGCCGATGAAAAATGGCAGGATGGCCAAGCGGAGTTTTAGGTCGGTTAATCCGTAAGCCAGGAACAATTGGCCGGACGGCAATGGTGAAAAAGCGTAGGATAGGAAAAAAGTAAAAGTTAGGGCTTGCCTCTTCTCCACATACTGCTTCAAGACACCGAGATTTTCCCGGGTGGCTGATTTGATAAATTTTGTTCGCAAGATCTTATCAGCAAACAAGGCCAAGACTGCCCGGCCGGAGCTTGAAGCGATCGCCGCAAAAACAGACAGAATCGCCAGTCCCCAACTGCCAAGGTGAAAATTAAAACCGACCACGGAAATCAGCATCCAGGTTGGCGGCATAAAAAACGGGATCACATTGATGACAAAAATAATTATTATGACGGCGATTGAAGCGAGGAATATCATCTATTTAAATACCAAATTGCCGCATTTAAGACTGAAGCAAAGGACACCCAGGCCAGATAAGGCCAAAGCAGGATCGAAGCGAGATGGCTTATTTTCCAACCAGTCACGACCAGATAGACAATCGAGAGCCAGAGGGCAATGATGCAAACAAAGGCCCACATCGGGCTGTGCCAGCCGAAAAAGATTATTGACCAGAGAGCATTGATTACCAAATGAGCGATGAACACCCAAACCCAGATTTTTATTCCCGGCACATTGAAGCCTTTCTTCCAGACGATAAACAGGGCGATTCCCATAAGCACATAAAGAGTTGTCCAGACTGGTCCAAAAATCCAATTTGGCGGACTAAAGACCGGCTTGATAAGTGTGCTATACCAGGTTTTTATTTCTGACATAGTAAATAAGCTACCAAGACCGCCAGCAGCCAATGGTAAAATCAAAGCGACAACAAACTTCAAGATATTTTGCATATAAATATTAGAAAATTAATAATTGAAGACATTATACCACCGACGCACGTATTTTAAAACAACCATTTTTATATATTTTGAAAGCGCGACAATTGCTTGTCGCGCTTCGTTTTAAGTCCAAAGGACTAGAGGTGCAGGATGTTTTTGGTCATATAACATCCGTTTGTGACAAGGACGCTGCTATTCACGCATCGTCCCCGACCGATACAAAAGCAAGTGGTTGGCGTGTGCCTTTCTTTCCACACACTGGCCGGAATTATGACGCTCTTTCCTCTTGGTTTCTTAACACTACATTTCGTTGCCATAACAAACCTCCTAAAGAACCAGCTTGACGTTATTGTCAGACTTGGCAATAACCCTACCACTATAAATATTTTTGTCAAACCAAGTTGTGGATACAAAAACCGCCTAGAGCAAAAGCTTTTTCAACTCCAAACATAAAAACAAGGGGATTTCTTTACGGGCCAAATCTTCAGCTTTTTGGCGCGGGCCAGGCTGGCTGACTTTTTGAGAATTCCATTCTTCCAAGCGCGAGACGACGAAACCATTTTTATTGAAAATTTTGAAATATAGCTGAAGTGAGCGGTGGAAAGATACGGTTTCTTTTTTGTCTTTCTGGCCAGGGTGCATCTCGATCGAAGTATTGAACTCGCCGAGATACCCGTCGATTCGGCGATACTGGATTTTATTCTCCTCGTCAAAACCCCAAGCGCTTTTCTTGGGAATCCTGAATGCCGGATGGTTCAGGACGACAAAAAGCGAACCGCCAACTTTCAAAGCCCGACCAGCCTCACTGATTGCTCCGTTGAAATTTTCAATATTCTGCAAAGCCAAAACAATCGTTGCCTTATCAAATTCTCCGGCTTTTACCTTGTCGCCAAGACTGTCGGCGGAAGCGACAAAATATTTTTCATTTGGTCCGCCTTTTTCTTTGGCAAATTTTATGAGCTCCGGCGCAATGTCCGTCCCCACCACTTTGGCACCAAGACCAGCCCAGGCTCGAGAAAAAAATCCCTGCCCGCAAGCGATATCCAGGATTCTTTCTCCGCTTTTGACATCTAGCAGTCTTTTCAGGTTAGGCAAAATCAGCTCGCTTTGATACGAACCCTCAGCTGAAACCAAATCATTATACCAACCGGCCACTCCGCCCCATGAAGTATTTTTCTTAATCATATTATTCCGAGCATTTTTCACCATCGGCCAGCTTGGCTGGATCACACAAAGTGTATGCGCAATTATTTTCACCCTCAATACAAGACAACTCTTCGCCGCAGCCAACCTTGTCAGCCGTTGCTTCGCAGGCGGCGATGGTAGCCGCTTTCTTGCTGATCATCTTGTAATAGCTAATCCTTTCAGCTGGATTGGCCGAACACGAAGTGTCCGAGACCGGATCGCATTCATAGACAAAACATTTCTCGGTGGTCGGATCGCAAGAAGTCTCCGCGACAATCTGATAATCTTTAAGTACCACAATCCTCACAAAAGTCGCCACGACTGAACCGATAAGAAGCAAGATAAAAACTGTATAAAATATTTTATTGGCACGAGACCCTTTCGGGTTCAGGGGATGATTCGGTGTTTGATCCATATGAAGGTATTATAGCCTAAATATTTCAGAGCGTAAACGCCTGATGTTTATTCCACCACCACCTCGACCTCTTTTTTTATTTTCTTGACCTTGATCAATAAGGCTAGAAAGGCGCCAATCATAACCACGACCGACGAGATCACGAAGACCTTGCCATAAGCCACGATCTGCGCTTTGGAAATTATCAGAGCCGTAAATTCCTTATAATTGTCAGAGTTCTTGATATTCAAAGTGCTTCGACCAGCGATATTCAAGATGCTTGAACCAATCGAGCTCGACAAGATCGTGCTAAAAATCGCAATACCAAAAGCGCCGGCAATGTTTCTTGCCAAAGCCAAGACCGATGAGGCGACGCCGATTTCCTGTTGCGGTACCGCCGAAGCAATCAGGCTTGTCCTTTGCGACATGCCGAGACCCATGCCAAAAGCCATGATCGATAAGGGATAAAGGATGTCGACAGCGCCCGACCGAACGTCAAGGAAGGAGAAAAGATACAGTCCGATCCCAGCAATAAAAGTACTGACAAAAATCACGTACCCGGGTTTGAAATTTTGCGTATACCGTCCACCGATAAACGAGGAGATGACCATGACAAAGGCCATCGGCATAAAAAGATAACCGGTTTGGGTCGCATCGTAGCCGAGATAGGTCTGCGCGAATAACGGGATCAGAAAAACGCTTCCCATCATTCCCATAAAGATAACGAAGTTATTGATTACCGTGTTCACGAACAGGCTATTTTTGAAAAACTTAAGGTCGACAATCGGATCGGCCGCCCGCTTTTCCAAAAAGATGAAAAGCAGCAAAAAAGACAGGGCCACCAGATAAGAGATCAGGCTGTAAGCCGACATCCAACCCCAAGACTGTCCCTGATCAAGCACCAAAACTAAGGCGGTCAGACAGATACCGAGAGTGATCGCTCCGGCAAAATCAAAAGCTTTGCGAACTTTCTCGCCGATTGATTCGCGAATATAAGTCGACGCCATGATGATACCGATGATACCGATCGGCAGGTTGATCCAAAAGACCGAACGCCAACCAAAATTGTCGATGAGCGGCCCGCCCAAAAGCGGTCCAAAGACGGAAGCGGCGGCAAAAGATGATGACCAGATACCCAAAGCCTGGGCGCGATCACGGCCTTGCTTGAAGGTAACGGCGATGATCGCCATCGCTGTCGGATAATCCGCCGAACCGGCAATCGCCTGAATGATACGGAAGAAAATCATCGAGCTGAAGTTCCAAGACATCGCCGCCAAAATAGATCCGACAATAAAAAGTGAGAAGCCCAAAATATAAACTTTCTTGCGGCCGATCGTATCGCCGAGCTTGCCCCAGATCGGCACAAAAATCGCGTTCGCAATGATATAGGCCGTCGCGATCCAGCCAGCCGATGACGTGTTGATGCTGAAATCCATCATCATTTTCGGCAGGGCCAAGTTGACGATAGTCTGATCCAGACGGCCTAAAAAAGTACCGATAATCACGGTCAAAAGAATTATCCATTTTAAATTATCGTTTTTAGCCTCAGACATTTATCTTTACGATTTAATTTTTAAAAACCGTAATCTTGGCAGACATGCCGTTTTTCAATTCCGGATACTTGCTCACGTCAAAACGAACTTTCACATCAAAACTGTTTTGCGCTCGCTTGTCGGAAATACTAAACACTACGTCAGAGCTGTGCGCGGTCGGGCTGATCTCGTCCACCACACCGTCATATTGGCGGCCGGCAAAGGCATCGACAGTGAAAATCGCTCGCTGTCCGACGCTCACATACTCCAAACCTTTGTCTTCTTCAAGCTTGCCCACCACCCGCAAAGTTGATGGATCGATGACTTTTATTACCGAAGCGCCGGACGAAAAACTCTTGCCGATATTGCTGGTCGCATCGACGATTTCCGCTTCAGCATTCGTCTTGATAAGTTCGTTGCCGACTCGCGCCAAGACCGTATTCGGACCGACAATATCGCCATTTTTTACGTACAATTCTTTCAAAATACCCCCGCCCATCGAGGCAATATCGACTATTGGCGCCGAAACGATAGAATTATCGATCTGCACCCGATTGTTCGATACTTGCCAAAAAATACTGAGTCCGACGACGGCAATGACAACGATAGCTAGACCGCCAAAGGTCAGCCAAAGGCTTTTTCTAAATAAGGAAAATAATTTCTTTTCCTCGCGCAAGATCGCTTTTTCTTCCCTGAGAATATTTTGTTCTTCCATGATATTTTTTTTATCGTGTTCCATATGTTGTTTGAATTAATTATTGGCGCCATTAAAAACGGCAACCAGATCGCCCACGGACAAGCCGCTCACGATTTCGACATAACCATCGTTGCCAACAAGACCGACTACCACTTTTTGCAAAACCGGCTTGGCGTCACCATTTTTCGCTACCATGACATACTCATCGCTACCTTTTCTCACGAGCGAACTGCCGGGTACGGCCAAGACGCCTTTTTTCGAACCAGTCATGATATCGGTGTTGGCGGTCATCCCGGTCTTGATGCGATCATCTTTGGTTTCGAATTGCAAAACTGCCTTATAAGTCGAAACACCCCTATTGGCAGTCACGGCGGGATCGACAGCAATGATTTTGGTTGGGAAAAATACGTTGGCACCATAGGCGTCGAGCGTGGTCGTCGCCGACTGACCGACTTTCAATTTAGCCACTTCAATTTCCGAAACATAAATTTCAATCTGATAATTGCCATTGGAAATCATTGTCGCGACTGGTATACCGACGGACACGGTTTGTCCGATTTTGGCGTCCATACTAGTAATTGTTCCGGAGAAAGGGGCGACGAGGACCGTCTTGGCCAAAGCCACTTTCGCCTTATCCAGATTGGCCTCAGCGAGAGCGACCGCCGCTTTGGAAACCGACAGATTTTCACCAGAGCCACCAACCTGCTGCAAAGACAGCTCATAAGCTGACTGTTTGGCCGTCAATTTATCTTTGGCGGCATTAAGGTTTGTCGTCGCCAGATTTATATTGTTGCGGGCAGCGGCCACCTGGGCTTTTTGCGTAGCGCTCACCTGGCTGATATTTGAATTTACGGCAATCGCAATATTGTTTAACAATGAATTGATTTGAGATAGATAGTTCAAAGACTGATCAGCCGTCGTTGTGGCCAAAGAATTTTTCCAGGCATTTAAATTATTTTCGGCCTGGGTCCGACCGCTTTCAATATCTATTCCTAGCTGAAAATCGGTTTGAATGCGGAGCTTTACATTGAATGACCGTGAGTCATAAAACAAAAAATCGATACCGTTTCTGACCGCGTCATCGGCGACAGAATAAGCCGCCGCGACCTGATCCGTCAGGCTGTCTTTGGCGGCGACCAGATCAGTATAAGCATTGGTGGATTGCGTACCGCTCAAACCAGCTTGGGCTTGGGCACTGGCGAGTGAAGCCTGTGCGAGCGAGAGATTGACCAGAGCGTCATCTTGGACCAGTTTGACCAATGGTTGTCCAGCGTAAACTTTGGCGCCAACCGGAACCAAGACTTCACTGACTTTGCCACCAGTTTCAAAACCCAGAGAGACATCGTTGGCCGCCTCGACTGAACCGTTGGCCATCACTTCTTCCACCAAATCCCTTGGGGCAACCGTCAGATAATCATATTTGGTATTCTGTGTCAGACTGAGATAGGAAAAGATACCGACGACTATAGCCAGAACCGAAACGACGACAATGACAGCGATGGGGTGTGATAATATTTTTTTCATGATTATTGTTTTTCTTGCCTTATGACCGATAGCTTGTGAGCACGATCAGTTATAGTTAATAATATTTTATCCAGACTTTTTTTTAATTTATTTTCTTCCTCCTGGCCAACCTTTTGCAAAATCAAGCCAAACTCCTGATTGACGATATTTTTCGCTCTGACTAGCAATTTCCGCCCGCGATCACTTAAGAACAATTCTTTCTTTCGTTTGTCGCCCACGGCCGACCGGCTGGTGATAAACTTCTTTTCGGCCATTATCCGGATAATCCGGCTGACCGAGGCTTCGGTGCAATTTCTCCTTTGGGCGATGTCTTCCTGGGACAGTCCCGGCTTTAGGCTTAGGAAAATCAGGATCATATACTGGGCCAGGGATAGATTCAGTTTCTTTTTGAGCCAGTGGTCCTGGATCTTCTCGTTCAGGAAACAGATCTTATGCATCGTGATTATCGGATGCCCGAGCAGGCTGATGTTTTTCATCGCTATATATTAGCAAAATTACTTAGCTAGTCAAGCAATTACGAGTCCGACTGCCCCCTAAGGCTTTGGCCGAAAATTTGGTATAATGTGGCAATGAAAGCTTTGCTTAAAAACGCCGTCTTACTTTCATTGATTTTCCTTGGCCAATCAGCCTTGGCGGCTTCGAGTACCACCCCTGTTCTCATCCTGACACCCGGGACAGTTATCCAAGGCGAACCAGCAATGGTGATTTTGGACGGAGTTAAAATCAGCGACATCAAAAAAGCGACTTATGACAAGCAGCCGCTCGCTTTTTTCCTTTACAAAAACAAGCCGACCGCCCTCGTCGGCGTGGATATCAATAAAAAGATCGGGACATATGAAATCTCTTTCATTCTAAATGACGGCTCTATTATCAAAAACGATTTAACCGTCACCTCGAGAGATAAGAAGGAAGAGGTGCTGGCCGTACCGGAAAAACTCGGCGGCAATTCCCCTGCCAATCAGACCAAAGTCGTCTCGGAATTGTCCAAAGAAAATGCGATTTTAGCCGGACTTTTTACCGGCAAAAAATCTTTCTGGACGGAAAGCTTCAAATATCCGATTGCCAATCCGATCGTCACCGACCCCTATGGCTATTCACGCCTGACTGGAGCCTATACTATCACCCACAAAGGCGCCGACTTCCGAGCCAAGACTGGCACCAAAGTCACCGCTATGAACCGGGGTGTGGTTCGATTAGTCAGAAATTTCCAAACTTACGGCAAGACTATCGTTATTGATCACGGCCTGGGATTATCGAGCTACTATATGCATTTGTCGAAAATTTACGTGAACGAAGGCGAGCTGGTCAAGCCCGGCCAACTCATCGGTTTGTCCGGGCAGACCGGCTACGCCGAATTTCCCCATCTCCACCTTAGCGTCAAAATCAACCAGATCTCGATTGATCCGATAAAGTTTATGGCCTTATTTAAATAGCTGGCTTTGATTGGAAGCAAGCAAAGCGGCGCCATATGAATGGCGCCGCTTTTTCAACCCTAAAGATTATTATTTCAAAAACACCTGCAAATCCAAAGTGTCCGGTTGAGTAACATTCAAATCCGTCAATTCGGTAAAGGTGATTTTGATTGGCGTTCCCGATGTCAAACCCAAAGCATCAGCGTGTATGTTGAGCGGAGCGGAAAAAGTCGTTGACGAAGCCACGTCCGATCCGATGAAGATCGGCACGGGTATGCCGGCTTCTTTCCAGCCTTGCTTCCTCAAATTATAAAATACTTGGGCCGTACCGCCGCGAGACAAGGCTTGATTCCAAGAACAGCCGAGCTTGTCGGCATTTGAGTTGTCCACGATGCCTTTGGCGGTCAAAGGGAAACTGACTTTCGAATCGACAGTCGGATAAGTCACAACCAAGCCGCACTTTGAAGCATAAGAGACCTTTGTTGTCACAATGGCTGT
The DNA here is from genome assembly GCA_037131755.1 of bacterium. GTDB lineage: Bacteria > Patescibacteriota > Minisyncoccia > Phycocordibacterales > GWA1-40-21 > CAIJXO01. The sequence goes on from JBAXQJ010000009.1 coordinate 19,534, forward strand.
TTTAGTTTTTACACTGGAAGTCGCCGTTGTCGAGGTCGCAACATTTGAGGAGTTTTCTACAATTGCTGAGCGCTCGCCTTTGTTTGAAGACTTGGTCGCATATACGATCACAGAGACCAGCAAAACCAGCACGACACCCGCGATTGTTAAATTACTAACCGTCAGATATTTTTTATATTTTTCCATATTTGATTTATACCACATTTAACGCCTGAAGGCTAGTAAAAAATTATTTGTAAAAGCCGTCGATAATTAGGCTATAGGACAGCGACAAATTCGCAGAAAACCCTATAAAGACTTACGAATCAAATCCCTTATTTTTAATAAGTCATTTTCCGCAGTGTTCTTTTCTACTTGCTTAAGAGGCAATCTTTGTAAGTTGGATTGTTTGGATCACCTTCGGTAATAAAAGCCGTATCGCCTTTATTCCAAAAAACTATCGATTCGTCTGGATTGGCATAACGGGCTCCGGAAGCGGAAATGGTTTGTGGTAAATATGCCACTTTATTATTTTTCATATCCAAGCGGACAAAATTCATATAAAAATCAGCATGTATAGTCTTATCCTCCGCACAGATAAATTTTACGCTGTTTACAGGATAACCCAAAATAGTTTTATTTTCCGCCCAACGGCCAAGGTATATACCAAAAATAAATACCACCACAAAAACAATGATGGCTACTATTTGCGAAAATTTAGTTACCTTATTCCAAATTATTTTCATAATGTATATTGTAACATATTATCAATATACTTTTTTATTGCCTCAATATCAATTAATTGATGTTCTCCCCCTAATTCTTCTTTATAACAAACAAGATCGCGAGGATCCATAATAGAAACGTTTAATTTATTAATATCCGTAGGTATAGCGTCAAATAAACGTATTTCTTTGACATTTATCCACTTAGTCTTTTCTAGATTGCTCATTTTAAGAGTATCAATATCTGTTATATCAATGTCTTGACCTTTATAATTTAGCGATAAGGTCATGCAATCCCATTTTTCATTTAGATAATGCTTAGGTCCAACTGTTATATAATCTGTAACATAAGGAATAATTATAGGAAAATACTTTCCGGAAAGTGAAATATCTATATCGTTTATTACTCTAGGAGAACCGTATATATGGGCAGCAAAACCGCCACCAATTTTATAAGGCACATTATTTTTATCAAGAATATCTACTATCCATTTAAGTGCTTCTTCTGTTTTTTCTTGAAGATCTATTTTCATAATTTTGCTGGCCAGTATAAGATGGAACCATTGTCGGCATTGCGGTGTAAGGTTATTCTAGCATAATTTTAATATAAGAATCCATAGACAGGACTACCCCCCCCCCCAACAACTTGACATCTTATTACAAAAGTCTAGTATAAATTCCAAAGGGAGCATAACCAACCAAAGCCAACAGGGTTTCTGTTGTTGTTCTAAAAGAGGTAAATATGGTAACTAGAACTGCATTACTGTCTGTCTATGACAAGACCGGGGTGGTTGAATTTGGCCAGAAATTGAAGCTTCTCGGTTTCAATCTCCTCGCCTCTGGTGGTACAGCCCGTGCCCTGAAGGAAGCTGGTATCGAGGTCACAGATGTGGCCACAATAGTCGGCAAGCCGATTCTCGGCCACCGAGTAGTGACGCCTGTCGCGGGAAATTCACGCAGCACTGTTGTCTCAAAACAACGAAGCCGATAACGCCGAATTGGCCGAATTGCGTATTCCCCGAATCGACCTGGTGTACGTGAACATGTATCCCTTGGCGGAAGAAATCGCCAAGCCAGATCACACGCTTGCGAGCGTCATCGAGAAGACCGATATCGGTGGTCCGACCATGTTGCGTTCGGCGGCCAAGGGTCGTCGTATCGTCATGTGCCAGCCCAGCCAGATTGACCGGGTGATGGAAGAAATCATCGCTCGTGACTTCGTCAACGGCAAGGAGATGAAGATCTCTTTCATCTCTAAACTCGTTCATGAAGCCGAAAAAGCAGTCGGCGAATACTGCACCGCCTCAAGCGAGTTTCATCGCCAGGTAGCGCGCGACGCCGAGTTTACCGAAAACTGAGGGAGTCCCACATTCGACCCCACAAGAAAAGGCCATAAGAGCCGATGCTTGTGGGGTCTTCTTTTTTAAATTTAGCTAATATCAGAAATATCTGTATTAAAAAACCCGCAAGCTCGATTGCATACGGGTTCGATATATCAGACCTAATTATCCGCAAACGGTGGTCGTGGCTCGCAAATGGTTCCCTTCATCACCAATAACGAGAGGATAAAAAGTGGTAATAACCACACTGATGAATCCTCCTTGTTTTGATTTAAAAAAAAGTAAAGCCGAGAACATATCCGTTGTGCAACTATCCTGCTCCACAACATAACCGAGCTTGGTATAATGCTCCACTACCGCGGCTTTGATCATTTGTACGGAAGGGGTTTCTTTCCTGTATTTGAAACCGATCATAAAATCATCATCTTGACGGGGGTAAACATGCCCGCGCTCGCCTGAAAACCTTTCGGCAAGCATCGCGCCCAAATCTCCTTGTTCATTGAGATTCACCAGATCTCTAAATGATGGCATATAGCATCTCCTTTTTTTGTGAACTTGTTCAAAAATAAGACTAGAACAAATGTTGGTAAATTACAAGTAAAAATTATTTGCATTAAAAAAGGCGCTCCGTTTTCACAGAGCGCCTCGCATTTGCCAGTCATTAACCAAAACTGGACTCTACCTACTTGATTCGTTCAATGTGCTTCATGGCATCAGCAAATAGCTCGGCTTTCTTGAATTCCAAGCCAAACTTTTTTGCCACTTCCAGAGTATCCCTCAGTTTTTCCTGATTCATTTGGATATATTCCCCTAGATGCATAATTTGAGAGATATCCCGCCTGTCCTTCTGAAGCCGAACTTCGTCAAACTTCTTCTCGGCATCCACAATCCAGACAGCAACACAAACAAGCTCATCCCAAACTGATTCCCTACTAATTTCCCTCATTGTCCGATGTGTTGGGTTCAAACCGCGAACAAATTCCTGAAAATCTTCCAGGACTTGCCTGAACTTATTTTGAACCTTTTCACATTCTTCAGTCTTGTTAGTCCTCTGGGTGTTTGCCCAAAATACCATAGGAAAGACAGTCACCAAAATGAGAACCAACGGTAAAAGGATACTCCAATAGCAAATAATAAATGAGGTAACTAGTGCAACTGCCATAACAAACCCTACCAGTTTGTTCAGCTTTGCAAAATACATTTCAAAATCCTTACCCACCTTTATATATTGCTCCCTCACGCCAACCAAGGTTTCCCCTGCCAGGTTGAGCTCCTCATACTTTTTCACAAGTTCAGGACTCACCATCTTCAACGTATCACTAATATAGTCCATCTTCATTTTAACGAACTCCTTCTTTTTCTTTTGCCTTATTTATCAGGACCATGGCCTTGCGGGCGGTTTTATGAACTTGCGGTCCACAAAATCACGGTTTCCCGTCATGCAATCCAAAATAGCTAGGCAACTATTCTGCCCATGATTATAAACCTATATATAGTATTTGTCAATAGCTGGGGGACAGGGGCTCGAACCCCGATTCTTCGCGCCAAAGGCGAGTGTCCTACCATTAGACGATCCCCCAATTTTTATTAATACCTCTCACCCACCCCGTAATCTGACGATTTAAAGATGAGCTACGGTACACTTTAACTCTTAATTGACCATTATACAAGTCCCCAATATTCTTTCTTTTTGTGTTAATTTTGTTTCTCTTAAAATAGATTGTATTAAAATAACCTAAGGGTAAACCAGTTTTTTCTGACCAAAATTTCTGGAAACGAGCGACTTCCTGTTTATAACTATCATGTAAATATATTTCGCAACGAATTTCCTCTTTTGAAACATGACAAATTTTAAAAAGCCACTTTAAAAACAAAGTGATCATTTCAGGATCTGAGTTAACAAAAATCACCCCAGAACCAGGACGTGCTTCTTTTTCTTTAGACCCCTCAGCCCAATACAAAGCTATTCCAAGTAGCCATAATTCTCTTTTTGAAATTTTACCTATCTCCTTTTCCGCATTACCGGTGATTCTGTCAAAAGTGGCGACTCTTTGATTTCTTCTGGCTTGACCTCCTTTTAACGAAGCTAACCTCTTCTTCTCTGTGAAGGCTTGCACTTGTCTCTTTGCAACACCAATTTCTCTTAACCACTCAGAAAGAGTAGATTTCGCCACCGGAATAATCTTCATGATTTCAGAGTAAGTATTTCCCTCTTTTCTCAAGGTAATGGCTTTATTTTTTAGATCAGTTTTCATGAACATTAATACTAAGCCCTAGTATACATCATTAATG
>JBAXQJ010000010.1:0-23794 GCA_037131755.1 bacterium
GGTACCGACGGCCTCTCGAGCTATTCCCAAAATCCAACCATGACTTACTACTCTAGCGGCTATAAAACCGCCAGCGTTGTGATCACTTCAAATGGTCAGAGCGTGACCAAGACCTGCTCGACAAATGTCGGTTCAAATTACAACAATAATAATTACAATAATGGCAACTTGACTGTGTCTTGTTACGCCGGCAGCCAGACGCCATCAGTTGGAAATGCCGTCTACTGGTATGCAACCGCGGCCGGGGGCAACGGCAACTATTCATTCTACTGGAATGGTACCGATAATTTCTTCAGTTACTCGCAAAATCCATCAATGATTTATTACACTAACGGCACAAAAAACGCGATGGTCACGGTCACTTCCGGTGGTTATACCGCGACAGCCAACTGTAATATCAATGTCGGTGGCGGAAACAATTGGAATAATTACGGCCAAAGCGATCTCAACGCAACAATAACAAACGTTGGAACAGTAAATGCTTACGGACAATTTACAGCGGCCAGCACGATTTCGCGAGGACAAACCGCAGCCGTTCAAGTCACCGTCACCAATAACGGCGCTTATGCTTCCGGACCTTGGACTTATACTTCCACTCTGACCCCATCCTTCCCTTATTACACCTATACCAGCGGGACCCAGAACTCGCTTAGCCCGGGACAGAGCGTGACTCTGACGATCAGTTTCGTAAATGCGCAAACCTCTGGTTCGAACCAGTTTAGCGTCACCATTGATCCGAACAACCAGACCAACGACGCTTACCGAAGCAACAATACGACCAGTTCGAATATTTATATTTACTAAGACGCTAGAAGTAAAACTAACAATAAAAAAATAAAAGCGGTTTGGCCAAGGCCAAACCGCTTTTATTGATATTCCAAATATTACGCTCCACATTCAAATCTACAAACTTCCCAACATGCTTGTTCCTTTTTCCCGCCCGTATTCGATGACCAATTCCAAAGCCTGAACGGCTTTCTTGATGGTCTTTTTCAATTCGTCAGTTTCAGTCTTTTTGAATTCCCCCAAAATGGTATCAATGACTTTTTCTTCGCCTTGCGGTTTCTTGATCTTGCCGCTCGCCGTTTCGCCGGAGATGCCAAGGCGCAGACGGATAAAGCCTTCGGTTTTTACAGATTTAATGACGGATTCCACCCCACGGTGACCGCCGGAACTTTTATTAAAGGAGATCTTGAACTTGCCAAGCGGCACGTCGAGCTCGTCATGAATAACAATCAGGTTTTCCAGGGCTTTCACTTTGACCTCGTTGATTTTCTTGGCTTCCGGCTTCAATTTTCCATCTTTGATCAGGCCTCGAAGCGCTTCCCCGCTCTTGTTCATAAAAGTCTCCGGCTTAACCAGGATGACTTTGCTTTTGCCAATCTTGCCTTCGGTCACCAGGGCGTTTGATTTTTTGTCGAGTTCCCAATCAGTAAAATCATTTTTCTTTGCAAAAGCATCGAGCACCATTCGGCCGACATTGTGCCGCGTGCCTTCATATTGTTCGCCCGGATTACCAAGACCGACGATTATATAATTCATTGCCATAATATTTTTATAATTAATACTCAAAAAGTATAGCACGAGTTCTATTTTTTGAAATAGAGCGAGATGTTGCCTTTTAAATGCCTTACGGAAATCAATTTTCTTTACGATAAAGTGAGTTATCTTGTTTTTAGAGACTAGCGAGCGCGGCGGCGCGAGCTCGAGGAAAAATTTAGCAAAATTTTATCCGTGCTCTAAAAATAAGATAACGAACGTCTCCTTGTTGTCAATAGCCTCCGTGTAATACAATGATTCCACTTATGAATAACGAAACTAACAATACAATCGCCGCATTGCCGGAGAGCCGTTTTACCCGTTTTCGCAAAAGCTTTTGGGGCGAAATCATCCAAATCGTCATCGTCTCCCTGTTGATCGTCATCCCTTTCCGGATCTATATCGCCCAACCATTTATCGTGAGCGGCACCTCGATGGACGACACCTTTGCGAACGGCCAGTATTTGATCGTCGATGAGCTGACCTATCGTCTAAGCGAACCGCAACGCGGCGATGTTTTGATTTTGCGCCCGCCGAACAATCTCTCGGTTTATTACATCAAGAGGCTGATCGGCTTGCCCGGCGAAACAGTAGAAATCAAAAATGATGTGGTGACCGTGACCAACAAAGAAAATCCGAAAGGTTTTATCCTCAAGGAGCCTTACGTCAAAATCGACAAGACTTTTCCGCCTCGACCGGCTTATACGGTCACTCTGAAAGCAGATGAATATCTGGTTTTCGGCGACAACCGCCTAGTCAGCCAGGATTCAAGGATTTTCGGCCCGATCAAGCGCGAGGAAATAGCTGGCCGACCGATCTTCCGACTCTGGCCGTTGTCCAAGATCAACTATTTACCGGGCGAAAACAGGTACTAACAAAAAAGATTGGGATAGGATAGCAAAGACTTAAAATTTAAATATTTTTAATTTAAAAACCATGAAAAACAAAAACGCCTCCAAGACAAAGAAAAACGGCCTTCCAAAATTTCTTGATTTGAAAAATATCGACCGCACGACCGAGGCTGCCGTCTATTATGGCTTTATTCCGATGGAAACCCCATCCTTGGAAAAGGAAGATCTGCAAAAAGCCAAGACCTTGAAGGATGGCGAACCGATGCCGCTCATTGGCACCAATTTTGAAGTGAAAAACCTGCCAGAGGAAAAGGCGGCGATTTTGCGCACCTATCTCAATACCAACCTCGCCATTATGCCCCAGCCGGTCATGGTTGCCTTTGATTCTTTTATTGAAGAGGGCGGCAAAAAATCCAAAGGCAAGTCGCGAAAGATCGATCTGGAAATCCTTGGCTCGCCCAAAAGCATTTCCGAAGCGATTCTCATCAAAACCGCTTTCGCTATTTTAGCGGACAACGACATCAAGGATCTTTACGTCGACATCAACAGTATCGGCGACAAGGAATCTTATTCCCGCTATGTCCGCGAACTGACCGCCTACTATCGTAAAAATTTAAATACCATGCAGGCGCATTGCCGCCAGGCGCTGAAAAAAGACGCCTTCGCGGTCTTGACCTGCCAAAACGAAAAATGCTGTCTGCTCAAAGACAACGCGCCAAAATCAATCAGCTGCCTGTCCGACTCCAGTCGCCAGCATTTCAAGGAGGTTTTGGAATATTTGGAAACATTGAACATCCCTTATCGCATAAACGACTGCCTGATTTCCGACCGCCGCTACGCTTCACAGACTATTTTCGAAATCAAGCAAAAATCGGAAAACACCAAGCATGCCGATCCATCACTCGCCATCGGTTTTCGCTATGACTCAATCGGCAAAAAAATCGGCTTTAAGAAAGACGTGCCGGCCGTCGGTCTCAAACTGTCTTTTCGTTCCGCTTCAGACAAAAACCAGATCCCCAAAATCAAGCGCTCGTCTGTCTTCTTCCTGCAACTTGGCGACGAAGCCAAGCACAAGAGCCTCCAGGTGATCGACATCTTGCGACAATCGGATATCTACATCAATCACTCCCTGAGCCGCGACAAGCTCGGCTCGCAAATGGCTTTGGCTGAACGCAGCAAAGTGCCGTATATCCTGATTATGGGCAAGAAGGAAGCGATGGACAACACGATCATGATCCGCGATACGGCCACCCGCTCTCAGGAGACCGTGGCGATCAAAGACCTGGCTGCCCACCTCAATCGCCTGTTCAAATAGCAAAAGGCCCGCTTCGCCGCGCTTGTAAAAAAGAAAGTCCTATGTTATATTGTCCGTCATGATAAACGTAGAAGTAACAAAAAGCGGTAACGATAACAACTTGGGAATTATCCGAAAATTCACCAAAAAAGTCCAAGGCTCCGGCGTTTTGCCAAGAGTACGATCTCTTCGCTACAGCGGCCGAATCCTTTCCCACTACAAGGTGAAGAAAAATACTCTCAAGAATTTAAAGCGAAAAGCAGAAATTTTGGAACTCATCAAGATGGGCAAGATGGCAGAAAAGAGACCTCAAAATTCCAGTGCAAAATAATTTTCAAATTTTTAACAAGACAAAAGGCAAGCTCCCCAGCTTGCCTTTTGAGGCGATGAAAGAAAAAGTCTTGGGTGCAAAATACGAACTGAGTTTGGTTTTTACCGACAGCCGACAGATGAAAAAGTTAAACACGATTTATCGCAATCTCGAAGTGCCGACTGATATTCTCAGTTTTCCCCTATCCAAAACAACCGGTGAGATTTACATCTGTCCGTCCGAAAGCCGAAAAATGATGAAAGACTTTGGCCGGACCTATGACAACTTTATCGCCTTTCTTTTTATCCACGGCCTGGTCCACCTCAAAGGTTTTGATCACGGCACCAAGATGGAAAAAGTGGAAAAAAAATTCAGAAAAATGTTCAAAATTTAACCCTAAATTTTGAACATTTTTCTTTTGTCAGTTATTCACCAATTTGCCCTTGGCACGCAAAGTCTTTTTGAGTTATAATGGAAACAATAATTTATCAACAATCCATCATGGCTAAAAACATCGCAGTCGGAATAGATATTGGAACCTACCAGATCAAAGTGGTGGTGGTTGAGAGCGACAAAAATGAGGGCAAGGACGCCTACAGAATAATCGGTACTGGTTTTGCCGAATCAAAAGGCCTCCGTCACGGTTACATCATCAATTCTGACGACACTTCAAAAAGTTTGGAAATCGCCATCGCCCAGGCGGAAAAAACTGCCGGCATAAAAATCCGCAAAGCTTACCTGTCTGTCGGCGGTATCGGCGTGAGTGGCGTTGTTTCCCATGGCTCCATCATCATCCCCCGCGCTGATTCGGAAATCACCGAGATGGATGTCAAAAATGTTTTGGCAATCGCCGAAAGTGAAATACCCAACAATCTCTCCGTCAACCGAAAAATAATCCACACGATTCCGATTGCCTACAAAATCGACAGTCGCCCCGTCTTGGGCCGCCCGGTCGGTATGAAGGGTATCAAATTCGAAGTCAAAGCCCTTTTTGTCACTTGCCTAGAGCATCATCTAAACGACATGATCGAGGTGGTGGAAAGCGCTGGGATTGAAGTCCAAAATATCATGGCTTCCCCCCTGGCCGGAAGTTTGGTCACCCTGAATAAGATGCAAAAGATTGCCGGCTGCGTCCTGTCAAACATCGGTTCAGAAACCGTTTCGGTGATTGTTTATGAAAACAATATTCCGATATCCCTGGAAGTCTTCCCGATCGGCGGAACGGATATTACCAACGATATTGCCTTGGGTCTCAAAATTCCGATCGAGGAAGCAGAAGATTTGAAAATGAATTCGGACCGCGAATCGATATTTCCAAAGAAAAAACTTGATGAAATCATCATGGCCCGCCTGTCTGATATCTTTGAATTGATCGAGGCTCATCTGAAAAAGATCGGCCGCAGCGGATTGTTGCCGGCTGGGATCATTATCACCGGTGGCACCTCGGGCGTTTCGACGATCGAAGATTTGGCCAAAGCCACACTCAAGCTCCCGTCAAAAATCGGCTCGCTCAACTTCACCACCAATCTCAAAAACTGCCAAATCAAGGATTCGTCCTGGTCAGTCGCCTACGGCTTGTGCATCTGGGCACTGTCAAACGGCGAGGACATACCGCTTGGCGTAAACTCCGGTCAAGGACAGAAGGTTGGCAAGATCATCTCCTGGTTCAAGCAGTTTTTGCCTTAATTTTCATCATCATTATCACCCTCCGTCAACTCTTTCCTTTTAGGACATATTTCTGCTATTATACTCTTAAATATCGTTTGATAATTTATTAATTTTAATCCCGCTGAAAGGCTTTTCAGTGCTGTTTTTTGTTCTTGTCTTTTATTTGGACCTAGACCTGAAACCCGGCACCTAACACCCAACAGCTATTCACAACATGCCACAAATAAAACCAGAAGTAGAAGCCTTTGCCCGAATCAAAGTTATCGGCGTCGGTGGCTCCGGAAAGAATGCCGTCAACCATATGATCAACTCCAAAGTAAAAGGAGTGGAATTTATTGCCGTCAACACTGATGCCCAGGATCTTCATCACTCGCTCGCCACAAAAAAAATCCACATCGGTAAAAACTTGACCCGCGGTCTCGGTACTGGTATGAATCCTGAATTAGGCAAAAGAGCAGCGGAAGAAACCAAAGAAGAAATCCAGGAAGCTTTGAAAGGTTCCGACATGGTCTTTATCGCCTATGGTACCGGTGGCGGCACAGGTTCTGGTGCTGGTCCGGTTATCTCCAAGATCGCCAAAGAAATGGGCGTCCTGACCGTCGCGGTTGTGACCAAGCCTTTCTTCTTCGAAGGGATCCAGAGAATGAAGATTTCCGAACAATCACTCGAAGAGCTCCGAAAGTGCGTGGACGCGATTATCGTCATTCCCAACGACCGACTCCTTTCAACTATTTCTCGCGAGACAACAGCCAAGCAAGCTTTTGCTCTTTGTGATGATATTTTAAAACAAGCGGTTGAAGGTATCTCTGATTTGATTACCATGCCGGGTATTATCAATATCGACTTCGCTGACATCCGAGCGGTCATGGAAAATGCCGGTTCCGCTCTTATGGGTATCGGTGTCGCGGGCGGTGAAAAGCGTGCCGAGGAAGCAGCCAAATTGGCAATCAGTTCTCCCCTTCTCGAACTCTCCATCGCAGGCGCCAAAGGCGTACTGTTCTCCATTGCCGGCGGTGACGATCTTACAATGTTTGAAATCCAGGATGCTGCCAAGCTCATCACTGAATCAATCGATCCAAATGCGAAGGTCATCTTTGGTACCGTTCACGATGACCGCTTGAAGAAAAATGAGGTTCGAATCACGGTCATCGCTTCCGGTTTTTCTGACATTACCAACAGAAAGACATTATTCCAAAACCTAAACGCACCAGCAAAGGCCACTCCAGCCGAAGAAGAAAAGAAATCCCGATTGTTTGGCGGTTTTACTTCAGCCACCGTCACCGAAAAAGAAAAGGAAATAAAAGTCGAGGTTCAGACCGCTCCGGCTCAGCCGCAAGTTTTGGTCCAGGACAAGGCGCCATCAAAGACAGATTTCAACGACGATGATTCCGATTGGGGCGCCGTGCCAGCATTTCTGAGACGACAGAAGAAATAGCATTGTAGACTGTATATTGTAGATAGTATATAGTATACGGAGAATGTCAGAAAAAATCCGTAATTTTACCGACCTTAATGCCTGGAAAGAGTCCCACAAACTCGTTCTTGAAATATACAGAATAACCAAAAACTTTCCCCGGGAAGAAATTTTTGGTTTGACCAGTCAGATGCGTAGGGCGGCAGTATCTGTCACCTCGAACATCGCCGAAGGCTTTGGTAGATACAGCGGTAAGGAACAAGTCCAGTTTTTCTATATATCCTTCGGATCACTGACTGAACTAAAAAATCAAATTATAATAAGCAAGGATATAAAATACATTTCGGAGACTGAATACAGGCACATTGATGATCTGATAACTTGTTCACAAAAAATTATAAGCGGTTTAATCAAATATAAAAAAAATGACCAATAACAATCTACAATCTACGATCTACGATCTACTTATTATTGGTGGCGGGCCGGCGGGCGTGGCGGCGGGAGTTTACGCAGCGCGAAAAAAAATAAAGGCAATTTTAATTACGGAATGTTTTCGCGGTCAAAGCGCGGTTTCCGGTGAGATTCAAAACTGGATTGGCGACATTGCCGTCTCCGGCGAGGAATTGCACAAACGACTGGAAAATCATCTGAAGTCTTACGCCAAGGATATTGATATCAGGGAAAAAGAGATCGTAACCAAAATAGAAAAGACTGGCGACCTGTTCACAATCACAACGACCAAGTCGGTCATAACAGCCAGGACTGTTTTGATTGCAACCGGCAGCGTCAGGCGAAAACTCCAAATCAAAGGTGCTGACACTTATGAAGGCAAAGGCATTACCTACTGCGCTACCTGCGATGGGCCGATGTTTGGTGGGATGGATGTCGCTGTCATTGGTGGCGGCAATTCCGCCTTTGAGGCTGCCACCCAGCTCCTGGCTTATGCCAATAGCGTCACCATAATGCAGCGAAGCGAGTTCCGAGCCGAACCGATTACCATCGAAAAAATCCTTTCTAATCCGAAAACAAAAGGGATCACCAATATTGATTTGTTGGAAATCAAGGGTGATAAATTTGTCAGTGACATAGTTTATCGAGACAAGGCGACAGGCGAAGAAAAAGAATTGCCTGTTCAGGGGATATTCGTCGAGATCGGTGCCAATCCGTCGGTAGATTTTGTCAAAAACGGGCTGGTAAAACTGGACGACAAAGAACAAATAATCGTCGACCCTAGGACGCAAAAGACCTCGACTGCGGGTATCTGGGCGGCTGGAGATTGCACTGACGGTCTTTACAAACAAAACAATATCGCTGTTGGCGATGCCTTGAAAGCCCTGGAGGATATCTACAAATACTTAAAATAAAACAAAATAACAAGGTCGAACCTTGTTATTTTGTTTCTGAAACCCTTAGAAGAGAATCAAGGGCGACCGGCAATTCTACCGTCCCCGCACTAGCAGAGAAATGGCCTTTGCCGTGTTCGATAATAATTTCTGATTTCAAAATGTCTCGATATTCTTCCTGATTGTCCATCGGTACATAGGGATCGTCGTCAGAAAAGATCGCAACACTCCCTTTGATATGTCCGGCTACTATATTTAAATTCAATGGCGTCTCTAACCACTCCTTTGCAACATCACGAACAATTTCATCATCCTCAAGACCGGAAAGTCTCTTAAAAAAACCGGCGACGAATACTACCCCGCCAATTTTAATTCCGACCGGCAAGGTTTCCAAATAGCGGGCAATCGTCTGACAGCCCATACTATGGCCAATAAAATAAGTCTGTTCATCAGGCTCGCCGACGACAGACGCTACGGTCGGAACCCAATTATTTATTCTCGGCTCTTCGGTATTTGGCAGCTGCGGAATAGTAACGGCGAAACCACGGTTTTCTAATTCCTTTTTCAACCAAGGGAACCAGCCGTAATCCGGCGTCGCATCCCAACCGTGAATAATAAAAACTCTTTTTTGCATTTGTGAATAATAATATGTAAACAACAAAATAACAAGATAGTGCGGTGAATGATGCGATGATTCGGTCACGGATAATTTTCTGCTGAAAATTTCCTCGACCCCGACTCGCGCCGCCGCGCTCCGTCTTTCGAATCCTCTACCGCCCTCACAAAACAAAAAACCGAGTGCTTCCTGTCGTCGCATTCGGTTTAAGTTTTGTGGGCGGTAGAGGATTCGAACCTCTGACCCTGTCTACGTCAAAGACATGCTCTACCAACTGAGCTAACCGCCCTTTGTTACTTTTTCACAGAACTGCCTAATAAGATACACTAATTTCCTAGAAATCGCAACAGTTCCGCATCGTAAAACACACACCTTTAAATGGGGGTTTTGTTTTGGAAGTGTTCATTGCTTCGGCTTATCGATTTTATCCAAGCCAATCTTTTTGACTCCAAAATAGACGACGAAGGCGATTACCAAAAAATTAATGAGGTCGTTTATGAATTTCCCGTACATGATTTTCCCGCCAAAGAAACCGAGATAGGCATCAGCCATATCTTTGGCTTTGCCCAGGGCCACCCCCAAAACCGGATTTATCAGATTGGTCACGAGCGAGGCCACCAAGGCCGAGATTGCACCGCCCAAAATGAAAGCGACGGCCAGGCCGACCACCCCCTGGGTCCTGATAAAATTCATAAAGTCAGCCAGGTGGCTTTTTACTCCGGCACCGACCCTCTTCACTCCTTCTACCCCCTTATTACTGAAATCTTTTATTTCGTTTTGCATAGGATTATTTATTACACACTAATAAAATACAAATAGACTTTCATCATCCAATATAAGTCTAACATATATTCAAATTTGATTAAATTGGCACAAAAAAACGCTACTGTTTCCAGTAGCGCCGATATTCCAAACCAATCGAAATATCTCACAGAAGAGAAAGAATATACTCGCCAACTTCAGTTGTTCCCAAACAGCAATTGGCTGGGGAATTCCCCGTGCACATATCTGCTGTCCGAAACCCGTCCTGAAGCATTTTTCGTACCGTCCACTCAATCTGGGTAGCACCCTTCACTGCACCAATATGCCGAAGCATCATGGCACCGGTGAGAATTCGCCCGATCGGATTGGCCTTATTCTGGCCAGCCAAAGTGGGCGCCGTCCCTGCCCCGCTCTCAAACATCGCCGTGTCAGTCTCTGGGTTAACGGCACTGCTGCACATCATCCCCATACTGCCAAGCGCCGCTGCCGCTCCATCCGACAGGATGTCCCCATGCTCATTTCCACAGGCAATGACGCCGTGAAGTTTCGCCGGAGTAAACAGCAAAGCATTGGCCGAATCCACCAACTGATGCTGAAGCGGCACGTCCGGGAATTCTTCCTTCCCGATATAAGTAACAATCCTCCGCCAGTAGTCGCCCCGAGCCATCACATTTGCTTTGTCGATCGAGATGAGAGGCAAGCCCGCATCTCGCGCATAAGCAAACGCCGCCCGAATATATTTCTCGATTGTATCACCCCGATAATACGCCAGGTCTGACACAATCAATTCAAGTCCAGTCACTTCCTTCTTCAGTTTGATGCCGATCTTAGCACGCACTTCCGCTGGAATGTCCTGCATCAAATCCTCATTGCCGAAGTAACTGTCCTCCAGCAAGAACCGGATCCATACCTGCTGAATTCCTTCAGCGGGAATCGTCTCCGGCTTTACATTCGCCAGATGCGCCAATTCCTTGTAGTAGATCATGGGGCGAAAATTGAGCAATAAGCCCATATCTTTCCGCAATTTCAACAGACACCGACTTTCCGGTTTCATTTCCGGCTTTTCCTTGCCGATGGTGTTGTCCCACTTTGGATCACCCACACCACCAAAAAAGATAGTGCCAATTTCAATCGCTCTTTTGAGTGATGCCTCCGGGCGCGTATCGCCATATTTTTCATAGGCGTTCCACCCCATCGGTGTTTCCTCAAAGACAAGTTCAATCCCATCGAGCAGAGCAGCCTTGGCAGAAACTGCACAAGCCACCGCCATCATTTCCGGACCAGAACCGTCTCCAGTCACTAATGCTATTTTTATTTTCAACATTTTCCTATCTCCTTTTTTTGTTTTGTTGAATCCCTGGCCGGCCGTGTCTGACACGGCCGGCCAGCCTCATCTTCTTTACAGCTTCCCTTCCTTCTGAAGTTCCGCCGCCATCTTCACCATCACTCCCACCAGGCCACCAGACCGGATGAGGTTCTTCTGATGCTCGGAAAGCTCGAACCTGATAGTGGCATAACCATCATCAATAGTTCCAGCTTCCCAATCAATCTTCAAGGCCTCAACATCCATCAAAGCAACCACATCTTTCGGCAGCGTGATACACAGCAGACCGTTCGCGTACATATTTCCATTGAAAATGCGGGCTGAACTCGGCGCAATCACGCACCGAATACCCGCTTCTTCTAGCGCCCAAGGCGCATGCTCGCGAGACGAACCACAACCAAAGTTTTCTCCAGCCACCAAAATCTGGGACTGGAAAAGTTTCGGCCGCATCTCTGCCGTGACGGAAGAATCCTCCAAGCAATGCTTGCCGAATTCCTTTTTGTCCGTCTCCGTCAGATACTTGGCCGGAATGATCTGGTCCGTGTCCACATTGGCATCCGGCAAATAAAATATCTTGCCGGAAAAGTCCTTCGCCTGGCCAGCGCCAAACTTCGTGAGAAGCTCGGCATAATTCGGCTTGGTAAAAGGAACGTCTTGCCAATCAGTCACACTCATCATCCGTTGTGGCTCCATATCCGCAATTGCAGCCGCAACTAACCGGCAGGTATCTTCTGTTGCCTCCGACACCACGCCAGCAATAGCGGTTTTCGCATTCGTCGCTGGAGAAGCCAGATGCACCATACCGCCCTGACCCATGCGCCCCGGGAAATTGCGATTCGTCGTCGAAACGCAGACTTCACCCGGAGCAATCACCCCGCAGCTCATTCCGAGACAGGCACCGCAAGTGGGACCGCTGACGAAACATCCCGCTTTCGCGAAAATTTGGAGCAGTCCTTCCTGAAGCGCCATTTCCCAGATATGCTGAGTGGCCGGAACCACAACGCAACGGACATTGTCCGCCACCTTGCGTCCCATCAAACGTAAGATAGTTGCGGCTATCCGCAAATCTTCCAACCGTCCGTTTGTGCACGAGCCAATATAAACCTGATTGACCGGTTTCCCCGCCAATTCGCTTACCTTGACTACATCACCAGGTGAATAATTGTTCGTCATGACCGGGACCATTCCCGTCACGTCAATTTCAATCACCTGGTCATACACGGCATCCGTATCGCTGTTCCAGCATTTGTAATATCCAGCTCCGGTAAAATTACCGGACTCCAGATAGTCGATGGTTTTATCATCCACCATCATCATCCCGCTCGTTGCCCCGGCTTCCACCGCCATATTGGTGATGGTCATCCGGGCATCCATGCTCATTGCATCAATCACCGGACCGCCGAACTCCAACACGGCATTCGTTGCGCCCTTCACGCCAATCTTTCCAATCAGATACAGAATGAGATCCTTAGAAAAAACATTTGCCGGCAGTGTACCAACAAAGTTCACCCGAATCACTTTCTGGGGCGGACAGATCCAGAGACCGGTTATTATACCAGCCTCAAGTTCCGTCGTGCCCACACCCGCCGTCAAAGCGCAAAACGCGCCATGCGTGCAAGTGTGACTGTCACCCATGATTCCGGTTTCGCCCGGACGTATCCAGCCTTTTTCCGGAATGACGGCATGACAGACGCCGTTCCGCCCGACATCAAGAAACTCAATGTTGTGCTCACGGCTCCACTCACGCACCATCTGACCCTGGATGGCCGAAGCCGTATCCTTGGCCGGATTCACGTGATCAATCATGATCTTCACCTTGTTCGGGTCAAAGACCACATCGCAACCGCGCCCTTTGGCATCGATGATCGCATTCGGCGTGGTAATCTCATGACCCCACACCCGATCCAGTTTCAAGACCAGACTGCCATCAGCCAAAGTCTTCACGCAATGCGCATCCACAATTTTCTGAAACGCTGTTTTTCCGCTCATTTTTTCTTTCTCCTCTATGTAGGCCTTTTGGCCATTTTCAACGACCAACAAAAAACTAGGCACCTTACCTAGATCAAATCTGACAGCAGAATACCTAATTTTTTACAACAAGTCAACTAGCGAAGAGGGGGAGATTTGCCCGCGACTCTCCGACACAAGTGATAACATACACTTGCTTAGAGTCACAGCTTTTTCACTGTGCTCAAAATCTGTGACTCTACGGGGAGTTGAACCCCGATTACAGCCTTGAAAAGGCCGTGTCCTAACCATTAGACGATAGAGCCATTTGGGACAGGAACAATATAACATTTTTTGTAAAAAAAGCAAAAAAATGTTAGGCTTAGCTCGTTATATTTTGGAGAGACGGCTAAGTGGGAAAAATATGAACTGCTTTATATTTTTCCGCGAAGCGCGGCAACCGCGAGGCCATCGTTCCAAAGGACGACAAATTTGAGCGAAGCGAATATATTTGGAGAGATGGCTGAGTGGTTGAAGGCACCGCATTCGAAACGCGGCAGGGGCGAAAGTCCCTCGGGAGTTCAAATCTCCCTCTCTCCGCATGAACATAGTTTTAATTGGAGGGCACCCAAAGGGTTATGAGATACCCTTTCACCCCAAAACAAGGTCGGGTAAAATCATAAGAAAATTAGCTAACGAAATTGGTATAGAACCGGAGTATTTTGATCTTTGGGACAACCAAAAGGAAGAGGACTCAAGAGTTTTAAGTTCAAAAACACTAAAACGGCTTAAAAAAATTCAGAGAGACAAAACCAGAATCATCGCCCTAGGAAGGTATATTGAAAAAGTACTGATAGACAATGGTTACGGTTGCCATTATCTTCCCCATCCAGCAAGTAGAGATAAAAAATATTTAGAAATATTAAAAAAAGGCTTAATTAAAATTAAATGAAAATCCTTGGCATAGAAACATCCTGTGACGAAACCGCCGTCTGTATAATTGAAGCGGAGGGGAAACAAATCAAAATCCTTGGCAACCAATTATATTCCCAGATTGCCCTCCACACCCAATATGGCGGGGTTTTTCCAATGATGGCCAAACGAGAACACCAAGCAAATTTGACGCCACTTTTTGAAAAGGTTTTGGAAGAGTCAAATTTGCTCGTATATAGCAGTCCGTATACTGTAGATAGTAATAAAGATAGTTCACAATCCACTATCGACAATCTACTATCGACAATTCTAAATCGCGAGCCTGAGCTCTTAGAACAACTGGCCAATCTTCTTAAAAAAATCGAGCGTCCCAACATCGACGCCATCGCCGTCACCAACGGTCCTGGTCTTGAACCGGCCCTCTGGGTGGGTGTGAATTTTGCCAAAGCCCTATCGACAATCTGGAATATCCCCGTCATACCGACCAACCACATGGAAGGCCACATCGTTGCTGCAGGACTGCAACAAGTAGATAGTGACAAGTATATTGTAGATAGTAAAAATCAAAATTATCAAACAATCTACAGTCTACGATCTACGATCTACCCATCTTTGGCCCTGCTGGTGAGTGGCGGCCACACCCAGCTTGTCCTAATAAAAGATTTTCAAAATTACGAAGTAATCGGTAACACCAAAGACGACGCCATCGGCGAAGCTTTCGACAAGGTCGCCAGAATTCTCGGCCTTCCCTATCCCGGCGGACCACAAATTTCCCGATTAGCCGAAAAGGAACGCCTCGAATTTCCCAACAAAAAAACCAGCTACCCCCTGCCGCGTCCGATGATCCACTCCGGCGATTTGAATTTTTCCTTTTCCGGGATCAAAACCGCCGTCCTCTATATGGTGAAAAAAATAGCAAACCTGACGGACGCGATCAAGCAAGAAATCGCCTGCGAATTTGAAAATGCCGTCGTTGAGGTGATAGTCAAAAAAACCAGACAAGCGATTGAAGAAAATAATATTCAGACACTGATCATCGGCGGCGGCGTCAGCGCCAACAAAAAAATCCGCCAAGATTTTACCAAACTGGCCGAAGAACTCGGTGTCACCATTATGATTCCCGAGCTCAGCGCCTCGACCGATAATGCCCTCATGATCGCTGTCGCTGGTTATCTCCAAATATCATCCACATCCCGTCATTCCCGCACAGACGGGAGTCCAGACTTCCGTGCCGAAGGAAATCTCTCACTATAATCTTGAGAAGTAAAAAAATACGCTCGTCGTTTTACAAATACCAACTTCCTGCTATCATGACAACGTAACCAGCAACAAAGGATTTCTCTTCATTCAGAAGCTGGCGAGAGGGTCACCTCGGAGAGATAGCTGATTGCAGTAATCCACGCGAGCAATCGGCGAAAGAGGGTGTGGAAGTCAAGGCGAATGCGGACTTTTGTGACGCAATAGCTTGCCGGTCCGAACCTAGCCCACCACCGCTTGCTTGATAGTTGCGAGAACCTAGGCTTGCAACAAAAAGACAACGTGGCGAAGCGGGATCGGTTGGCTCCTGTGATTCGATTCACGGGAGCCTTTATTATTTTACAAATACCCTTATTTTGCTATGATGTACTGATATGAACGAAAAATTTTTAAAGCCCTACAACCCCCTGGAAACCGAACCCCGCATCTACAAGACTTGGGAGGAAAGCGGCTATTTCAATCCCGACAATCTGCCAGAAAGACACAAAGAGTCTTTTACCTTGATCATGCCGCCGCCGAATGCCAACGGCTCCCTTCATGTTGGACATGCGGCTTTTGTGACCATAGAAGACCTACTCATCCGCTTTAAAAGAATGAGGGGATTCAAGACCCTCTGGTTGCCCGGTGCCGATCATGCCGGCTTTGAGACCCAAGTCGTTTATGAAAAGAAAATCGAGAAAGAAGGTCGCTCGCGATTTGGCATGGATCCGGAAATATTAAGATCCGAAATAATGGATTTTACCTTAGGCAACAAAAAGTTCATGGAGGGACAAATCCGCCAGCTCGGAGCATCGTGCGATTGGTCACGAGAAAAATTCACCCTGGATCCCGACATTATAAAAATAGTTTACGCCACCTTCAAACAGCTCTCGAACGACAACCTTCTCTATCGTGGCAAACGCATGGTCAACTGGTGCGTCAAGCATCAAACTTCCCTTTCTGATTTGGAATGCGCTTCTGTCGAGCAAAACGACAAATTATATTACCTTAAATACGGTCCGTTCACGGTAGCGACTGTCCGTCCGGAGACAATTTTTGGTGACGTTGCTATCGCTGTGAATCCAAACGATCCCAGGTACAAAAAATATATCGGCCAGGACGTTGTGGTCAAAAATCCGATTGGCGAATTAACCCTGAAAGTGATTGCTGATGAAGTTGTTGAAATCGAATTCGGGACTGGTGCCTTAAAAGTGACCCCGGCCCATGATGCCAACGACTTCAAATTGGCAGAGAAAAACAAACTGCCAATCATCGAAGTAATAGACAAGAACGGCAGATTAAATGAGAAAACCGGCAAATACGCGGGAATGAAGATCAAGGAGGCTCGGGAAAAAGTGGTCGCCGATTTGGAAGCAATGGGTTTGATGGAAAAAATCGAAGACTACAAGCACTCTATTTCGACCTGCTATAAATGCAATAGCACTTTGGAACCGCGGGTCATGCCCCAGTGGTTCGTAGATGTTAAGCCGCTGGCACAAAAAGCGATAGAAGCGATTGCCAAAGAGGAAATAAAATTCGTGCCGGAAAGATACAATAAAATATGCACGCAGTGGCTTGAAAATATCATTCCTTGGAATATCTCCCGACAAATCGTTTGGGGTATACCCATCCCAGCGAAAATCTGTAACAGTTGCGAGGAAGGAATAGTCGACGTTGAAAATTCAATCACCAAATGCCCAAAATGTGGAGGTGAGGTCAGAAAAGAAACCGACACTTTTGATACATGGTTCTCTTCTGGACAGTGGCCATTTGCGACACTTGGATACCCCGATGGGAAAGATTTTAAAGCATTCTACCCTACATCCGTCATGGAAACGGCAGCGGATATTGTTTTCTTCTGGGTTATGAGAATGGCAATGTTCGGACTTTATCGAACCGGAAAAGTTCCCTTTAAAGATGTCTACCTTCACGGACTCGTCAACGACAAACATGGAAAGAAAATGAGCAAGAGCAAAGGTAATGTCATCAATCCCCTGGAAATATCCGACAAGTTTGGAACGGACGCAATGAGAATGGGTATTATCATCGGCAATACTCCTGCCTCAGATGTTTCTTTCTCTGATGACAAAATCCGCGGTTACAAAAACTTTGCCAACAAAGTCTGGAACATTACCCGTTTCGTCTTGACCAGTGTTGAAGGCTTTGACATTGAGAGCAAGCCTGAACTCACCGATACTGACACGACAATCATTGCCGAACTGGCTGCGACCACGACTGACATCACCAACGATATCGACAATTACCGTTTCTATATGGCCGCCGAAAAAATCTACCATTACATTTGGCATACCTTTGCGGATGTGATCATCGAAAACAGCAAGGTGGCAATCGCTGGTACAGATGAGAAAGCCAAAAAATCCGCCCAATACACTCTCTATAAAATACTCACCACCAGTCTCAAGGTTTTGCATCCTTTTATGCCATTTGTAACTGAAGAAATCTGGGCTTATCTGCCACATAAGGATAAAAAGCTATTAATGATTGAAGAGTGGCCGAATTAATAGGTAATTATGAATTGCAATTTTTCTCAAAGTTGTCATTCCTGCGAAAGCAGGAATCTATCAAAGTAAAAAACTAGATTCCTGCTTTCGCAGGAATGACAGACAGAAACTTTAAACTAAAAATAAAAAACAGGCTGGATTTTGGCGACCAAAATCCAGCCTGTTTTTCTGACACCTGGCACCCGCCACCTTTTTTATGATATAATTTCTCCATGAACGGATCATTGGCTTTAATCTTATCCCTGCTTGGTGGCATTTTGCCGGCACTCTTTTGGCTTTGGTTTTGGCAACGCCAAGACCGACTCAAGCCCGAACCTCGGCTCAACCTGCTCGCCACTTTCATTGCCGGAGCCATTGCCGTCTTGATCGCCCTCTTTTTTGAAAACTATTTTTCGACTCTTTTTTCCAGAGCCATTTCTGACGGCACTCTGATTGGAGATTTTTGGGATAATGTCATCAATACCTTCAATTATTACGACCTGCCCCTCGATCGCTTTGCTTTGATAATAATCCTCGCTCCAGTCATCGAAGAACTGGCCAAATTCCTCCTGACTTACTTTTTCGCCCTGCGCCGAAAAGACAACGACGAACCGATCGATGCCTCCATTTACCTGATTACGGCCGCCTTGGGCTTTTCCGCCGTCGAAAACGCCATCTTTCTTCTCGAGCCGTTCACCAAAGGTCAGCTCGCCACCGCCATAGTAAATGGCAACTTTCGCACCATCGGCCCCATGCTGATTCACCTCGTCGCTTCGGCGGTCATCGGCATGTTTATCGGCTTTGCGTTTTATAAAAGCAAAATCGCAAAAATTGTTTCTGTTATCATCGGCCTCATCTCCGCCATCGTATTGCATGCCAGCTTTAATTTATTTATAATGTTCAGTGAGAAGACGCATGATGGCACTTATTCCCTGTTGGCTTGCGTTTTTGTTTGGATACTCTTGTTTGGTCTGCTCATCGCCTTCAGTCGAGTGAAAAAAGTTACCAGCGACAAGGCGTGTCTCATAGAATAATTTTTTATTAATTAATATAATTTAATGGCAAAAACATCTTTTTTTAAAAAGCTAAGCAATCTGGTACGCGCCAAGGACGAAGATACGGAAATCGAGGAAGCGGACAATGAAGTCGTCGAGGTAGATGGCGATGATAGTCCAGGCATTTTGGATGACGAAGAAGAAGGCCAGCTGGCCGTCGATATGTACCAATCCCCGACGGAAATTGTCATAAAAACAATGGTAGCCGGCGTCAAACCGGAAGATTTGGATATCTCCATCACCCGCGATATGGTGACCATCCGCGGTAAAAGAACTGAGACCTATGAGGCAGCCGAGAATGATTTCTTCCATAAAGAGCTTTATTGGGGAGCGTTTTCCCGTACGATTATTTTGCCGGCAGAAATCGAAATCGAGGAAGCTGAAGCCTCCGAAAAGCACGGTTTGCTTATTTTGCGTCTGCCAAAGATTGATAAGAACCGCCAGTCAAAATTAAAAGTGAGAAGCTCTTAATTAAAATCCCGATCAGCAAATATTTAATAACTAATTATTAAACATGAACCCAGAAGAAAGAAAGACTTTATATGAGACCGCCGAATTGGTCCAGGAAAACAACAACATCCTCCGCGGCATGCGCCGATCGGCCAGATTTGCCGTCATTTGGAAAATATTTTATTGGGCGCTAATCCTCGGTTTTGCCTATCAGGGCTATGTCATGGTTCAGCCATATCTGAATGCCATGATCCAGACTTATACCGAAATGCAGAAAAACCTCCAGAGCATCAAAGACGTTGGCAGCAAAATCCCCACTCTCCCCTCCAGCATCACCAATATTTTGAAGAAATAAGTATTCAAAAACCACCCGTAAGGGTGGTTTTATTGTGCGACTTTACGATTCTGCTCGAACCTACTTTATCAAAAATTCTTAATTTTTGCCACTAAACGAATGAAGGAAGCCCCGCCTCGGACTACCTCGGCGGACACCTCAAAAAATGTTCCTGGCATGTTTCTGATTTGCGCGCGACCGATTTTTTCTTTTTGACGGACAGGACATTTTTTCGGTGTTCTGCCCTCAAGGTCTCGGGCAGGGCTTCCGAAGAACAATTCCGAATTAATCTGTCTCGTCCATTCTATCATATTCAGTGCATCTCTGACTACGGAGACCATCCTCGGCATTCGCCTCGGACATTTCCGCTAGGGCTACTCGCGCCTATTTGTCTTGGTGCGGGCTGGCCTTTTCCGAACGGCTCAAATGGAAGGAAATGAGCCGTTCAGGAAAAGCACCCGCCACTATTTGGGGAGAGGAAGAATTTCCTCTCCCCAGCGTCGGGCTCCTCCTCGTGATGATTGGTTTGAGTATTATGGCTTTAAATATGTTTGGTAATTTACTTGATATTAGTAACTTCGTTTGAGCACCTTCGGAGTCCGCCACTCGCACAACCCCACACCACATTTTTATAATAGAGTTAGTGGTGTCGCTTTCGCTATTATGTTCTGTGACTTTGATTACGTCGGCGCTCATCCTTTAGTCAGGGACGCCCTAGCGGAAATGTCCGAGGCGAATACAAGTTCGTGCTTGCCCCAGTCCGCATGATTACATGCGGACTAAACCCACCCATGCGTGCACGGGAATCACTCCCTAGAGAAAGAGAGTTCAATTATGATGTTTTGCCAGAGGCATATCTGCCTCTGTTGTAGGGCTTTCTGGGGCCTCTGACGGCATGGAGAAGGGTTGAGAATCAGCCACAGGAATAGATTCTGGGGTATCTGGGGAAACGGGGTTTTCCGAAGAAATTGGAGTTTCGGATGGGGTTATTGGGTCTGGTTGGTTATCTTCTGACATGAGGATAGTTTAGCATAATAGAAATAATAAATCTTTTTATTATTTAATTCCTATCTTCACCAGTTTTCAATCTTCCAAAACTTTTAATTCTTCCTCTAGCTAATAAAATAACAATTATTAAATCTAGTATCAGCATGTAAATAGGATAGACCATAACACCAAAAGTGAATTTCTCTATAGCAAACAAGTTTATAGTATCCGCTGTGCCAGTACCAAACCAAGCCCAGAAATCTTCACCTTCGGGCCTCAGATATGATTTCTTAATTGTCGGGATTAAAGCAAAGACGTCAATAATCAAATTAGTGATAAGAGCCACAACAGGTGAATCAAAAACAAACCACAGAGCAAGACTAGCTACAGCTCCAGCAAAACAAAATAAATCTGTTTTGCTTGCCCCCCCTCGCCATATTTGATTGATAGAATAGCTATTGCTAGTGGCCCAATAAATTCTACGAACGGCACCCAGATGGTATTTTCGGCACCAGAATAATAATAACTAGTAGCTAAAACCAGTCCAACAAAAGACCAGATAAACCAAGTGGCTCGATTTGGTTTTGTCTCACCTTTTAGAATTGCCTTAATATAAACAACATAGGCAATAAAAGCGATTACGCCAGCAACAATTCCTAAGACTGTTTTTAGATCAAAATTCATAAATACTTAAAAATAATTCCATTTGTATTGATTTAAATTAAGTAAAGTATAACATATTTTTTATATTAAAAAACCCCGCAAATTTTTCTGATCGCTGGAAAGCGATTGAAAAAATTGCGGGGCATACGCATTCAGAAACAAGCCTTATTTTTCCGAAAAGAACCCAGTAGCCGAGCCAAATTGACTATTCGCCCTGCTCACGTGAACAGCATCAAACTCAATATCGCTAACGCGAAAAAAGAATCGCGGTGCAAACGGAAAAGTATACAGAGCATCGGGACTGAACTGATCACCAGGAAGGTTAATTCGCAAATCATCCATGCTCATTAACCTTTTTGGATGAGTTAAAAGCATACAACCAACGGCAAATGCTCCCAACCCAAATTCCGAACCGACTACTATTTCACGCACCAGTCTAACCGACCGCCCACGATGCCTTAGGCCGAATTGAGCCGGAATTACCAAAATATCAGGATTGCCCTGATCTTTGGCAATTTCCAACCAAATTTTCCCAACCTTGGTTGATTGACGAAAATGAGCGAGGTCCATTGATTCTTTTTTATAATTAATGAACCCTCCGTCACAGTGTTTCCCAAGTGCTTCAAAAACTTTTTGCACCGCTTCGGCATAATTTTTGCCGAAAATTCCAGGATTCTTCATCCAATTCGGAATTGCAAACCAACCCTCGGCACCAGCTGGCAAATCAGAACCGCGATCACCGGAAATAATCCGATGGATCAGGCACTGATTGGCATAACCCAATCCTGGGAATATTCCGCGCAGGTGGTTAGCCTGACCTGAAATATCCATGGGTTCATAGCCTGAATAGTAGCCATAACTTGAAAACAATTCTTCCTTGGCAAACCTATTGCCACCAGAAAGATCCTTAGCCACTGCAATCATTTCGGTCTGGAATTCACCGCCATTTTCCAGGAAACGCTGACCACCATACTTGTCCAAGTTGGCAATCACTTCCCTTATAATCCGGTCTTTAGTATCATCCAGAAACCGCCCGACCTGCTTTACTTGCCCGTCCGTTATGTCGTTGGTGATCGATGTGTTCATCGTCATCCTCCTTTTATTAACTACCATCAGAAACGCTCTGACAAACGGCTTGTCTCTTATTGAGGCCAGCTTTTTATAGCCAATAAATAGCTCCAAAAAGCTGGCTTCACACATATTTAAAAGAGCTAACCGCTGCTAATAATATATTTAAAATATGATTATGTCAACATTAGGGGGTTTTCAAAGTTGACCATGGTCAACTTTAAAGAACCTTTTTTATTTGACAAATAATAAATAATGCTTTACTATCTTAAATGGATAAAGGACACTAAAGTTACAAGGAGGAAACAATATGAGTATTAAATCGTTAATTCGAGATTTGGTTTTAGGGACAAATGAATCCGCTCAAGAAGTTTGTGAGCACCACTATCATCAGTATGAAAGATTGCCGAATCGAGAGGAGACAGTACTTGTGTGTTTAAAATGTGGGCATGAAAAACCAATCCCTCGTGAGCCACAGAGGGCTCCACCGTATTAAATACTGGTATTTAATTGGTAGTTGGATCTGGTCATCGTAACTGCTCGTTTGCTCAAAGTAACACGCAAGTGTGAAATGAGTGAACGAGCTGTTTTTTTATTTCTAATTTTAATAAATAATAACTAATTATTTTTTAGCAATAAATTGTAGGATATGCCCAGATGTCATTAGCTCGTCATTCCTATCTTTTTCGCCTGGATTTTTCTCTATAAAACTTATGATTTCAAAATCATCTAGAAGTTTCGTTATCTGCTCCTTGCTTGGATAAGTTTTATTGATATTATTTGAAAATTCGTCCCTATCTCCAAATAAAATAGCGCAGAATATCCCCCCTGGTTTTAGTGAGTCTTTTATCTTTTTGAAAACTGTATCAAAATGAATTGGATCACAAAAATTAAGGGCAAACATCGCAGAAGCTAGGTTGTATTTATTTTTTTGAAAATTAAAATTTTCAAAAGAAGCGATTGATATGTGTAATTTTGAATCTCTTATTTTCTCAGCTTCATGACTTAGTAGCATACTATTATCAATAACCGTCACATCAAAACCATTGCTGAGTAAATATCGGCTATCTCTCAACGCACCACCCCCTATATCTATTGCATTACCTTTATCTTTAACATACTTAAGTGCCTCAATAAGTAATGAATATGGTGGCCTATTACGCGTAAAATCATAATATTCAGACCAATCTTTTTTTTGATTCATATATATATTTTAACATAAATTTTCCATTCTTCCACCACTGCCCGAGACCTTGAGGGCAGAACACCGAAAAAATGTCCTGTCCGTCAAAAAGAAAAAATCGGTCGCGCGCAAATCAGAAACATGCCAGGAACATTTTTTGAGGTGTCCGCCGAGGTAGTCCGAGGCGGGGCTTCCTTCATTCGTTTAGTGGCAAAAATTAAGAATTTTTGATAAAGTAGGTTCGAGCAGAATCGTAAAGTCGCACAAGAACAGAACATAACGGTTCGGAAGGAACGGCAAAGTGGGCGGCGCAAAG
>JBAXQJ010000011.1:0-22331 GCA_037131755.1 bacterium
TTCATTTTTCGCCCATAATTTTCGGCTAGAAGACCGGACCGTTTTCTGCTATTATAGCTTCATGGCAATCGACAAGATATCCAAGGAAACAACGGATCGTTATGAAAAACTGGTGAAAATCATCGATCATCATCGCTATCTTTATCATGTCCTGGATCAGCCGGAATTGTCCGACCAGGCCTACGACTCCTTGATGGAAGAATTGCAGGCGATCGAGGCGAAACACCCGGAAATCATGTCACCCCTCAGTCCGTCCCAACGGGTCGGCGGGGCGCCGCTCAAAGAATTCAAAAAAGTCACCCACGAAGTCCGTCAGTGGTCTTTTGACGACTGTTTCGATTTTTCTGAAATGAAAAAATGGGATGAAAAAGTGAAGCGAATGATCGAAAAGGAAACCGATCTGAAAAATGAAAAGATCGAATATTGTTGCGAACTCAAGATCGATGGCTTGAAAATAATTTTGACTTACCGAGAGGGCCGGTTGGTCCAGGGTGCCACTCGCGGTGATGGGCAGGTGGGTGAGGATGTGACCAACAACATCAAGACCATTCAAACCATACCCTTTGTCCTGCCTGAAAAGGCCGATCTCATTGTGGTTGGCGAGGCCTGGATGAATAAAAAGGAATTGGCGAGGATAAACAAGGAACGTGCGGCTCTCGGCGAGCAGATTTTTGCGAACACCAGAAACGCCGGTGCCGGTTCGATTCGCCAGCTGGACCCGAAAGTGACCGCTTCACGCAAGCTCGATACTTTTATTTACGATATCGATAAGTATTCTTCGTTATTGCGAGGATCTTCCCGTGGCAATCCAGAAATACCGTCCACTCAAGGTGAGGAACTAGAACTGTTAAAAAAATTCGGCTTTAAAACCAATCCGTATTATCGTGTCTGTAAAAACCTGGATGAAGTTCAGAAATTTTATGACGAGTGGACAAACAAAAGGCACAAATTGGACTATGAGTTGGACGGCATCGTCATCAAGATAAATTCCAAGAAAATACAGGAGGCGCTCGGCTACACTGGCAAGACGCCGCGCTGGGGCATCGCTTATAAATTTCCGGCCGAACAAGTGACGACTGTGGTGGAAGACATCGTTTTGCAAGTGGGACGAACCGGTGTCCTGACGCCGGTCGCACACTTGAGACCGGTGCGAGTGGCTGGTTCGGTAGTTTCGCGAGCGACCCTGCACAACGAAGATGAAATCAAGCGGTTGGACGTGCGAGTCGGCGATACGGTGGTCTTGCAAAAAGCCGGCGATGTCATTCCGGATATCGTCCAAGTGCTGACAGATTTGCGGACCGGCAAGGAAAAGCCTTATAAATTTCCAGCCTTCGTGGCCGATTGCGGGGGAGAGGGAAAGATCGAGCGGGTGCCGGGGCAGGTGGCCTGGCGCTGCGTCAGTCAGAATTCTTTTGCGCAGAAACGCCGCAAATTTTATCATTTTGTCTCCAAGAAATCTTTCGACATGGATGGTTGCGGCCCGAAAATCATCGACGTCTTGCTCGATAATAATCTGATTTCATCTTATGAGGATCTGTTTACTCTAAAGCGTGGTGACTTGCTATCTTTGCCGCGGTTTGCGGAAAAATCGGTGGATAATCTCTTGGCCTCGATTGAAAAAGCCAGAAAAGTCACCCTGCCAAAATTTTTAGTCGGGTTGTCTGTGCCTCAAGTGGGCGAGGAGACGGCGATTGACCTTTCCAAACATTTTGGCACCATTGAAAAATTGCGAACAGCGACTTTCGACGAATTGCAGAATCTCGACGGCGTCGGACCGATCGTGGCGCAGGCGCTTATTGACTGGTTTGCCGATAAAAATAACATTAAAACCCTTAATAATCTTTTAAAAGAAGTGAAGATTTCCAATCCCGTCATTGCGAGCGAAGCGAAGCAATCCAGTGGGAGGTTAGAAAATAAAACTTTTGTCCTGACCGGCACTTTGTCTTCAATGAGCCGTGACGAAGCCAAGGACAAGATCCGTGCCTTGGGAGGGGAAATTTCCGAATCTGTCTCTTCAAAAACGACTTACGTCGTCGCTGGCGAAAATGCCGGATCAAAACTGGCCAAAGCTGAGAAACTGGGAGTAAACATCTTGACCGAAAAAGACTTTTTGGCTTTGCTTGCTTGAGATTTTTTTGTGCTATACTTTTACATATGAATTTCGATCAACCGGATGGTGACAAGGAGAAAGCAGAACAAAGGAGAAAAGAAATCATTTCTTTGGCAACGGAAATTAGCGGCAGTCAGGAGATTTTTTCTTTTCCAGGCGTCGATCAGGAAGCTTATGCCAAAATAAAAGCCGAGGACGAAGAATATCCCGGTTGCACTACTCCCATAGATGAAATAATAAAAAGATTTAAAGCCGAAGGGATAAAGGTGGTGCTGGGGAAAGATCCAGAAAGCGGCAATGTCTATATCTTACCGGCCCAAAGCAGCGACATCGAAAATGATGGTCTTTTCCCTAAGGTTTTGATTACCACCGAGGGTATGAATGATAATCTTAAAAAATTGATCTTGCTTAATCGGGCAAAATAATTCTCTCAACAAACACTCGTAGACAAAAATACGTCTATTTGCTTTAATTTAAGTTAAGGAAAGGAGGTCTTTATGTCGCTAAGTCTCAAGACGGGTAGAAGATTGATGTTTTGTCTGGCGATTCTGTATTTAATTTTTGTCATTACGATGCTTCTGTATACTCCTCCGTGGTAAGCCAGGCAGCCTTTGTCGCCTGGCTTTGTTTTTGATAAAAGTTTATTTTATGCTATCCTTTAGCTCATGATAGAGATAAAAGATATTGAGAAATTGGCACAACTGTCTCGAATCGACCTGACCGACGAGCAAAAGCAGACTTATTTGAAAGAGATCGGTTCGATTTTGGGCTACGTGGATCAAATCAAAAATGCCATTGCCAAGAGCGGCGAGGAGAGGGAAATCGGTGATTTGAGGAACGTGGCGCGTCCTGATGCCGTCACGAACGACAGCGGTTCAAATACCAAAGAAATCGTGGAGGAATTTCCTCAAAAAGAAGGAGATTATTTGAAGGTTAAGAAGATACTTTAGTCAGGGTGCCATCCCGACGCGGGTCCCCGCATTCGCGAGGATAAACTCCAGCAGGGATCTGAATTAAAATAAGATAGATTCCTGCTTTCGCAGGAATGACAGAAAAAACAATGATCAATACCAAAGAACTGACAATCAAAAAAGCGCATGAGGATATGATGAGCGGAAAATACACGGCGGTGGATTTGGTGAGCGCTTATTTGGAAAACATAAAAAACAAGGACAAAGAAATCCATGCCTATCTGGAAGTTTTTTCCGATGTCCTGGAACAGGCCAAGGAAGCGGACCGACGGATCAAGGCGGGCGAAAATTTCACCCTGCTTACCGGTATTCCTTTTGCCATCAAAGATAATATCTTGATCAAGGGACGGATTGCCAGTTCGGCCTCAAAAATGCTTGAAAATTATCGGGCGACTTATGATGCGACTGTCATTAAAAAACTGAAAGAGGCCGGCGCAGTTTTTATCGGCCGGGCCAATATGGATGAATTCGCGATGGGTGGATCGACCGAAAATTCAGCTTATGGCGTCACTCACAACCCTCTGGATTTGGAGAGGGTAGCCGGAGGTTCTTCTGGCGGTTCGGCAGCAGCTGTGGCTGGGGATATGGCGCTTGTGGCGCTCGGTTCAGACACTGGCGGGTCTATCAGGCAGCCAGCGAGTTTCTGTGGCTTGGTGGGCCTCAAGCCGACCTATGGGGCAGTTTCCCGTTATGGAGTGATGGCGATGGGTTCATCATTTGATCAAATTGGTCCGATTGCTAAAACTGTCGAAGATGCTCAGATTGTCTTTGATTTTATTTCAGGAAAGGATGAAATGGATTCGACTAGCATTGAAAAAAGAGACCGAGGTGAGACCTTGGATCTCCAAAAAGGTCTTTCCTCGGTTTCCGTAAAAATCGGAATTCCCAAGGAGGCCATGATGGTGGAAGGGATGGATCCGGTAGTGAAGAAGAATTTTGACGACTCGGTTGAAAAATTCAAAAAGCTCGGTTATGAAGTGAGGGAAATCAGCCTGCCAAATATTTCCTACTCATTGGCCGTCTATTACACCCTCATTCCCGCTGAAGTTTCTTCCAACCTGGCACGTTTTGACGGAATGCGTTATGGCTTGCACAAAGACGGCGCAAACATGGTGGATGATTATTTTAAAACCAAGCAGGCCGGTTTCGGCAACGAAGTCATCAGGCGAATTATTTTGGGAACTTACGTTTTGTCGTCAGGCTATTACGATGCGTACTACAACAAGGCCAATATCGTGCGCGACTTGATCCGGGCGGATTACAAGAAAGCTTTTGAAGAAGTGGATATCATAATCACGCCGACGACGCCCAGCCCCGCTTTCAAAATCGGTGAAAAAATCAATGACCCTCTTCAGCTCTATTTGGAAGACATTTTTACCGTACCAGCCAACTTGGCCGGTGTGCCAGCGATATCTATTCCTTCAGGCTTCAAAGAAGCGGGGGACAAGCGCTTGCCACTCGGCCTTCAGTTGTTTGCCGATAATTCCAATGAGTCTATTTTGTTCAAGGTGGGAAATGATTTTGAGAATGTGATATAATTTCTCCATATTATGCAACCGGTCCAACAAATTGACGCTTTTCACTCATACGACCTGATTGGCCTTTTGGGCTATCTGGCAAAAGCTGTCTATACGAGCTCGACCTCTGCCGACTGGTCGACCATGTGGCGGGATTTTTGGGCGGTCCTGCCTGATTATGTAGTGAGCGTGATGTTTAATATTTTTACCGTTTCGCTTTTCCTGACAATATTACTGCTCATATTCATAGTCTGGGTTTCCAGAAATTTGATGGCCACCAGCCATAAATTACACGCAAGCGTTGTCTTGTCTGATCAGGAGACTGCCGTTGAAAAAACTTCAAGTAAAATTTTAAAAGCGACTCCGATCATCAATGAACGCTGGCAAAATGTCTTGTTGCATTTGAAATCGGAAAATCCCAACGATTGGAAATTGGCCATTCTGGAAGCAGACGTGATGCTTGGTGACATGATGGAAAAACAGGGCTATATGCAGGACAGCATTGGCGAGAAACTCAAGGCTGTCGAGCAAAGTGATTTCACATCCATCGAGGCGGCTTGGGAGGCTCACAAGATTCGAAATGCCATCGCCCATCAAGGAGCGGAGTTTATGATAAATAAAAGGGAAGTGGAGAGAGTGATCGGCCTGTACGAGGCGGTTTTCAGGGAGTTTAATTGGATCTGATGAATAGCTTTTTAGCTTGTAGCTTCTTAGGCTGATTTTTGTAAAACAAAGTCACGTTCTGATTCGGCTTGCGTTTTATCCCAAAACGATGTAGAATTGCCGACAGCGGGGTAGAGTAGTAGTCACTCGCGAGGCTCATAACCTTGAAACGCACGTGCAATTCGTGCCCCCGCAACACTATAAAAAAATCACGTAATAAGATTATGTGATTTTTTTATAGTGTGGTATCATAAACACAGTAGTATTTATGATTAACTGTATATAGTATGCCACTAAAAGATAAAAATAAAAGAAGAGAATATCATACAAAATATATGAAGGAGGTTTGGTATCCAAAAAATAAGCAAAGACATATTAACTACGTCAAAAGATTGAAGGAGAAACTAAAAATATATATCTTAAATTTTAAGAGGGGAAAGTCGTGTGTTGACTGTGGATTTCTGGGTCGTGTTTGTCCGCAAGTTTTAGATTTTCATCATGTAGGAGAAAAAAAGTTCGATATTGCCAGTCATTCATCACACATACTAAGCCTAGATAAATTGCAATCTGAAATTGGGAAATGTGAATTAGTTTGTGCAAATTGCCATCGCATTAGATCAATGAAGGCTAGAGTTAAATAATTTGAATTTATTCTAAAAGATGTTATATTAATCCAGTTAGAATTTGCCGGAGTAGCTCAGGTAGTTAGAGCATAGCACTCATAAAGCTAAGGTCACAGGTGCAAGTCCTGTCTCCGGCACAAAGCAAGTTGACGGCTTTTGCCGTGGACTTGCAAGCCGGAGCTATACCGAGCCAGCAGGCGAGGTAGCGAGGCGGGGCTGCGACCGAGTCCTGCGACGGCAGGATGAGAGTTGTAGCCAAGTCCTGTCTCCGGCACACCAGAGAATTTGCTTAAAGGCCTTTTTTCTGTTATTTTACAAGCATGCGGGCGTAGCTCAGCTGGTTAGAGCACTGTCCTGTCACGACAGGGGTCGCCGGTTCAAGTCCGGTCGCCCGCGCATTATAAAAAACACCCCATTTGGGGTGTTTTTTATAATGCGCGGGCGATAAATTGCGAAGCAATTTAAGGACTTGAACGCCGGAACTGTACCGAGCCAGCAGGTGAGGTAGTGAGGCAGTGCCCAGACAAAACTTTTTGACGAAAAAGTTTTAGTCGCGGGAAAGACTCCGGTCGCCCGCTTATTTCTAATATTTAAATAATAGCTAAATTTATGATACTATGTAAAACATGGAAACCACGTTGCTATTGTTGTTAAAATACAAATATCTGGTTCTGTTCCCGTCGGCGGTTTTGGAGGGGCCGCTGGTCTCGTTGATCGTCGGTTTTTTGATCAGGACGGATGTGCTGAGCTTCTGGCTGTCCTTTTTGATTTTAATCTTGGGCGACATTATTCCTGACACTATTTTTTATTGCATTGGTTATTTTGGCCGTGATACGAAATTCGTCAGAAAGCATATCACTAATTCAAAATTCTTTTCTGGTCATTTGAGCGTTATAGAAAAGCTCTGGTCCAATCATGGCCGAAAGACGATGTTCCTGGGCAAGCTGGCTTATGGCATGGCGTTGCCTTTTTTGGTGAGTGCCGGCTTGGCCAAGATGCCTTTCAAGAAATTCATCACCTATGCTGTTCCGGTCTCCGTCATCCAGTACGGAACAATCGTCCTTGTCGGTTATCTGCTGGGTCATTCGTTCCAAATCGCCAGCGGTTATATCGGGGCCATCTACTATCTCTTGGCGGCGGTAGTCGTCATCTCGATCGTCATCTATTATCTGGTCATGAAATACGCTCAGAAAAAAATTATTTTGTTGGTTCAGGAAGAGGAAACCGCCAAAAAGGAAGAGGTTTAATTATCAAATCGTACGGAATGTATCAATACAAAAAACATGAAAACAGACGAAACGGAAAAAACAAATAGTGTCGCGGCTGGAGCGAAAATATCCTGCGTTATTCCGGCGCACAACGAGGAAGCTTCGATTGAAAATACGTTGCGAGCCGTGAGTGGGGTAGGCGACAGCTTGTACGAAATAATCGTCGTTGATGACGGTTCAACGGACAAGACCAAGGATATTGTCAGGCTATTTCCTAATATCAAACTGCTGGTTAATGCTAGGAATTTAGGTAAGAGTGCTACGGTTGCTAAAGGTATCGTCGAGTCTGGTGGTGATTTTGTTTTATTGCTCGATGCTGATCTGACCGGATTAAATTCAGACAGCATTATTTCTTTAACCCGGCCGATCCGAGATGGGAAAGCCGATGTGGTTATCAGTATGAGAGAAAACACGCCCGGTTGGATGAAAGCGCTCGGCGTCGATTGCATGAGTGGAGAGAGGATTCTTTCCCGGTCCGTTTTGTTGGAAAATATCGAAAGCCTCCGTCAGCTTAAAAGCTTCGGGTTGGAAGTGTTTCTGAACAAGGTGATAATTCAGAAGAAGTTAAGGGTTAAGAGTGTCAAATTGGCCAATGTCAAAAACCAGATGAAATGGGAAAAGCGAAGTTTTTGGAAGGGGGTGCGGGATGAACTTTTTATGTGGAAAGACCTGTTCAAAACCGTTTCCCTTGTCCAATTTGTCCGTCAACAGAGAGGTTTGAAGAAACTGCTTGTCGAATAATCGATCCCCTATGAGCCGGAAAATTTTTAATTTCGAATATTTCAGCATGTGGCGGGAGATCCCGATCCTCTTCTTTTTGGAGTTGATGAAGAGAAACAAAAAAGTTCAGAAAAACGGCAAGATCCTGATCGTCAACCCGTGCCTCATTGGCGAATTTGCTGCCTCCGTGCCGGCGATCGTCGACTATGTCAAACGGCATGAAAATAAAAAGATCGACTTGCTGGTCACGCCGCAACTCCAGTCCGTTGCCCAAAAAATTTCCGGCATCGGCCACGTCTACGTCACCAATTCGGTTTATTTGGGACGCAATGCCAAAGGCGTCAAATATCGCGACCAAAAATTCTCCAAATACGAGAAAATCATTGTCCTGAGGGTGAGCGAACTGACTTACAGCATTACTCTGGATATCGAGAGTTCGGAAGTGAAAACAGCCTTTAGGAAAATGGCTGGCTATGTGATCCATTTGATAAAAAACCTTATCCTTGGTCGGACCCCAAAACGTTGGAGCACTTTGAATTTTGAAATCTTGGGCGGCCGCGAAAGAAAATTTGAGTTGGAAGAGATGTTTGATTTCAGCCATGATGAGAAAGAACAAATCGAGAAGATGGCTATTTGGAGCGGGGAAGAGAAGAAATTGATAGTACACGTCGGCACCAAGTGGTCCATGAAAAGGTGGATGAACGACCGCTGGGTGGAATTGTTGAAAAGGATCAATGCGTCCGGACGGTATAAAATTATTTTTGTCGGCGGCAATGATGATGTCGCGGATTTTGAGTATATTTCGAAGAGACTCGGTTTTGAGGTTGAAAGCCTGATCAACAAAATCGATCTTGGCGAGTTGATCCAGATTTTAAACAAAGCGGATTATTTTATCGGCATCGACAGCGGTCCGAGCAATTTGGCGCATCTGGTCGATCTGCCGAGCGTGACTCTTTATGGTCCTGGACCGCATATGTATATGTCTATCCATAAGAGAGACAAGAAGATCGACAAGACGAATGGCCGAGGCCTGCATCAGTTGTTTTTTGCCGTGGAGAATAGCTATATAAAAAAGATAAGCGTCGATGAGGTCTATGATAATTTTCTCTCGCTGGTAAGTGGTCGTTAATTTGAAAGCAGGTTTTTGACCTTGACTTTACATATCACATATGATATACTCTTGCTACAGAGTCGTTCTTTGATAATTTATCAAAAACACTATTCCTCTCCTTTGTTTCCTAATACTTCGCTTTTTCCCTTGGGGACCAAGCGAGGGGAGTAGTTTGGCGTTGCTGAACAAATGTTGGTGTCGGCCAACAAAACCCTTTCCTCAAGCAAACAATATGAAAATATTGCAAGCTCTCGGACTCGGGTTGGCGATCGTTATCCTTCGCTACTTGGTACCCGATTTGTTCAGCGCGTTTATTCATACTCTCCTCCAGTTCTTTGGAATAGTTCAATCATTACTTGGCAAGATCCAAATTTTGATTGGTAACAATATTCTGATTTAGGAGAAGAAAGAAGCCGTTCACTTTGCGTGGGCGGCTTTTAACAATAAAAGATTGAAAAAATATAAGAAATAGGTTATCTTTACGGAGTGCTTATTTACATAAGCCAAGATAGCTCAGCTGGTAGAGCACGTCATTGGTAATGACGAGGTCCCGGGTTCAATCCCCGGTCTTGGCTCCATATTTAAAATACCCCCAATAGGGGTATTTTAAATATGGAGCCAAGAAGGAAGTGCTGGGTAGCACTTTCGTCCGGGGATTGAACGGCGGAGTATATTTTTCTCTGCTGAGAAAAATACGAGCCGGTGCCTAACCCGAAGTGAGCGACGGCGAACCGAGAGGTGAGGGCTAGTTCCGGTTGGCTCCCTAAGGATCGCCTGTCGGCGGTTTTTAATTTAGCCCGACTTGTGCTATTTTATAGCCTAAGCCACCTTAGCTCAGCTGGTAGAGCATTCGCATCGTAAGCGAAGGGTCCTCGGTTCAATCCCGAGAGGTGGCTCCCGAAATCTTGCAATGTTTTCAAAAACTTGTATGATTCCCCAAGGTCTTTGAATTTTTAATTTGAGTCGTCAGCTCACAGCAATCCGATGGAACAGCCACTCTGTTTCGCTCCTTAATTTCTTATTAATCAAGCCGGGGCGGTGAAATTTTTTGAGAAAAGGCGGATATCTGCTGTGTCTTTCTTTGTGGCCTGGGTGTTTTAACTGAATACCCCTAAGGATGATCCTTGTTACTGCAGCTGTTCCCCGGGTGGGGAACAATAGCGGGCTGTGCAAGCCTTAATCAGTAATGTAGGCAACCTCCGAATGGCTAGCCTGACGACCCTCTTTTTGCCACCTCTGTCACAGGGGTGGCTTTTTGTATGTATTATTTGTTATACTCAAAGTCATGGATAAGTTGGAGATGCAGAAAAAGATAGAAGAGCTTGAAGCCCAGATGATGGCGCCCGATTTTTGGGCTGACAAAAATCGGGCGCAAGCTGTGATCAAAGAGATTGCCGATTTAAAAGCCCAATTGTTGGGTGGTAATAAATACGACAAAGGCGATGCCATCATGACTATCTTGTCCGGAGCTGGTGGTGATGACGCGGAGGATTTTTCCCGAATGATTTATGAAATGTATTGTCATTATTTTGATAAGAAAGGCTGGGGTTACCGCATTATCGACGAAGTTGAAAATGATCACGGCGGCTATCGGAACATTACTTTGGAAGTTTCCGGCAGTGGCGTCTATGGCGAGATGAAGGGGGAGTCTGGCGTTCATCGCCTGGTCCGCCAGTCGCCGTTCAACGCCAAGGCTCTGCGCCAGACTTCTTTTTCCTTAGTTGAGTTTGTCCCAAAACTTGAGAAGACTTCGGGTATAAATATCCCAGAATCGGATCTGAAGATCGAAATGTCCAAGGCGGGTGGTCCGGGCGGGCAGAATGTAAATAAACGGGAGACAGCTGTGAGAATCGTCCATCTTCCGACCGGTCTTTCGGTGCGATCCACCAGTGAACGGTCACAACCGCAAAACAAAGAGAAAGCGCTGCAGATTTTGAAAGGAAAAATCTTTGCCCATGAGGAAGAGGAGAAAAAGGCTCGGGAGAAGGGCTTGTATGTCAGCAAGACCACTTCGATTGAGTGGGGAAATCAGATTCGTTCATACGTCTTACACCCCTATAAAATGGTCAAAGATCACCGAACCGACGTTGAAAGCTCTAACCCGGACAAGGTTTTGGCCGGCGATATCGAGGACTTCATCGAGGCGGAGAAAAAGTTATAGATATTCTTTGATAATGGTGGCTTGTGGTGTATAATTGTAGGGCTAATTCATCATGATTTATTTCGATAAGGTCACAAAAATATATACGGATGATTGTGTTGCCCTGGAAGACATCAGCTTTTCCGTTGCCCCTAAGGAATTTGTTTCGATTGTCGGTCACTCTGGAGCGGGGAAGACGTCCTTGCTCAAGATGATCCTGGTTGAAGAAAAACCGACCAGAGGCAACGTTTTTTTTGAATCCAAAGACGTCCACAAGTTATCAAAAAAGGACGTGACGATGCTTCGCCGAAAGATCGGGACGATTTTTCAGGATTTTCGCCTTTTGCCAAACAAAACTGTCTATGAAAATATCGCTTTTGCGATGGAAGCCGCCGGCCGAACGGATGAGGAAATCATGGCCGATGTGCCGCACGTGCTGGAATTGGTAAATTTGGGCAATAAAATATACAGCTTTCCGCACGAACTGTCCGGTGGAGAAAAACAGCGTGTGGCGATTGCCCGGGCGATTGTTAATCAGCCAGATGTGATCATTGCCGATGAACCAACCGGCAACCTTGATCCGGCCAACACTTTTGAAATAATTCAGATCCTCAAAAAAATCAATGATCTTGGCACGACCGTCATTTTGACCACTCATAATCGCGGTGTGATCGACTCTCTCGGCAAGCGGGTCATTAGTATGCAGGATGGCAAGATCGTGAGAGACGACAAGAATGGTTCTTACGTCTTGTAAAATAAGGAGCTGAGCGACTATATTTTGCTAGACCCCCGCACCATTTTCACAGAAGAATGATTTAATCTTATTAGAAGCTTGGTTAGTAAAAAACAGTATAATTATATATAATTAATTTAATAAAAATGGTGGAGGGGTGATTATATTCTAATTCACTTCGTTCATAAGAAAATAATCATGTTTATCACTAAAATAAAAAGAGTTTTGCGGGCCGGTCTCACCAATTTTTGGCGAAATGGTTTTGTCTCGTTGTCCTCGATGGTGGTGATGTTTATCACCCTGTCGATTATCTGTTCATTGATATTTATGAGTGCGGTTTTGAAATATTCTCTGCAGGAAATCAAGAACAAGGTTGATATCAACGTCTACCTGTCCGTGAATGCCCAGGAGGCGGATATCTTGGGTTTGAAAAAATCGATCGAGGCCCTACCCGAAGTCTTGTCGGTCAGCTATGTTTCGGCTGATCAGGCTTTGCAGGATTTTCGTAACAAACACGTGAATGACCAACTCACTTTGCAGGCTCTTGATGAGCTCGGAACGAATCCTCTGACCGCTTCTTTGAATATCAAGGCCAAGGAACCGTCGCAATACGAGGGGATTGCAAAGTTTTTGGGTGGTTCGGATTCTCTTTCTGCCAATCAGACTTCTATCATCGATAAGGTGAACTATTTGCAAAATAAGGTGGTGATTGATCGGCTGACCAAGATTATCAATTCGGCCAATGCTGTTGGCTTGTGGTTGGCAATTGCTTTCTTGTTGATTTCTATAGTCATCACTTTCAATACGATCAAATTGACCATCTTTATCTCCCGAGACGAGATCTCGGTGATGCGCCTGGTGGGAGCGTCCGGAAGATATGTGAAAGGGCCATTTGTGGTGAGCGGGATACTTTATGGCATCGCTTCGGCCTTCCTAGTGATGATAGTTTTTGCCATCGGTTCTTACTGGATTGGCAGCCTGTCCAGGAGCTTCTTTGTCGGCCTTGATTTGTTTGATTTCTACCTCAAAAATTTCGGTCAGATCTTCCTGATCATCTTTGGTTCTGGTATTGGCTTGGGGGCGATCGCTAGTTACTTGGCAGTGCAGAAATATCTTAAACTATAAGCTGGGTAGAACGTATTTTCTTTGGTCATTGCGAGCGTAGCGAAGCAATCCAGGTAAGGTTTTTCGGCTTGAATATTTGAAGACTGGACTGCTTCGCGTTGCTCGCAGAGACAGAGATACAATAAAAAACACAAGGCTTTCCGCCTCGTGTTTTTTAAAATCTTGGTCTTATTTTTTCTTAGAAACCGCTTTCTTTTTGGCGACAACTTCCTTCTTAGGGGAGACTGTTGCTTTTTCAGATTTGATTTCTGCCTTGACTGGAGCGGTTGGAGTGATGTTCTTTCCGAGCAATTCAATCAGTTTGTCCAACTTGGCATTCAATGTTTCGAATTGCTTCTTGTTCTCATCGGCTCGGCTATTATCAAAAGCCGGTTTGCCTTGTGGAGCGGAAGAAAAATCCCTTCTTGGCGCGAAGTCTCGCTTGGGAGCGAAATCGCGGGGAGACGAATCTCTCTTGGAACCAAAACAGTTATTACAATAGACCGGCTTGTCGCCATTCGGTCGGAAAGGCACTTCACATGGCTTGTGACACTCGGCGCAAGTCGCACTGTGCATCTCTACCGGACCTCGATCTCGGCCACCTGGTCGGCCACCAAAACTCGGACGTCCGCCAAAGCTTGGTCGGCCGCCGCCAAATCCGCCTCTCTTAAAACCGCCACCGCGATTACCTCGATCACCTCCGCCAAATCCACCTTTTCGAAATTCACTCATGATATTTTTATATTAACTAATTACTAAAATTCTCCGCTTCAGTGTTTTTGCAGAGGTTCATACTCTTAGAAAACTGATTACCAATAGTATAGCACAAAAAATATAACTTTGCAAGTATTTAACGCTGACTACTTTTCTAGGTCCAATATCTCATCGATCCTGATCTGCTTTACGAACTCCGGAACGTGGCTGACCAGGACCATGGCGCCTTGGTAATTGTTTAAGGCGGCAGCGATGACTGGTAAGTGGCGGAAATTTATGTGATTGGTCGGTTCGTCGAGAATCAGAAGGCCGGGTTTTTGGAGCATAAGTCGGGCAAAAGCGACCAAGCCTTTTTGTCCTTCGGATAAATTGCCGATCTTGCTTTTCATAATTTCTTCGTTGATCAAGAAGCCGGCAGCGGTCGAGCGCAAATCTTGCTCGATGTGCTTTTCCATTACCTGGAGAAGGGAATCATAGACAGTATCTTCAAAATTGAGGGTTGAGAAATCTTGGCGATAGTAGCCGACCCGGACTCCGGAGGCGATCGTCGCGTCGGCAGAAGTGCCACGCGCTAGAGTTTCGAGCAGGGTGCTTTTGCCGATGCCGTTTGGCCCCTTTAATAAGAGATGTTGGTTTCTTTTTAAAATAATATTGGTCTTGCGATGGACGAATTTATGAGTCTTGTGATTCATGGTCGAGAAGGCGGTGATCTTTAGTATTGGACCGATCAAATCTGGTTGCGAAGGGATCATAAAATGGCGGATGGTTTTATCCTCTCGGCGAACATCGACTTTTTCTTCTTCAAGTTCTTCCGCCTTCTCACGCATGCGCTTGGCGACCAGGCGCATTTGACCGCCTTTGTTGGCAAAGAAGTTGGCTTTGTCCTTGTTCTCTTGGATTTCTTTGGCGAGCTGGGCATTCTGGCGATTTTCCTTTTCAATTCGGGCCGAGATTTCTTTCAGGAGATCAAAATAGTTACCGACGTATTGTTCCACCTTGCGCGTGAAGACGTCCAGATATAAAACGCCATCGGTAAATGAGTTCAGGAAGTCGGCGTCGTGAGAAATGACCAGGCAAGTCTTTTCGTAATTTTTTATGAAATCAGTCAGGTGGGTAATGCCGGTCTTGTCGAGATTATTCGTCGGTTCGTCGAGTAGAAGAATGTCGGGATTTTGAATGATGGCCGAAGCTAAAAGCAGGCGGGCTTGCTGGCCGCCGGAAAAAGTGCCGACAACCCGATCGTGCGGAGCGTGCAGGTTTACCACTTCGAGGACCGCCTCAATCCGCGGATCAATGTCGTAGATTTTTTTGGTAAAACATTTTTGGAAAA
This sequence comes from bacterium, assembly GCA_037131755.1. GTDB lineage: Bacteria > Patescibacteriota > Minisyncoccia > Phycocordibacterales > GWA1-40-21 > CAIJXO01. Next base: position 15,005 of record JBAXQJ010000011.1, read on the forward strand.
ATTCGCGGATGGTGAGTGAAAGCTCGTTGCGGGGTATGACTTGGCGTGAGACGGCAATAACCGTGCCGTGGCCGATGTGGATTGATCCGTTTTCCGGGGTGTGATCGCCGGCAATCAGTTTGAAGATGGTGCTTTTACCGGCGCCATTTTGGCCCATGATCGTGATTTTGGAACCTCGGCGTACAGAAAAACTAACCTCGTCGAGGATAGGTTTGTTGTGGCCGAATTCGAACGATACCTTGTCGAATCTGATTATGACTTCGTCACGCGACATGGCCGTAACCATAGCATTTTTTGGAGGAAGAGGCGAGGGTGGTCTGTTGAAAAAGAAACAAACGATGTCCTCATGAACATCGTTTGTTTTCAATACAAATAAAATTATTTCTTCTTCGAGATAACCCTCACCCCCTCGTTCATAATACTTTCGACAGTCATGGAAGCCTTGATCAGGAAACTGGTTGCTCCCAATTCTATGCCTTTCTGAATGTCGCTTCTCTCGCCTAAATTTGATAGTACGATCACTGGGATGTTTTTTGTCTTGTCGTTCTTCCTTACCCATTCCAAGATTTCAAAACCGGACATGCCAGGCAGAAGCAAGTCTAGATAGATCACGGCTGGCATTTCAGACTCGATCACGGCCGGAGCCGCTTCGCCCGTTTCCACATATTTTACTTCCGCCCCTTCCTCTAGTAATTTTTTAGAGACTAGGCTGCCCAAAAATTTATCATCCTCGACAATCACGATCTTGGTGCCTGGCGCGAATTTCTTTTCCTTAGTTTCATTCTCCATAATGCTAATATTATATACTATGGTAATTTTCTGGCAACACCTTGAAAAAATATGGTTTTTAAAGTATTCTTGTCTGGTACAGGAATTGCGGGTTCGTCTAATGGTAGGACACATCCCTCTGGAGGATGTTATTGGGGTTCGAGTCCCTGACCCGCAGCAAATGAACGCAGTGAATTTGCTGCGGATAGCAAGCAAACTGCTTTGCCTGCGTCAGGGACGAGAAAGGCTTTTCCTTATCGAGTCTGCGAGATGGAAAAGCACCCGTGACGGTAGTCGAGAGATCCCTGACCCGCAGCCAATTAAAAACACTCTATATATAGAGTGTTTTTAATTGGCTGCGGGTATTGCCTAAATCTTGAAGTTCTGGTTGATGATACCATTCTTTGTTTCAAAGACTGGGGAGGTGAAGACCGGAGTATAAGACTCATCGGCATTTTTCTTTTCTATGATCAGGTAATATTTACCCTTTGGCACCAAGCAATAGTATCGGCCAAGTCTGTCAGCGACCTTGCTAGAAATTTCAACATTCAGTTCTGGCGCCATGATTCGGATAATGGCAAAGGAGAGAGGATTGCCGCTGGCTTTTTCAGTGATATTTCCATTCGTCTTTTGGCCGAGGCCAAACTTGCGCAAGAGAACCAGCAGGATATAGAAACCAAAGATGATCGCGTTGTAAGGCTTTGGAGCGAAGACAAGCGAGACTAGTGAGATCAAAAGGCCGATGCGGAAGAACCAGTTGGTGACAGCGGTGACTATCCGATCGCGGCGGGAATAGAACTTGGTCAGACCTTTTTGGGTCTTCATAAACTCGTTCCAATCAAATTTCTCCGGATCAAGCGGAATGTTTTTGTAGAGGACGACATTGTTGCCGACAATATTCAAGTCTTCTCCGAAATAGAGATCGTGATAGATTTCGTCGCTCGCTTTTCCGGCCAGTTTCTTGGAAGGGAATATGTAGTTTGTCTTATTGGCAACAATCTTGTATTTGCCTGGAGCGGTCAGAAAACCATATCGTCCATCAAGGTCGGTAATGGACATCGACACTTCTTTGCCGTTTTCATCTTGGAGCAAGACGTAGGCAGGATCGAGCGGTTGTTTGGTCACGCTGTCATAGACTGTACCCCAAGGCTTATTCTTTCTTCTCAATCCGAGTACGCCGAGCAGAAGCGTCCAGAGCCTAAATGGTACCAGGAAGATTTCCGAGGCCACCATTGGGTTCAAGGCGACAGCTGAAGTGACCGCAATACCTCCACCAACCACACCGGCGGTGGTGACGGTCTTGGTGACAATCGAACCGACGGGGCTGTTGACCGCCTCGCTAACTTTCTTCACCACGGCCTGAGTCGTCGTCCCGAGCACGGCGATATTTTCTATCACGACATTTTGAATGTCGGTAATGGCGCGAGAAACAGCGGTGGTTGAAGCGGTAGAGGTGCTTTGATTTCCACTCCTATTGTTTGAAGAGCCAGGATAATTTACAGAGTTGCCAGCAGGAGAAAAGATTGAACCTCCTCCGGTCGGACCCTGGCCTGGATTTTGGCCGCCAACCACCGTTTGATCGCTGTTACTGTCAGTGTTGTTGGTATCATTTCCGGTATTAGTGGTAGTGGCGGTAGTTGTTGTCGCTGTCGAAGTCGCTTCCTCAATTTTTGGTGACAATCTGACGGAAATAGTCGCTACGCTTGAAAGTTGGTTCAATGTCGTATCACCAGGCGAGGTAATAAGTGGATGGGCAATAATGTGGAAGATACCCGCCATGCTTGGCGCTGTGTACAAGCCTAGCTCATTGATTTCACCACCAGCCTCATCAGCCACTACCCAAGTAACTTTTCTAGTCGGCGAATCGAGTAGTGTTGCTAAAAAGTTGACGGATTTATTGGTGAAGGTAGTCGTGCTTTGGGGCGCGATTGTGAATAGCGGCTTATCATCGACGATTTCGATTCTTTTGGAAGAAGAGATTGCTGGATCGGAGTTGAGGGTGGCGATTATCGTATATGTTCCACCAGTAGTGCTAGTGGCGACGTACCTGCCGGTTGACGAGGAAATATCTCCACCTTCCAAACCTTCCTTTATTGACCAGGTGACGTCGGTGCTTGTAGTCCCGGTCACGTTGGCTGTGAAATTGACGATTTTATTTGGCCAGAAAATGTTTCCCTCCTGGGAGATGGAAATCATCGGCGGTGGGGTTATAATCTTTACTTTGGTTGAGGTGCTGACCGACGAGCTGGCAGCAGCAGTGGCAACTATCGTATAGACACCCGGCGTGCCAGTGGCGCTGAAGAGTCCGGTCGAAGGCGAAATATGTCCACCGATGGTGCCTTCTTTGATTGACCAGATTACGTCATCGCTCGTTGTACCGGTGACAGTTGTTCTGAATGTCGTGGTGCTGTTGGCGTAAACGGTAGGTGCTGATGGAGAAATCTTCCCAATCACGATCGGGATAGGTGCCTTGGTAATCGTAACGTTTGCTGTCGCATACTTTGTCTCATCGTCATTGGAAATGACTTTGACCTGGTATGTGCCTTCCGTTGAGGAAGCGGTAAACACACCACCGCTATCTATCACGCCACCATTATTGTCGACCATCTCCCATCGGATTGTTTTTGAAATAGGATTTCTTGTCCCAGTCGTGTAGACGGTAGCATTAAATTGAGCCGTCTCACCTGGGTGCAGGGCGATGTTTTTTGGATCGATCACGACAGACGTGACTCTCATATTGCTTCCGGCAGGCGGCTTGGTCCAAGAGGTACTTACCTTGAAAGGAGAGCTGCCAACCAAGTCTGCGCTATTAAAGGCAATCCAGCCGATATTTTCACCCCAAGCGTAGCCGTGAAAATCATTCGGCGAAACGGTGTTGGTATCAACCGTAACTCCGCCGCCTTGTCCGGGATTAAAATTTATCCAGCCGATATTTTCACCCCAAGCATAACCAGTCAAAACTCCGTCATTGTTGTTCTGAGTCACCCAGTAGTCGATACCCCCATTGTCGGCGCAGGTATTGTCATTCGCGCAATTCATGGAAATCCAGCCGATATTTTCTCCCCAAGCGTAGCCATAGAGTTTGTTTCCAGATAAATAGACCTGTCCCTCGGTGGTCGTGCCTTCTGAGCCGAAATTGATCCAACCGACATTGTCATTCCAGGCATAACCATAGACCGGTTTGGCATTGTTGGCAGAGACCAAGTCCAAGACCGAAGCGGTCATTTTCAGGTTGATGTTTAGGAATTTTATGGTGCTTAGTTGTCCGGCCAGAAGGACGACAACAAAAAAGAGCAAAATTCCTGACAGATATCTTTTTAAATATAGAGACATATTGTGTGGGGTGAACTAATAAAATTATAAAATATTACTTGTCATAATATTATCATTTTTTTTATACATAGTATACCCAAGAAGAGGGGATAAAGGGTTCAGATCATTTGGTTTTTCAAGTGGAGCAAGTATTCGACATTGCCGGAACCGCCGGTGATGGGCGATCGGCTTTCGGCTATTACTTCAAGACCGATTTTTAGGGCAAAATCCTTCACTTTTTTAATGACAGCGGTTTGCTCTTCGATATTTCTAACTACGCCGCTTTTGTTTTTGGCTTCTGGCGGGGTTTCAAACTGCGGTTTCACCAAGGCGACAATGTCACCGCCTACAATCACTAGTTTTTTGACGGCGGAAAGTATCTGGGTCAGGGAAATAAAAGAGACGTCGATAACTGCCAGTGATATTTGGTCAGGCAGAGGAGCAAGGCTTCTGATATCCGTCTTTTCCATCGAGATTACCCGCGGGTCGTTTTTCAATTTGCTGTCCAGCTGGTTTGTGCCCACATCGATCGCATAAACTTTTTTCGCTCCGCGTTGTAGAAGGCAATCGGTAAAACCGCCGGTTGAGGAGCCGACATCGAGAGCGATCGCATCTTTTACGTCGATTTTGAAATCAGTCAGAGCTTTTTCCAGTTTGAAACCGCCCCGGCCGACATAAGGCAATTCAGCCTGAACTTCAATCACGTATGCTTCATCGATTTTTTCTGATGGTTTGCTGATTTGCTTGCCACTCGCAAATACCACGCCATTTTCGATCAGTTGAACGGCGACATTGCGGCTTTTGGCCAAGCCTTTTTCGACTATCAGTACGTCGGCTCTCTTTTTGGTCATTGTTAGATGATAGCAAATATTATCTAAAAACCAAACATTTTGCCTTTGGCGCATTCTCTGCTACACTTTGGGGATGAAAATCCGCTGGCGAGACATATTTATCATTTCGATCATCGTCCTCCTGTTTATCTTGTTTGTCTTATCCTACACCGGCATACTTCGGGTAGGTTTTGTCGATATCCGATCACATATCACTTTCCTGCCACTCATGGTCTTTATGGCTGCCTTTTTGGACAGTCTCAACCCCTGCGCTTTTTCGGTCTTGTTCCTGACGATGGCTTTCTTGTTCAGTGTCGGACACAGCCGGACGCATATTATTCAGGCCGGTTTTTCTTATATTTTCGGAATATTTTTAACTTATGTTTTTATCGGTCTCGGCATCCTGAAAGCCCTGACTTTTTTCAATATTACCAACGGTCCGGCCAAAATCGGGGCAGTCATCGTGATTGTTTTTGCAGTCATAAACCTGGTCAACGTCTATTTTCCCAAATTTCCCATCAAACTTAAATTGCCGGAAGCAAGCCATGATAAAATCGGCGCCCTGATTGCCAAGGCTTCCGTGCCAATGGCGCTTGTCCTCGGATTTGTCGTCGGCTTGTTCGAGTTTCCTTGCGCCGGCGGACCTTATCTTTTTATTCTGGGCATGGTCCATGAAAGCGGAGCAACTCACTATAAAGGCATCGCCTATCTCTTGTTCTATAATTTTGTTTTTATCCTGCCTCTACTCATCGCCCTGTTTGCCGCGGCCGACAAAGTGATTTTGGAAAAAATGGACAAGATCCGCCGGACTCAAACCAAAGGAATCAAAGTCTGGTTCTCGGTCATTTTCATTGCTTTGGGATTGCTGGTTTTCTTGCTATAATTTGAATCTGTCATTCTCGCTAGGCGGGAATCCAGTGTGATAACCCGGCGTATTTATTATTATTCATAAATAAAAAATTCGATGCAAAACGAAGATCAAAAGAAGTTTGAAGAAATCGTAAAAAAGATTACCGAGATGAAAGCGGCCGGCAGTATCGATCTGTCGACCGAAGAAGATTTGGCCGTAGCGGTGATGAACTTGATTTCCTTGGAGGAACACATGTTCTTTACTGGAGCCAAGACAGAAAAACCGGGCTATTTTGATTTACTGAATGAAATTCGTTCGACGCGGACAAAATTGATGAGCCGGATGATCGAACGTACAGAAGGGGAGGTCTGGTGCATCTCCAAGCATTTGCTGGCGACCTCGATGCGCCTTATGGAGGTGGGAACAAAATTGCAAAGCGATGGCAAGAAAGACGAAGCCAAGCAGATGTTTGAAAGCGCTTACAAGATGTTTACTTTGTTCTTCGGTATTCGCTTAAAAGTCGTTACGGTCTGCGAAGTGGAACAAATGGCCAAAGACGAAAAGCCTTGGACGCTCAAAGATATTGTGACCAAGATGGTGGATTGTTGTGATGAGTAGAGATCGCTCGTCATCGCCTTTTTAGAGCACGGATATTTTCTTGCTAGAAAATTCCTCGAGCTCGCGCCGCCGCGCTCGCTAGTCTCTAAAAAGACGATGACTCGCTTAATTATTAAATCACAGTTCGAGTGTAAATTTGCTTTACTAATTATTAATAATTTTATTTACAAAATGGAAACAAACAAGAAAATATTTATTGGAGTTTTGGGATTTGCCGTTCTGATCATTTTGGCCGGTATCTTTGTAAGCGATAAAAAGCCGGCTGGTGTCAGTCAATTGCCAGCCTGGGGGACAGAACCAGGGCTGAGTACCAGCACCAGCGCTACCTCGACGACGGTCTCTACTTCAACAGCCACCACAGCCACTTCGACAGCCGAACTGTCGGCGATGGATATTTTTGCCAAGTGTTTGGCAGAAAAGAAACTCACGATGTACGGTGCCGTCTGGTGCTCTCATTGCCAGAACGAGAAAAGCCATTTTGGTACGTCCTTTAAATACGTCCCTTATGTGGAGTGTCCGGACAATGTAAGTTTGTGTGAAGCAAAAGGAATCCTCGGTTATCCGACCTGGATCGATGCTGCGGGTAACAAGCATGAAGGCGAGCAGGGGATCGACGGTCTCGCCAAGATTTCTGGTTGTGCCATTCCTAAGTAGTGGCCAACCTCGTAGGTAAACCAAAAGAAGGTAGCTTGTAGCTTCTTAGTTAGTAGAAAAGAAGAAATCAGAAGACAGACAGGTTTTCGCTTTGCGAAAACCTGTCTTGTGTTCGTCGTTGCGAACGTAGGGAAGCAATCCATCTTCTTTCTTCTGCTTGCCCCGTAGTGAGTTGAGTCTGTCGAAACTCTACTACCGGGGTCATCCCCTTGAAAAAGGGAATCCAGTTCCATCTTCCTTTTCTTAAAGACCAAGGTCGAACCTTGAATCTCCAAAAAGGTTCGACCTTGGTCTC
>JBAXQJ010000012.1:0-19847 GCA_037131755.1 bacterium
AGAAATATATAAAACAAAATGACTAAAATTATCTTTCTTAGGCACGCAGATACGCAAAAGGATCCGAATATTAATGCGGCTCTTTGGGGACTTTCTGAAAAAGGACAACTTCAAGCAGAAGAAGTATCTAAAAATACTGTAATGGATGAAGTGGATGTTATTTATATCTCCGAAGAAAAGAAAACCTTACTTACAGGAGAACCAATTGCAAAAAAACTTTCAAAGGAAATGCACTCCCTACCATTTTTTGATGAAGTTAAGCGAGGAGATAAATTTTTAACGAAAGAAGAATTTGAGGCAGAAAAAGTAAAACAGCTAACGGACCTGTCTTTTAACGCTTTTGGTGGTGAGTCTGGACTTGAGGCCCTTTCTAGATTTAAACAAGGAGTCCTTGAAGTTACTAAACAAAACGAAGGGAAAACCATTCTTATAGTTACCCATGGTACAGTTTTGAATATTTATTTTGCTGATTTGTTAAACGCATACGATAAACTTTCTGAGCGTTGGGCCAAGACCACTTTCTGCGCTTTTGGTATAGTAGAGGATGGAATAATGGTCAAGGATATCGTTTAATTTTATGCTACAATAGCATAATATGATTTATTTAATTGGGGGCACACCAAGGAGTGGAAAGACAACTGTCGCTAAAAAACTAGCAATAAATTTAGGTGTATCTTGGATTTCAGCGGATACTTTAGAGGGGCTAGCAAAGTATTTTACTCTACCAAAAGAATATCCGGGGAGATTTCCTAAGAATGTGTTTAGAAAGAAAACTAAAAATAGTAATGACTTGATGTATTCAAGATATACCACTGAGCAGATTAAAAAAGCCTATATCGATCAAGCCGGGTCTTCCTGGGAGGTTATTGAAACATTGATCGAGTATTTAATAGGAGAAGATCAGGATTATATTATTGAGGGTTACCAAATTGCTCCTAAATTAGTCGCAAAACTACAAAAGAAATTTGGTGATAAAATTAGAGGTGTCTTTTTAACTCGTCACTCTGTAGAAAAAATAGTTGAGGATGCAAAGAAAAGCACTTCCAATAGTGACTGGTTTATCTCAAAAACAAAGGATGAGGCTACTTATCCTAAAATAGCCTTAATGATAGCTAAATACGGAGATTATATAAGAAAAGAAGCGGAAAAATATAATTATAATTCATTTAACATGGATGTTGATTTTATAACAACACTTGATCTGGTTGTTAACAAGCTTTCAATTATTAAAGATTAACAATGGTCAAATGCAAAAAGGCTTAATCGTACACACCTTAGTAACCAATGATAAAGGGGAAATTCTTATTCTTCAGCGTTCTAAAACTGATGATGTTTTGCCTGAATACTGGGATATACCAGGCGGGACCTTGAAAGATGGAGAAGATCCAGCAATAGGCGCCACAAGAGAAACAAAAGAAGAGGCTGGAATTGATATTATCAATCCCAAGCTATTCTTCCATAAATCAAAAGTGGATATAGAAAAGAATAAGCAGTTTGTGACCCTAATCTTTTTGGCACAATGTTCAGATATCAATATTGTTCTCGATCCAGAAGAGCATCAAGATTATGCCTGGATTCAACCGTCAGAGATTCTAAATTATAAGACGGTGGAATATTTGAGTGATTGTATTAGCGCTTATTTAGAGCTATAAGACTTAACGGCAGATACGCTAACTTATTTTAATCTTTGTAATACAGATTAACCTATGGCCAGATACAAAGTGTCACGGGTTAGTTTTTGTGATAATATGTTCTTATGGACAAGTCATATCCAAAAAAGCTGAAAAAGGGTGACACCGTCGCTATCATTAGCCCATCGTGGGGTGGTCCAAGCGTTTTTCCTCATGTATATGAATATGGCATCAAGGTCCTGGAGAATAATTTTGGATTAAAGACGAAGGAATATCCGACAGCCAGAATGTCAGCTGACGATTTGCACAACAATCCAAAATTGAGAGCGAAAGATATTAACGAGGCTTTCGCGGATAAAGAAGTAAAAGCTATTTTTGCGACGATTGGGGGTGATGACGGTGTCAGAGTTTTAAAATATTTAAATAAGGCTGTCATAAAAAACAATCCTAAGATTTTTATGGGTTATTCAGATACTTCTGCCTTCAATATGTACCTGAATAAGTTAGGAATAATTACTTTTAATGGGCCTTCAATAATGGCAGGATTTTCTCAAATGGAAAATTTTCCGGATTATGTAAAACACATGAAGGATGTTCTGTTTAATAACTCCAAGGGTTATGAATACAAGCCTTACAGAGAATGGTCTATGGAGTATCTTGATTGGTCAAAAGTAGAAAATCTCGGTAAGACATTAAAGAAAAATGCAAATAAGGGTTGGCATTGGATACAGGGAAACTCTGTCACAACTGGCGAATTGTTTGGTGGTTGTATAGAAATAATGACCATGATGAGAGGTTCGGAGTACTGGCCGAAGCCGGAATTTTTCAAAGGCAAGATAATATTTCTTGAAACCTCAGAGGATAAACCAACTCCTGAATATGTCAAGTATGAATTGAGAAACTGGGGTATCCAAGGTATTTTTGATCAGGTAAAAGGGGTATTGATTGGAAGGGCTAGAGGTTATACCGAAGAGGAAACCAAAAAACTCGAAGATTATGCCGTTAGCATAATTGGGAAAGAGTTTAATCATCCAGAAATTCCAATCATAACTAATATGGATTTTGGACATACGGATCCGCAAATCATTCTACCGCTTGGGGTGAAGATAGAGATTGATTGTAAAGACAAGGCTATCACACTAAAAGAATCTGCTGTTAAATAAAAAGCTTATAATCATAATTAATATGGAACAAGTACCAAATAAGGAAAGGTTAAAAAAACTTCATATGAAAGATTTATATACTAAATATATAGGGGAAAATGTACAAGTGATAATTGACAGACCGTTTGGTTCGAATCATCCCAAACACGGTTTTAGATATGAAGTTAATTATGGATATGTTCCAGACACGCTTGCGCCTGATGGTGATGAGATTGATGCATATGTTTTAGGTATTGATAAACCTATCGAAACTTTTTCTGGCAAATGTATAGCCATAATTCATAGATTAAATGATAATGACGACAAATTAGTGATTGTTCCAGAAAATAGTGAACTAATAACAGATGATGAAATAGTAGAAAAGACCCTTTTTCAGGAAAAGTATTTTATATCGACTATTATACGTAAATAAAGAACAAGGTTGACAATATTTTGCCATTTGTTATACTTTACTTAAGTAAAGTATAAAATATTATGAATGCAAAAACAATAAAGACGGAAAGTGGGACAAAAGAGCTATACAAGGCTATTCTTATGCTTAAAAACATTGAGGAAATGTCCTGCTTTTTTAGGGATTTATTGACAGAGAGCGAGTTGGTTGAATTTGGATTAAGATGGAAAGTGGCTCAAATGCTAATCAAAAAGGTTAAATATACCGTCATTGAGAAGGAGACAGGTTTGAGTTCTACCACAATAGCTAGGGTTCAAAAGTGGCTTAATAACGGCATGGGAGGTTACCGGTTAGTAATTGATAGAATGCACCATCATAATTAATTTTCATTCTTGCAATATTAACAAATTAATTACATGAAAAATAATAAAAAATTACAGATAGGGGTGGTGGGATATGCTGGTCCGTCAGAATATCCTGTGGGTGCTATTAAAAATAAGGGAATTTATAAAATAGCTGAAAAAGTAGGTTTCCTATTGGCGAGGAACGGTGCAATTGTTGTTACCGGAGGTAAAGGTGGAGTTATGGAATCAGCGGCTTATGGAGCACGCAAGGCCAAAGGTCTGACTGTCGGCGTTATAAAAGGAAAAGAAAGATATGCATCAAATAAATTTACTGACGTGGAAATTTTATCCGGTATGGTTTCTGACGGCTTTGATGAATTTCTGCTTGTGAACATGTGTGACGCTATCATTGTCATTGGTGGCGGGGCTGGTACCCTTGAGGAAATAACCATTGCTTATAGAAATAAAAAGCCTATCATCGTATTGAAAAATACCGGAGGCTGGGCGGATAATGTTTGTGGAATTGATCTTGACCAAAGAAAAACGATTAACGTCCAGGTCGTCTCGACTCCAGAGGAAGCTGTAAATTTAGCCATAAAATCTGCAAAAAAACAATGAATAAAGACAAATTAACATTGGCAAATAATAAAGTAGTTCATCATAGCAATACTCTTGCAGGAAGAGGTTGGTTGTGATTTTGTATTCTACACCTATCATCACGCCCGACCCCTTCTTGAAAGGGGTTTTTCTTTTAATGAAGGTGTTCTTTAACAAACAAAATAAGGAGTATGAGATGAAAAAGTTGGAAAACTATGCATCGTTCAAGTATTCTCGTTTAGTCATGACTGATGGCCGAATCATCCTTTTGGATGAAAAAATGTCTCCTGAGATAAAAAATGAGATACAAGGTCTTGAAACATTGGATGGTCAAGAATTAATTTTTCTTGACGATATGAAATTGGCTTTGGATATGGAGATAATATTAAGTGAGATAATTGATCAAGAGCAGGATATATTAATAGTATTTCCTGGCAATGGATCATGTTATCCGCGTAATTTGTCTGCAATCTGTTCAAATGCCACCAATGTAAAGGTTTATGCCAGTCGGTTTTGGCAGCCAGGTACTGATCCTGTGGTAACAGTGGGGGATATTTTACCAGACACTTTTATTATCACTGAAGTAAAAACTGTTGTGATAGTAGATGATGTTATAAGCTCTGGGCAGACAATGCAGAAGATTTGTGCAAAGAATTCCTGGAAATTTCCACAGGCAAAATGGATCGGTGTTTCGTGGGTCTCACAGATTCCACAACAAAGAGCTAAATCGGGGATAAAAGGCTATGAGTACATTGGAACTGCCTGCGTTATTGGCAAAAATAATGGTGGTCGGGTACCAATAAACTCTATTAGCACTTTAAGGCAACAAATGAGTATTGCCGAGAGTTATGCAAAAAGACAGTTTAAGGAGCCTGAATTGTTTTTAGATCTCATATCTAGGTAAGTTTGGGCGGCATTTCATTTTTATTGTGAGATGTCGCTTTTTTGGTTAACCTTAAGATCTGCGAGAAATTGAAGTTGTCGCCATCGAGAAATGAGACAAATGAAGACTATTTGTTTCGCTCGGTGTATACTTGTGTTATTAATGGTAACGAACTTCGCTAAGCGATAAAAGCATGCAAAATACAAAGAAGAAAAACACAATATATTTATCGGGAGGAGGAGATGAACGACAGTCATTTCCACTCGATAAAATCTTTTTTGAAACATTACCTAAAAATGAACGTTTTTTATATGTTCCAATAGCTCTGCGCGGTCATAAATATTATGCTACTGCGCATCTGTGGATGAAAGGATTAATCGGACTTCATAAAAGAGACGATCTTCAGTTTGAAAAGGTAGACGATCCATCAAAGTATAGACTCGATGATCTAAAGTTATTTAAAGGTATTTACATTGGAGGAGGTAATACTTGGAGTTTAATGCAAGAACTTAAGAGCTCTGGTTTTTCAGAAATATTGCTTCAGTATCTTGAGACTGGTGGTGTTGTGTATGGTGGTAGCGCAGGAGCTATTATATTCGGGAAAAGAATCGATACGCATACTGATGAAAATAAGGTTGGGTATAGGGAAGTGACTGGCTTCAATATCTTAGGTGATTATTCGATCGGGTGTCATTTCAAGGAAGAACAAGGTGAGTATTATCAAGAGTGGGCTGTTAAAAATAAGTTACCGATTATCTGTCTGCCCGAGGAAACAGGCTTGGTTATAAAAAATAATGTTGCCGTGTGTGTTGGTACTAAACCGTGCGTCATTTATTTGGCAGATGGCTCGAATAGAGTCGTCAATCCTGAGGACTCTTTCGGTGTTTAAATCATTAAAAGTACAAATTAATCAGTTTAATGATTGACCGTAACTATTTTTACTGATATCCTATACAGTAGGTATTTTATCGTTCTAATAAGATATAATACAACATTATGAGTCACGAAAACCCAAATAATAATATGGAAAATATGGAGAATAGAAAGAATATTGCCGAAAAATTATTTCCAAACGTTACCTTAACACCGGAGGAAATTGAAAAGAAATATCCCCCCAGGGAATTACCTGAAGGTGCAATGGTTACAAGAATAGCCCCAAGTCCTACTGGTTTTATGCATATTGGTGGTCTTTATGCCGCTTTGATTTCTGAAAGGCTTGCACATCAATCAAAAGGGGTGTTTTACTTACGTATCGAAGATACTGATAAGAAAAGAGAAGTGGAGGGTTCTTCTGTGCTAATCCCTAAATCGCTCGAACATTACGATATCAAAATAGATGAGGGGGAAAACAGTGCAGGTGTTGAATCTGGACAGTATGGACCATACAAGCAGAGTGATCGAGTCGAAATATATAAGACCTATGTTAAGTCTTTAGTAGAAAAAGGATTAGCTTATCCGTGTTTTGATACACCTGAGGAGTTGGAAGAAATGAGAAAGATACAAGAGGAACAGGGAGTTAGAACCGGATATTATAAACATTGGGCTAAATGGCGAGGTAAAACAGATCAGGAGGTATTGCAGGCTTTGGAAGAGGGAAAGCCTTTTATCGTCAGATTCAAATCGGAAGGAGATTTTGAGAATAAAATTAAAATTGAAGATGTTTTGATTGGTGAGAAGGAATTATCGGAAAATGATCAAGACATCGTAATATTAAAATCAGATGATTTGCCAACTTATCATATGGCCCATATCATTGACGATCATTTAATGGGTACAACCCACGTGATTCGTGGTAATGAATGGCTTTCTTCGCTACCACTACATCTTCAATTATTTGAAAAAATGGGATGGATACCTCCTAAATATGGTCATATATTTCCAATACAAAAAATGGAGGGATCATCAAAGAGAAAATTAAGCAAAAGAAAGGATCCGGAAGCTAACGTTGCATTCTATGACGAACAGGGGTACCCGGAAGATGCTGTTGTTGAGTACATGCTTAACTTGGCCAACTCAAATTTCGAGGATTGGAGAAAGACTAATCCTGATAAAGATAATAATGAGTTTCCGCTCACTTTAGAAAAATTAGCCAGTTCAAATGGCCCACTATTTGATTTTGTTAAACTTAATGACGTTAGTAAGGAGATAATTGCCAGATACTCTGCATCTGAGGTGTATAAGAGAGTATTAGATTGGGCTAAGAAATATGATCAAGGATTTGCTAATTTAATTGAAGATAATCCAGAGTATACCGAAAGAATCTTGAATATTGAGAGAGGAAACGATGGTAAGGCTAGAAAAGATATTGCTAAATGGTCTGATGTTAAAAAGGAAATAGAATTTTTCTTTGATCAGAGTTTTTTACTAACTAGAGATGAAGTGTTAACACTTTTACCCGGAACTAATGTAGATGATATTAAATCTATCATTGATTCTTATACAAAGACCTACAATGAAGGTGACACAAAAGAAGAGTGGTTTGCGAAAATTAAAGAAATAGCCAAAACTAATGGGTATGCGGAAAACACAAAGGATTACAAAAAGAACCCTGAAAAATTTAAAGGTAACGTCGCTGATATAGCTAAAATTTTTAGAGTTTTATTGACTGGTAGAGTCCAGACACCTGATTTATATTCTATTGTTCACGCAATGGGTATTGAAAGAGTCTCAAAAAGACTATCGGTAATTTAGTTCAGCTTTTTTCTAAAATAAACACCTCTCCACTGAGTTTTCTTTTGGGACTTGCATTTTGTTATATATATGGTATTATATCATGTGCAAATTTATGGACAAGAAAATAGTCGAATTGGCGGAAAAAACGCTAAATACTAAGCTTGTGTCCTCTGATAATATAAGTAAATTGGAGTCTATTTTTGATTCAATTAAAAAAGCAAACTACTCTAAAAGTAGAGATATTTTTAAACCTGACCAAAAACAGTCTATAAAGAATCTCGCTGATTTTATTGAAAAAGCTTTTAGTTTATATAATGAAGTCGTTGTTTTTGCTTGTGATGCAATTTCTTATGAATATTATTTATCAGATATTCAAAAAAAATCAAAAAAATATTCTCACAGGATAGGTATTTTGTCCTCCGTGTTCCCTTCGACGACCTCAACGGTATGGCCAAGCATAATTACCGGCACATCGCCGTCTGAGCATGGAATTTATGGTACTTCATTTCTTCATGAAAAATTAAAAAAGAACTATATATGGATAAGTAACACCATTAATCACAAAAGTGAAAGGGCTGTCATTAATGATATGGACCTAGTTTTGAATCTTTCTCACAAGGAGACGATTTTTGAAAAATTGAAAAATAAAGGTATTAATTCTTATTATTTAGGTTCTCATGGACAAAGGGGTTTAAATCCTTTTCGAAAAGAACTTATTGCTGGCAGTACACACATTGATCCTGGTATTAAATATGCTGAGCTTAAGAAAGATCCACAAAGATTGGTTGATTATTTCCTTGATAAAGATGAAGAACTTCTAAAAATGCGCAATGTTAAAAAATTAATCTGGAATTATGTTGATTTTGACGATTATGTTCATGAACAGGGGTACAAGAAACTGTCTGTTAAATTAGATTGGAACACTATCTTTAGGTTTTGGAAAAAGAATAAAAAGAATAGGCTGTTTTTATTAATTTCTGACCATGGGCAGATAGCTCAGACTCCAAAAGATTTTAATATTCTTAAGGCCTCAAGTGATAACAAGAATTTAAAATATAACTCTGGTGGAGCTGGAAGGGTTGTGTATTTTTACCCAAAAGACGGTAGAGAACAAGAAATTTATGAGTGGGTTAAGAAAATAGTCGGTAATAGCGGATTAGTTTTAAAAAAGGAAGAATTAGTCTCTTTAGGTTTGCTTAATAACAAAGCTGTAGGTTTTGATCGTATTGGTTCTGTCGTAGCCATAGCAACTTCGCCCCATTTCCCATCAGTGGGGAATACATATGTTTCCGAACACGGATCATTAAGTTCTATAGAAATGTTTGTACCTATCATTATTCAGATATAAAAGAAAAAATGTAATGAATAAATATCTTAAAAAAGTAGTAGAAGTTGAGACAAAGTATAAGAATATGCTTCATTTGGGCGCGAATGAAAATGTTTTATCTCCACTTGCTGAAAGAATGTTTCAGTCATCACTTCATAATAGATATTATATGGGTCCAGGCGAGAAAGGCGTTGCCACCTTTGGAAGAAATGCCGCCTTCAAAGGTATGCCAGAAATTGAAAGAATACTTGATGAGGCACATAGGAAAGCTGAGCAAATGCTTCATGCTGGTTATGTCAGCTTCTCTTGTTTGTCTGGCGCTCATGCGATGATTAGCAGTCTGTTAAGTCTTACACAACCTGGAGACACAATTATGTCTGTTCCTTCAAATCAGGGTGGGCATTTTTGCACAAAAGGAATTATTGAGAGGACCGGAAGAAAGCATGTTTTTACGGAATACGACCGTAAAAAATTAACATTTGATGTTGAGAAAATAGCTAAGATATGTAAAGATTTCAATGTTAAGGCAATATATCTCGATGTTTCGGTATATCTTAATCCTCATCCGATAAGAGAATTGAGAAAAGCTGTTGGACCTGATATTTTTATCTTTTATGATGCTAGTCACACTCTTGGTTTGATAATGGGAGGTGTATTTCAATCTCCTTTAGAAGAGGGAGCTAACGTTATTTGTGCTAATACTCACAAGACATTTCCGGGGCCTCATCGCGGTTTGATTGCATTTAAGGATGGGGATTTAGGCAGAAAAACAGATCATTTTATTACTCATAATTTTGTTTCGACCATTCAGACAAACAGCCTGTTGTCTTTAGCGGTGACAGTTCTCGAGTTTAACAAATGGGGTAAGAAATATGCTGTACAAGTGGTAAAAAATGCCAATGTTTTGGCTAAATGGTTAACCGAGGCTGGTTTAAGAGTTAGAAATGTGGCTGACCGTGTTTATACAAAAAACCATCAGATTCATGTTTATATTGATATACCTAGAGAAGAAGCAATTGAGCTTTTTCTGCGAAATAATATAAGTGTGAATACCAGTGGGGCTCTTGGCGATAAATTATTCCTCAGAATAGGCTTACAAGAAATAACCAAAAGGGGAATGAAGGAAAAAGACATGAAATCTCTGGCAGACTTTATTATTAAAATTCTAAAAGGAGAGAACGTCCTGAGAGGTGTAAACAGTTTTAGTCGTAAATTTCAAAAAGTGGACTACGGATTTAATATCTAAAATATGAAACGTAAAATTAATCAAAATTTACATAACCAGGCATACAATGATTTTCGTTGGTATTTGGATACCACTTATACTGCAAAAGGGAGTGAACCGGTTATCGGTTTATCTGTGGGCTATCCGGCCGCCGGAGAGTTTCCCTTACCAAATAGTGTTCTTGATAAATTGATGCCCTACGAGAATGGGAGGGAAAAACCTCGTCCGGGCTATGGTTGGGAGGCTGGTTCCACTTCATTAAGACAGTCAATTGTTGCCTTTGAAAATCTACTACATAATGTGTCATATAACAACGATAATATATGTATGGTAGCCGGAGCCTCTTACGGACTAAATAGGATTTTTGAACAAATCTTCAAGGGAAAAAATAATTCACAACTTTTAGTTGTGGCACCGACTTTTTATAGAATGCTTGGAAGGGCAGACAATTATGCGGATGTCGTCTCTGTTGTTGGTAGGGAGGAAAATGATTTTCAAATCACTGCCAGTGAGCTTTTGAGTAGCCTTGATAATAATACAAAAGCCGTGTTTATTCTTAACCCTTCAAATCCTACCTATATTTATTATCCTGACAGTTTCTTTGAAGAGGTTATTCCTGTCTTAAAAAGTAAGGGTATATATCTAATCATCGATGAATCAGGAGATGCCTTTTATATGGGGGAACAGAAAGAGAGACTAAAGAAATTTCCATCAATTATTGAATCTGAAAACGTTATCCGTATCGTGACCGCTTCAAAGAAGTATTTGTTTGCAGAATACCGGATAGGTTATGTTCTTGCTGGGAAAAAATTTATAGGGAATAAAGGAAAAGGCTTTATAAAATTAATTGGGGATGATATAGGTAATGCGCCTTTGGCGGCAAATGAAGCATGGGAGCAGATTATCAAACATGAGATTCTATACCTTGAGAGCAAGAAATGCCTCGAACGAAACTGTGATTTTGAAATTAAACACAATAAAAATAACGAAATTATTGCTGATTTACGATCGTTCGCGATTATGAGACTCAGAAAGTCAAAAAAGATCGGTAAAATCATTGTGCCAAACACCAATTTCAATGTTTGCTTTAAAGTGACAGGTACTAAATATAAAAACGATAAGGAATTGTACAAAGCTTTGCTATCCGAAACTAAGATAAGTATATTGCCGTGCTCAGGTCTTGGTATACCATCTGAATTGATGTATTTCAGACTAACTTACGGTATTAACAAAAGATTATTAAATACCGCTCTAGACAAATTTTTGGATTTTATAGAAAAGTAAAATGAAAAACAATAATAAAAAAGTAACCCATATATTGTGCGACTTATCAGATGTGCTTATCAAAGGTATTGAGGGTATTGAATTATCGTTGTCAAAAAAGGTGGGACTTCCCGTTGAAAAAGTAAAAGAAGTTCTTTTTTCATATGATTTTCGTCCTATTTGGTTAGGGCTTTTAGACGAGGATGCTTTTGTTGGCAAGTTAATAAAAGATACGGGTTGGACTTTAAGTGTCGGGACTTTCAAAGAAATCATCAGAAATAATTTCTTTGAAATAGATGGTGTGAGAGAGATTTATCTGGAGTTAAGGAAGAAATACACTTTAATTTTGTTCTCAGTAAATGCTAGGGAATGGGTAAAGTACCTGGACAGTAATTTTAAATACGTCCATTTATTTGATGAAGTATTGTATTCTTATGATATTGGATATACGAAAAGAGAGCCTGAGTCTTTTAAATTTATTATCAATAAGTTCAGATTGGATCCAGGTTGTGTAATATTAATTGATGACTCAGGTAGAAACATTTTAGTGTCTGAAAGTGTCGGTATTAAGGGGATTAAATTTATTAACTCAGAAATTTTAAAAGCAACATTGGGTAATTTAAATATATTATAAACATGTCAATAACAAATAGGACAAAATTAGTCACAGAATTTGGTGAGATGGATGTGTCATATCACGAATCTGATAATGGTTTTTGTGTATCCTTATCTAAAGGGGGGTTGAAAAACGGACCAGTTGTTAGAATTCATTCATCTTGTTTGTTCAGCGAAGCCCTACATTCTATTGATTGTGATTGTAACTTACAATTGGCTAGCGCAATAAAGTATATTTCTGAAGAGGGAAATGGCGCAATTATTTATTTGTATCAGGAGGGTCGGGGACATGGATTAGATAAAAAAATTAAGGCCATGGGGGTCATGAGGGATATGAAATGTGATACGGCAGAAGCTTTTCACCATCTTAATTACGAATTAGATCCCAGAGATTATAAAATAGCTGTAGACGCTCTAAAGGATTTGAATATCTGTCGAGAGATAAGGCTCATATCGAATAACCCCAGAAAAATTATAGCCCTAGAGAGATCTGGTTTTAAGGTAAAACGCCTTACTCTTACCTATCCATTAAATGAGGCAACAAAAAAATATTTGCAGTCAAAAAAAGATAAACTCGGACATGTAATAGATTGGATAGGAAAATAAATAAAACAACAAATTATGCCAAATTATTCAATATCACCAGAATTAGTCGATTTGTGTAAAAGAATATCTTGTAGTTTTATCGATGCTAGAACATCATCTAAGGATTATGTCGGTAGTGCCGCACGGGTCTTATTGCCTGAGATTGAAAAACAAGAAGGTGTTCTTTTGTCCACATGTCTACGTTTTGAAATCTATAGGTTTGATGGACCACAGAAGCCCACGCCGTCTCTTTTTTATGCTGATGGAATAACTTGCGTAAGAAGACTTTTGTCTATTATGACTGGTCTTCAGTCTGAGATTGTGGGGGAGAAAGAGATACTTATGCAAGTCGAGAAAAGTATCAACGATGCATTTGAGTCTAAAAAGATAGATGATGTGGCATACTTGGGGTTGCAGAATTTGTTACAGATTAGTCAGAAAGTAAGGAGAATGTGCTCGGTTGAAACTAATGAGAATTATTCAACTATCGGAGCGTCCTTATTAAACAAGCATCTTTCTCAGATGTCGAACGCGGTAGTCATGGTTATTGGTGCCGGTTATATGTCCGAGGCCTTCCTGAAGGCTATTGACGTTCCATTACGTAAGCTTATTTGGGCAAATAGAAGTGTGTCAAAGTTACAAAAAAAAGTTAAAAAGATGAAAAATATATCTGGTATAGAAATAATATTTTGTGATTTGGATGAGGTCCGCCAGAAACTGGTGACGGCGGATATAATATTTTCAGCAATAGGTAATTCTCCTCTTTTGTTCAAATCAGAAAAATTTAAATCTGGTGTGAAGATCATCGATGTCTCTTACCCCCAAGTTTTTGCTGAATTTTCAGAATGCGATATCATCAATATCGCCAATACTCATTTTGATAAATTGGTTAATAAACCAATTGCCAAGAAGAATATTACCCTGGCAAATAGGGAAATAGATAATATAATATCTATAATATTATGATATTAGAAACAGTTAAAAAATATTTAAAACCTGAGGAGATAGTGCTTATTACAAGTAATTATGGGGGTGGTCAGTCGAGCGACATAGATATATATTGTATTACCACAGCGAAGTCCGCTATTTATCTGTTTTCAAATAAAGATTCGGTTTGGATTGAATTATTTATCGACAATATAGAAGATGTTTATAATAAGATAAATAATATCGACGAAATCGCGATTAATTTTATCAGGGAGATGGACTTTGTCTATGGTGATAAGAGCCTATTTGAGGCCTTGAGAACTAGAACTGAAAAAATTGTCTCTAATTACAAAATACCAGAAAGAAGGAAAAATATAATAAAATATAGGATCAAAGTATTATTTTCAAAATATTTAAGTTGTGATAGAAATAAAAATGAAACACAGCGTAAGTTTATTATCAATTCTTTGTCTTACCCTTTGATTCAATTGGTTTTAGAATATTATAATATTTTTCCTTCTTCTCCTAAAAAATGGATTATTCAATTAAAAAAAAGAATTCCAAGAAGAGATTTTTTGGATATTCAGAGGTTGATTAGCGGAGATGCTGGTAAAAATTTAATAATCAGATTATACGATAAATACGTAGGAAAATTAGGTAATATCAAACTAGATAAGAGTAAGGACAATAATTTGACTTTTTTGTCCTGAAATAATTTATTTAGTCTCCTTTTCAAATATTTTAGCAAATTTATTCACGTACATTTTTGGGTAATATACGGGAATCTCTATTAATAACGGCTGGCTTGATTTATCAAAAATCGAAAGCGCTGATTTTAGTTGCTGTATATTTTTGGCTCGAATAGCGGGACAACCATTAGCAGTAGCTAATTTGACGAAATTAACATAATTAAATGACGTTGTGGCTCTATTAATCACTCTATCTTTTCCTGTAAGTTCGTATCTTTCAATTAGGGTGTTTGAGGAACTATTAAGAATGATGATGAGCACTTTTAACTTTTGTCTAACAACCGTTTCGATATCACCGCTACTGGAGTGGAAACCACCATCTCCAGCAATAATAACGACATTTCTGTTTGGGTTGACTATTTTAGCTCCAATTCCGAGTGGTAGTCCTGTTCCGAATGATGATAGACCAGGTGAGGTCACGAAATCTTCAGGGAATTTTGCGTTAAAGAATATACTTGAGACGTGCCTATGCATACCCACATCACTAGCTAGGATATAATCGTTATTAAAATGAGAATTAAGAGTGTTAAGGAGTTGGACTGGGGACATTCCTTCTTTATGTTCCTTAAAATCCTTAGAAATATCATTAACCTGCTTTCGGACCGTTTCCAAATTTTGGTGTCCAGTTTTCTTGATATTAAAGGTCTGTTTAAGCAGGAGTTCTAACACTTTCGGAAGATTACCCATTATATTAATACTGGGATGGATCGTGTGTCCAGTATGTTTATAAGCATTGATATTTATGATTGTTTTTTTTCTACCCCTGGTCCAGGCAAACGGATAATGTTCCGAGAGGTCGTAGCCAATTTAGTATTAAATTATCAACGTCATTAAATATTGCCTCGATGGCTTTTTGTTCAGTGATTACATTCATGTAGGAATTTATGACACCAAAATTAAGTTTACCCGAATGACTCATAACCCCTTTTGCTGAATAGGTTGAAATGACAGGAATATTCGTTTGCTCTGAAAGTTTTTTAATCAATGCTGGCACCCCCTTTATCTTTACAGCAGCATCTCCAACAACAATCAAATTTTTCTCTGATTTTTTAATTATACTTACAATCTTTTTAATAGTTATGCGGTCTATTTTACTCCCTATCTTTTTACCGGACAGGACTCTTTTATTAAGCCTGGTTCCATATTTTTCGCTAATTTTTGTAGCATCGCCTGATAAGATATCAATCGGGATTGATATGACTGAGGGTCCGTAGGGTAGGGTCATCGAAGCTTCCACGGCTGCTTCCAAAGCTTTCTTAATTTCAAATGGCCTACTTATTTCCTTCACAAACTTACATAAAGGCTCGGCAATTCTGACATTGTCCAGACACTGGTGTGCGTTGTTGTGGTTTATGGATGATGTTTCAAGTTGGGCCACGATAACAATTAGAGGGTATCTATCTAATGACGCTGTCGCGATAGCTGTCATATAATGAGTAATCCCAGGACCCAATGTACCAAAGCAGACTTGTGGAGTTTTTGTAAACCTACTAACCGCAATTGCCGCTAGACCAGCGGTCATTTCGTGTCTGGTCAGTATAAAATCCAGGCCAGGAACTTCGTTGAAGGATATTACCTCACCTTCTCTACCAACTATTCCGAAAATTCTCTTTATGCCAATTGATTGTAAGTATTGTAATAATAGCTTTGAAAAATTCATTTTTATTAAGTTTAAGGGTTAGTTTATAGACATGAAATAACAGTCAGTTAGGCTAACAGTATAATACTATAGACTAATAGAATTAATGCAAATCTTAACCAAGTTTATTTATTTTAAAAGATATGATAGAATGTGATCTGCCTCATCGTCTAATGGTTAGGACGCCGTCAAATCAAGACGGAGATTCTGGGTTCAATTCCCACCTGGGCTCAAGTTATAAGGCTTATGTTGTAAAAACAATGCTTTTGTTATATCCTTAAACAGGAGTGTTCTCGTTAAGTAAACAAAACAGAAGGAGAATGAGATGAACAGTCAGAAGAATGAAGGGAAGCAGGATAAGGTGTCGGGTCGTTTCTTGGTTGTAATATTGCTGGTGGCGGTGTCAGCCATAGCAGTATTCATGCTTAGGAACAAAGATGCGTCCGAGGGTATTCGAATCCATGAAGGTCTTTGGAAAATGGCCAATAAAATGCCCTAGGCGTAACTTGTTGTTCTATAATTCTTCAGCGGGAGAAACATAATTCTACCCGCTTTTTTTATTCGAAAAATATGGTAATATAAGACTATTATGACTGTAGATGAAATATATACACCGCTTGAAGAGGCGAAAAAGGAGATTTGGAAAAGGTGGAATGATCCGGAGTTGAAGAAGAAGGTGGAGAAGTTTTTGGGGGGTGATATACCTCATTTCTTTAAAAATGAACCTCGCGCTGCTTTAGTCAGAGATATTGCTAGTCCAAACAATGAATTTTTTTATTTCTGGGATTTAATGAAAGAAACTGGTATTAAGCCGGTTTTGGTGGAGTATTCCAGTGGAAAGTTTGTTGCGAAGAATATAAATAAATATCATCTCTGTAGAATGTATTTTCACCATGGGGTTGGTAAACACGGTGGGGGGAAAATTGAGTGTACAAATGTTGTTAATTTTAATACTGAAGAAGGTAAAAAAATGGGAAAAGTTAGGACAATTTGGAACGAAAGCATAGTCGATTTTCATCATGATTTTCTTAAAAACAGTGTTCCCGAAGTAAACAAGGAAGATATCGTTGATTTTTCAAAGTGGTTCGACAAGCACAAGAAGGAAACCAAATATTGGTATCTGCACTATCTGGCTCTGTTTTTGTGTTACGGGATACTATTTGATAATTTTATCTTAGACAATGGAGAGAGGGAGTTTACGGAGAAGAAGATATTGCCAAGTTTAAAAAAACTAGTAGAAAAATTCGGTATTAAACCTTTGATTGTACCGATCGCTCCTTTCGATTCGGAGAATGATTTATTTTGGTGGTTATACCCTGGTCACACAAGGGGACATATCTGTCTAGATGGCAAAGATAAAAAGTAGTTTTATTTTGGTTCATTGGTGGTATAATGTGAAGATAAAAATAATTATTTTTTAAAATGAATTATCCAAAAGCAGTAGTTGAATTGAAACCTTCTAAAGTAGTTCCAGGTCAAGTTGGTCTTTTTGCTTTGAAGGATTTCCATCAAAACGAGGTGATTATAGATAAAGGGGCTTGGGATGAAAGTCGATTAATTACTTGGGATGAATTCGAAACTATAGATCCTATTACCAAAAGAAAATTAGTAGATTTTTGTTATAAAGCTGATGAGGGTATTTATGCTCCGCAAAACATTAATCGTCTGAATATGGCCTATTTTTTCAATCATAATTGTGAGCCAAATTCATACTCTGATGAAGATGGTAATTACATTGCGAAAAGAGATATAAGCATAGGTGAAGAGTTTACTATAGACGTTGAAGCGTTGATGAAAAAAACAGTTATCTCATTCGAGTGCCACTGTGGCTCTCCGAAATGCAGAAAATTAATCCGAATATAATTTATGGTGTTTAATTTTATTTCAAATATTCAAAATTGTTATGAGATGATACAAAATTCTGTACCAGTCTCTATGGTCTATTATTCACATATCCCAGCAGCCGTAGCCGCTTTAATGATTGGTATATTGGTTATTTCTAAAAACAGGAAATTGGCTGGAAAATTGGTGTTTATGATATCAATGATTTTTGCCCTTTGGTCCACTATAGATATTGTATTGTGGACCAGCACAAACAGCGAGATGTATATGTTTTTTTGGTCAATAATTGTAATACTCGAAGCTTTATTGTTTATTTTGAATATATATTTAGTTAAGGTCTTTGCTGATGATAAAGATATCTCTTTTTGGAATAAGATGGTTTGGTTTATATTACTGTTGCCTATATTCATTCTTGTACCAACAACACTAAATATTAGCCACTTTGACATTCCTAGCTGTATGCCTATTAATAACCTATTATATAACGGTTACGCCGTACCTCTTTATGGTTTATTGCTTGTGTGGTATGCAATATTGATAGTGTTGAAATTAAAAAAAGCTACCATATCATCAAAGAAACAAATAGGATTAATTTCTGCTGGGTCATTCTTATTTCTTTTCCTATTTTTTGTCTCAAACTTCCTAACGGATTATTTAATGAATAATAGTATTCTTTCTGTTGTCGATAGTTATAAAATAGAAATGTATAGTCTTTTTGCTATGCCTGTCTTCTTGGCTTTACTTTCATTTGTGATTGTAAGATTCAAAGCATTTGATATTAAACTCATAGGAGCACAGGCACTAGTATGGGCGTTGGTGATTTTGATTGGTTCGCAGTTCTTGTATATGGATAACATGCCCCTGTCCTCTATAACGTTGAATGCAATAGCTTTGGCCTTGTCCGCCGGAATAGGTCTTATGGTGGTGCGAAGCGTGAAGAAGGAAGTAGCATTGCGGGAGTCTTTGGAAATCGCGAACAGGAATCAGGAATCACTCATCCACTTCATTTCCCATCAGCTCAAAGGTTTCTTTACGAAGAGCAAGATGATTTTCTCTGGAATTTTGGAGGGGGATTTCGGTGAGGTGACGCCGGTGATTACCGATATGGCTAAGACCGGTTTGGCCTCTGATAATAATGCGGTGGCGATGATCCAGGATATTCTCGGAGCTTCGAATTTGAAGACTGGTACGACTCAATACAATTTCAAAAATGTGGTCCTGAATGATTTGGTGAAAAAAGTCTGCGGTTTGTTTACCGAAGAGATGAACAGCAAAGGCCTGCAGTTTGAGCCGGAAATTACCGATAAGTCTATCAATGTCATGGTTGATGAAACTCAAATAACCCAGGTGTTTAAGAACCTGATCGACAACTCGCTGCGCTATACTCCGTCCGGAAAGATCAAGGTGACATTGAAGAAAAGCAACGATGGTTCCAAAGCTATTTTTGAAGTTTCTGACAGCGGTATTGGTCTTTCGGAAAGCGATAAAGCCAAGCTGTTTACGGAAGGTGGCAAGGGCGAGGAATCCCTCAAAGTCAATACAAACAGCACCGGATATGGTTTGTACATCGTGAAGAAGATTGTAGACACTCACAGAGGCCGTATTTGGGCCGAATCGGCCGGCCGTGGCCACGGTAGTCAGTTTTACGTGGAATTGAACGTGGTTGGATAATCTGGTCTTATTCTATTTCCAGACTAGTTAGAGATAAAGAGGAAGAAGTAAATAATTACTTGAAAAAAAGGCATAAAAAGGTTAGACTACTGTGGTCCTTATTTTGGATGCCGAGATAGCTCAGTTGGTAGAGCATTCCCCTGAAGAGGGAAGGGTCCCCAGTTCGAGCCTGGGTCTCGGCACAAGAACAGAACATAACGGTTCGGAAGGAACGGCAAAGTGGGCGGCGCAAAGCGCCGCCCATTCGTTTTGGGCTGATTCAGCAACGGGATTCGGAAAAGTCGGCGCGCTCACGCGCACGGTTTTGTTTTGGAGGAGGAGG
>JBAXQJ010000013.1:0-19815 GCA_037131755.1 bacterium
GCCGACTTAATTTTCCAGCCGACGGAGCGCCGAGTCCGGCTTGATTCTGATTAAGCTGGACGGAAGTAAAAAGGGGGAGATGAGTGCCCTTTTAAAAGAGGGGTGAATTTGTTACAATACCAGACATGTTGAAAAGCATTGAATTAGCCGGTTTTAAATCTTTTGGGAAAAAAGCGGTATTGGAATTTAACTGTCCTATTTCTTCTATCGTTGGTCCAAACGGTTCCGGTAAATCAAACGTTGCCGAGGCTTTTCGTTTTGTGCTAGGCGAACAGAGTATCAAATCGATGCGTGGCAAGAAAGTCGAAGACCTTATCTTCAACGGTGGCAAGGATGCGCCTCGAGCCAATCGGGCCTCAGCCAAGGTGGTTTTTGATAACAGCCGAAGGATTTTAAATATTGATTTTGACGAGGTGGCGATTGAACGAGTCGTCCATCGCGATGCTGTCTCGGAATATTTCATCAACGGTTCTCCAGTGCGACTTCGTGACATTATCGAACTTTTGGCTTCGGCTCATATCGGCGCTTCCGGGCATCACATTATTTCCCAGGGCGAGGCGGACAAGATTTTGAATTCGAATATTCGTGAACGACGGGAGATGATCGAGGATGCGCTTGGTCTCAAAATCTACCAATACAAAAAAGAGGAGAGTCGCCGAAAGCTGGACAAGACCGAAGAAAATATCAAGCAAGTCGAATCGCTCCGACGCGAGATTGCTCCCCATATCAAGTTTCTAAAAAAGCAGGTAGAGAAAATCGAGAAAACCGCCGAGATGCGGGAAGAATTGAAGAAGCTGTATTTGGAATATTTCAAGCGGGAAAAAGATTATTTGGATGTCGAAAAAAGCCGTTTGGAAAATGAAAAAAGAGGCCCTTTGGCTGAATTGCACCGTTTGGAAACGGAGTTGAAGCAAGCCAAGGAAATATTGGCAAAATCCGATACCAAAGATCAGAAAAGCGACGAGATAATGGCTTTGGAGAGCAGTCTGCGCGAAGTGCGATCATCAAAGGATTCTTTGATGCGTGAAATCGGCCGAATCGAGGGAGAAGTCAGTTCCTTGGAAAGGCTGTTACAAAAACAGCGCGATTTGGCGAGAACGGCGGAGACCAAGACCGTCGAGCTTTCTGGTGTGGAGAACGTCGCTCGGGCAATCGATGTGGAAATAAATGAAGCGGCCGCCTCTCAGGATATCAGCAAAATCAAAACTGTTCTTGGTAAGATTAGGGAATTGTTAAAATCGTTTATTGATAAAAATAAGACCGAAGAAAATCTGACCGCCCAGAAAGAAATTGAAGAGGAGGTGAGGGTCTTGCGAGAAAAAAAGCATGGGATTGAAGCTGGTCTGTCGGAGATTAAAATCAAAGAAAATGATCTGGTGTCTCAGTACAATAAGGTAAAAAATGAAATCGAAAAGGAAAAAGACTCTAATCGCGATGCGGAAAAGGCGGTGTTCAGGATCATGGCCGAACAGAACGAAATCACCGGACATTTGGCGGTATTGAGGGGTCGGGAAGAAAGATTGGTCACCAATGAGGCAAATTTCAAGCAAGAGTTGACCGAGGCCGGCGTGCTAGTCGGTCTTGGCGCTGTCCGTTATCAGGAGATGGTAATTTTCGGTGAGGGCGACGTTTCTCTCACGCCAGAACAAGTAGCCGGGGAGGAGAGGGTCAAGCAGGAAGAGCGACGCCGAATAATCGAAAGAATAAAAATCCGAATTGAGGATTCCGGTATTGGCGGCGGCGACGAGGTGATGAAAGAATTCCGTGAAGTGTCGGAGCGCGATACTTTCTTGGCCAAGGAATTGGAAGATCTGGTAAAATCATCAGAGTCATTGAACCTGCTTATCAAGGAATTGGATGAAAAGTTGGCGACTGAATTCAAGGCGGGCGTGGAAAAAATCAATGTCCAGTTCCAGGAATTTTTCAGCAAGATGTTTGGTGGCGGTACGGCCAAATTGGCTTTAATCCGGGAGAAGAAGCGCAAGAAAAGCGATACAGAAATGCCGATGGCTGACGATGGTGAGATGGTTCAAGAGGAGGAAGAAGAGGGCGAGGAGGGTATCGATATCGAAGTCAATTTGCCGAAGAAAAAAGTCAAAGGCCTAATGATGCTTTCTGGTGGGGAGAGGACGCTGACCTCGATTGCCCTGATCTTTGCCATGTCACAGGTAAATCCGCCGCCTTTTATCATCTTGGATGAGACGGATGCCGCGCTCGATGAGGCCAATTCCAAGCGTTATGGCGATATGATTGAAAATTTGTCAAAATATTCTCAGTTGATTTTGGTGACTCATAACCGCGAGACGATGTCGCGAGCCGGAATCATCTATGGCGTGACGATGGGTTCAGACGGCGTGTCCAAACTTCTTTCGATCCAATTTGAAGAAGCGGTGCAGGTGGCAAAGTAGGCCGCTCGTCTCTCTCTTTTTACTTCCGTCCAGCTTAATCAGAATCAAATACCGCTCGCCTTTACCTTTTTAGAGCACGGATAAAATTTTGCTAAATTTTTCCTCGAGTTCGCGCCGTCGCGCTCACTAGTCTCCAGAAACACAATGGCTCGCTCGGTTTTTAGAGCAGTTTCAAATCCAAAGTCTTCCTTTCCAAATCTGCGCCGACGATCTGGAATTTCACCTTGTCGCCGAGGGAGAATTTCTTTTTTGTTCGTTCGCCGACGATCGCGTAATTCTTCTTGTCCAAATTATAGTAGTCATTACCAAGATCGCGGATTTTGACCATACCTTCGCTCCTGGTTTCCGCTTCCTCGACATACAGGCCCCATTCGGTGACGCCGGAAATGACGCCACTGAAAGTTTGGCCGACTTTGTCCATCATGAATTCTATCTGCTTGTATTTTTTGGAATCACGCTCCGCCTCAGCCGCTTTGACTTCCTGTTCAGTCGCCCTTTCGGCGATTTTTTCATATTTAATCCATTCGCTCTTGGAAAGTTTTTGGTCGGTCAGGTGCTTTTCCAATAGACGGTGGACAAGCAGGTCTGGATAGCGGCGAATCGGCGAGGTGAAATGCGTGTAATATTCAAAGGCCAAGCCGAAATGGCCGATATTTTTTGTCGAATATATCGCCTTGGCCATCGAGCGGATGGCGGCGGTCTTGATCATGCTTTCTTCCGCCCGGCCTTCGATCTGACGGAATAGTTCCTGAAAATCCTTGGCTCCGATCTCACCATTTTTACCCATTTTTAGGTCATGACCCAGGGCTTTGACAAAGATGCCAAGCTGGGCGATTTTTTCTTTGTTCGGCAGATCGTGAATACGGTAAATGAACGGGCTATCGCTGTTTATTTTTTTATAAGCCTTGAAAATAAATTCGGCTACTTCGCGGTTGGCGAGCAACATATATTCCTCAACCAATTTATGGGTGTCCACGCGCTGTTTGCGATAAATGCGGAGCGGTTTGCCGGTCGGATCGAGATCAAAAGCGATTTCATCCTGTTCAAAATCAATGGCCCCGTTTCTTTCTTTTGTGGCGCGCATTTTCTTGGCGATTTCGTTCAAGGTGTTTAATTCATCAAAATAATTACCACTTTTTTTATCCAAAATCCCCTGGGCTTCTTCATAAGAAAACCTTTTGGTGGATTTGATCACGGTCTTACCGAACCAGCGTTTGGAAATGTTTCCATTCCGATCCATTTCAAACACAGCAGAGAAGGTGAGCCTTTCTTCGTTCGGGTTCAAGCTGCAAATGTCGTTGGAGAGGACTTCTGGTAACATCGGAATCGTCCGATCTACCAAATAAACGGAAAATTCTCTCTTCAAAGACTCTTCATCAAGGGCGGATTTTTCCCGGACATAATGGGAGACATCGGCAATGTGAACACCGATCTCGAACAGGTTGTCGCCCAACTTTTTAAAAGAAATGGCATCGTCAAAATCCTTGGCTGTAATCGGGTCGATGGTGAAAGTCGGCGTATCGCGAAAATCCCGGCGTTTGACGATTTCTTCTCGCGGTATCGGTTTTTCGGTCTTCTCGATATGTTCCGCTTCCGCTTCGACTTTGGTTGGAAAATCAATCTCAAAGCCTCGTTCAAGCACGATCGATTGCATCTCAGCATTGTGTTCACCGTGGCGGCCAAGGACTTGGATGATTTCTCCCTGCGGCCCTTTGGCCGTCTTTTCCCACTGGATAATCTGAACCAGGACCTTGTCGCCGATCTGAGCTTTCATTTTTTGGACATTGGCCGGAGAAACGATAATATCGGCATACATTTTTTTGTCATCGGCACTTAAGATAAAATTATTATTTTCTTTGCGCAAGACGCCGGCAAACCTTCTTTTGGCCCGGTTTTTTATTGCCAAGACTTTTCCTTGCGGACGTTGGCCTTTTCGGCTGGACAGTAAAACAACCTCGACCTCATCGCCGTTTAGGGCCGTTTGAAGGTCGGCATTCTGAATCTCGATATCTTCTTCGCCGACCAAGGGTTTGATAAAGCCGACGCCGCGGGTGTTTACGCTCAAAATGCCGGTTATCTTTGCCAGTTTTTGGTCGATTTTTTTATTGGTATGTTTCCTGAAATCCGGTTTGCGGAAATGGTTCTGATTTCTCTTGCTTTTCATTATTTTGACCATTCTAACAGAAAACTCTTGAAAAGGCCAGATATTTATGCTATAACATAAAAAAATTACCAAGGAGGGTGAAGATGGCTGATCCAAAAAAGTTGAACAGTTCTTTTGATGAGATGGTGGCTTTCCAGCCGGGAATCATGAAAAACGTCCGCCATATTTGCGGAGCGGTCGGCGCCAAATATTTTTGGCAGGCGCTCGCGGAAAATCCCGAGTTGGCAGGCAAGGCCGTTATTGCGGTCTACTCCAGCCTCGATTTCCGGCAGCGGGTGAAAAAGCAAGTGGATGGCCGGGCCTGTCCGCGCTTGAAGCGATTGCTCAGATAGCTTGTGAAATATTGCGTGATCGTTTGGACTGCCTGGATTATATCCGGCAGTCTTTTGTAAATATGTCCTTGACTTATCGGTGTTTTTCGTCTAATATACGCAATTATGTTAATAATCAGATTACAACGAGTAGGAAGAGTTCACGAGCCGACCTTTAGAGTCGTCGTCGTTGATTCGAAGAGAAGCACAAAAAGCGGCCGTGCTTTGGAAATTCTAGGTTCACACGATTCTAGAAAAGCCAAGAATAACAGCCAGATAGATGCTGACCGAGTGAAGTATTGGATGTCAAAAGGCGCACAGCTTTCAGACACGATGCGAAACCTCTTGATCACCAAGAAAGTCATCACCGGCAAGAAGGTGAACAAGCAGCCAAAGAAAACTCCGCCCAAGAAAGAAGTCGCCGCTGAAGCTCCCAAGGCCGAAGCCGCTCCAGTCGCCGCCTAAATAAATATTAAAAAAGAATTCCGCCCTCGGAATTCTTTTTGTTTTTTGCTAGACAAAATTTTCGGTTCATAATAGAATGGACGATAGCAGTACAGAATTAACGAAGCGCGAGAGCGCATTATGGTCGAACTACTGCACAGTAAATTTTAAAAACAAATACAATGGAGAAAGACGCACAGTTTTTGGATTACGTTATCAAAGCTTTGGTAGATAATCCAAACGATGTAAAGATTGTCCGAACCGTGGATGAGATGGGAGTTCTTCTCACTCTTGATGTCAGTCCTGCTGATATGGGCAAGGTCATCGGCCGAATGGGTAACACCGCCAAGGCGATCCGAACCCTTTTGCGGGTTGTCGGTATGAAGAACAACTCACGAGTCAATTTGAAAATCAACGAGCCAGTCGGTGGCATGAAGCCGGAATTCCGCGCTTCCAAGACTGTCGACGAAGCGATGGCTGATTTGAAATTATAAGAAGGTTGCGGGCTTTTAGCTTTTAGCTTGTAGCTTCTTAGGGCAAAAGCCGCGCGGGTTACCGCGCGGCTTTTGCGTTTGTGATTTCCCGGATAATTTTGTAGTATTACTCCATATGGAAAAGAAATTACGGGAAGGTCTGCGAACTTGGATTGAAATCGACAAAAAAGCGATAGCTCATAATTATAAAGCTTTTCGGGCCTTTATACCCCGAAAGGTCAAATTATTGGGAGTGGTCAAATCCAATGCCTACGGTCACAATCTGGTGGAATTTGCCAAAGAATTGGAAAAGCTTGGCGCTGATTATTTGGGAGTGGACTCTGTCGTCGAAGGCTTGGCTTTGCGTCGGGAGGGAGTCAAGACGCCGATTCTTGTCCTCGGTTATACCTTGCCCGAAATGATTGAAAAAGCTGTTGCGGCTAATATCGATATTACGGTTTCAAGCTTTGAAAATTTTAAGGCAATAAAGAAAGTTTTGTCCTCGTCACGAAGACCAGGATCGAAAGAATCAGAACTGGATTCCCGCCTACGCGGGAATGACAGAGTGAGAGTCCATATCAAGGTGAATTCCGGGATGAATCGTCATGGTTTTCGCATTTCTGATATAAAAAAGGTGATTGCTAGTTTGGAAAATAATTCGGAAATAAAAGTCTCCGGACTTTATACGCACTTTGCGGCGGCCAAAAATCCGTCTTTTCCAAAACAGACTAGGGATCAGATAAACATATTCAATCAATGGGTCGAAACTTTTAAGGCAAGCGGTTTCAACCCGATTGCCCATGCCGGGGCCACTTCTGGCGCGCTTATTTTTCCGGAAGCCCATTATGATATGGTGCGAATCGGTATCGGACTTTATGGTATTTGGCCGGCCAAGGAAGTCAGGGCACATCTTCAAGACGAAATCAATTTGTCGCCGGTGCTGTCTTGGAAGACCATTGTGGGTGAAATCGGGACGGCGGCCAAGGGTGAAAGCATCGGCTATGATTTTACCGAAAAATTTTCTCATGATACGAAAATCGCCGTTTTGCCGATCGGCTATTGGCACGGTTTCCCGCGGGCCCTTTCTAGTATCGGGCGAGTGATTGTCAGAGGTAAAAAAGCCAAAGTCTTGGGACGGGTGTGCATGGATATTATTATGGTTGATGTGACTAATATTCCCGGAGTAAAAGTGGGGGATGAGGTGACTATTATCGGTCGTGACGGCAAAGAAGAGATAACTATTGATGATATGGCTACTTTGATCGATGGCAGCAGTTATGAATTGGTGACCAGGATCAATCCGCTGATAAAGAGGATATACCGGTAGGTGCTAGCGTAAAAGTAAAAGGGCTGGATTTTGGCTTTGCCAAAATCCAGCCCGAATAAAGCACTTGACGAAAGTTGTATACTATGCTAGTATTAAGGGTAGGAAGAAACCGTTGGGTTTCTATATTTTTGTATTTTTTTTGACAACACAATAAGGAGAACAAGAGTGAAAGGTAGTAATGGTTCCGTTGGTTATATTTGGGGCGGAATGGCAACTTTGTTGCTGTTCTTTGTCGCCCTGAAGGTTGCCGGTCTTTCGATCAGGAATGATTCGAAGGAGGCATCGCTACACTCGGAGGTTGCGCAGAAGGCGCAATCAAGTGTGATTGCCAAGCCGATGCAGACCGCCGGGTTGAAACGGGCGGAGCTGTCGACGAATGTGGCAATAATGGAAGTGAGTCTGAATCCAGTCAACAAGTAGATAAACAAAAAGAAAGGAAAAGAGGTGAAAAAGATGAGAAGTGCAGAATGGAAGTTGTATGGAGTCGGGGTTTTTCTGACAGCAATCTTGTTTGGTGTTTTGTTTCTGGGAACGGAAGCAAGGGCCGAGCTTGATTGGGCGCAAGCCTTGAAGTCTGGGCCGGCTCTCCGGAGTTATCTGGAAGAGCGGTCGGTGCAGGCCTATGTCGGAATCGATGGTGAACATGTTTACCAGAGTTCCGGCAATCAGGTGTGGACCAATGTGGCCAAGGCAGCCGAGCTGCGGGAAGCGGTGCGCAATGTTCGTTTGAAAGTCAGTTTCGATCCGGCCTATCCGAATTTCTGGACTAGAGTTCAGTATTTTGATAAGGATCAGAATTGCACGATTTACGGCATTGAAAGCGTTACCGCGCTGCAGAAAAATGGCGTGTGGGGCATACCCACCTCGGTGACATTGCGAGTGCCGAATTATACGGTTGCTCTGCCGATCTCAAAAGATATCAGTGATATCTGGAATGCGTTTGTGAAGATTTACGATGCCAATGGTAACCTCGTCGGTTATCGGTATTGCGAAGTCTTTACCAGCGAGAGCGGTCAGAAGTATATCCGGTATCCTGGTTGGGTGACTGGCGATCAGTTGGCTTTGAACGGTCAGACCGCTGAACTTCAGATTATTCAGCCGGATGGAGCTGGCGGATATGTGACAACGGTCATTAATCCAAGCACCGGCGAAGAAAAGGTTACGGCCAGTCAGGAAACAAGCCTGAATCCGATGATTGAAGGCCGGGAATATATGGCGCCGAATCAGAATATTATGGCGACAATTCCCAGCACCAACTCGGTTGGCGTCAATATGCTTTATCAGTTGCCAATCACCCAAAAGGTGACGGTGACGGTGAAAGCCAAGACGTCCGAAGGCGAAGTGTCAGCCAGTTTCCAATATCGGAGACTCAAGGATGACAACTATGCCGGCGATACGGAGTGGCAGACAAGCCCCACCGGTCAGAAGGAATTCGAGCCTGGTGTCTATGATATCTGGTTTGAGTGGCAAGATTTCCACGAGGAGGTCTATCGCCAGATGTGGGACTATTATGGTTGGGGCAAGGGCTGAGTTCTCCGGTTGTGTTGTTTGGTTCCGGGCCTGTTGTGAAAGCAACAGGCCCATTTTTTTTGTTCTGTTTCTGTCATCCTCGCGGATGCGGGGATCCAGAGTGTGGAAACTAAATTCACTTTTTCAAGGTAATGACAAAAAAATAACCCTAAAGGGTTATTTTTTTATTATTTCTTAGCTTCTTTATGAACGGTGTTTTTCTTGCACCATTTGCAGAATTTTTTGAGTTCGATTTTTCGCTCAACTTTCTTTTTATTCTTTCGGCTCCAGTAGTTGACTCTCTTGCAAGTCTTGCAGGCCAGTTTGATTAATTGATCTTGTGACATAAATTTGTGTTGTTTAACGCTTGGCAGTATAGCTTAAAAATATTAAGAAAGCAAGGGTCAATCTTGGCGGGCCCACCCCGACTCGAACGGGGAACTGCGCGTTTGGAGTGCGATGTTTTACCATTGAAACTATAGGCCCGTGACCGCAATACTAGCACAATAAAGGATATAATTCAAAAAAACAGAAATTTATTAACTTCTTTTAAGACTTTCATTATATCAGTCTTTTTTAATGGGTTGAACCACTTTATCCTCTTGTCCCGGCGGAACCAGGTTTTTTGACGGCGGGCGTACTGCCAGATCTTGCTATCGAGCTCGCTAATCATTTGCTCGTAAGAAATCTTGCCGGACAGATGTCGAGCCATATAACGGTATTCCAAGCCGAGATTTTCCATCCGTTTCCAAGACAAGCCATCCCTATGCAGTTTTTTTCCCTCATTCAGCATGCCAGCCGCCAGACGTCTTGTGAGGCGAAGATAAATTCTGTCTTTTAAGATTTTGTCCGGGATAGTCAGCCCGATTTGCAAGCTTTCATACTTTGGATTTTTCTCTAGTATCGGCACCGAGCCGAGAGCGGTGGCGATTTCAATTGCCCGGATGATTTTGCGGGAATTTTTTTGATCGATTTTTGCCGCGGTCTTGGAATCAAGTTTGGCCAATATTTTCAATAACTGTCCGCAATTTTTCTTTTCGAGTTTTTTCCTGAGCGAAGGATTGGGCTCGACCTTTGGCAGGGAAATATTGTCGACAATAGATTGAATATAAAAACCGGTACCACCGCAGATGATTGGCAGTTTGCCCCGGCTCAAAATGTCCCGAACGGATTTATCGGCAAGTTTTTGGTATTTCTCGACATTGAAGACCGATTTCGGGTTCACGACATCCAAAAGAAAATGGGTGACGCCTTGCATTTCTACCCTGGTAATTTTTCCCGTTCCCAAATCCATCCCCCTGTAGACTTGGCGCGAGTCGGCGCTGATTACCTCGCCGTTATATTTCTTGGCGATTTCCACCGCTAGGTCGCTCTTACCGGTTGCCGTCGGGCCGAGGACGACAATTATCTTGGGAAGCTTGCCTGGTTTCATATTAATAAAAGATTGTCATATTA
Organism: bacterium; assembly: GCA_037131755.1. GTDB lineage: Bacteria > Patescibacteriota > Minisyncoccia > Phycocordibacterales > GWA1-40-21 > CAIJXO01. Next base: position 10,092 of record JBAXQJ010000013.1, read on the forward strand.
AAAAACAATTTGCAAGAAGGAACTATTATGGCTTGATATTTGCCTCCAAAAGAGTAGTATTCAAAACAGATTTATACTCGTTTGAGTATCCTGTTCCTTGACAAGAACAGAGCAGATAGGAAACAAAACAAGAAGAAAGAAGGAGAAGAAGAGATGATAACGAAATTGGTTAGGAACTTTGGTTTGTACGAAATTTGCTTTTACATCGAGACGCTTTCGGAATTCACAATGGCTGAGCTGAAAAAGCTCCGCTGGGTGATTGCCGAAACTTTTGAGCCGTTGCTTACGGGGGAACTTTCCTCTTATGGCGCCGGTTCATTCGTGGAGATTGGTCCGCGTCTGAATGTGGAAACGCCTTTTTCAACCAACGCTGTGGCAATTTGCCAGGCGATGGGTTTGAACAAGGTGACGCGGATTGAATGTTCGCGTTTGTACAAATTGGATGGCACCACGCCAGAAGAAATTGTGGCAAAACATTTGGATCAGATGACGCAAGCCGTCTATCCGATCGGTGGTATTTCCAGTTTTGACCTTGATGTGAAGCCGGCGGACGTGCAAATTATTCCTGTTCTGGAACAGGGAGAAAGTGCGCTTCAAGCGGCGAACAAACGTCTCGGTCTTGGCATGGACGCCTGGGATGTCACCTACTACACGGAGCTTTTCCGTAAATATGGACGGAATCCCACCGATGTGGAACTTTTCCAGATCGGTAACGCGAACAGCGAGCACTGTCGGCACTGGTACTTCAAAGGGAAGATGGTGATTGACGGAGTGGAAATGCCGGAGTGTTTGCTTGATATCGTGCGGGCGCCTCTTCTCGCGGTTTCTGGACAAGATGTCAGCATTCTGGCCTTCAACGACAACGTTGGCGCCCTGCATGGCTATCGGGTGGAATTTTTTGCACCAGTAAACCCCGGAAATCCTTCGGGTTTCAAGTTGGTGCGGAGAACACTTCATCCGACGGCAACAGCGGAAACGCATAACCATCCGACACTTATCGCTCCCTATCCTGGGGCAGCGACAAAGATCGGTGGACGTATTCGTGATACCTGCGCTGGTGGGCGTGGATCGCTCATTGGTTTTGGAACAGCTGGATATTGCGTGGGCAACTTGTTTATTCCCGGTTACAAAATTCCTGGAGAAGTCATTGGTGGTGAGGCAAGCGACAAGCATGCCACGCCGCTACGAATTCTCCTCGAAGGAAGTAACGGGGATTTCGATTACGGGAATCAGTTCGGAGAGCCGACGATCGGCGGATTTACCAGAACCTTCTGTCAGGAGGTTGGCGGTGAACGTCGGGAATTCCGCAAGCCGATTTTTTACGGCGGCGGAATTGGGCACATTGATGGCAAGCACACGAAAAAGCAAACCCCGGAAAAAGGAATGCTCATCGTGGCCATTGGTGGACCGGCTTATGATATTGGTTTTGGCGGAGGAGCCGCCTCCAGTATGGCACAAGGTCAGAACGACGCCGGGCTTGATTTCAAGTCGGTCCAGCGTGGTAACGGTGAGATGGGTAACAAAGCTGTCCGTGTCATTCGGGCGTGTGTGGAAATGGGAGACAATAATCCCATCGAATCCATTCATGACCAGGGCGCGGGCGGGCCGAGTAATGTACTCACCGAGCTTACGGAAACTATCGGCGGACAGGTGGACATCAGGCAGATTCGTCTTGGCGACAAGACGATGGCCGTCATCTCCATTTGGAGTGCTGAGTACCAAGAGCGGTACGGTCTTCTGATCAGGGCGAAGGATAAGGAGTTGTTCCAGAGTATTTGCGCTCGAGAACGGGTGAACTGTGAAATACTGGGAGAGATTACGGGTGACGGTCGCGTCACAGTGATTGACTCAGAAAAAAACACAACACCGGTTGATCTCGATTTGCGAGACATCCTGGGCAAGCTCCCGCAGAAGACGTTCAAGTCAGATCACAAGGCACTGAATCTCAAACCCTTGGAATTGCCGACGGATTTGTCGCTTGAAAAGGCGGCGGAAATTGTCCTCAAGCAAGTATCCGTGGGGTCGAAAGGTTTCTTGGTCCGGAAGGTTGATCGCAGTGTCGGCGGGCGCGTGGTGCAACAGCAATGTTGTGGTACGAGTCAGGTGCCGATTGGTAATGTTCAGGTCTTGGCTGATGGATATTTCGGAAAGACCGGAGTGGCCTCAGCGCTTGGCGAACAGCCGTTGAAAATGTTGATTGATCCGAAAGCGGGCGGACGGATGTCGGTGGGCGAAATGCTCACTAATCTGATGTCAGCTGGCGGTATTGATCTTTCAGCGGTTCGGTGTCGGGCAAATTGGATGTGGCCGGCAAAGTTGCCGAATGAGGGTGCACTTCTCTACGATGCGGCGGTGGCGATGCGGGACATTATGATCTCGCTAGGTATCGCTTGCGACGGCGGAAAAGACAGTCTCTCGATGGCGGCGACAGTTGAAGGTAAGTTGGTGAAAGCGCCTGGAGAGTTGGTTGTCCTTGGCTATGCCTCGATGCCCGATATCTCGAAAGTGCTGACGCCAGATATTAAAGATCCGGGAGTGAGTCGCCTTGGTTTGATTGATCTTGGACTTGGGAAGAATCGCCTCGGTGGTTCGGCCCTCGCTCAAGCTCTCAATCAGATTGGGAATTTGACGCCGGATTGTGATCCGGAAATTCTCAAGGCCACATGGAGAGCAATACAAATTCTTCATGACTGTGGTGTGATCTTGTCACTCCATGACCGGAGTGATGGCGGTCTCTTCACAGCTGTGACGGAAATGTGCCTGGGTGGAAATTGTGGGGTTGTCAGAAGTGGTATGGATTATTATCCTATTTCCACAAATTTCTCGGAAGAACTCGGTTTGATAATTGAGTATAATCCGGGGAATCAAGATCTGATTGATCAGGTCTTAAGGAAAGAAGGAGCCCCTACCTTACAGGTAGTTGGGAAAACAACCACACGTCCAGCGGTATTTGGTATTGAGCTCGCGAAGCTTCGTCAGTGGTGGGAGTCCACCAGTTACGAGCTCGAAAAACTCCAGACGAAAAATGGAGTGGCTGATGAGGAGTTTGCTAGTTATCAGGTGATACACGATCCAGTGTATGAACTTGGTTTCAAGCCAACCGCGCCAGTGGTTATCAAGGATAGTGAGTATCGTCCGAAGGTGGCCGTTTTGCGTGAAGAAGGTTCGAATGGCGATCGGGAGATGTCGGCGGCGTTTTATACTGCCGGCTTGGACCCTTACGACATTACGATGAGTGATCTGTTGGCAGAGAAAGTGGACCTGGAACAGTTCCAGGGTCTCATCGCCACCGGCGGGTTCTCGTTTATGGATGTCTTCGATAGCGCCAAAGGTTGGGCGGGAGTTATCAAGCACAATGAGGCACTCAGAGGAATGTTTGACCGGTTTAACGACCGGCCGGATACGTTCTCGTTGGGGGTCTGCAATGGCTGCCAACTGTTTGCCTTGCTTGGTTGGGTGCCGTGGAAGGGATTGGACGAAACAATCCAACCGCGGTTTGTTCACAATCGGTCCGGGCGCTTTGAGTCACGGTGGAGCCAGGTGAAGATTCAGCCAAGTCCGTCAGTATTGCTGGCGGGAATGGAAGGGTCAACACTCGGCATTCACATCGCTCACGGCGAGGGTCGGTTGGTGTTTCCTGATTCGAAGATACTGGATGAAGTACAGGCAAAAAACCTGGCACCTCTCGTCTATGTGGATTCGAATAATGAGCCGACGGAAAAGTATCCGTTTAACCCGAATGGTTCGGGTCTCGGATTAACGGCTCTCTGCTCGCCTGATGGACGGCATCTTGCAATGATGCCTCATCCTGAAAGGGCGTTCTTGAAGTGGCAGTGGCATTATATGCCTGAGTCATGGAAGACGGATCTTGCGGCTTCGCCTTGGTTGAAAATGTTTGAGAATGCCAGAAATTGGTGCCTCAAACATAAGTAATCTTGGGCTCGGTTGTAGGTGACTGAATCCGTGATGTTTGTTTGGACCCTCGGGTCTGCTGTAATGGCAGACTTGAGGGTTCTTTTTTTAAATATTTTTTTTCTTGCAATTTGAAAGTCGGGGAGCTAGTATTTGAAACAGACTGGGAGCATAGCCCAATATACAAAAAGCGGACGCTATTATGGCGTTATGGTTCTCTAAACAAGAAATAGTAAGAGAAAGGAATGGTCGGATGAAAAGCAAGAATGCAAGGTCTCGTTATGAGTCGCGCGGAGTTTCATCTTCGAAGGAAGACGTTCACAATGCCATCAGGCATTTGGACAAGGGCCTGTTTCCCGGGGCGTTCTGCAAGATTTTGCCGGACGTGCTCGCAGGCAATCCGAAGTATTGCAATATTCAGCACGCTGATGGGGCGGGGACAAAGTCAAGCCTCGGTTATCTTTGGTGGAAAAAGTTTGGTGATCTTTCCGTCTGGAAAGGCATCATCCGCGACAGCCTCTTTATGAACTTCGATGATGTCGGCTGTGCCGGCGGAGTCGGCCCGTTTCTTGTCTCTCTCACGATAGACAGGAATAAGGCGCTTATTCCCGGTGAAGTCATTGCCGAACTTATCAATGCCTGTCAGGAAGTTTGTGATTTGCTGACCTCGCTCGGTGTCCCTTGCGTGTTTAGCGGAGGGGAAACGGCGGATGTCGGCGACTTGGTGCGGACAATTACGGTGGATAATACCGTGACAGTTCGTTTCAAGCGGAAAGATGTCATTGATGCCGGTAGGATTAAAGCCCCGGCCTACATCGTTGGTTTCAGTTCAACTGGCCAGGCAAAATGGGAGACCGAACCGAACTCGGGAATGGGTTCGAACGGTTTGACGAATGCCCGGCATGATTTGCTTTTGCCGGTATATCGGAAGTTTAAGGAAACTTATGCTCCCGAGACGGACAAGAAGCTAATCTATTGTGGCAAGTATTATCTCGATGATCATCCTTTGCCGGGGGATTTGCGATTCACGGTAGGCTCGGCGCTTTTGTCACCAACTCGAACATATTTGCCTTTGATGGCGAAGCTGTTCAAAAAAGTCGGTCGAAAGCATATTCTTGGTCTTATACACTGCTCGGGCGGTGGCCAGACCAAGTGTGGAAAGTTTGGGCAGACAGGGATTGCATATGTGAAAGACAATCTGTTCCCCATGCCTCCGCTTTTCCAACTGTTGAAGGATGTTCGAAGCCTTTCCTGGTTGGAGTCGTATGCTTCCTATAATATGGGACATCGGCTCGAGGCAGTAGTGAAATCTGGTGCTGTGGCCGACGAGTGCATCGCCGTCGCCGGGAGCTGCGGCATTGAGGCCCGGGTGATTGGGCGTGTTGTCGCTAATCCGGAGAATCCAAAAGGAAGGGAAGTACGGATTACAAATCCCGAAGGGAGCGTAATTTACTATCCTTTTGAGTGAAGCTGTCTGTTTTACAGACAAGGTAAGGCGAAATTCCTCTATCCGTTCGTGATTGCAGTAATGCGATCATGAACGGTTTTTTTATTTTGACTTTTTGTAGAAAAAGTATAGTCTAAACATCAGATTTTGGTAGTGGTTCTCTAAACAGTAATAGTGATAAAGAAAGCAAAAAGAAAGGTTGGATAAGAAGATGGCGAAGATTCCTAAAGCAGTGTTGGATCGGTCCCCGGTTTTGTCAGGCCCTTTGATTGGGCAGGGCAAGGTTCGGGATACTTATGATCTGGGTCATTTCAGTAAATTTGGCGGTGGCAAGCTGATGTTTGTGGTCGCGAGTGATCGGTGCAGTATTTTTGACTTTGTGCTGAACACTCTGGTTCCGCAGAAGGGCGAAGTACTCACAGCGCTCAATTATTTCTGGGTGGCGAAAGTCATCCGGGATCTTTGCGAGACGGATATGGTGGCCTGTGGCGCCGGCATTGATGAATTCCTGCCGTCATATTTGCGCGGCAACCTGGACTTGCAAAAGCGATCGACAGTAGTCCGGCTTTTGCCAGCACCAGAAGTGGAAGATATCGTTCGTCTGGTGCTGACTGGTTCTGGTCTCAAGAGCTACAACGAGACCGGGATGATCTGCGGGCACAAATTGCCGGCTGGTCTTACGGATGGCAGTTTGCTTCCGTATCCGATCTATACGCCGACAACCAAAGCGGTGGAGGGGCATGACCTTCACATCACCGCTGACAGTGTGGTGGAAAAGTATGGGTTCAAACGGGAACGTCTGGCGATTCAGGTGGCGAGCGTGATTGCCAATTACGCTGCAGCGCATGGAATTCGCTTGGCGGATACCAAGTTTGAATTCAGTGGAAACATTCTGGCGGACGAAAAAGGGACGCCGGACTCCAGCCGTTTCGTGGATGAGAAGGCTTGGCAGAAAGCGATGAAGGCTGGGAAGTTCCCGGCTTCGCTAGACAAGCAGTATGTGCGCGAATGGGGCAAGAAGCTCGGCATTGACAAGCGTGATCCGGAAAATCCGGAAGACGTGGCCTGGGTTCATTCTCAGGAAGTTCCGGCTGATGTGGTGGAGATGACGACAAAAATCTATCGCTACATCTTTTGGCGCCTGACCGGTATGAAGCTTGAACGCTTCCAGCGTGAGGAGATGGGAATCGACGTGGTGGATCGGCGACCGACGGTGGATATTGTGGTTGGAAGTTCTAGCGACATACCACAGCTTCATCGGGGTTTGGACTGGCTGAGTGGCCGGGCGAGATTCCGGGTGTCGGTGATGAGCTGTCATCGGAATCAGAAGGAATTGATTGATTTCGCGAACAACGAACTCATCAAGTCTGATGCCGTCGTGGCCTGTGCTGGCAAAGCGGCTCAGTTGCCGGCCGATATCAAGGTCAAGCTTTGCTTGGCTGGTCACCCGGAAGTTCCCGTCCTCGGGGTTGCGCTTAAGGGTGCGACAATCGAAGATGATCGTGATGCTATCGGTTCGATTCAGGGTTTGCCTGGACAGCCGGTTGAACTGGATGAATCTGGTCACGCTTACTTTGGTGACTATGGAGTTCTGGCTGCCTGCAAAGCAGCGACGGAGAACGAATTCCTGCCGAAACCAATGGAATCTAAGCCGGCGGAAATCGGCAAATGGTATGAAGTTCCATCATGATGAAGTGAAATGAGGTTGTATGCTGCTCACGATTACCGAAAGGTGGTTGTGGGCGGTTTTTTTTATTTTAAAAACAAGTTGCATTATTGTCTGTTTTTGCTAGAGTAGACTCGGGTTTGAAATTTCTAAAACAATAGGAGGAATTTGGCAGATGAAAAATCTACTTGTCTTTGCGTCTGGTGATAAGGATGGCGGCGGTTCGGGATTCCAGAAATTGGTGGAAGCAGCCGACAATGGTTCTCTTTACGCCAATATCGTGGGCGTGGTTTCCAATCATGCTTACGGCGGGGTGCATCGGCGGGCTTTTGATTTGGGAATTCCATTCTTTCATTTTTCCGGTCCGTGGACGGCTGAGAATTATCAGCGCTATGTCGCCGATACCGGGGCCAATTTCGTGGCCTTGTCCGGCTGGCTGAAGAAGGTTGTCGGGCTTCCGCCGGATCGGACGATCAATATACACCCCGGCCCGTTGCCACTTTTTGGCGGACCGGGAATGTATGGTCATCACGTGCACGAGGCGGTCTTGGCGGCCTTCAAGCGCGGCGAGATAACGCATTCGGAAGTGTGCATGCATTTCGTAACGGAAGAATACGATCGCGGTCCGGTGTTCTTTCGGTGCCAGGTGGAAATCCTTCCGGATGATACCGCCGAAAGTCTGGCGGCCAGGGTGAACAGGGCAGAACATTATTATCAGTGGCGTTTTACCAATCGGGTCGTCGAAGGTAAAATCCGCTGGGACGGCAAAAATCCCCTGAGCTTGGTGGGGGCGGAAGAATATCATAAGGTTTCCGTCGGGATATAAGCTTCATTTTTTGAAGCAGAACACGATCATCAAATGGTCGTGTTTTTTAATTATCACTTGTTTTGAAGTAGAAAAGACCTATAGATTAATCTTTTCCTTGATAAACAAGGAATATCATCTGAATAATATATTTTATTCAACAAATCCAGGGATTTTTTCTTCATAAATTTAATGGTAAAAATATCGGACTGGTTTTTACGCTTACTTTTATATACATAACATCTACCGGAAATCTTAAGATTTTTTATGATTTTTGAATGCAGCCAATTGATATGATTTTGACTAGCTGAGATGAACCGTACAAACAGCCGTCTGTAAACGTATTTAGATTTTATTTTGGTATTGTATTTATCGAGATAGGTTGTGATTGAACCGTCTCCGTCCAAATGACCCCTTAAAAAATCAACAAAATATCTATCAGGCACATCTATTGCACCCAGACTCTTGCTTTTATTTGGCATCAGACCTATGCCTATCAGCCATTTATAAAAATCAACATCTCCAAACTGCACCCGATGCGAAATAATACCATCGAGAGAAATAGTTTTTCCAATTTTGTTATCAATATCCAAGCACTTCTTAAAAGTTTTTAACTGTTCAATTTCTGATGATCGCATTATTATATGTCTCCCATTATTTGATAGGCAACCATCAGTTGTAAGAAGACCGACGACATAAGCCAAATTAGGCGTCCAATTTAACGCTTTTGTTTTAACTTTTCTATTAGCCATAATCTTGTGCCGGAGGTGGGACTTGAACCCACACCCCTTGCGAGACACGATTTTGAGTCGTGCGCGGATACCATTTCGCCACTCCGGCAAGCGTTTGTCAATTTGTTTAACTGACATGAATAGTCTAACTTTTTTTTCTTCAAAAATCAAATGGTATGCTATAATGTCTAGGTTAATTTATATTTTAATCATTACACATTTGTCATGTCACAATTTTTCAGCGATTCCATCTTCTGGGTAGAAATAGAGAAAGTCCATCCAAACCCTTTTCAGCCAAGAAAAGAATTTGACGAGTCCAAATTGAGAGAATTGGCCGATTCCATTCGCCAATACGGCATTTTACAGCCGATGGTCGTGACCAGAAACGAAACGGTCAAGCCTGATGGCGGACTGCTGGTAGAATACGAATTGATTTCCGGCGAGCGAAGACTCCGCGCTTCCAAGATTGCCGGCCTGTCGCAGGTGCCGGTTTTGATCCGCAGCTCCCAGGAGACCGATCAGATAAAATTGGAACTGGCGATCATTGAAAATCTCCAACGCGAAGATTTGAATTGCGTGGATCGAGCCAAGGCCTTTCAGCGATTGGTTGAAGAATTCCATTTCAAACACGCGCAAATCGGCCTCAAGGTTGGTCGCAGCCGGGAATATGTCACCAACAGTCTCCGTATTTTGATGTTGCCGGAGCATATGTTGACCGGCTTGTCCGAAGGGAAAATTTCCGAGGGCCACACCCGACCGCTCTTGATGTTGGCTGATCGAAAAGAAGAACAGGAGGTGCTGTTCAAGGAAATCTATTACAAGAAATTGACCGTTCGCGAAGCGGAACTGACTGCCCGCAAGATTGCCGTCGAGAGAGCCAGAAACAAGGAGAGCATTCCTGATCCAGAAATTGCCGAGCTTGAAGGAAAGCTGTCGGAAAAATTCGGTACGCGCGTTCATATTGAAACAAAACAATCCGGCGGAAAAATTACGATCGATTTCTTCTCCAAAGATGACTTGGAAGCAATTCTCAAAATGGTTAACGAAAAGCAGAGCCTCGGGGCAAACTCGATGCTGAACAATCACGCGGCAAAAGTGGGGGACATCAGCGAAGAAATGGCGAGAATTGAGAAGGAAGAAGCACCGCTTATGGATGACCGTTC
>JBAXQJ010000014.1:0-17428 GCA_037131755.1 bacterium
CATCGCTTTTGCCATCCAAGACGCCAGTATAGATTTCATGCAGGCGATCATCGACGATGATTTTGTCAGCTGACAAGCCGATTTTTTCAGCAATTATCTTGGCTGTCTCGGTGGTCCGAGGAAATGGCGAAACATAGATCAGGTCGATTTTTTCAGTCTTCAATTTTTCACCTGCCTCGGTGGCCTGTGATCGGCCCAAGTCCGTCAGATGATGAGGTTTTTTGGGATCGGAGCTGATGATACCCATCACATTGTTCTCGGCCTGGCCGTGTCGCGTTACCCAGAAATTATTTCGGTTACCGGTCTTCTTTTTTATATCGGCAATCGAACCGATGAATTCTTTAGCCTCGCATTTACCACAGCGCCAGACCGGCAACGGCGCGCCCCAGTAACGGGAACGGGAAATTGCCCAATCGCGCGCACCTTCAAGCCATTTGCCAAAACGGCCGGAACCGATTTCCTCCGGCACCCAGTGAATCTTACTGTTTTCTTTTATCAATTTCGGCGCAATTTTTGTCACCTCCACGAACCACGAAGAGGTCGCGTAATTCAAAAGCGGGGTCTGACAACGCCAACAATGCGGATAGGAGTGGATGAATTTTTCCTTGGCATACAAATGTCCGTCGTGGGCCAACTTTTTCAAAACTTCGATATCGGTCGCTTGGACGTTATCTGCCGGTTTTACATCACTTCCCGCCCAATCGGTTATTTCATCCTTGAACTTACCATCCATACCGACATGCTGGATGAACGGCAAATTATTCGCCTTGCCCAATTTCAAGTCGTCATCGCCAAAAGCTGGGGCAATATGGACGATACCGGTACCATCCTCGGTGGTCACGAATTCTGCGCCGTATACCTTGAAACCATTCTCCCGATTTTTTAATTTGTCATTATCATAATAGCTGAAAACCGGCTTGTAACTTTTACCGAGCAAAGCCGAGCCTTTCATTTCTTCAACGATCGCATAATCTTCTTTTACGACCGACAAGCGAGCTTTGGCCAAAATATATTGCTCGCTCGACGGCATTACTTTTATTTTTACATAATCCACTTCCGGATTGACGGCAAGTGCCACGTTGCCCGGCAAAGTCCAAGGCGTGGTCGTCCAGGCCAGAAAATAGGTATTTTTCTCGCCCACAACTTCAAATTTGGCCATGACGGAAATATCCGTGACGTCTTTGTAACCCTGGGCAACTTCAAAATTTGAAAGTGTCGTCTCGCAACGCGGACAAAGGTGCATCGACTTGAAGCCCTCATAGACCAGGCCCTTCTTGTTCAACTGATTGAAAATCCACCAGACCGTTTCCGTATAGGAAGTATCCATGGTCTTGTAATCATTTTCCATATCCACAAACCGGCCAAGCCTTGGCACGATTTTCTTCCAATCATCAACGTAAGTCATCACGCTCCCCCGCGCCTTGTCACAGAACTTATCCAAACCGTAATTCATAATCTCTTTCCGCGAGTGCAGATTCAATTCCTTTTCGACAATATTTTCCACTGGCAAACCATGGCAATCCCAACCCCACTTTCGCGGCACATGCTTGCCGAGCATGGTTTGATAACGCCCGACATAATCCTTCATTGTTCCAGCCAAAATATGACCAAAGTGCGGCGTGCCGGTCGCAAAAGGCGGACCGTCATAAAAAACGTATTCACCCTTCGGCGCTTCCTTGGTCAGAGTCTTTTCAAAAATTTTATTATCCTGCCAAAATTTCAAGGTCTGCTCTTCCTTTTCGGCAAACTGGCTTTTTAGGGCGTCGACAGGCATTTTTTCCTCGATCTCGCATTTTTGCAACGGTTTTTGGGGGGTATTTGGTTTGGACATGGTTTTTAAAAGTTAGGTTTTCATTGTAGCAAATTAACCGATAAAATAAAACTCTCATAAATTTCAGACAAAAAGAACCGCGCTGCTTTGGGCAAACGCGGTTCGAACCTCCTGATTTGGGGATTAGTAGATGTAATTCGGTTCGCCATTCGAACCGACGACGACCGCCCGGCACTTGGCCACCTTGTGCGACCACCGTGCCGTTTTGCCGACATCTTCCGTCTGGACCCGCAAGATTACCGGCTGGAGCTGGAGATCATCCAAAGAAATATCTTCTTTGTGACCGCCATTCGCAACCAGATCTTGGAGACGAAGGTTGATCGTGTGACGATCGATTTTGTGTTCCTTGCGGCGCCAATAGACGAGGCTGATCGATGAAGAGGCCCAGAGTTCCTTGCGGGTCTCTGCCGGACCGCTCATCGCTTTCTTACGGACGCACTTTCCCTCTTGCCGGCCCGCCTTGAGGCTGTGGATAATCTCCACTTCACCCAAAGCATTCAAACGCCGAACCAGTCCGTGAACCACACCGCCGCCTGCTTTGATCTTCATAAAACAAATCCCTAACAATATTAATGAGCAAAATTGAATAGCCATCACTCGATGGTATCCTGCTACAAGCATACCATATATTATATTGTCTGTCAAATATAAAACCGACTGCACTCGCAATCGGTTTCTCACCATGTTTATTAATGGTTGGGATTCTGGCTCACATAACAAACCTTCGATTTTGGGCGTTTGGAGATCGAACCGGACGGATCCCCGCCCTCGAAAAACTTCGGGGCTTTATCCGGCCCCCGATAAGTGTGCCTATTCGGCTTTCTCGTTTTCCTCGCCCAATGATCATGATTCCGACAACTAGCCATAACTACCTCCAAATATCTTGTTTAGATAAATTTATACCATTAATTTAATAAAAAGCAAGTACCGATTGTTCTACATTTTATCTGGCACTTGTATGCCTAAAAGGTGTAGGCCGTTCTCCATGACAGTCAGAAAGGCTTTTGATAAGGCAACCTTGTATGGAGAGTTCGCGTCATTTTTGTTTACCACGACTTCCTGAGCATAAAAAGAACTGAAAGTGGCGGCCAAATTCGTCAAATAAGTAGCTAAATAATGCGGGGCGTATTCTTTACCTGCCCTTTCCGCTACTTCCGGAAATCTAATTAATAACTTTGATAATTCGCCAGCCTCGATCCCTTGCCCGGCATCTACGTCCGACATGATTCCTTCCCTCTCGGCCTTTTCCAAAATGGATTTCGCTCGGACGCAAGCATACTGCAAATACGGACCGGAATCGCCTTTCAAATTCAAAATTTCATCCCAATCAAAATTGATATCGCCTTTGGCTTCTCGCTTTAGGTCATTGAATTTCAGGGCGCCAATCGCGACCGCTTCTGCCGTTTCCTTATTGATCGCCGCCGCTCTCTCTACCGCTTCATTGATCACATCATCCAACCAGATCACATTGCCTTTTCTGGTACTCATCTTGCCGTCTTTGAAACGATACAAACCGTGCGCCACGTGCACCCTCTCGCCATCTTTCACATAACCCAACAACTTTTCTGCTTCAAAAAGCTGCTTGAATTGCAACTCTTGTTCCATTCCCACCTCATTAATTATCACCGTGTCTTGACCATATTTTTTCTTGCGCCATTTATCAGCCGCCAAATCTCGCAGCGCATAAAGAGAAGAACCGTCAGTCTTTAACAACATAAGTGGCGGATATTTGTCATTCTCAAAAAAGATCAAGTAAGCCCCTTCACTTTCTCTGGCAATTCCCGCCTTTTTCACATCAGCAATCACTTCAGCCATCTTATCTTCGTAAAAGCTCTCCCCGTATGAAGTATCGAATTTAACATTCAAAACATTATAAATTCTGGCAAATTCCTTCATGGACAGCTTGATGCATTTCTTCCAAATATCCCTGGCCTCGGCATCGCCTCTTTCTAGCTTGGTAAACCAAGCGCGCCCCTGATCTTCCAAGGTTTTATCTTTTCCCGCTTCATCATGAAATTTCACATACAAATCAACCAAATCTTTTATCGGCTTGTCGGATTTTTCTACCGCTTCGACTGAGGACCATTTTTTAAGCGCGACGATCAACTTGCCAAACTGCGTCCCCCAATCCCCCAAGTGATTATCCCGGACAACATTTTTACCATTAAATTCCAAAATGTTGGCTACCGCATCACCAATAATGGTGGAGCGCAAATGTCCCACCGTAAAAGGCTTGGCAATATTTGGCGAGGAATATTCCACTATGACTGTCTGTTTGTTTTTATCAAAAAGCTTAGCCCAGAATGATGCTTTCTTACTTCCATAATTTTCTCCCTTTTTCAGAATCTCCCCTACCTCACTCGCAAAATATTCGTCAGATAAATAAAAATTGATGAATCCTGGACCCGCCATCTCAATTTTTGCAACTTCGGCCGGCTTATCAGTATTTATTTTTTCTACAATCTGTTTAGCCACTTCCACCGGGCTCTTCTTTAGTTGCTTGGACAACACCAAAGCCACGTTAGTGGCATAATCTCCATGCGCCAGCACATCCGGATGCTCCAAGACAAAATCTACCGGTTCCGCCCCCAGGCTTTTTACCGCTTCAGCGATTATTTTTTTAAGACTTATTTTAATATCCATAGAGTCTATTTTATCACACCGGCACTCTTCCCCGCCACATAACCGGTTGTCCAACACAACTGAAGGCTAAAACCGCCGGACGGACGGTCAAAATCCAAAACATCACCAGCAACGTAAAGATTTTTGATAAGTTTCGACTTCATGGTCTTGAAATCTATTTCGGTCAATTCCAAACCACCAGAAGTGATAATCGCCTTATCGAACCCGAGCAGCCCGGCGACCGTCATTTCGAACTTTTTGAATTTCTCAATCAAGGCAAAGCGCTCTTCTCTCTTGATTTCATTGATTTCCCATTCCGGATCGATGTCCAATTGCTTGATAATCAGCTCATACACTTTGGCGGGCACTTCCTTGAAAGCCAGATTTTTAACTTTCTTGTTGATATGCTCGGCAAAAATTTTCTTCATCATGTCGTGCATCTGGTCCAGTCCGGTGCCCGGGAAAAAGTCCAGGACGATTTTCACTTCATCTTTGGAATAGTCCAGCAATTCCCCCACCGCTTTGCTCATATTCAAAATCGTCGGGCCAGACAGGCCAACGTGGGTGAAGAGCACTCGGCCCTTTTTGTTAAGCGCTTTTTTATTATCCTGCCAGACGGAAATGCCGACATTGTCCAAAGAAATTCCCGACAGGTCCGCCACAAAGCTTTCTTTGATTTTTATCGGCACCAAAGAGGGGTTGATGTCCGCCACTTTGTGCCCAAGCTCTTTCAGCCATTTGAAACCATCGCCGGTCGAGCCGGTTTCGGGATGAGACATGCCGCCGGTCGTCAGGATGAATTTTCTTGCTTCGACGACCTCCTTGTTTTCCAAAGTGACCGAGACTATCTCGTCTTTCTTTTTGTTTACTTTGACCACATTCGCTCCCAATCTAAACTCAACTCCTTTTCGGCGAGCGTCCTTTACCAGAACGTCGAGCACGTCTTCCGACCGGTCACTCTCGGGAAACACCCGAAAGCCAGGCTCGATCTTGGTCTTCAGGCCCAAATCATTGAAAAACCTGATTGTGTCTTGTACGCCAAAAACCGAAAAGGGCGAAAATAAAAAACTTCCCTTCTTGCCATATTTGGAAACGAATTCTCGGTGGTTCGGGTTGGCGTTGGTCAGATTGCAACGGCCGCCACCGGAGATTAATAATTTCTTGCCCAACTCATTGTTTTTTTCCAACACCAATACCTTGGCGCCGCTTTCGCCCGCCTTACAGGCAGCCATCAAACCGGCTGGCCCGCCGCCGACGATTAGTAGATCGTAGATAGTAGATTGTATTTTGTATTTGGCGGATACAGGAAGAGCCTTCTTTTTCATGACCTTCTTGGCGATTGATTTTGCTTTTTTAACCATGCCGAAAGATTAGCATAAACAGGCCTTTTTTGCTAAACTCCAAGGATGAAAATTGCCATTGATTTGGATGAAGTGCTGGGAGATTTTATGAGCGCTTTATTGGAATATTTCAACCACACTTACGATCAAAACTTGGAATATCAAAATGTTTTCTCCTATAACTTTTGGGAAGTCTGGGGCGGTTCAAGAGACGGGGCGATACAAATGGTTTACGACTTCCATAAGACAGATTATTTTGCGAATATCAAACCCATTCCTGGCGCCCGAGAAGCCTTGCAAACCCTCAAGGGTCTCGATCACGATTTGTATATTGTGACGTCGCGGCAGAATGACGTGATCGGACCGACAAAAGACTGGGTGCAAAAAAATTTTCCAAATATCTTTTCCGACATATTTTTTACCAATCATTTTTCCAGAGACGGCAGTGTACCCAAAACAAAAGCTGATATCTGCAACTCGTTAGGCATCCAGATGCTGGTTGAAGACTCTCTGACCTACAGCAAGGAATGCATTTACCCAGGACGAAAGATTTTCCTCATCGATCGTCCTTGGAACCAGGACAAAAACCTGCCCTCGGAAATACAAAGGGTTTATTCTTGGAAAGAAATAATCAAAAAAATCTAAGATTAAAGACAGCTGAATTTTTCTATATACGGTATACAATCTACTATCTACAAAACTATTTTCCCGTACTGCCAAAAGCTCCTTCCCCTCTCTCAGTATTTAAATCTAATTCATTTACTTCCACTATTTCTGGAGTTTCTTTTTTCTGAATAATCATCTGCGCTACTTTATGGCCTTTTTCAAAAGTATATTTCTCAGTGCCCAGATTTATAATGCCCACTTTTATTTCCCCACGGTAGCCAGGATCTATCACCCCACCAATAGTTTTCAAACCAAATTTATGTGACAAACCACTTTTATCCCAGACTAAACCCACGTGACCTTCCGGTATTTCCATAGCTATCCCGGTACCAACCTGCTTTCTTTCCATGGGTATTATTTCTACATTTTCTATAGAAAATAAATCCATTCCGGCATCGTCCTTGGTAGCATATTTCGGTAACACCGCATCAGCATGTAATTTCTTGATTTTTAGCTTCATAAAATAATTTTAGCATAAAAAAAGCCCCCGCACACTTTCGCATGCGGAGGTTTTTAGAAACAGAACAATCATCCTACTTCACAATGTCCAGGCAAAGCCAGACACTGTAAGTTTTTGTTTTCTGATCGTCCTTTGGATGGAACAAATTACCCTTACCATCATGGAAGACGATTTCGGGCAGGACTCGGCCATTGGCAACCAACAGGGTCAGGTAATACTCCTTATTTACCCTTTGAAATTCCATATATGTCAGGGATTTGAGTTTCCGATCAAGTTCATCCCTGGTTGGAATTCTCCAAGGCGAACCGGGTTGATTTTGATTAAGTTTGATATGAAGTTCGTGATCCTTAATCGCATCAACAAAAAGAAGATCCCTCCCCCATTCCAGTGGTGAATAGGAAATGCCATTTGGCCAACAAGCCTCTCCCCGAAGGAGTTTGTTCAATTCCTTCAGCCACATTTCCCCATCTTCGCCAGCCAGTCTTTCGACCAACGTATTAAGCGGTCCGCAAAAATCGCGAAGCGCTACGCCAAGCATGTTTTTTGACATGGTCAGCACCTTGCCTTTCTTTTTTCTGTTCCTGTTACATGTTAGAGGACAGCAATCGCCGCCATAACAAAACTGCTTTCTGAATTTAAGACTACTCATAAAAATATTTTTGTCAAAAGAATATAAGTACCAAAAGAAAAACCCACCGTGTGAACGATGAGCTTTTCTCATGTTTACACGATGGGTTAGATTTCGTTGTTATTACAATCAACGACAATAACTCTCGAGCTTGTACGGCAGGGACAATATACAGAAAATTCGCTATCCTTCCAGTCACCTTGTTTAGCTGACATCTTTTGACTCGCGATGACCTTATAAAGGGTCGCTTTGTTTGGCCAGCCACGCTTACTAACAATAGCCGAATCTTTCCGACTGATGATTTTCACACCAACGCAATTTCGCTGTTCCACGGCTTGAATTACCCGGTAATCTTGTACAGCACCTTCGGCAATTCTTTGATAGATCTTTGAATCCATCACACTGTTTCTTACCACCTGCCTGGTGGCGACAGCAACCAAAATCGCAGTAAACAAAACAAGAACAGACACGACGATAATACTCTTTTTCATAAAACACTCCTTTCGGCTTTTTGCCGAGACTTTCTTGCTACCCGCAAGAGATTGGGACTGTGGCTTTTTGCCGTAGTTTTCAAAGGACTTTTATCCACTGAAAACTACGGCAAATCACTATATTTCCTAGCTTTTTAAATGTTCTAAATTCCTAGCAATTATACACCCCAAAACTATATTTTTCAATTGTTTTAATGTTTTGTCAAATAAATATCAAAAATAGCCCTATTTTAGGCTATTTTTGGTTATAACACCAAGTAAATTACCTCCTTAAAGCCTTATCAATCCTCTGCGCGAGTTTGATCATATCTTTTTCTTTTGCTCCCCTGGTAGTTTCTCCAGCGGTGCCTAGGCGAATACCGGATGGATCCATAGGTGAACGAGGTTCATTGGGAATAGTATTTTTATTCACGATAATCCCCTCTTTTTCTAATCTGTTGCTTGCCTCATCGCCGCTGATAGAGCCAGTGTCTACAAGAATAAGGTGGCTGTCCGTTCCGCCAGAAATAATTTTCCAACCTAGTTTTTTTAATTCGTCCGCTAAAACTTTGGCATTCTTTACTACCTGCTTGGCATATTTTTTAAACTCTGGAGACGCCGCTTCTTTCAAAGCCACGGCTACAGCGGCAATCTGATTCATATGCGGACCACCCTGAAGCCCTGGGAAAACCGCTTTATCTATCAAAGTATCAAAACTGATTTGATTACCTTTGGCGCTAGTCTGAGTCTTATCTTTTCTGGCAAAAATCAAAGCACTACGTGGTCCACGCAAAGTTTTATGCACCGTAGTGGTCACCACATCCGCATATTCAAACGGCGATGGATATACTCCACCGGCCACTAACCCCGCAAAATGTGACATATCTACCATAAGTATTGCGCCACAAGCATCAGCAATCTCCCGAAACTTTTTAAAATCTACAATCCTCGGATAAGCAGTGTAGCCGGCAATTATCATATTTGGTTTTTCCGCAATGGCCAGTTTTTTTAACGCTTCATAATCCAGCACTTCGGTTTTAGCATCCACACCATAAGGCACTTGGGTCCAGATTTTTCCAGTAGCGGATACTTTGTGACCATGAGTAAGGTGACCGCCGTGATCCAGGGACATGCCCATGACTTTTCCGCCCTGGGGAACAAGGGCGAGGTAGACAGCCAGGTTTGCCGGCGAGCCGGATAAAGCCTGAACATTTACTCCCCACTTTTCTTTATTTAATTTAAAAAGTTTCAACGCTCTTTCTTTACTAAGATTTTCTACCTTATCGGTAAACATCTGGCCCTTGTAATATCGATGTCCCGGATAGCCTTCAGAATATTTATTGGTAAACTTTGAACCAAGCGCGGTAAGCACGTCAGCCGAAACATAATTTTCTGAGGCAATCAAAGAAATCGTTTTCTTTTGCCTAGTCTCTTCCGCCTTAATCAACTTTTCAATTTGTTTGTCTCGCATAGGTTTATAGATTAGTAATATATGAATAGGATACCACCAAAATTACCGCCCTGCACTATTGCCTATTTAGGTGATATAATCTTTTATATTAATTTAACAGCTTGTTTTTTTGAAGATAATAGCTAGTATAAACACCGGGTGGGTGTGATCGTTCAAAAAGCAAAAGAAAGGTAAAAACATATGAAAACATACAATGATGTCTTGAAGAAGATTTCGGAAACTGGCGTTGACCGCCAAGGGCGTAATGCCGTGACCAGGGCCTGTTTCGCAATCCAAATGCGCTTCGATATGGAAAAAGGTTTTCCAGCCGTCACCACCAAACAACTGGCATTTAACGCCGTTAAAGGCGAATTGCTCTGGTTTTTGGAGGGCAGCGACAGCGATGAGCGCTTGAAGGAAATCATGGGCAAAGACCGCACCATCTGGACGGACAACGCCGAGGCTCCCTACTGGAAGCCGAAAGCCAAGTTCCCCGGAGACTTGGGCCGAGTCTATGGCGTCCAGTGGAGAAAATGGAGAAAGCCTGACGGCACGACAGTGGACCAGATTGCAAACCTGATTGAAAAGCTCAAAAAGGATCCGAACGATCGACGATTGGTCGTCACCGCTTGGAACCCGGGCGAGCTTGATGAGATGGCTTTGCCACCTTGCCATATGATCTGCCAGTTCTTCGCCGCCAACGGGAAACTTTCCTTGCACATGACGCAGCGGAGCTGTGATATGTTCTTGGGTGTTCCCTTCAATATCGCTTCATACGCTTTGCTCCTCTCGATGGTGGCACAAGTGGTCGGCATGACGCCTCATGAGTTTGTTATCACGCTCAATGACGCCCATATCTATCACGAGCATTTTGAGGCAGTGAAGGAACAGCTCGCGCGTGAACCAATGGATCTCCCGAAACTCTGGCTCAATCCGGAAGTGACGGATATCGACAAGTTCACGATGGATGACATCAAGTTGGTGGACTACAAACATCATGACACGATCAAGGCAAAGATGATCGTCTAATCAGAAAGGAAAAATGATATCGATTATTGTCGCGATAGCAAAAAATGGGGTCATTGGGAAAGGGGGTGACCTGCCCTGGAAACTTTCCGATGACCTCAGGCATTTTGCCAAGCTCACAAAAGGCCACACGGTGATCATGGGCCGAAAGACCTATGAATCCATCGCGAGAAGGCTGGGGCACGCACTGCCAGACAGAAAAAACGTCGTTATCACCTCACAAGCTGATTTCAACGCTCCTGACTGCAGCATTATCCGATCTATCGAGGAGGCAATAAAAACGTTCTCCGACGATACGGAAGAGATATTTGTCATCGGCGGTGGTGAAATTTACAAACAACTTCTGCCAGTGGCAAATAAATTGTACGTCACGGAAGTGGCCATAGAATGTGAAGGCGATGCTTTCTTCCCCGACTATTCGAAAGAAGCCTGGGAGATCATATCAGCAGAGCCTCACAGCAAAGACGAGAGGAATTCGTGTGATTTTACGTTTCTAGAGTTAGTTCGGAAATAAAAGAATAATTGAAAGGGCGTCCGCAGCGGACGCCCTATTTTCTTATTTCACCAAACCCTTGAAGACCCTATAAACCCGATCGCTAATCTCTTCTCGAGACAAGATTTCATTTTTACTTGAACATTCCACCTTCACCCAGCTATTATTTCCACGGACGATCTTGATGGCGCTTTCACGGCTTTCGGCCAGATGTTTGAAATCTTCCTCAGCCAAGTCCTTCTTCCCTTCCAAATATTTCCTCGCCCCCTTGGCATCAACTTTTTTGCGATCCTCGATCAGTTTCAGGCTGAGCAAGATGGGTAAATGCAAATAAATGATGGCGTCGGGTCGTGGAATTTTGAATACGCCAAACTCCATCTTGTCTAGCCATTCCAAAAATTCTTTCCTTTGTTTATTGTCCCTCAACTTACCGCCTTGATGAATTTGGTTTGAACTGGCGTATCTGTCAGCGATTACTATGTAACCCTTTTTCAACCAAGACTTGATAGTCTCCGAGGCTTCCCACCTGTCGGCCGCATATAAGACTGAGGCGATCTTGGGATTTATCTCGACAAAGTTACCGTACTTACCAGTCAGGCACTCTCCGATCAAAGAACCGAAGAAATTATCATTGTAACGGGGAAAATCAATGGTTTTGACTTTATACCCCTCCCTAGCCAGCCTCTCGGCCAACAATTTTACTTGGGTAGCCTTACCAGAACCATCAACCCCATCCACAACAATAAATTTTCCTTTTTTCATTTTATCTCCTTAAATTGTTAAATTTCAAATCTGATCAAACGATAGCAGAGAAATTTTTTATACGCAATTATTTTGCCTTGAGTTCGGCAATCAGCTTATCAACTTGAATGAAAAGCTCCTCCTTTGTACCGTTATTGTTGATATGATAGCTCGATTTTTTAATCAAATCGGCAATGCCCACTTCTGTCGAAAGTTGCAAATCTTTCTGAAACTGGTCCCAGGTCTTGGTCTGATCATCAACATTCTGATTGCGTTGCACCAATCGGTCATAACAGACCCTGACATCGGTATTCACTCCGACCAGGACAAAATCAATTAGAGGCTCGTTTATCAAGCAAACGTAATCAGACTCCCGACGGATATTGGGAAGGATAAAAATTTCTTTAGAATCAACTTTTATTTCCTCGGTAATAGTATGTGACAAGACATCCCCACCGTAAGTATCAATCAAAGACTGCGCCAGCTTGGACAAATTGACCCTGTTTATCGGCAAAAAAATCCGGTTCAAAATGTCCCGCAGGGGCTGGGAAAAACTGACATTCTGTCCGTCGTATTTTTCTTTCACGTAGTCGGCGATCGTATCCTTGCCGCTCGCGATCATCCCGGCTAGACCAATAACGATTTTCTTTTTCATCCTATTAAAAAATTAATTTTAATCATTTCATATTCGAATAAGTCACCATCTCGTTATTCAGTAATTCAAACTGAACGCCAGCCTCTTTAAAAATTTCCTTGCTGCGTGACCCGCCATGGTAGTCCTTGAGTGATACTACCCTGATAATACCGGCATTGATGATGCTCTGGGCGCATTTATAGCACGGAGTCATTTTGCAATATAGAGTGGCACCTTCCACCGCAATTCCAACTCTGGCGGCATTATTGATAGCATTTTGTTCAGCATGGCTAGTCCTAATGCAGTGTTTTGAAATAGTTCCATCTTCTTGGGTCACCGTATGCATCTCATGACCGACATCATCGCAACTTGGCAAACCAGAAGGAGCACCAACATAACCAGTTGTTAAAATTCGCTTATTCTTCACGATCACCGATCCCGCTCGCCCACGGTCACAAGTGCCACGCGAACCAACCATGTCAACCAACTGAAGAAAATATTCGTCCCAACTCGGTCTTTTGTAAGTCTCAGTCATAGGGATAATTTTACTCTTTTAATCAAAATATGCAAAGAAAAAGGCCTGCGGAGTTTTTACCCTCCGCAGACCAAAACAATCCCTCTCCTCAACCCAAACCAGTGGAACCAAACCCGCCGGTACCCCGTCTTGTTTGTCCCAACTTTTTCATCGATTTCACCGTGATAATTGTGGGAATCAACGCCCTCTGGTAAATGATCTGGGCAATCCGCATATTATGCTTCAGATCAAAGGTTGTTCGGTTACGATTGTAAACCAAGACCCCGGCTTCTCCCCGATAATCCGGGTCCACCGTTCCGGGAGCATTCGTCACCGTAATACCCCATTTGGCGGCCAATCCGCTCCTCGGCGCCACCCAATAAAACATCGGGAAAGGCATCTTGGTCACAAAACCGATACCGACCAAGACCGACTCGTGAGGCCTCATCCGATAAACCAATTCGCCCCTGACCTTGAACACCTGGCGAGCCACCTTTGGATCAGTCGGCCTCGTTTTGAAATCAAACAAAGTCTGGCGCAAATTTGGATTTTCCTTGTCCATATCATGCGCCGACACTATCGCCCGAAGATAGGTATCATAACCAATCGCTCCCCCTGTTTTCCGTTCAGGTATTTTGCCGCCTGGTAATTCAAAAATTGAAACCCGAGCTTTCATTTCAAATTCCTTTCTTTTTGCTTATTCTAAGATAAAGGTAATCAACTAATCGGCGCAAGTCAAGCCAGACAAATTAAAGTTTCGCTTCGCGAACTTCTTTTAAAAACAAAGTGAGTCGCTGTGTTTTTGGAGACTAGCGAGCGCGACGGCGCGAGCTCGAGGAATTTTCTAGCAAGAAAATATCCGTGCTCTAAAAACACAGCGGCGAACGACCTCTATTCGAGTATCCCATCCAAATTCACATCATACAAGATTTCATCCTGGATCAGGCGATAATTCAACAGCTCTTCCGGACTGAACCATAACGCAATTTCTTTATTGGCATCATCGATCGAGCTTGAGGCATGGACCAGATTGCGAACCGCTCGATCGTCCAGGCCGGCAATCGCATAAGAATCAGTGACAAAATCCCCGCGGATCGTGCCGACATCGGAAGTGAGTGGCTCCGTCCCGCCAGTCAGCTTACGGACAATCTCAATCGCATTCGCTCCCTGCCAGACCATCGCCACAACCGGACCGCTTGTGAAATATTTGGCTAGCCTCTTCAAGACCATCCGGCCATTTACGACTGGATCATCGGACGGCGGAACCAGATTTTTTGCCTTATAGCCGCCGATTGTTTTCTCTCCCACTTTTCGCAGCCACTCCGGATCAATGGTGTAGTGCTTCTCCACCATTTCTTCTTTTGGGACAAGAAATTTCAAGGCGGTTAATTTCAAGCCGACTCTTTCATAACGGGAAATTATTTCGCCGACAAGCGTTCTCTGCACGCCATCTGGTTTTATGATGACTAAGGTCTTTTCTTTGATCATTAGATTAGATTTTATTTAATTGCTACTGCTGAATTATAGTTTACTCACCGTCAAAGTCAAAAGGCCGGGTTTCGCTTCGCGAAACCCGACCTATTCAATATACTATCTACAAACTACTATCTACTTATTTTACATCGACCCCCATTGATCGGCAGGAGCCTTCGATTATCTTCATTGCCGCTTCGATGTCATTGGCATTCAAGTCAGGCATTTTTTTCTCGGCAATTTCTCGGACTTGTGCCTTGGTGATAGTTCCCGCTCGCTTGGTCGCATGCTTGCCGGAACCGCCTTCGATACCAGCCGCTTTCAAGATCAAGTTTGTCGCTGGCGGTGTCTTCAACCTGAAATCATAGGATCGATCTTCGTAAACGGTGATTTCCACTGGAATAATATCCCCCATCATCTTGTTGGTCGCCGCGTTAAACTTGGTGACGAAATCACCGATGTTAATACCTGCCTGACCAAGAGCTGGACCGACTGGTGGAGCTGGATTGGCCTTGCCGGCTGGAATCTGAAGCTTTAATTTTTTTGTTATTTTCTTTGCCATTGTTGATTTTATTAGCGAGTTCAGACGAGCTTTTTAAAATCATCACCCTGTCAAATAAATTTGACTTTGTGACGATATAGAAGCAATCAAGCTTTGTCTAAGTCTCTAGAGGCTTATAATACTTATTTTTGATAATTAATCAAATTTAATTTTCGGAGAAAATTATTTGACAGGGTAAGTCGCTTCGCTCCTTAAATCTTCCTTATCTGCAACATATCCAATTCGACGGATGTCTCGCGGCCGAACATCAACACCAATACTTTAACCTTTCCTCGTTCGTTGTCAATTTCGCTCACCTTGCCTTCCAAATCCTTGAATGGGCCATCGGCGATCTTCACGATATCATCAACAGAAAGGTCGATATTATGCTTGACCGAGCTTTCCTGCATTCGGCCGAGCAAGAAATCAATTTCCTGCTTGGTTAGCGGTACCGGATAGACACCAGAACCGACAAAGCCGGTCACTCGAGGGGTATTTCGGACGACATACCACGAATCATCAGTCACGATCATATCCACCAACACATAGCCAGGATAAACCTTCTCCTCTTCTTCGATTCTCTTGCCACCCTTCACTTTGATTTTCTTTTCCATCGGAACAATCACTTCAAAAATCTTGTCGCTCATGTTCAATGATTCGATTCTCTGCTTTAGGTTTCTGGCCACCGCATTTTCATATCCGGCATAGGTGTGAATCGCGTACCAATTTCTTCCTTCTTGAATGTTTTGTTTAGCCATGTGATTTTATTTTATAAACAACTTAAGAATCATGGTAAATAAGAAATCCAAGGCTCCGAGGTAAATAGAGATAACGAGAGAGAAAACAATGACGATAACAGTAAAAATAACTGCCTGTCTTTTAGTTGGCCAGCTTACGTGCTGCAATTCACCTTTGGTTTCCTTTAAATATTCGCCTAGTTTTGACATTATTTTAATGATTAATTGATAAATTATATAGTTTCTCTTACTAAAAAACCCCGCCTGGGGTAGTTCATTTATAATACTACAAGTAAAAATAAAAGCAACCCCTAGCCACTCGGCATCGGGGTTGCACTCTTCAATCAGAAGACGGATCTGTTTCAATCGCTTCCAGCGCATCGGCCTCCAGGGCCTTTGCTTGCTTGGGGTCGGAAAGGTCATAAAGACCGATTACCGCTCCAGCCTTCTGGAAATTGATCGGTGTCCTCTGGCCTTCTTTCTCGGTATAGAGTTGATGTTCTCCAAGGTGAGTCTTGCCCCACCAATCATTGCCCACGATCCACCACAGCTTGCTGTTTGGATCGAACAAAACTCCCGTCGGAACCCCGGCAATAACCTCCGTTGCGGAGGTCGAGCCATCAACATACTTCAGCGTTACCAATTCAACTTTTCTCTTATGCATAATGACCTCCTTTCTGGAGATAAGAATATAGATTAACGAGAAATACGCAAGGGATAAATATTTTTATCCTTATTGTTAGCCATTTATAAAACAATACATACAAGAAAGTAATTTTTGGCAAATAAAAACCAGGCTAGATTAGCCCGATTTTTATTTGCCATGCAAATTTTCACCTATAACCTATGATTACCTTATCTCATAAGTGATGTTCACGTTCGAAGTAATTGTATTCTCACCGGTTGGTATTTGCGGAGCGACAGACGATGTCATATCCGCTGCCCCGATCCCAGCCTTGGCATAGTAGATCGGATAGTTACCCGACTCGGAAAAACTGGTGATCTTCACGATCTTCACACCCAGACTCTTGGCCAAATTCTTGGCCTGAGTTTTTGCATCTTCGATCGCTTTGTCTCGAGCTTGAACTTTCAACTCATCTTCCTTGTCCACCAGGAAACTCAGACCGCTCACATCGGTTGCGCCCAGGCCACCGAGACCGGACAAGATTTTGCCGGCATCTTCAATCTTTCTAATCTTGACCGTGACAGTCTGTGACACCGTATAGCCAGCGAGCACCTGCTTGCCGCCGTAATAGATATCGGCCGACTTCACATAATCATAACGCGGATAAATACTGTAGTTGGTCGTCTTTACATCCTTGTCTTCCACACCATTGGTTTTCAAGAAGGCCAAGATGGCATTTATTTTTGTCGCTGACTCGGTTTGTGCTTTAGCGACATCCATGTTTTCTGCAGAAACACCAAAGGAAACGGAAGCGATATCCGGCTTGACCAAAACCTCGCCTTTGCCACTGACCGTAATGGTGTTTATCTGATCATTTTTATTACCACGATGCTCGTCGCCAGAAAATATCCAGCCGATCGCCAACAAGACCAAAAGTCCGAAGACGATTTTTCGCGGCCAATAGTTGTGACTCTGACACCAATTATTAATTTTTTCCATAGACATAATTTTTTTAAAATATTAAAGGATTAAACTCGACCCTTACATTATATCATTTATGCCTAAAACCCGCTCGCCCTTATGTTTTGGAGGCACAGGTATTTTTTCGGCTGAAAAAATCCTTTCCACTCAGACCGCCGTCTTCCGTGAATCCTCCAAAGCATAAGGGCTCGCTTCC
>JBAXQJ010000015.1:0-17406 GCA_037131755.1 bacterium
GGCCAAATTGACCGGCTGGAAAATCGATATTCACTCTATCGCTGCCCCAGAAATGTCTGAAAAAGTTGACGAAAGCGAAGAAAAATAATACTAAAAAAGCAATAATCCGGCCGGCGATATCAGATATCGCCGGCCGGATTTGTATTTAAAAAGGCGGGTCGTGCTCATAGCACTCCCCGCCCAAATTACCGCAAATCATCAAGACGGCCAGCTACTCCACCGCAAGTAGTAGTCTTGAACTTCTTCCGACCTTCATACTCCCATTTGATAATTTTTTCAAGAGTTTCCCTTGGTGTTTCGCCACTCTCACGAACCAGGGCCTTGAGGATGGCGAAAGTTTTTTTACTAATGCTAACTTTCATAGAACTCCTTCCTATGTTTTTTACTACAACATTTTGTGCAAATTCAACTGTTTCATATTCTACACCTATTTATTCTAAAAGTCAAGGCTATATTTTCCTAATATTTTAAGCTATATTACATTTTGTCGTTAATTTATAAATTTATTAGTAATTTTTAATAATTTAATCAATAAAAAATGAACGCATCTATATTATTTGCACTCATTGCTTCGATCTTAGCGATTGCTTATGGTCTCGTCTTAGCCAGCTCAATTCTCAAAAAGAGCGCTGGTAATGACAAGATGCAAGCGATTGCCAAGGCGATTCAGGACGGTGCTTCCGCTTATTTGAACAAACAATACAAAACAATTGCGATTATCGCCGCTGTTTTGTTCTTGATCGTCGGTTTTATCCCAATGCTTGGCTGGACTATGGCGATCGGCTTCTTAGTCGGAGCTATTTTCTCAGCTTTGGCGGGTTACATCGGCATGAATGTCTCTGTTCGCGCCAATGTCCGAACCACGGAAGCGGCCAAAAGCGGACTTAAGGCCGCTCTCGATGTCGCCTTCAAAGGCGGAACCGTCACCGGTCTTCTGGTGGTCGGTCTCGCTCTTTTGGGAGTGACCGCTTTTTACGCGATTACTAAAGATGTGAACGCTCTTGTCGGTCTTGGTTTCGGTGCTTCCCTTATTTCTGTCTTCGCCCGATTAGGTGGTGGTATTTTCACCAAAGCCGCTGACGTCGGTGCCGATTTGGTCGGAAAAGTTGAAGCCGGAATTCCCGAAGACGATCCCCGAAATCCAGCCGTAATTGCTGACAACGTAGGAGACAATGTCGGTGACTGTGCGGGTATGGCTGCGGATTTGTTTGAAACTTACGCTGTCACCTCGGTCGCTACCATGCTTTTGGGCTCACTCCTGTTTGTTGGTTTTGAAAATGCCATCATCTACCCTCTCGCTATTGGCGGTATCGCCATCATCTGCTCGATTATCGGTACCTGGTTTGTCCGACTCGGCAAATCAGAAAACATTATGGGTGCACTATACAAAGGTTTGATTGCTGCCGGCCTTCTTGCCGCTGCCGCTTTCTATCCTTTGACCAAAATGTTGATGACCGGAAATGGCAAATATTCCGTTGTCGGCCTATTCATCTGTGCTTTAGCTGGTCTCGCGGTTACTGGTTTGCTGGTGGTTATCACTGAATACTTTACCTCAACTAAATTCAAGCCGGTTCAATCGATTGCCCAGGCTTCGGTTTCCGGACACGGCACAAACGTCATTCAAGGTTTGGCTATCTCCATGAAAGCAACCGCTTGGCCTTTGATTTCGATCGTTGCCGGTATTTTGGTAGCTTATCACTTTGGCGGACTTTACGGTATTGCCGTTGCGGCCATGTCGATGCTTTCTATGACTGGTATTATTGTCGCAATCGATGCTTATGGTCCGATCACGGATAACGCTGGCGGTATCGCCGAAATGTCTGGCCTCCCAGACTCTGTTCGCGATGTCACCGATCCACTCGATGCTGTCGGAAATACGACCAAGGCCGTGACCAAAGGCTACGCAATCGGTTCAGCCGGTCTCGCTGCCCTCGTTTTGTTTGCTGCTTACACAGAAGAGATTATCAAGCTTGGTAAGAATGTCACTTTCGACCTAAGCAACCCAATGGTTATCGTTGGTTTGTTCATCGGTGGCCTATTGCCTTATTATTTTGGCGCTCTCTGTATGGAAGCCGTCGGTAAAACAGCTGGAAAAGTGGTGGATGAAGTCCGCCGACAGTTCCGAGAAATAAAGGGGATTATGGATGGATCTGGCAAGCCAGATTACAAGCAAGCGGTCTCGATTGTGACCGGTGCCGCCATCAAACAAATGATCGTACCAGCTTTGATCCCAGTAATCGTCCCAATCTTGGTTGGATTCTTGCTTGGACCGGTCGCCCTTGGTGGCGTGCTCGTAGGTTCAATCGTCACCGGTCTCTTCGTCGCGATCTCGATGACCTCCGGTGGAGGCGCTTGGGATAATGCCAAGAAGCATATTGAATCCGGTAATCATGGCGGTAAAGGTTCTGACGCTCACAAAGCCGCAGTGACTGGAGATACGGTCGGTGATCCTTACAAGGATACAGCTGGTCCAGCCATCAACCCAATGATCAAGATTTTGAACATTGTCGCTTTGATCATCATCCCATTCGTCATTGCGATTTGGATGAAGTAATTTAAAAACGAACAAAGGTTAAAGGCCGATTTTGCTCCGCAAAATCGGCCTTTAAATTTGTCCAAAATTTTCTGTATCTCAAATCTGAGACTCGTGGTATAATGTTGACCGGATAACTTGGTCGGAAAAGTTAACCAAGGTCGTTATCCATTTTATCAAACTAAACAAAAAAAATGTTAAAATCAAAAATTACAAAAATAATCGGTTCCGCTTTAGTGGTCTCCTTGTTTGCCCCAATGGCCTTCGCTGTTGCAGAGACGAGTACAACCTCAAAACCGGTCCCGACTCTTTATCAAATCCAACAAAGGGAAAAGGATGCGCGAGAGGCCGCTAATCTCAAATTGAGGGTTGCTAGCTCAACCGTGAAGCAACTGCAAAATCGAGAAAATAATATCGGGAAAATCGAGAATCGAATCGCCTCAACCACCGCTTCAACAACACAGAGAAAGGTTGAGCAATTGCAAAAAATGCTTGAAAAGCAGAAACAGCAAATGGAAGCAATGAAGGTGCGAATCGCCAACAAAGAAGTCAAGGCGATCGCTGTCGTTGAAAACATCGCCAAAAGACTGGCTGAAAGAATGACTATTTTAAAAAACAAAGGTGTAGTCATGACCGAAGCCGATGCCCTGTTCGCCGAGGCAGCCAACAAAATTGCCGATGCCAAAGTACAGGCAGATAAAATCAAGAGCTTATTGATTTCATCTTCAACTTCAACCGCCACCAGTTCTGACCTGGTGATCTCGCAAGTCAAAGATTTGCAAGCGATCATCAAAGTCGATCTCAAAAATGCTCAGGCAAAATTGGTCGCGACAATCAAGGCGATCAACGCGGTCAGACCAAAATTTGAAAAGCCTGAAAAGCCAGTAGCAACTTCGACTCCCGCCACTTCGACTGCCACCACAACAAATTAATCATTTGTAAATTTACTAATCTAAACTTAAATTAAATATGGCAGATTTTGAAAACAATATAATAACCGGTTCCAACGAACAAAAGCCAAGTGGTATGGGTGGCGTCGTGGGAGCGATTATTATCATCATTGTCTTGATTGCTGGCGGTTGGTATTTTATCGGTAACCGTATTGATAAAATATCCCAACCAACTTCAGAAGTGGTTAGCAATGAGGTGACTTACAGCACCTCAACGCTCAGCACTTCGAGCGAGATTGTCGACATCCAAAAGGATTTGGACAGCTTGAATCTTGACTCACTGGGACAATAAAAATCGTTCGGTTTTACTTTTAAAATGCACGATATAAATTTTTCCGCCCGCCTTGCTAGCGAGGCAGGTCAAAAAATTTATTCTATACTCATAAAATTTTCTACTGAAAATTTTACTCCGTAAGGCATTTTAAAAGCAAAACCTCACTCATTAATACAAAGACGGATTTCGCTTCGCGAAATCCGTCTTTGTATTATAATGTTCCAAATCTTATTCTCTGGATTCCAGTCTTTACAAATTGACCTCGCCAGGCTAAACTGCACGGGTTAATTAATTTAATTAAAAACAATGACAAAAACCGATAAAAAAGTAATTCACAAGATCCTCAATACCAAAAACCTCCCCGACTCAGAAGTCGAAATCGAGTGCGAGATCGGCCACGAAGCTGTCGCCGGTTACCGGGAGCAAGCTATTGCCGGCCTGCAGAAAGAGCTCAATTTGCCTGGTTTTCGTCCTGGTCATGTGCCAGAAGCGATGGTCATGAAACACGTTGGCGACCACGGCTTGTTTGCGGAAATGGCGGAGTTGGCGATCAATGACTCATTTCATAATATCCTCACCGAGAGCAAGCAGAATTTTATTGCTCTGCCAAATGTCGAGCTGACCAAAATCGCTCTCGGCAATCCGGTCACTTTCAAGATCGTCGGCCAAGTTATGCCGGAAATTGATTTGGCGGATTACAAAAAGATTGCCAAAGCGGAAAATAATAAGAAGGAAGACAAAATCGAGGCGACAGATAAAGACGTCGAGGATGCGCTTGAACAAATCCGTATAAGTTATGCCAAGCAAAATCACACTCACGCTCCGGGCGAAGAACACAAGGAGGATGAAAAATTGGATCTGCCAGAACTCACTGACGATTTTGCCAAAAAGATCGGTGACTTCAAGGATTTATCTGATTTAAAGGCCAAATTAAAAGATAATCTGCAGAAAGACAAAGAGTTCAAAGCTAAAGACAAGAAGCGTTTGGCCATCATCGAGGAAATTATCATCAAGACAAAAATCGCTCTGCCAAAACTATTGCTGAACAGCGAACTTTCTAAAATGCAGGCGCAATTCACTGATGATATCGCCAGAGTCGGACTGAAAGCCGAGGATTATCTTAAACACCTCAAAAAGACCTGGGATGATCTGAAGAAAGAGTGGACACCAGATGCGGAAAAAAGAGCCAAGCTTCAACTGATACTTTCCAAGATTGCCTTGGTGGAAAAGATTGAACCAAAGAAAGAAGAAGTGGAAAAGGAAGTCGAGGGTCTGCTCAAAACCTACAAAGATGCCGACAAGGACCGCACCCAGGCCTATGTCGAAATGATTATGACCAACGAAAAGGTCTTCGAATGGTTGGAGAATCAGAAATAATTAGAATTAAAAAACTTCATCTATATCAAGATGAAGTTTTTTAATTTGTTAATTTTAAAGTAATTTAATTAAACTTTCACCATGGTGAAAGTTTGAATTATTAATCAAGAATAATTTTAAATTATTGCAGGTCCTTGTCTTTTTGGGAATAAGGCTTGGCTAGTTTTAGCGTTTTTAGTTTATTTAAAAAACCTATAGACTCTGCATAGCGGATGAATTCCTTTGGCAACGGTGACGGCCCGACCCAGACGCTCTTCTGAATCATTACATAATTATATTTCTTCAACTGATATCTAAACCAGTCTCTCTCACTTCTCTTCCCAGCCGGAATATCATACATAACGATCAAATCCCTAGGTGCAGCATTAGAAAAGTTGAAATCAAAATGTTTATAGCCTGAATATCTTCTTTGAGACTTTTGGGATCTTTTAGCCTCATTTTTATCTGAGAATAATACTGGCAAGCCAAAAGCATTGACCGTGACTCCTTTATATTTCAAATATTTTTTCATAGTTCTATTGTATCACAACAAACAAAACTTTCACCATGGTGAAAGTTAGGATAAGTGATTCTAATTAAAATGGTTACTACTAATGAAATTAGCGGAAAAGTTTTTGAGTGGTTGGAGAGTCTGAGGTAAAAAAGAAAAATAAAATAAGAAAAGAAAAAAGGGTCGGTTACATTTGCTGTCTGTAACCGACCCTTTGCGTTGCTTGGGCCATATCGCCCGAATCAAGAATCAAAATTCGCCGCAGACGGCGTCAAAAGATTCAAGAATTCAAGAGACAAGCTTCAGCTTTGCGAGGGGAACCCGGAGGCCGTACCGTAGCGGTCATTCGCATCGTCGACATAGCGGGTGTCGAACCAGACCTTGACGTCGTCGAAGCGGAAGAACGGAGCGACCGAGAAGTCGCCATCACCGTCCGGACTGAACTCGTCACCGGCGCAGTCGATCCACAGATCGTTGTAGTTCATGAGGCGTTTGGGATGGGTCAGGAGCATACAGCCGATGGCGAAAGCGCCAAGTCCGAATTCTCCCGAAGTCATCACCACCCGCGCCCGACGAACCGAACGACCGCGATGCCGCAAGCCAAACTGGCCAGCGACAATCAGGATGTCCGGATTGCCTTGCGCTTCGGCCACCTGTTTCCAGGCTTCCAAAGCTTTGGCCGACTGGCGCAGATGCTTATTATCAATCAGACCTTCACGGTAGTTGTAGAACTTGCCGTCGCGAGCCTGCTTGATCATAATGAGCACTTTCTGCACCGCCTCGGCGTAGGTCTCCCCGAAGATTCCGGGATTCTTCATCCAGTTCGGAATCGCGAACCAGCCCTCGGCGCCCTTCGGCAATTTGACCTGACCATTCTCAATCTGCTGAAGCAGATCCTGATTGGCAAAGCCAAGCCCAGAGAACAGCTCGCGCAGACGGTTGGTCTGCCCGGTAAGCCCAAAAGGCTTGTAGCCGGAGAGATAGCCGTAGCTCGACGAGACTTCCTCGTTCTCGAACGTTTCGAGATAGCGATGCTTCTTGATGAACTCGCCGATCAAATCGGCAAGTCCGGTAGCCTCGTTCACCCGCTGAGCTTCCCCTTCCGGAGTACCCTCGGGACCATCTTGAAGCCCGGCCTTGTTGTAAGCCGCTTCCACAATCGACATGAACTTGAGACCCTTCGAATCACGCGCTGTTACCACCACTACTGACGGAGCCAATGTTTTCTTTGACATCGGAGCCATCCTTTCTTTGTAAGTTGCCAGATTTACGCTCTGACACGGCGTCTTGTCTCTTGATGAGACCAGCCCCAAACCAACATCTATTATACAAAGATGCAATAAGGGCAAGTCAAAAAGTTTACCCCGTACCCAGCTTGACTGCGGTTCGGGGCTGGTCTCATTTCTTTTCAAGGTTCTGGATTTCTGTCTACAATTATATCATAGTATAATACATACTGTCAAGCATAGAATTAGCCTTTGTTACAGGCGTATTTGAGCCAATTGACCCTTTCTGTTATAATTTCCCCTGAGTCTAGGTTAATGCACAAGAGTCTAAGGATTCCTGTCGCCGAACTCTGTTTCTTTATGGATAACAATCAGAATCCGGTCGGCTATGGTTGACCAGAGAGTATTGTTTTAAGGAGATACTGCTTGTCTTTGTCTAAAGCAAACCACTAGGCTTAAAAGCCAGGTGTTGCTAAATTAAATTCAGGAGCAAGAAAATGCCTAGTTGCCAACAAGGATCATTTATCAAGTTTCGGTGCCACGGACAGACAAAGACAGATATCCGGACGGTGATGGCGACTTCTCGAACGCTCCGTACTTCAACTTCAACGACGACAAGGTCAAGTTCGACACCAACTATGTCGACAATGCGAATGACAACTACGGTACGGCCTCCGGGTTCCCCTCGAAGTCTCTTCCTTGAGAGGATAAAAGGTGTTTAAAAACACCTTTTATCTTTATCTTGAAATTGAACGAATCCAGCCACCAAGCATTCGGCCAATTTCGTCTATTGCAGTTTGAAGGATGATATATTTCTTAGCGTCCAAAGCCTTGGTATCTTTAAGTAACCTGACAAAAAGTCGAAGCATGTTTAGCTTGGCACTCGCACGGTCTAAAATCACCGATCGATTAGATCCGTTCACATAACCGGCCTCGTAAAATTTCTCCAGAATATCCAAGACCGATTCTTCTGCACGAGAAAAAACCGTAAAACGATGCTGTTTCGGTATCACCTTTCGATAATCGTCCAATGTTTGGTATAAATCGTAAGTTTTTTTGAGAATCGGAATATCAATGTCGTTCATAATTTAAATTTAAATATGTTTGATAAAATAATTAATCTGGAAAACTTATTCCTAGCTTGGGGCGAATTTAAAAAAGGCAAGACGAGCAAGCCGGATGTGGCCAAATTTGAGCTTGAACTTGAACAAAACATAATCCAGCTTCACCATGATCTCCAAAATGGAACCTATCATCACAGTCCTTACAAAGGATTTTATATCACCGACCCGAAAGTCCGGCATGTCCACAAAGCCACAGTCAGAGATCGAGTCCTCCACCATGCTATTTTCAACACTCTCAATCCCCTGTTTGAAAATGGTTTTATAAGCAGTTCTTTTTCTTGCCGAATCAACAAAGGTTCTCATAAGGGAGTAAAAACCATACAAAAAATACTCCGGAGGGTCAGTCAGAATAACACCGTGCCATGCTATGCGCTTAAATGTGATGTGAAAAAATTCTTTGATTCCGTTAATCACGACATTCTTCTGGAAATTCTGAGAAGAAAGATAAGGGAGGAGAGAACTTTTTCCCTCATTACCGAACTTATCCACAGTTACCCGAAAAAAGCGGAGGCCGAGAGAGAGAGAGGAAGCTCCTGCCCATACTGGAATTCCAATAGGAAATCTGACCTCCCAACTCTTTGCCAATGTTTATATGAACGAGTTTGATCAGTTTGTAAAGCATAAATTAAAAATCGAGCATTATGCTCGCTACACGGATGATATTATCATCATTTCAAATGATAAAGCATATTTACAAAACCTGATTAAACCGATTGAATTATTCTTGAAAGAAAAATTGAACTTGAGCCTTCATCCGGAAAAAACGATCATCAGAAAATACAACGCGGGGATTGATTTTCTCGGCTATGTCTTGTTTCCCCACCACATCTTGGTTAGGAAAAGAAGCAAGAACAGAATGTTACGAAAATACCAAGAAAGAATCAGGGAAGAAAAAGCAGGTATGATAGGAAAAGAAAAACTACTAGCCACCTTACAGTCTTACCTGGGAATGTTGTCGCATGCCAACAGTTACCATCTTCAAGAAAGGCTAAAAAATGAATACTGGTTTAAATGATTCTCTTTTTAATTATTCAAAACTTTCCAAACGGAAATAATGGCTGCGGTTTCGGCGCGCAAGATATTCTGGCCGAGGGAATGAATTTGAAAACTATTTTTCTTGAATAACTCCATTTCTTTTTCCGTCCAACCACCTTCTGGACCGATGAAGATAGCCACATCTTCCTTTCTGCCATCCTCTTTTTCCCCTCTGTCATCCTCGCGAAAGCGGGGATCCAGGGAATTGGAACCGGATTCCTGCTTTCGCAGGAATGACAAATCACTTGTATGAAACACTAGGCACTTTCTATTTTCCACCACCGCCTGTTTTATCGCTTCCTCCAAATCCATCACTTCAAACACTTCCGGCAATGTCACCCGGCCGCTCTGTTCGCTCGCCTCTTTGACTATTTTATTCAGTCTTTCCAGATTCAAATCTTTTTTCTCCGAACGCTCGGAAATTATCGGGTGTATTTCTGACACACCGACTTCCGTGCATTTTTCCGCGGCCAATTCAAAATTACCTTTCTTGATTAGGGCCAGGTACAAAGAGACATTCTTGTTCGACAAGGTTTTCGCCGACTGAGATAATATTTTGATCACCACACCATCCTTTTCCAAAGAAATAATTTCAGAAACGTATTCGAAACCGCTACCATCAAAAACGATAACCTGGTCGCCGGTTTGAAACCGAAAAACGCGTTTCAGCTGATGGGCCAAATCAGAATCGGTCAGGCTAATCTCCCCACCCCCAGCCTTCTCCCCAACTTTTTCATTGATATAAAATCTGTGCAATCTCATTTGTTCGTATATAGTATATGGTAGACAGTATATAGTAAAGTCTGAAGTCAAAAATTTTGGGTTCGCTTGGAAACGACACTTCTAAGTGATTTGCATTCTCCCGGCCTTTATTATATCTTTTACCTGTAACAAATTAATCATTTTCTGGTGGCTAACAAGCTAAAAAGCTAATAAGCTACCAAATTAAGCTATGTCATACCTAATTCCTACAGTCATTGAAAAAAGCCAGAATGGCGAGCGCGCCTATGATATTTACTCGCGCCTGCTCAAGGAAAACATCATCTTCCTCGGCGGCCCGATCGACGATGACACGGCTAATATTGTCATTGCCCAGCTTCTCTTTTTGCAAAGCGAGGATCCGAAGAAAGATGTCAAACTCTATATCAACTCCCCAGGCGGTTCAGTCACTGCCGCTCTTGCCATCATGGATACGATGAACCACATTAAAAATGATGTTTCGACGGTCTGTGTCGGCCTCGCCGCTTCGGCCGCTGCCCTCCTGCTTTCTTGCGGCAAAAAAGGCAAGAGATTTTCTCTGCCCAACTCTGAAATCATGATCCATCAGCCGCTCGGTGGCGCTCAGGGCCAAGCTTCGGATATTGCCATCACCGCTAGACAAATCTTGAAACTCAAAGAAAAACTTACTAAAATCCTGGCTGACAATGCCGGCAAATCAGTCGCTCAAGTCGAAAAAGATGCTGATCGCGACTATTACATGTCGGCCGAGGAAGCCAAGAAGTACGGTTTGATCGATAAAGTCCTGTAAAATAACTCACAACTGTTTGGTAAAAGCCGGGGTTTCGCTTCGCGAAACCCCGGCTTTCTCATATTCATCTAATTTTCTATTGAAGTGTCCCCACCGAACTCGTACCATAAGTCGTGCCTGTCGCCACCTTATCCGGCGTCAGATTGGAAATATTATAAGCACCCGCTACGCCCATAATCGTCGTGCTTGAGGTAATTGTCGTCGAGGAAATCGGCGTCAAAAGATCGTATAACTGTTTTAAATCACGAAAATTTCCTTCCGTGGTCGTTTTTTGAGGATAAAAAGTTTTTGAAGCGATAGAAGTATTGGTCAACTTGGCATAAATGTCATCCAAAGTGACATTCGTCGCTGACGGAGTACCCGCCGGGCCAAAAATATCCGTCCCAGCAAAAACGACAAAACCAACAACGGCAATTCCGGCTATTAAAACGATTAAAATCTCTTTAGCGAGTCTCATATTCCACATTATACACTAAATCCCGGAAGATTGAACACTATAGGGGGAATAAAGCTGGCCAAAAAGCTCGGAATTCAAGGTATTGGGCCCTGAAGCCAAGCCACCTTGATTAATTATCCAAATCGTTATACTATGAATAAGTTACTAATTTAATTAATATGATTTCGTTTTTTATCAATTTGAAACTTTTAGCCCTTGCCTCCGAAAGACGAGCCGATTTTGTGGAATTTATGTCAGGAAGCGCCAAAAGCCTTGAAACAAAAATGTTAAGCAGACTTGGTCTGCTCTGGAAACAAATAGTTGATTCAATTTCAATAGCATAAAGAGCGGAGTCCATTCGCAATTATGTCATTAAAAATAGTGTTACTGCTGGCGGGAATCGTGGGCATCATCGGTATTGCCCTCGGTTATTATCTGCGTCTCATAATTTCTTTGGGCAAAAAGGGTTCGATGGAATTAGAGATCAAAGGAATGATGCTTCAAGCCAAGGAAGAAGCTAAAAAAATCGTCTTGGAGGCGGAAAACAAAGCCGTCGAGACAATGAAAGATCTCAAGCGAGAAGCGAAAGAAAAAGAAGACGCGGCCAAGGTTATCGAACAGCGCTTGATGAAAAAGGAAGACCTTTTGGATCAGCGCCAGATCGATATCGACAAGGAAGTTGAAAATATCAAAAAGAAAATCGCCGAAATCAAGGAAATCCGGGAGAAAACCGATCAAATCGAGCAAGCTAAACTCGCCGAATTGCAGAAGGTTTCCAACTTGTCTATCGACGAAGCGAAGGAACAAATATTGAAGACTGTCGAAAAGAAATATGAGGACGATATCATGGCCAGAATTAAAAAACTGGAAACTTTTGGCGCCGAAAAATACGAAGAGAAAGCCAAAGAAATTATCACCACCGCCATTCAACGTCTCGGTAATTCTGTTGCCTCTGATGTGATGTCGACGATCGTCAATATCCCAAACGATGAAGTCAAAGGCAAGATCATCGGCAAAGAAGGCAAGAATATCAAGGCTTTTGAACGAGCAACCGGTGTTGAGGTGATAGTGGATGATACGCCAGGGGCGATTACTATCTCTTCCTTTGATCCCGTCCGCCGACAAGTGGCTCGTGTCGCTCTGGAAAATCTCTTGATCGATGGCCGAATTCAGCCAGTAAAGATTGAGAAATTGGTGGAAGAAGCGCAGAAAAATATCAATAAGATAATGAAAGACAAGGGCGAAGCGGCCGCTTATGAATGTGGCGCTTTCAATCTTGATCCGCGCATCATTGCCATTCTCGGCCGTCTGCATTTTCGAACCAGCTATGGTCAGAATGTTTTAATGCATTCGGTAGAAGTTTCTCATCTCGCTGGAATGATTGCCGAAGAGATCGGCGCGAACGTCGCTGTCGCCAAGGTTGGCGGCTTGCTTCACGATATCGGCAAGGCGGTTGACCACGAAGTCGCCGGTACCCACGTGGAAATCGGTCGCCGTATCCTTCAGAAATTCGGGGCGAGCGAAGATTTGGTGAAAGCCATGCAGTCACACCACGAAGAATTCCCTTATGAAACAACCGAGTCCGTCATCGTCCAGGTCGCCGACGCCATTTCCGGCGGTCGTCCAGGCGCTCGACGCGACAGCATTGAAAACTATTTGAAACGACTCCAGGATTTGGAAGCTTTGGCCAACTCCTTCCCAGGCGTCGAGAAATCATATGCCCTCCAGGCTGGTCGCGAAGTCAGAATTTTCGTCACTCCGGAAAAAATCTCCGATATTGACGCAAAAAATCTCGCTTACGATATTGCCAAGAAGATCGAGACTGATCTCAAGTATCCTGGTGAAATCAAAGTGAATGTCATCCGAGAAACAAGAGTGGTTGAGTACGCTAGATAATTCATATTCTCTGTCATTGCGAGCAAAGCGCGGCAATCCAGTTTCTTAATTAACAAATACAATTGGCCGGTTCGCAAAGCGAACCGGCCAATTGTATTGTATTATCAATAATTTTTGCATTTAAAAGGCCGGCAGTTGCTTACGCAGACTGCCGGCCGAATCATCCCTTCAAGTGAACCTTACATATCCATCCCGCTGGATACCCCCTTTAGTTCCAGCTCCTCTCGGTGTTCCTTCTCCTTTTTATTCCACAAATATTCCTCGAGGCAATTTCTGTAAAATACAAACAAAATGATTGCCGCCACAAGGACAAAAAAGAGGCCCACCATTACACCCCAGAGACCAGACCAGAAATATGACCATAGGTTAAATTCTGTTCGAATCTCCACCTTACCATCCCCAACATAGGTCAGACTTTTCACGTAGGCTCCGCCAACGTCGGGGATCTCGTAGTCTTCCATGTTCTGCAACCAGACGGCGCCGGACCTTACCCTATAGACACAAGACAAAGCGGGCTTAATGTACCTGATACACATCACTATGTAGCAAGGTTCTTTAATATCCTGAATCATCTTCTCGTATCGGTCGTGAGAACCGAGACTGCCTACTATTTCAAGATTAGACAGTATCGCGTTGGTCCGCACCATCTCCGCAAAATCGTTTGCCGAGATGATCTGGGACGTAGCTGGCATCCGGATCTTGATCATTTTCACATTATCATGACCATCCTTGTAGGCCTTGATAAACGTATCCCCGGCAATACCGATAAATACTGAAACGACCACGGCAATCAAGACACCCAAATACAACTTTTCAATCTTTGCTGCTTTCATTTTCCGATCTATCCTTTCTTCTATTGTTTAGTTCACTTAAATTGTTTAATGTGCTTTACCTCACAATGATAGCATAATTATTATATCTTGTCAACTAAGATAGAGACTAAATAATAACCTTATTTAAAGCCATATTCCAGACTTGACAAATAACCCTTATTATACAACACGGAATGAAACTATTTTACATCAGCCCCCTCTTGCCCCGCCAAATCATCAGAATAAAAAGACGGGCAAGCCTTATTTTATAACATAGTTTACAACATAGCATAGTTGCACAAAAAAACCCTTATATTATAATACATGGAGATCCCAAACTCTGGTAAATCTTGGATTTTCCAAGGTAAGTCGGAGCCTGAGAAGTAAGGGTCGATTGTCAGTTTAATTATTAGAACAAACGAAAGTTTGTTTGCCCGCGCGGGCAGTTAATTTAAGTCCGAGGTTTTTTCCAAAAGAAAGAACTAAGGTAAAAAAATAATATGAATAAAGCAGCAATCGTAGAAGCAGTTCATGGTGTTTTGAACACCACCAAGGTTCAGGCAGAGCAGGTCGTCGATAAGGTATTTGATTCAATCGTCGCTACCTTGAAGAAGGGCGAGGAAGTATCAGTTGCCGGATTGGGTATCTTCTCAGTCAAAGCTCGAGCCGCTCGAGAAGCTCGAAATCCTCGAACTGGTGAGACTGTCAAAGTCCCAGCTATGAAGGTTCCAAAATTCAGAGCAGCAAAAGCTTTGAAGGATGCAGTTAAATAGTAGACAGTATTTTGTAGCTTGTAGATAGTACAAATACAAAACAAAAACCACCTCTTCTGGTGGTTTTTGTTTTGTAAATTATTTCTTCTTCAGACTCGCTTTGATGAAAGCTGTAAACAATGGGTGGGGAGCAAGCGGTCTAGCCAGGAATTCCGGGTGAAACTGAGTGCCGAGAAAGAATGGGTGAATTTTCTTTGGCAGTTCGGCGATTTCCATCAAAACGCCATTTGGCGATTTGCCGGAAAAAACCAGTCCAGCATCACTAATTTTTTTCACAAATTCCGGGTTCACTTCATAGCGATGTCGGTGCCTTTCCTGGATTATCCCTTGCCCGTAGGCTTCGTAGGCGATAGTCCCCTTCTCCAACTGCGCGTCGTAGGCGCCAAGCCGCATGCTCCCGCCATAATTTCCCTCAGCGATTTTCTTTTTTTGATCGGGCATTATGTCGATCACCAGAGACACTGCTTTAGGATTTATCTCTGCCGTATTAGCATCTTTGAGTCCAAGCACATTTCTCGCATACTCGATCACCATAAGTTGCATGCCATAACACAGTCCGAAATATGGGATTTTCTTTTCGCGGGCGTATTTTATCACCGCCAGCTTTCCCTCAATCCCCGACTCGCCAAAGCCACCCGGCACCAGAATACCATCAAACTTACTCAGAGCTTTGAAATTGGCCGCCTTAGCATGCTCACCTTCATAATCACGGGCATTTACAGTGTGAATCTTAGCCTTCTTACCCAGCTTGTAAGCCGAATATTTTATTGCTTCCAGTACCGAAACGTAGGCATCAGTCAACACAAAATCGCCCGTATTGAAATATTTTCCAACAATAGCAATATCGACAGTATCTTTCACTTCCTTCACTTTTTTGGCAAAATCAATCCACTTGGCCAAGCCGGGTTCATTGGTTTTCTTTCGCAAGTGCAAAACTTTCAAGATGATCTTGCTCAAATTATCTTTTTCAAAATTGAGTGGCACATCAAAGACGCTCTCGATGTCCGGTGCGGAGATAACCTGTTCGGCCGGCAGACTGCACGAGACGGCAATTTTCTCTTTTCGGCGCTGATCCATCGGCACTTCGCTGCGAGCGATGATAATATCAGCATTAACTCCGTAGGAATTGAGCTGGCGGATGGCATTCTGGGTCGGCTTGCTTTTCATCTCACCGAGTTTTGACGGTACCGGCATATAGCTCACCATCACAAAAGCCACATCATTCGGCCGGCGGACTTTCAGCGTGCGGGCCGCCTCGATAAACATGATGTTTTGATAATCGCCGATCGTTCCGCCGATTTCGACTATCGTGATATCGGATTTATTTATTCGGGCCGAGTGCTCAAAGAGACGGACGATTTCATCGCGAATATGAGGAATCGCTTCGACACATTTGCCGCCGTATTTAAGCGCTCGTTCCGCTTCGATCACGTATTTGTAAACCATCCCGGAAGTAATATAGTCGTCCCCAGTCAGATCGCGATGCAAAAATCTTTCATAGTTGCCCATATCCTGATCGGTCTCTAGCCCAGAGTTCAAAACAAAAACCTCACCGTGCTCAGTGGGGTTCATAGTACCGGCGTCGACGTTGAGATAAGGGTCTACCTTGAGAAGATTGACGTTGAAGCCTTTCGCTTGGAGGATGGTGCCGATCGAGGAGGCCGCAATTCCCTTGCCTACTCCCGACATCACGCCACCGACCACGAAAATATATTTATGCTGATTTTTCATCAAACTTTTTTGCTTAAGTTATTCATCAATAATACTAG
Organism: bacterium; assembly: GCA_037131755.1. Lineage (GTDB taxonomy): Bacteria > Patescibacteriota > Minisyncoccia > Phycocordibacterales > GWA1-40-21 > CAIJXO01. The sequence goes on from JBAXQJ010000015.1 coordinate 16,224, forward strand.
ATTTGTAAGCTTAAGACAAATTATCGTATTTTAGGACAAAATAAATAAGCCTTTCGGCTATTTATTGTGCGGGTAGGGCGAATCGAACGCCCAACCAGAGTTTGGAAAACTCTCATTTTACCATTAAACTATACCCGCATTCCCTTTTTAACGAACCACAACATTATACACAATTTCTAAGAATTTCAAAATTATTTCTCCGCTACCTTTTTAGAAATCTTCACCACCTCATCAAAGTTATCGCTCTTCTCTACCGCCTTTCTTCGGCTAAAACCGCATTTCTCGCACTCATGGATCAAAAAATATTCGCCCTTTTCAAATTCCACCCCGATCGGTTTCATCATCCCGCCACAGACCGCCTCCCGATCACCGGGATTTATATCCACATGCTTGCTCCAAAGGCACTTCGGGCAATGATTAGTAAAACCATTACCGGTGACCATCTCCCCACATTTTCCGCAGACGAAATCTTCAATTTTCTTTTGAAACAGTTTCGGCATTATTTTTTACAGATTGTTTATAGGCTTCATAAGTTATCTTCCACTGGTCTAAAAGCATTCGCAATTCCTCCAAAGAGAAATTAAAGTTTTCTTCTCCGGCCGCTTTCCCGTATTTTCTGTTTAAATCATCATACAGGACCGGATTTGCCCTTTCCTCATCTAAAAATTCGTCCAACATCTGCGAATCATGCGATTCAAATTTTTCTCTCATATCAATATACCAGGTCAGGATATCTATCTCATTCTTGATAGCAGATAATTTTTCGTCAAAAGTAGTGATGCGACTGTCCATTATTTCCCCTCTTGTTTTTTGAAATATTTGATTGAGTCTTTCATCGCTGGGGACTATGTTTTCCATTGATTCAAATTTCATAATAAATTTAGGAGTTAGTTGTTAATAATTTAATTATATACCTAATCCGAGTTTTGCAAATAGAAAATATGTGCTAGTATACACCAAGTCAGATATATCGGGGCGTGGCCCGACAAGGTTAAGAAACCTTCACGGGTAAATGTAACGATAGCGTATCGAGGGTAATAAACAAATTAGACATATATATCGGGGCGTGGTGTAACGGTAGCATACATGCTTTGGGAGCATGCAGTTCGGGTTCAAATCCCGGCGCCCCGACAAATAACAAAAAACAGCTAGTCTTAGCTGTTTTTTGTTATTTGTCGGGGCG
>JBAXQJ010000016.1:0-16990 GCA_037131755.1 bacterium
CGGCGTCGGTGCGGCCAAAGCGCCACAAAAAGAAACCGCCGATGACCAAAAATACTAGGATTAGCAAACCATAATCCACAAAGAATCGAGACAGGCCGATAACCACCTTGGTATAGATCGGCACATCCTGTCCTGATTCGGTGAGAATGGCGCTGATTTTAGGGATAACCACCGTCAGCATCAAAACCATAACCGAGATAAAAGTAAAAATAATGAAACCAGGATAGATCAAAGCGGTTTGCACCTTGGTGGTGACTTCATGGGTACGATCTAAATAATCGGCCAGATACATTAGGGTAGAATCGAGCTTGCCGGACTCTTCGCCGGACTTGACCATATTCACATAGAAATCGGAAAATATGTCCGGATGCTTGGACATCGCTTCGGAAATCGTACTGCCGGCCTGCAAATCATTGGCGACTTCTTCCAACTGTTCGCGCATAATCGGATTTTCTGACTGGGAAGCCAATAACTGAAAGACACGCAAAGCTGAGACCTGAGCCTCAAACAAGGTTGCCATCTGTCGCGATAAGATCACGATGTCTTTGTTGGAGACGCCGCCAAAAATCGAAATTCTTTTTTCCAAAAATGATTTTTCCTCCAGTGGGTGGATATCGGTCAGCACAAAGCCTCTTTTCTGCAAACCAGAAATCGCGAGCTCGATATTTACCGCTTCGATAGTACCTTCTTTCTGACTACCCTGCGGATCGATAGCTTTGTATTTGTAGATCATTTTTTTCTGTCAATTATAATATTCTTTCCAAGACCTTTGGATTGGTCGAAAATTGGTAGGCGCTCTCGACGGTGATCTCGCCGCGAGCCACTAGATCGGCCAAGCAACGGTTCATATCAATCATTCCCTCTTGGGAACCGGTCTCGATCACAGTATTGATTTCGTGAATTCTTTTTTCTCGAATCAGGTTGGAAACGGCGCTGTTGTTGATCAGCAATTCATAAGCCGGGATCAGACCGCCAGAGACTCGGGGTACCAAACGCTGAGAGAAAATCCCGACCAAGCTGGTCGAAAGCTGGCTGCGAATCTGATCCTGCTGGGCCGCCGGGAAGGAGTCGATGATACGATCAATAGTCTGAGAGGCGCTATTTGTATGCAAAGTAGAAAAGACCAAATGTCCGGTCTCACCGGCGGTCACGGCCGTGGAAATAGTCTCTATTCCGCGCATTTCTCCGATCAATACCACATCCACATCTTCTCGGAACATGCTTTTCAAGGCATTCGGAAAGTCGGCAGTATCGATCCTCACTTCGCGTTGATCGACGATGGAGCGTTTCTGTTCGTAAATGTATTCGATCGGATCTTCAATGGTCAAAATATGCTCGGCGCGGCTGGCATTAATATGATCAATCATTGCAGCTAGAGTCGTGCTCTTGCCATGGCCGACCGGACCCACCACCAAGAAGAAACCTTGTTGCTTGTCAGCAAAAGATTTCAAGATTGCCGGCAAATTCAACTCTTCAAAAGAACGAATTTTCTTTGGAATCAACCGCAAGGCGACGGAAACTGCTCCCTGCTGGAAATAGGCATTGCCGCGGAAACGATTGGTTCCGGCGGAGTAGGAAAAATCTATTTCTTTCGTCTCTGCAAAAATCTTTTTGTTTTCTGGCGAGAGGAGCAGGTCAAGGACACCGTCAGTGTCTTCCTTTGTCATGACTGGATGCTTGACCAAAGGCAAGAGCATACCGGAGACGCGCAAGGTCGGATGACGACCTTCGGAAAGGTGCAGGTCGGAACCGCCCTCCCGGGAAACCGCTTCGATCAATTCGTTCAAATATTGTTTGTAATCGGCCATGATTTTATTTATTAAAATTTTTTATTTCTATCATCTCCACTTGCACCTTTATGTCATTCCTGCGAAAGCGGGAATCTAATCCCCGGATCCCTGCTTTCGCAGGGATGACCCTCAGAAGGGTCATTTTTTATTCGTATTGTAAATCTTCGTCACTTCCTCAACCACTTCCGAAGGAATGGTCGTCGCTTTGATGATATAGCCATTGGCACCGAGGCTCTTGGCTTTTTCGATGTCGGCCAATTGTCCTTGGTTGGTCAACATGATCAAAACGGCATTGCCAGCCAGGTTATCTTTTTTCAAAGCCGACAAGACGTCAAAACCGTCCATCACTGGCATAACGATATCCAAGAGAATGATGTCCGGCTTGTAGCCTTCCTTGATCTTGGCGATCGCCTCTTCCCCGCCGGTAGCGGAATTCACCTCATAATTGTTTTTGCTGAACTTGATCGAATACATGTTCAACAAGAACTTGTCATCGTCGATTATTAAAACTTTTGTTTTGTTTTCCATATGTCAATTATAACACGATTAAGCTATTAATTTTACGAGAGCAAACTCGACAGGTTGGCCACTTCTTCAAATGGCACCTGTTTGTCCAACGTCTTGATTATAACATCTTCCTTCATGGTAATGAAACCCTTTTTCCTCAGACTTTCAAACAAGGCCGGCTCGGTCGGATTGGTCAAAATTATCTTTTCCAATTCCTTGTCAACCGGGAAGACTTCAAAGACGGCCATGCGACCCTTGAGTCCGGTCGGGCATTCGGACGTCGGCTCCGGCTCATAGACATTTTTAAATTCGGGCAATTCCTTTCTGTATTCTGGCGGCAAATCGGCAAACTGCTTTTCAAACATCATCTTGGTTGCCCCCTCGACCGGGACGGCTCGGCCGGTGCCTGGATACAAAGTACGGACCAAACGTTGAGCCATGGACAAGATCAAAGTAGGTGCAATCAGATACGGATCGACACCCATATCGATAAGGCGCGGAATGACGCCAACGGCGTTGTTCGTGTGGATTGTCGCAAGCACCAAGTGACCGGTCAGTGCCGCTTGAATGGCGAGCTGAGCGGTTTCCTTGTCGCGGATTTCTCCCACCATGATCACGTCCGGGTCTTGACGGAGGGTCGTACGCAAACCGGTGGCAAAGGTATAGCCGATTTCTGGGAAGACTTGCGACTGGCTCATCCCTTCGACGTTGTATTCAATCGGATCTTCCAAAGACAAGACGTTCTGTTCTTCCTTGTCGACTTCGCCCAACATTGAGTAAAGAGTGGTGGTCTTACCGGAACCGGTCGGACCGGAAATCAAAATCAAACCGTAGGGGCGTTTGATGGCATTCATGATCAGCTCGTAATTTTTCTGAGACAGGCCAATGTCATTTAATTTTTTGACTCCCCGATCCTGATCCAAAATACGCATCACGATCTTTTCACCGTAATAAGCTGGGAAGGTTGAGACACGAAAATCAACGGTGCGGCCTTCGATGGTGGCCGAAAAACGACCGTCTTGAGGTTTTCGTTTTTCATCCAATTTCATATTGGCCAAAATCTTGATGCGGGCAATAACCGCCGAATGCACCGCGGCCGGCAAAGTGATGCTGGTATGAAGAACGCCATCCACTCGATAACGCACCCGGACATTGTCGCGCATGTGTTCGACGTGAATATCTGAGGCATTGCCCTCGGTCGCATAACGCAAGATCGTCGCCACGATTTTGGTAACTGGCGCATCTTCGACGATTTTCGTCTCAAAAGGGTCTTCAGGTTCCCGGCCGTTTTTCAATTCGACCGAAGAAATATCTTCGGATAATTCGGTTTCCAATTCGCCCAAAGCCTTGGTCACCTCGCCGGACAAGCCTTTGTAGTCGTTCATCACTCGGTTAAAGTCGGACAGGGTAATCAAGTATAATTTGAAAGGCAGGCCCAATTTGCTGGAGATAAAGTTCAGGGCATCCCGCGCCTCGATGCTTTCCGGATCAACTATTCCCACCTCCAACACCTCATCTTTCAAACCGATCGGCACGAAATTGTAATGCATGGCCGATTCTTCGGAAATATTTTTCAGAATGGCAAAGGGAATTTCCTGGCCGGAAAGGTTTCGGCTGGGAATATTGTAATACTCACTCTTTGAATCCAGGATCGCTTCCTCGCTCACTCCCCGCTTGACCAAGATCTCGTCGACAGAAATACCGGCCGACTTGGCCTGTTCTCGAATTGCGGCGATATCAATCCGCCTGATTATTTCTTTGTCAGCTAGAATATCTAAAATGCTCATTGTGAATTTCGATTAGCGAACCCGTGGCTGGGAGACGTTGTTGACCGTCGTTGAGGAAATACTGCTATTGAAAGAACCGTCTGATCCGATCGGTGCAAAAGGATTGGGACGGCCGACGGCCTGGTCCTGGATGGTCACGGTATAGTCGACCAAGCTTAAAAATATCGGGTTGGCAAAGATGGAGCTGTCCAGGCTGACCGCGCTTAGTTTTTTCAAGGACAAATACAATTCATTTCCTTGGGCGGACAACTGCGTATTTTTTTCAGCGGCCAGAGTGCTGCTGCCGGTATCGGTCGGCACAAAATACAGCCGATAACCGACAAAGGCTAAGACGATGAGAATGACGACGATGATGATTTGTGAGGTTTTGCTTGTCATATATTTGGTTGTCATTTTAGCCAATAAGTTTTCATGCTGACCGTGTACTCATTGAAACCATTATCATTGGCGGAAACGGACAAGTTGGTGATGTCCACCAAACGCAGGCTTTCCTCCAGCTTTGTCAGGAACATCGAGAAAGCGTCGTATGAGGCCGTGACGGAAAAAGACATGCCGAGGGTGCCGTATTTTTTGTTGTCTCCGCCAACCTGGGTCGAGGCCGAATCGGCGCCCACGGTGTCAAACCGGATGTTTTTTATTGAAAGATTCTGGCTCTGGGCGATGCCATCGATATCGATAATCAGGCGGACGTTATCCACGTTGTCTGGCAGCATTTTCTGCAAAGCGCCGAGCTGTTCGTCACTGATGGAATTTTTCTTGGCAATCAAGACGTCTCGCTGCTGCACGATCTTGCCAGAGTTGGTCAGGGCGGTCTGATAATCGGCATCTTCCAACTGCAAAGCTTTGACACTCTTGTCTCCTCCGCTCAAATCGCCACGATAATTCGGATCGACATAACCGAAAAATATGCCGAGTGAAATTATTATTAAGATGGTTGGGGTGATTAGGTTCATAGTTTAATTTGTGACATTAGTCGAGGCGTTTGTCTCGGCCGTCGAGCCGATGTTCTTGCTGTTGGGATAAGACAAGAGGTCAATGTTGATGCCGGCGGTAAAATTGAAAGTCACGCTGCCATCCTGGGCCAAACTGAGGTCGGAAACTACCGGCTGAGTCAGAAACTTCAAGCCGCCAAAGACATCGGACTGCTTGGCAATCGTCTGAAAATTACGAGACACGCCAGCCATTTCCAATTTGATGATCTTGCCATCGCCATAGGAAAATTTCATGTTCTTGAAGCGAACATTGCGCAGGGTGTTTAATTCCAAGAGGCGGAAGACTGGCGAGACGGCGATATGCTGGCCGAGGAGGTTTTTTGACACTTCGATCCGATCGTCCAGACGAATAAGAGACTCCACCGTGTTTGGCTCGTAGGCGTTCTTGGCCTTGAAAAGATTCTGCTTGTCAGTCTCAATTTGTTTGACGAGCTGTCCCTTCCAAACCCAGACTCCGGCACCGAGGCCAATACTGACGATAAAGATGATTATCGCCAAAAGAGTGAGCAGGCTGACACTGGAACCGTCCCCGGAATTATCCTGGGCGATTGGTTTCTTCGGTATAAAAGATGTTTGCATTTTGACTTCCATATATTCTCCCTAAATTATAATCTGAAACTGAAATAAAAGCCATCAAAGTATCCACAGTTTACTTCTCCTGCAATTCTCGCAAGGCCAAACCGAGCGCCACCGCAAAAGTCGGACCGGCTGTCTTTAGGACGTTCTCCAAAAAAGCCGGGTATTCGACTTTGGAAAAAGGATCGGCCATCTCCACCGGCACGTTAAAGCTTGATTCGGTCTTTTCCTTCAGGCCTTTCAACAGCACGCCGCCGCCGGTCAAAAAGACCTTGCCCACGTTCCGACCGGTGTTTTTCTGGTAATTCAAAAGGGTGCGGCCGATTTCTGACAAAATATAATCCAGGGTAATAGAGGTTATTTCGGAAATGTTGGACTGTTCGTCCTTGCCAAGCAAGCCGTGATCGCGTTTTAGTTTTTCCGCTTCCTCAATAGTCACGCCCAAGGATTTAGAAATAGCCAGAGTGATATCCTGCGAACCGCGCCCGATCATATGAGACATGCGCAAGACATTTCGCTCGATAATATAAATCTTGGTCGAGTTTGAACCGAAATCGACGATCATCTGCGGCGTCGTACCGCTTTCCAAGACTGACCGCATGGTGCTGAAAATTTCTATTTCGGAAAAATTGGTATCCAAGCCGACAAGCTTGGTAATCTCTTTGTTCCGAGCGATTGCGTCATTGTGCACCACGATAAGCAACACATCGATGGTCTTGTCATCGGACTTCTCTTCCCCGTTTTGGAAATCGGAGACGATAGTCTCATCTTTGGGTATGACCATGTGCTCCAAGCTGACTTCGGAAATCGGCACGGGAATATATTTTCTGGCCTCAAGCGGAATCATTGTTTCCAGCTGGCTTTCGCTCACTTTTGGCAATTTGATGAACGAGACCAGGCTCGAACTCATCGGAATGGACAAGGCGCAAGTCTTGACCGTGGTGTTTGACTCTCTCAGCAAATCCGCCACGGCGAGCGCGATCTTGTCAGTCGGCAAACTGGTCGAACGTCCGACCTCTACCCCGGCGTAAGGTCCGAGGGAGAGTTCGCCGTATGTCTCCAAAATGGCGCGGCCTTTCTTTTTCTTCAGCTGAACCACCTTGACCGATGATGGACCGATGTCCACGCCCAAAACGCTCGCTTCCTTTGTCGATGAAAATATGGAATTAAAAAAATCGGAAATAGGATTACTCATAGATATATGATATTTACACAGAGTATTATATCATAAAGACAAATGAATGTAACAATGAAATTGCGGAAAACTTTTTCCCTCGCGTCAGGGCGGGGCTTGGTGAAGCAATCCAGACTCTTTTTGAACCAAAACATCTTTGCACCGCTGCTTGATCTGCTGATACCACAAAATCTCCTGGTCAGAAAATTGGAAAAGTTATCACCCGATCAATTATTCGACCTGTTACCGCGATCGGCAAACTTGCCGGACGACCGCCTGAAGGCGATGTTTTGCTACAAAAATCCCAAATGCCGGCAAATGATCTGGGAGGTAAAATTCCGGGCCAATCCCCGGATTATCAAGGCGATGAGCCATTTTCTCTATGAATTCATAATTGCCGAATTGTCCGATTTGGAAAGTTTCGATAATTTTCGACAACCCCTTTTGATACCGATCCCCTCTTCCAAAGTCCGCCTTAAAGAAAAAGGTTTTAACCAATGCCTTTTGATCGGGAGAGAGTTGGCGCGAGTTGACAAGGAAAACGGCGGCAAAACTTTTACTCTGGTGGAGAATTTATTGGTGAAACCAAAAGATACGCCCCATCAGGTTTCGATTCGAAACCGATCGGCTCGTTTGAATAACTTAAAAAAGTCTTTTCGAGTGAATGAGTATGAGGCCAAGAAACACCATCTTCACGGTCGCTGTATCATCGTCATCGATGATGTCATCACGACCGGCGCCACGATGACCGAAGCGTTGCGCGCCCTTCACGAAGCGGGAGCGAGAAAAGTGATCGGGGTGGCGATTGCCCACTGAAGATCGCTCGACCCGGTACTTTTGGAGCACGGATATTTTCTTGCCTGCCTCGCCGACTCATCAAGGCGGGCTGAAAATTTGCTATGCTCGCGCCGTCGCGCTACGCAATGCTTTTTAAAAGCAAACCCTCGCTCTCCTCTCTTCTGCCTGCCCCGTAGTGAGTTGAGTCTGTCGAAACTCTACTACCGGGGTCATTCCCGTGAAAACGGGAACCCAGAAGATCATTAAATGATTACCAATTAATCTCTTTTTTGTTGTGAGCTTTCAAATACTCGTTACACTTCCCAAAATGTTTGCAACCGAAAAAGCCGGAATTAGCAGAAAAAGGCGACGGGTGGGGCGCTTCGAGAATCAGATGTCTGTTTCCGTCAATCAACCCCTTCTTGCTGCGCGCATAATTGCCCCAGAGCATAAAAACCACATTTTCTTTTTTATCGGAAATTGTCTTGATGACCGTATCAGTGAAATCTTCCCAACCTTTGTCTCGATGCGATGCTGGCGTATGGGCGACGACGGTCAAAATTGCATTTAAAAGAAAAACACCTTGCCTGGCCCAATCTTCCAAATTACCGACCGAAAAATCTTTCTTGATTTTCAGATCGCTTTCGATTTCCTTATAGATATTCTTTAGTGATGGTGGCGGCATCTGTCCGTCTGGTACCGAGAAACACAAGCCATGAGCTTGTCCGTCATCATGATACGGATCTTGGCCAAGGATAACCACCCTTACCTTAGAAAAAGGGGTTAACCAAAATGCCCGGAAAATGTCTTGCGGTTTGGGAAAAACTTTTTTCTTTCCATATTCCTCCCGCACAAAATCGGCCAATTTTTTAAAATTTTCCGTTGCAAAATAATCAACCAAGGCCGCCTTCCACTCTGGTTCGATGTTTACAGATTTTTCTTTGGGGATTAGGGACATGAAAGAAATACTAGTCTGTTTTAAATAGGATGGCAAGGCGGAGACAACGTTGGAACGGCTTTATTGAGAAATATCCTCTTTTTTTCGGTTAAAAACTTTTTGTAAAATAATTAGAGAGAATAAAGCAACTGGCAAGGAAATGGCAGCGTTTTCTGGAGTAACTTTGTCTGCAATAAAAATAACAATTACACTGATAAAAGATAGTAATAAACTCCAAAATACCGCTTTTTCATTAAGTTTCCAATAAAATGATCCGAGAATAGCGGGAAATAAAGCCAAAGATAAACTGCCCATTGATAAACCCAAGGCTATAATATTTTGATAAGAAATTGCGATAATAACTGTTATAAATACAAAGATTATCATGAAAAATCTTGTCATTTTCTTCATAGATTCACCACTATATTTTTTAGTATAGTTTTTTAGATCGCGAGTAAAAATGGAAGAAATCACAAAAGTAATGGTATCGGAGGAGGAAAGAGCGACTGCATAAAGCAGAACCATACCAAATTCCTTTAAACCAAGAGGTAATAATTTTGAAAAACCAGTAATCAAAGCATCTTCTGGTAAGATATTTGGAAAAAATTGTTTGGTGGTTAGGCCAACAACGCTAATGATAATAGCTAAAACTGGTAAAATTATTGCCGAATATCCTAGGCCACGTTTAAGATTTACCTCATCTTTTGTCGCAAAGATACGTTGCCAAAGATCGGGAGCAACCAAAATACCAATGCTTCCGAGCAACAAGAAACCAATTAGATTCCCAAAACCGAGTGTGATTGGATTAAATTCTACGGCAGGGATTGAGGTTTTACCGAATAAAAATATGGCGACAGTTAGACTCATTACAAACATAATTACTAACTGGAAAAAATCTGTTCTTATTACGGCTTTAAATCCAGCTAATAATAAGTAAGTGAGAATAATTACACCTCCAATAATTACCGAGACATAATATGGTAATGGGAAAATCAAAGACAAAACCTTTCCAGCAATAATGAAATTAACAATCATCAGTAAGAAAAATTGGAATATTAACAGAAAAGAAAACATTAAACCGTTCTTTCTTCCAAATATTTTGAAAAAATATTCTGGCATTGTATAAGCCTGAACTTCGTCAGCTTTGCGTTTAATTATGACCCCATACCATTTACGAAGCATAATAAAACCGATAGCCAAACCCACAAACATCCAAGCGGCGGACATTCCATATTGGTAAATATAAGCTAAGTAAATAGATAAGGTTGCTCCGTCAAAAAATCCAGCACTCATTGTCGCCGCTACCTGCACACCTGAAACCTTTCTGTCAGCGATCATAAAATCTTCCTCAGTTTCTTTTCTAGAGGAAACGACACCGATAACAGCGACAATGATTATGTATAAAAGGAAAAATATAATTGAAAGTAGCATTCAGAAATTATATCAAAAATATCAAGCTAAATAAAGTTAAAATTATTCATCAAGAGAGAAAACCTCGACTATTACATGGTCAGTTACCCATGTTTGGCGTTTTTTGTGTGTGGAGACGGCGAGAATTTCTCCTTCGCCTTTAAATTTCCTCGTCAGAAAATTTCAGGCTAGGCACCGCCGCATGAATTTCTTTTGCTAAAGAAATTCTATTCCGGCGTTCGAATCTCGCTCGAAAGTGCTACCCAGCACTTTCTCGTCTCCGCATTTTAAAAAACACCAATATTTTGGTGTTTTTTAAAATGCGGGCTAGCTGAGTTAAGTGCCCAGCTAAGCGAGGTTTTAAAGGGTTTTTTGATGTCTTTTTCTGTGTCTCAAAAAGGTACGTGAGTCGGGGTCTAAAACATCTAATATAAGGTATTTCGGAAATAGAATGAGACAAATGTTACACTAAACAAAGTTTAACTCTTTTTTGCCTTCTTTACTAGATTAACCAGATCCTCCTCTCTTTCGAAGGCTCTGAGTCGCCCCTCGAGCATTCCGAGGCGATAATTAGCTCCATCGCTCATTAATCTCCAGTTCGTGCCTTCAAGCACTTGCTTAAAAAGCTTCTTGAGATCATTCTTACTATCCCATTCTGAGCGGTCAGACTTGCCATCATAAACGACGAACGGGACATAAACATCCCTGCTCACTTCGGGGTCTTTCATGTGGAATTTCACATACTGAGCCTTTTCCAATTCAGGAGCTATTAGCTTTTCCAAATCGATTATAGTCAGCTTTTTGATAGTAGCTACTTCATCATACACCTCCTTATTCTTATGCCTTTCTTCGATATCCTTCATGGTGTCTTTTAAGCTTTCGAGGGCATACTTTGAGGATAGATATTCTCCACCTTCTTTTTCTGACAAACAGAAGCGATCTCTATCTTTTGTGTAGTCATTATCAACTTCCTCCTTTTTCACTGGCTTCACGGACAAATCAAATTCATCAACCTCTTGATAATTGCAGGATTGACAGCTGTAAGTGGTGACGATTTTATTCTTCTTACGCTCAACTTTTTCATCCAATATTGCCTTGCAGGTCGGACAATGATGATATTTCTTCTTGTACTCTTCGCCATCATCATAGAAAGCTCGGTGTGGCAGATGCCCGAGCGGACACTCATAGAAATACAACATCCGATGTTTTTTGCCATCATAACCGATGTTCAAACTACCTTCGCCTGATGGTGCTAATCGACCGCAAGTTAAACAAGTAATGTTCCCTGGTGCTTTTGCCGACTCAACGAAATCATCAATTTCCTTGTCCTTGCTCATCCATTCTTGGATAGTCTCTGTTTTTTTCGCATAACGTTCGCCTTTAACAAAATACAGATGGACTTGATTGACGGCAGTCATCAATCTTTGCCGTTCCGCCTCATCGACTTGCTTGCCATCCATGACCAGAGGAATATCGCTCGTATGCTTTTCAATGCGACGGCACTCTTCGACGGTGTGTTTATCATACAGATCGGAGTAATATAGATGCTCATTAAGATGTTTAGTTGCCATATGCTTTATTGGGCTGTGGATAAGCCGCCCATATTTTAATTTGATTAAAAAATGCCGATAAATTATAGGTGGGGGTATAAAACAATCATTTATTCAATAAACACGGTGCAAAAGTAGCAAGTAGCCATGAAATAATTATACCCCTTTTTCAAAAATTGCGTACAGTGATAAAATAATAGCAAGATACAATTAAGTATCAAGCACATTAAAGGCAAAATATTGTGATGATTAAAACGCCTTTCCGTCTAAGGAATGCGCCAAATCATCTTTCGCTTTTTAGTGAAGCGACACCTCTTTGATTTATTATTATCGCTCATAGACCATTGACCGAATAATTACCCGATTAAAGATTTCACTCGGATAGCAAACCCAAGCCATATTTTATGGTTAGTGTTTGTTATGTCTGTGCTATCTTTGGTCAGACATACGAACACCCATGACAGGGTGTTTTTGCTTTTGATAATAAATCAAACATATGCCAAACCCAAGCCCAACCAACAGAAGCGGACTTGATTTAAAAATCGAGTACGTAACTTTAAACGATCTCGTTTCGCCAGACTACAATCCAAGATATTGGAGCGACGAAGCTACGACCGAACTGAAAGAAAGCATCAAGCGCTACGGAATCGTAGATCCGCTTTTAGTTAACAGCGCCGAAGACAGAAAGAATGTCGTCATTGGCGGAAACTTCCGCCTCAAGGTTTTGAAAGAACTCGGCTACGAAACCGTACCAGCCGTCTTCATTAATATCCCAGAACTTGATAAAGAAAAGGAGCTCTGCCTTCGGCTTAATAAAAATCAAGGTGAGTTCGATTTAAGTTTACTGGCTCAATTCGATGAAGCCTTTCTATCGGATATTGGTTTTGATTCGGAAGAGCTTGATTCTATCTTTGAAGAAGATACTAATGAAGAGCAATTCGATCTAAAGAAAGAACTCGACAAATTAAACATCTCTGAAATATCCGTTCAAAAAGGTGACGTTTATGACCTTGATGGCTCAAGGCTGATGTGTGGCGACTCAACCATCGAGGAGGATATGCTCAAGCTGGTCGACGGTCAGAAGATTGACATGGTCATGACTGATCCGCCATATATTCTTGATTATCTTCATGGCAAAACAAAGCATGGCGAGGCGGTCACTGGCTTTGGCGCTAAGAAAAACAGGCGCTATCTGGAAACGGAATCACTGCCTGATAATTTTACCGAGCTCTGGATGAATAATGTCACTAAAGTGCAGAATGATAATTTTTCAATTATCGTTTATGAGAATTGGAAAAATATCCGCATTATCTGGGAAGAGATGGAAAAACACTGGAAAGTCCGCAACATGCTAGTTTGGCATTTGCCTAATCGCAATCAGGGCTATGCCAGCAATCACAAATTCTTTTCTAAATACGACATCGCCATGGTCGGCACTTCCAGCGAAGATGCTCAGCCCGATCTTGAACCAGAAGAAGAGCTAATACAAAACGAATACGAGACCGCCTTGTTCGCTATTAATGGCAAACCACAATGGGAAGGTTATGAAAAAGGCAAAAAGTATTGTCCGACTGATTTTATTGACTTCAATGCAGCTGACGAAAAATCATCGGGACAAGGAATTATCTTCGGTACAAAACCGATTGAAATATTAATCCCATATATCAAAGTGCTTACCAAGCGTGACCAGCTAGTGCTTGAGCCTTTCGGCGGAAGCGGTTCAACTCTTATAGCTTCTACCAAGCTCAAGCGTCGTTGCTGCATTATGGAAAAATCCCCAGTTTATGCTGAAGTAATCTTGAATCGCTGGGAAAAACTCACTGGCAAGAAGCGAGTTAAATTATATGCGCAGTAATCCAGTAAGGGATAAAATTATAACTGCGCTTTCAGAAACGCCCTTAATATCTTTTGCTTGTAAAAAAGCTGGAATCTCTAGGGCTACGTTTTATCGCTGGAAAAAAGATAACAAAGATTTCAGGGATCGTGTCGACGTAGTCCTAGAGCATGGACGTGAACATATTTCAGAAATGTGCGAAGCAGCGCTTATAAAAGAAGCCAAGAATGGCAACATGGTTGCTATTAGATTTTGGCTGTCTAACAATGAGAAAAGATATCTGCCTAGAAGAACTATATATGTTGATCCATCCGTTGAACTTATCGCAGGACAGTCATGCAAATACTGTGGGCACAAAAAGAAAAATATGGGGTCTAACCCTAGACTAGGTTTTAGGGAGTCGACAGATGCTGAAATAGAAAGAGTGGCTGCTTTATTCGCTAGGTGTCCAGAAGTTGAGCCTAGCGATAACGTTGGTGTTGTTATGGGAAATGGTTCGTCTAAAAATAATAAACCTAATAACTCATCAAATCCACACGAACATCATTTAACCAAAGAAGAACATGACAAGATCAGTAAAAGAATTGATTTTAAAAAGAAGCCGCTTTCTGCTTATGAGGATTGAAGAAATATTTGAGAGTATTATTTTGAAAATAGCTCTTTGTCTAATTTCAGATATCCATATTTATCTCCTGACATAATTGTTTCTCCATCCTTACCCGATACGCTAGAATAGCCAGCCACCTCGACGTTCCGTTGCAAATCGATTATAGAATACACACTACTTAGCCCTACGCCTTCATTTGACTTGGTGGTTAGCATTGAAATTGTTTTATAGAGGCACCGATTGGTTTTGAAATCAAAAGCATATTGCGGCTCAGTTGGCAGAGTGCCTTCTGGCGAAGCAATCTTCTTTTCTTCGGCAGTGCGATCCATCGCCATCTTATAACAATCCTTTTGGAGGGCTTGATTATTCTTCACTGGGACATAAGAGATAAAATAATATGCGACTGACCCAGCGATGATTAGACATGATAAAGCAATCACATATTGCAAGGATTTTTTCATAGGCTTTGAGCGAGTAAGTCATTAACAATGACTAAACTACAAATTAATGATTAGAGCTCAGCTCAAATGCCCGAAAACAAAAACGGACACCCGACCTGGTCGCGAAACCACAATTGGATGTCTCGAAAGACTGCCTCTTGTATAGGTCGGAGTGCCCGTTTCTATATACAAGAAGCTATGCTTTCGCAGCACGACTTTCGAGATTATTCAATTGTGGTTTCGCACCTCTAATATAGCTTAAACCACTTAAAAAGTAAAGCTAAAGTTACCAACAGTTTGCCTACTTATAGCCAAAAACACCGACTTTTGGTCGGTGTTTAGTAGATTTGCGATATGCTAGTTTTTATTAGTGTGGTATTTTATCTCGAATATTAATAATTCATTTTCCTTTTCTTTTTTCATTTCATCAATGATCTCATTTTTAACAGCTACAACATCTTCATCCAGACTTATATAATCCTTGTATATTTCCTTAATAATGCATTTTGCCAACTCAATAGAAAAACCCTCCTTGAGCAATCTTATGACAACTAAATTACTGCTCCCAAATTTAATCATTTCATAAAATTCCTTATTCAGATATCCCAAGTCATTTAAAATTTCGATATACTTCATTAATTCAAATTCAATAAAGTCCTGTTCTTCTTTAATTCTCAAAATCGCTAAATTTATAATTTGAGACTGGGTTTTTTTTGACAAATCAACGTATAATAACTTACGATCAGCTTCTTCTCTTTTAATTTCTCCCCATTTTTGACCAACATAAATTATTTTATTATCCAATTTGTTCCAATAGGAAACAAAACTTCCGACCATTTTCTTGTATGAAGCACCAGAAGCACGCCATCCCAGAAACATAGCATAGAATTTTTGCGCCTGAACATTCTCCAATCTTTTAAAATTATTATTTTCAACATTTGAAGTAATGTTGTTCAAAAAAATACGAACAACGAGCTCAATCAAATCACCAGCATTACTAACCTCTGTCATATTCTTAGACTCCTCATGGCTTTTTACTAACGTATCTTCATTTAGATAGATATCAAAATCATGGACGTTATTTTTAAAGCACAATTTTGCGATATCAGAATCAACATATCGTGTTGCATCTGATGTTGATGTTCCTGGTTCAATATTTTCTAAATATTCTAATTGCTTGGTGATAAGTCCAGATTCTTCTTCGTTGAGCTGTTCGACGTTGTTGTTTTTAATCAAAACATTTTCAATTTTATCTGTAATTTCAATATTTTCTTTAACTGTCTTTTCCAAAAATCTTTCTAAATTTGCATTACTTTGAGTAAACCTTCCTTTAATCAAAAATACTTCTGGCTCCAAAAGATTTAAATTTCCACTAGCACTATTAAAAACCTCACTAAATCTACAAACCCTGCCAACTATGTTTTTAAATTGTGAAGGGTTAAAATTTTTATTTCCTATAGAAGGAGTTAACAAAAATATTTTTTCCGCTGGAATATTCACCCCTTCAAGCAGTGTTGAATTGGTAATAATTAATGATAATTTATTATTTTTAGAAAACAGATTTTCAACATACATTCTGACTATTTCTGGCATGCCTCCGTGATGATAAACCACGCCATTGCTTATCGCATCAATGAGGTTGTAGTCCTTATGTAAAAAATCAGACAATGCTTTTTTGGCTCTGGTCAGCTCTTCATCCTCATCTATATTATTAACGATACTTAAAGAAAACTTTTCTACGTCTTGCGGTCGATTTAAATAAACTACATTTTTATTTGACTTATTATGATTAATAAAATCAATTTCACTTACTGTATCTTCTTGCTCAACATCAAAAAATTTATTTAAAAACTGATCATATAATTTCAATCTCCTATTAAGCAAATCATAAATATAGTACCTTTCAACTTTAATGTATTCATTGATCTTCTTTGATTCAATTATTGTGTTCTTTGATAAAATACTTAATTTTTCTGGACTCGCCAAAAATGGGGTAAAATAATTAATAATTGTTGACGGGTTTCTTTTCTTTAAAATTAATAAATTTTGAAAAAGTAATGTTGACCTGTCATCCTTCTTTATAAGATTATGAGCTTCGTCAACAAAGACAATATCAAAAAATAAATTATTATTTTTTTGTAATAGCCTCAGCAATCGTTCTTGCGTGAGAACAGCGACAAAAGAATTATCCGAAGGCTTATACATGTCAGGATGTGTTATAATCTTCTTTAAGCCATCACGAATAACTTTATTCTCTAGTAATCTCCGCCTTGTTTGAGATAACAATGCTTTGGAAGGTACAATTATGCATGTTTTTCTTGATAAACATTTTTCAATCTTAGAAATAATTATTTCTGATTTACCGTACGAAGTTGGAGCAACCATTATGTAATTATTTTGTTTTTCAGAAAATATGTTTAATTCTTTTTGTCCCTGTGATAAATATATTTCATTTAACTTGAAATTATCTTCATAAGCCGACATTAAGGTGCCAAGAAAATCATTTCGTTTATCGTTAGATATTAAATACTTTTGCTCAATAAATCTCGCTACTGGTATATAATTTTTATTTATAGAAACATCATATAACGGAATATAATCATTATACG
>JBAXQJ010000017.1:0-16614 GCA_037131755.1 bacterium
AGATGGTAGATTGTAGGGGGACTGGATCCCTGCTTTCGCAGGGATGACAGAGGGGGAGAGGAGCGAAATTTGCTTTTGTGTAAAATCCGTGTTATAAATATATTGCCTCCGTATTGGACGATTGCCGGGCTTTAAAACCTGGAGGAAAGTCCGAACATTTACCGAAGTCGCAAGATTTTGGTAGCAAGGTAGCGGGTAATGCCCGTCTGGTGCAAGCCACGAGGTGCGAACAGTGACGCTATTTTTTGAAAAGAAAATAGTATCCAGCGCAAGTTGGATAAATCTCTAGGGTAACTTAGGGGGTGCAACGGCTAAATCCTTACCCAAGTGCAAGGCCGTACTTCCGCTTTATTGCGGATTTGTGCCGCTTGATCCGCCGAGTAATCGGTGAGACAGATAAATGATCGTACATGATGCGCAAGCATCAAGACAGAATTCGGCTTATAGGTACGAAGGTAATGTAAAATCGCTCCCCAAAGGAGCGATTTTGCTGTATACTATTTGAATTAATCTAAGTCAGAATGGTCAAGAAGTTTTTAAATTTTTTCCAAAAGGAAATTGGTGGTTTGCATGAAGCAGCCTATTTGCTAGGCTTTTTTGCCTTGCTGTCGCAGTTGCTCGCTTTGGTGCGAGACCGTCTTTTGGCTTCGATCTTTGGGGCGAGCCACTCACTGGATTTGTATTATGCCGCTTTTCGAATTCCGGATTTTATTTTTGTCACCGTTGCCTCCGTCGTGTCCATTTCCGTCTTGGTGCCGTTCTTGATCGAAAAGATGGCTGTCGGAAAAGAAGAGGGCAAGAGATTTATTGATAATGTCTTTTCTTTTTTCTTTCTGATAATCATTGCGGTCAGTGCGATCGTTTATTTCTTGATTCCATATCTTTCCCCCCACGTCTTTAGCGGTTTTTCGGACAAAGATTTCCCTCAACTGATCCATTTGACCAGAATGCTTTTATTGTCGCCGATCCTGCTCGGCCTATCCAACTTTTTCGGCAGCATCACCCAGGTCTATAAGAGGTTCATGATTTATTCCCTGAGTCCGCTGGCTTACAACTTCGGCATCATCATCGGAGCTTTTTTCATCTATCCTTATTATGGTTTAAACGGACTGGTCTTGGGCGTCATTTTGGGCGCCTTGATGCATTTTTTAATTCAAATACCTTTTGTTTTTCGTCAGGGACTTTTTCCGTCGGTGGTTTGGCATATCGATTTTCCTGGGATTAAAAGAGTGATGCTTTTATCCGTTCCGCGCACTTTCACTCTGGGCGTCTCGCAGTTGGCCATAATTTTTCTCATTGGCATGGCGTCATTTATGAAAGACGGCTCGATTTCCGTTTTTAATTTTTCATTTAATTTGCAGTCGGTGCCGCTGTCGATCATTGGGGTCAGCTATTCGATCGCTGCTTTTCCCACTCTGGCAAAATTATTTACCGCCGGCGAAAGCAAGAAATTCATGAGCGAGATTTTGGAATCGGCGCGTCATATCATTTTTTGGTCTTTGCCGATTACCGCCTTGTTTGTTGTCCTTCGGGCACAGATCGTCCGTACCATTCTCGGTTCGGGTGAATTCAGCTGGTCCAATACCAGGCTGACGGCCGCCGCCTTGGCGATTTTTGCCATTTCGGTCGTGGCTCAAAGCCTAATCCTGCTTTTTGTCCGAGGCTATTACGCAATGGGGAATACCAAGAAACCTCTTATCATCAGTAGTATTTCTGGCGTGTTGATAATCTTTTTTTCCTATCTTTTTGTAAAAATATTCAGCCTTTGCCCGCCTTTCCAATATTTTATCGAGTCGCTTTTCAAAGTCAGCGATATTGCCGGAACGTCGGTCTTGATGCTGCCTCTCGGCTATACTTTGGCCACTCTCCTGAATTGTTTTGTCTTGTGGTACATGTTTAACCGGCAATTCCCGGGATTTACCCGCTGTCTCTCGAGGACTTTTTTCCAAAGTTTTTCGGCTTCGGTCGTCATGGGCTTTTCGGCTTATGTCGGACTGAATATTTTTGATAATTTTTTGAACTTGAATAAAGTGTATGGAATTTTCTTGCAAGGTCTGGGTGCCGGAATATTCGGGATCGTGATTGGAGTCATCGTGCTCAAGCTTTTGGGAAATAAAGAGATAGATGAAATCTGGCAGACCCTTCACCGAAAGATTTGGAAAGTCAAACCGTTGCCGGCCGACGTGACGGAAATTTGACATCGAATTTACTATCTGGTATTTTAATTCCAGAATTTAAACAAGAAGGAGGCGAGCATGGCGGTTTTTGTAGAATTTGTTGTTAGCGAGTTTGGAGCCAAGATCGTAGCTGTTCCTCAGCCGTCGGAGGGTGAGGTGAAGCAAGAGCACTGTCATCTGGTGAGATTAGATCGGATGGATTTTACCCACAAGGGGTGTTTTGGTCGCATTCTGACTTTTTGTGAATCCGATACGCACAAGGTGTTGGTCTGCGGTCTGTGCAAGGCTCGCTTTGTTTTTCCGAATACCATCCGGACGATCGGTGAATTGAAAGACTTCTTGGAATATAAAGGGCAAAAGTGAAACAATAATTTTTTGCCCATGATCATTTCTGCCGCTTAGGATTCATTCCCAAGCGGTCTTTTTTTTGCTACACTCTGTTGGTTAAGGGTTAATAAATATATGGATTTAAAGCATATTCGAAATTTCAGCATCATAGCGCACATTGATCACGGGAAATCCACTTTGGCTGACCGGATGTTGGAAGTGACCAATACGATCGAAAAGAGAAAGATGATGGAACAAGTGCTCGACAGCATGGAGCTTGAGCGTGAGCGAGGTATCACGATCAAAATGCAGCCCGTTCGAATGAAGTATCAGTTTGAGGGTCAGGATTACATTTTAAACCTGATTGATACGCCGGGGCATATCGATTTTTCTTATGAAGTGTCCCGAGCCCTGAAGGCTGTCGAAGGCTCGATCCTTTTGGTTGATGCGACGCAAGGTGTGCAGGCCCAGACTTTGACGACCTTGAATATGGCTAAGGAGTCTGGCCTCAAGATTATTCCAGTGATCAGCAAGATCGATTCGCCACTTGCTCGTATTGATCACGTCAAAGCGGAAATCGTCTCACTCCTTGATGTCCATGAAGATGAAATATTACTTGTTTCTGGAAAAACCGGCGAAAATGTCCGGGAACTTTTGGCACAGATTATCAAGAGAGTTCCGCCACCACACAACGAATTTGAAGGTGATGATGTCTTCCGATCGCTGGTTTTTGATTTTCAGTATTCCAACCACCGCGGGGTTATTGTCTATGTGCGAGTGATGAATGGCGAAGTGAGCAAGAATACACCCCTGCTTTTTAAAATTGCCGATGAAAAATTTAATGCCTTGGAAGTGGGAATATTCGCTCCGGGCGAAGTGCCGATGGAAAAATTGTCCTCTGGTGAGATCGGCTATATCGTGACTGGTATCAAACAGCCGGGCATCGCTTCGGTTGGAGACACCGTTTCTTTTGTTCGCGATCAGAAACCGCCTTTGCATGGCTATATGAGTCCCAATCCAGTGGTGTGGGCCTCGGTTTATCCGGAAAGCCAGGATGATTTTGATATGCTTAAGCAGTCGCTCGGACGATTAAGACTGTCCGACTCGTCTTTCACTTATGAGGAAGAGGCTTCGGGTACTCTGGGTCGCGGTTTTCGCTGTGGTTTTCTCGGAATGTTGCATTTGGAAATAATCATGGAGCGTCTGAAGCGGGAATTCAATTTGGATTTGGTGATTACCAACCCAAGCATTACTTATAAAATAGTCTATACGAACGGAAAGGAGGAGATGATCTATTCGCCGTCGCTTTTTCCGGATGATAATACCGTGAAAGAAGTATATGAACCGTGGGTGAACGTGAAGATAATTACGCCGGGCGAGTATCTGGGCGAACTGATGAAAAGCCTCTATGAACATGAGGCGATCGTCGGCGACTCGGAAATGTTTGGCGATAACCGGACGACGGTCAACCTGACAATGCCACTGCGCGAATTGATGCGGAATTTCTTTAATGAACTGAAGAGCCTGACCTCCGGTTATGCGTCGATTTCTTACGAAATGGGAGAGATGAAAGTGGCGGATGTGGTGCGTCTGGATGTGTTGGTGGCCGACGAACCGGTGGTGGCTTTTGCCAGGGTGGTGTCGCGACGACGCGTGGAGCTTGAGGCGGAGGAAGCAGTAGAGAAACTGGCCAGGATTTTACCGCGACAAATGTTTACCTTTAAGATCCAAGGCAAAGCGCTCGGTAGGATTATTTCCTCACACACCCTATCAGGGATGAAAAAGAACGTGACGGCCCATATGTACGGTGGCGATATCACTAGAAAAATGAAATTGCGCGAACGCCAGAAAGAAGGTAAAAAACGCATGCAGGATCGCGGTACTGTCAATATTCCCCAGGATGTATTCTTGAAGATGATCCGGTCTGATTAATGAAGTAGATAGTATGCTGTAGATTGTATATAGAAAAAAAGGGAAGCGGTGGTTGGCGTAGCCAACCACCGCTTTCGTACTATCTACAGTATACAACCTAAAATCCTCCTAAATTACGAGAAAAGAATAGGTATATACATCGCCACCATGCTGAAAATAATCAGTAGGCAGAGTATGGCCCAGATCAAGCCGATTTTCTTTTTGTGTTTTTTATCGAAAAGCATTTTCTTTGTTCTGTCTTAAATCTACGATATACTATATGAGCACTATATACTAAATATGCTTGAATTTCAAGAAAAAAGGAAAATCCGCAAAATGATGTATTCCAAGCCGGCTTTGATCGTTCTTTTTATAGCGATTGTTTTCTTGCTTAAGGAAGTTTACGACATCTATCAAAAGCAACAAATCAGCCGGCAAAATTATGACAGGGTGGCGACGAGTGTGGAGAGTTTAAAAAGCCGAGAAAAAATGCTAACATCAGAATTAGATCGACTCAGTACCAATCAGGGAGTAGAGGCAGAAATTCGGGAAAAATTTAATGTCGTAAAGCCGGGCGAGGAAATCATTATGGTTATAAACAGCTCTTCTTCGGAGGCCGATCAGACGGCAGGAAATTCTGAGCAAAATTGGTGGCAGAAATTCATCGGTTGGTTTGCGAAATAGTAAATAATTTAAATGCGGGTATGGTTTAGTGGCAGAATGCGACCTTCCCAAGGTTGAGGCGCGGTTTCGATTACCGCTACCCGCACATAAAGATTGTCTTTATCTGGAAACTTTTTTATGCTAGAATTCTAGAGTTATCAATTAAGAATTAAAAAATATGAGCACAAAAAACATTAAAATTTATTCCACCCCGACCTGTCATTTTTGCCATCTAGCCAAGGATTACTTCGCTGAAAAAGGCCTAAAATATGAGGAATACAACGTATCGACTGATTTGGACAAGCGAAAGGAAATGATGCAAATTAGCGGTCAGATGGGAGTGCCTGTGATTGACATTGAGGGAGAGATTACCGTTGGCTTTGACCAGGAGAAAATTGACAGTTTATTAGGCCTATAAAATTTAGACACAATAATGGACAAGAAAGCAAGACAGCAAGCCAGCAAAATAATCAATTCTTCGGTTCAAGTCCTAAACGAGTTGCCAAAGGATGCGATCGAAAAAATGGGAGGCGAGGCCGCCTTGGTCAAGAGGACAAAAATAAACCTAGTAGATTCGCTCGGTTGGAGCGGGATGCAGTTCTGGCAGGAAAAAATCGACAAGATTGATGCGAATAGAATAAACCGAGTTGATGATTTTATCGGACAAGTGAGAAACGTTTTCGAGACATCCCTCGCATAGGTTATCAATAATGAAACCTGGATTCATTCCTTGATATATATTCTAGTTCCAGTATAATATCTGCTATGGGGAAGCCAAAAACAGATAAAGGGGATATTGTAAAAATTATAAAACTAAGGAAAAGCGGTTTAAGCATTGATAGTATCCACCGTATTGTACCACAGGGCAGATCCACCATTTATCGGTATATTAAAGATTTAAAAGTCGATTTCAATCTTAGGGGAGTTGGGAGTAAGAATAAATCTATAGAAGAATGGAAACAAACCCAGATAGATGCCACGAGATTGATGGGTGGGGTAAATAGGCAATCAAAAATGTTTGTTTTAGCTTCTCTATATTGGGGTGAGGGCAATAAACGCGAGTTGAATATAATTAATAGCGATCCGGAATTAATAAGAATTTTCATTTTATGTCTGAAGGAGTTGGGAATTATAATGGAAAGACTGAAGATATCTTTGAGACTTTTTGAGGATATCAATCATCAAGAGGCAAAAGTATTTTGGTCAAAAGTTACTGGTATAGATCAGAAAAAGATAACAAGCATCGAAACAATAAAAGGAAAAAAGAAGGGTAAATTAAAATACGGTATGTGTCGGGTTAGAGTTCAAAAGAGTCGATATTATTTCAAAATAATCATGAATATGATCGATGTGATTAAGAAAGACATTCGGTAATCTTTGCCCCCATAGTTCAATGGATAGAACAAGGGCGTCCTAAGCTTTAGATGTAAGTTCAATTCTTACTGGGGGCACTATGGAAATAAAAACTAATTATATCAGCCGAATCGACAAGACAAGAGTCGAGGCTTTGTATAGAGACGTCGATGATTATGAAGAGCTCGACGGAATGAAGATCGAGTCGGTTCATGCGGTCTGTTTTTGCGGTGGCAAAATGGTCCTGGTCTATGAAAAGGACAAAAAGACCTGGAGTTCGCCGGGTGGCGGCGTGGAAGATGGTGAGAGTGTTGAACAGGCTGTTGTCCGCGAAGTCAGAGAAGAATCCAACATGAAAGTTATCCAGCAAAAATTGATCGGCGTCCAAATCAATATTTTGGAAAACGGACGGAAAATCATTCAAACCCGTTCGGTTTGCTTGGTCGAACCATATGGCGATTTTGTCTCTGATCCAGCCGGAGACGTGACGGAAATAAAACTAATCGATCCGGCCGAATATGCCAAATACTACTATTGGGGCGCCAACAGCGATCGGATGATGGAAAGGGCTTTGGACAAGGCAAAGGAAATGCAAGAAATGTTTATTCCTAAGTAGAGGCATATTCTTTGGCAATCACATATACTAGAACTAATTTTGTGCTATCATAAAAATATATGGAAAAAGGGCAAAACATAAAAATAAGCCAAGTATTTAAGCATTACTGGAGAGGCATAAGGCCAAGGAAAACCATCTTCTGGGTCTCTTACGTGTCCATGTTTGTCGTGCAAGTAATCAATGTGCTTGTCCCCATTTTTTACAAAAAATTCTTTGATCAGCTTGGGTCGTCACAAGAAAAGTCGATCATTATACCGACACTCATCAGTATAATCGTCACTGTCCTAGTTCTTAAATTGATAGTCTGGCTTATCAGCCGTGTCGGCATGTATAGCATCAGCACTTTGCAGTCTAGGACGATGGCAAATCTGAGACAGAACGCTTTTGATTACCTTATCGATCATTCCTATTCATTCTTTACGAATAATTTTTCCGGCAGCTTGGTCCAAAGGGTCAGCCGGTTCAGTCGATCGTTTGAGAGCATCTCCGATAGCATTGCTTTCAGTATCTTGCCATTGATTGTGGCGGTGACAGGATCACTTATTGTGACCTGGTTCGTGGCGCCAATCATCTCCATCGCACTAATGATCTGGGTCTTGTCATTCAGCACTTTTAATATCTTATTCTCGCGCTGGAAGTTAAAATATGATATTGCCGTTGCCGAGGCTGATTCCAAGACAACCGGCTATTTGGCTGATTCGATCACCAACAGCAGCGCGGTCTCTTTGTTCACCGGTCAGAAATATGAGTCGGTCAAGTTCAAAGAAGTGACAAATGACCAAGCGAACAAATTGAGATTCTCTTGGATTCTGGGGGACGTGGTTGATGGCGTGCAGACATTGCTTATTGCGATAATTGAATTTGTCATTTTCTACTATGCGATCAGGTATTGGAATCAGGGTTTGGCGACCATCGGTACTTTTGTGCTGGCCCAGACTTACATTATCGGACTCGCCAACCAATTGTGGGGACTTAACAGATTTATCCGCAAGATCTATGAAGGCATTGCTGATGCCAAAGAGATGGTGGAAATATTAGAAATGCCTTATGACATAAAAGATATGCCGAAGGCCAAAAAGCTTCAGGTGGTAAAGGCCGGTATAGAATTCAAAGACGTTTCTTTTGGTTTTAGTGAGACGAAAGAGGTAATCAGCAATCTTAATCTGAACATCAAGCCGGGAGAGAAAGTCGCACTGATCGGCCCGTCAGGTGCCGGTAAGACGACGTTTATCCGGATGATCATGCGAATGTATGACATCAGTAAAGGATCTATCGAAATAGATGGGCAAAATATTCAAAAAGTCACGCAGAACAGCTTGCGGGAAAATATAAGTCTGGTGCCGCAGGACCCCGTCCTTTTTCATCGGACTCTTTTGGATAATATTCGCTATGGACGAAGGGATGCCACTGATGCAGAGGTTATAGAAGCCGCTCGCCTGGCTCACTGCGACGAATTTATTGAGTCTTTGCCTTTGAAATATGATACTTATGTCGGAGAGCGCGGCATCAAGCTGTCTGGCGGTGAAAGACAGAGGGTTGCCATTGCCAGGGCGATACTTAAAAAAGCGCCAATATTGATTTTAGACGAAGCGACTTCCAGTTTGGATTCACATTCTGAAAAATTGATTCAGGACGCTCTCGATAACCTGATGAGGGGTTGTACCACTATTGTCATTGCCCACAGGCTGTCGACGATAAAAAAGATGGACAGAATAATCGCCATGAAAGATGGCAAGATTGTCGAAGAAGGGACCCATGAAGAATTGGCTAACAAGGACAGTGGGCTATATAAGGATCTCTGGGAACTTCAGGCCGGCGGTTTCATCCAACAATAAAACGCCATGATCAAAGTAAACATAAATCGAGAATTTGCCGACAGCGTATTGTTTGATATTGACCCGAATTTTCGCACGGCGATTTTGGGCGAAAATGGTGTCGGCAAGAGCACTATCTTGAAAAAGATTGTCGGCGAAGGTGAGGACGAGAACTGGTGCTCCGTTGTCGTGCCTAACAAATTGAAAGTGGCCTATTTTTCTCAAATCGAAAAGAATGACAAGGGCATCTCTGGCGGTGAACACACCAGGCTCCGATTGGAAAAATTATTTGCCGCTGAAGCGGATTTGTATGTGCTCGACGAACCGACCAATAATCTCGATCAGAAAAATATCGATTGGCTAAAGGGACATATCTTGAAAAATAAAATCAAGATAATCTTCACCAGCCATAATATCGACTTTATCGATGACGTGGCGGAGGTTATTTTTTATCTGGACTCCAAGACGGCTGAAAAGACCCAGCAGAAATGCTCGGTTTTTCTCCAGGCTCGAAAACAGCGGGTCGAGAAAGAATTTGCCGATTATAAATTGAACCTCAAAAAACACCGGAAACTTTTGGATGCCGTCAAACTAGCTAAGACAGAATTCGAGGAGGGAACTAATTGGATAAATGAGGATAAAGGTTTACAGGGTTTCAAGCGGGAAATGGCCGGAAAGTTTGGCGGGGCGACCATAAAAAGGCTTTCCAAGCGGGCTGATCATGTCGATATCGAAGAACCAAAAAATGATCCGATTCCCAATGTCCGTCTTCAAAACACCAAGAAGATCAAGAATTTGCTCGATTTCAGCGGCGAAACCATCACTGGCAAAAAAATAAACTTTACTTTATCGAGCGGCGATAAGTTGGTTTTTTGCGGGGACAACGGATCTGGCAAGACGACTTTGGTCAAGAAAATCGTCTCTTACTTAGACAGCGGGCCAGTAAGAGAAGGAGACATTTTCAATAAGACCTACGGAATTGACGATTTGTATTTATCGCAGAATTGGTACGAAGAATTAGATGAGCGAGAGGTGATGGACTACATTATGGATAAATTTTCTGAAAAGGAAGATGCCTACAAGATCATTGCCTATAATCATCTGGATGCCAAAGTCCTCAAAAAGAAATTCAAAGAATTGTCTCCGGGCGTCAGAATCAAAATAATGCTCGGGATCTTGTCGAGGAGCTATTACGATCTCATTATTTGGGACGAGCCGACCAATCACCTTGATGTCATGTCGCAGGTCGTTTTGCAAGAGGCTTTTTTGAAATATTCCGGTGCGCTATTGCTTGTCACTCATGACAGAACCATCGTAAGGGACGATAAATTTCAGAAGATACTTTTTTGACATAATAAAATGACCAAAATTGATTTTAAAATAAAATTAGCTTTCATATCCGGATTAAAAGAGGTTGTTATGGAAGAAATAAGAAAAGGGAAAAGCCTCAGGGTTATTGATTGGGCTGAGGATTTTGCCGTTTTTGAATACCCCGACAATTTTGCTGCGATCTTCAATTTGAGGAGCGTTCAGCGCGCCTACGTCATTTTGGAGGACGAAAGATATCACCCAACTTACCTTTCAAAGCACAAGTCGGTTTTGAAAAACCTCATTGATGTCGTGCTGGGTTCAAACGAGGATGCTTTTAAAAGTTTCAAGATAAATTGTGCCGGTTCTGATTCGCTGGAGGTTCGAAACATTGCCAGCTATGTGCGGGAGACTTTCAAGCTGGAGGAGGCTGAAGAAGCTGATCTGAAAATACATATTATAAAGCGTGACGATAAGTGGGAAGTCGGAGTCCAGATGACGCCAAGGCCGCTTTCTCTCAGGGATTATCGGGTGATGAACATGAAAGGCGGAATGGATCCGACCATCGCTTATGCGATGAATTCCTTGGGTAATTTGGAGGATAGAAAAAGTTACTTGAATATTTTTTCTGGCAGCGGAACCCTGCTTATCGAAGCTGGATTGTGCTACCAAAACCTGGAACAGCTGATCGGATTTGATAACGACAAGGAGCATCTCTCGTTGTCCATCCAAAACATAAAAAAGGCCGGGTTGATCAGGCGGGTTCAAGTGCTTGAGAAAAATGTTTTAGACAAGCCGGTGCTGGGTAAGTTTGATGTGATTGCTTCGGATCTGCCCTTCGGAATGTCGATTTTGAAAGGCCAGGATTTGGAAAGCTTGTACCGGGCTTTTATCGAGTGTTCCAAAGAAAATCTAGAACCGGACGGTTTGCTTGTCGCCTATACCAGTGAATATGAATTATTGAGAAGGATCATATCGGGATCTAATTTTAAGATCCTGAAAACTCTGGAGCTGAAATTTATAACCAACGCCAATTCCTATCTGCGGACAAAAATATTCGTTTGCAGACTCAAGGGGATTAATGGATGACTTGCATAGTCCAAATAATGGTCTATACTAATACTATGAATAGAAAAAGTTACATTATGTCAGCTTGGTGGACCGCTCGTTATCACGGGTAACTTTTGTCGTAGTCTATTGATTATTTTTTTGACAAAGCCCGTGACTGACGGGTTTTTATTTTGCCTATCAAACTATAATCATGGACCATTTTACTCATAAAAATCATTGCACGGAATTCTGGCGTAGAAAGAACGTCGGGCATTTACTATTGTTAATTAAAATATATGAAAAATAAAACCTTAAAAAATTTACCAGATAAAGACGGCTATTTCGGATCCTATGGTGGGCGCTTCGTCCCACCAGAACTTGAAACTCCGCTTCGCGAAATAGAACTTGAGTATGAGAAAGCAAAAGATGATCCGGACTTTCAAAAGACCTATCATGATTTGCTTAAAAATTATGTCGGTCGGCCGTCGCCTCTGTATTTTGCCAAAAATCTCAGTGAAAAATTGGGCGGAGCCAAAATTTATTTCAAACGCGAAGATCTCAATCATACCGGCGCTCACAAAATAAACCATTGCCTTGGCGAAGCATTGTTGGCTAAAAGGATGGGTAAGAAAAAACTATTAGCCGAGACCGGAGCTGGCCAGCACGGCGTGGCTTTGGCGACCGCGGCTGCCTTGATTGGCCTGGAGTGTGAAATCCACATGGGGGCAATCGACGTGGCCAAACAGAGTCAGAATGTTGCCAGGATAAAATTATTGGGCGCCACGGTGGTCGAGGTAAATGATGGCGGGAAATGTCTGAAAGACGCCGTGGACAGTGCTTTTGGCAAATTTGTGCGAGATTACAGGGACACTTTCTTTGCTATCGGCTCGGTTGTTGGCCCACATCCTTATCCGATGATGGTGCGCGATTTTCAAGCGATTGTCGGTCGGGAAGCGAGACAGCAAATCCTCGAGCAAGAAAATAAATTGCCGGATTATGTGGTCGGTTGCGTTGGTGGTGGTTCGAATGCAATCGGAATTTTCCACGAATTCCTGGATGACGAAGTCAGTTTGGTCGGTGTCGAGCCTTTGGGTCGTGGTTCGGCCGTTGGTGATCATGCCGCCACGATTTCTTATGGTACGCCCGGGACAATTCATGGTATGAAGACACTGGTCTTGCAAGATAAAGATAATAATCCAAACCCGGTTCATTCGATAGCTTCTGGCCTGGATTATCCGGGTGTCGGACCGATTCATGCTTATTTGAAAGAAATTGGTCGCGTTGATTATCAATCAATTTCTGATAAGGAAGCGATCTCGGCCTTTTTGGAATTATCAAAAGTCGAGGGAATAATCCCAGCCTTGGAGAGTTCTCATGCCATCGCTTACGCCATCAAACTGGCACCGCAATTGAAGCAGGATCAGGTCATCGTCGTGAACCTGTCTGGTCGGGGAGATAAGGATGTGGATTACGTGGCCGAGCTGTTGAAATTGTAGTCATTGATATCTACCAAGCCTTATGGTATAGTATTAGAGTTATGCAAAGAAAAACATACAAGCTTAATATGTCTTATATGGGCTCCACTGTCGAGGCTGTTTTCGACGTGGGTGATTTTTCTAAAATTGCGTAGTTAATTCTACTGATTCAATCGAAAAAGACCCACGTCTGGTGGGTCTTTTTCGATTTACTAAATTAACTTAAAACTTATCATGTTATCAATAAAAAATCTCAGCGTTCATATGTTGGGCGAACCGCTTTTTGAAAAAGTGTCTTTTGTCGTGCAGAAAGGCGATCGCATCGGTATTGTCGGTCCAAATGGAGCTGGAAAATCCACCCTCTTGAAAGCGATTGTCGGCGAGGCAGAAACAGACGATGGTCAGATTAAAGTCGAACAGGAGCGAATCGGGTATTTGCCGCAGAAGATTGCCTACAAGCCGGATGATACCGTCCGGTCGTTTGTCGGTTCTCCCAATTCAGAATTGGTTGAAGATTGTCTTAAAAAGGTCGGCCTGAGCAAAGTCTCTCTCGATTTTTCCGTCTCCCGATTGAGCGGTGGGCAGAAGACAAAATTGGCATTGGCAAGAGTCTTGCTATCCAAGCCGACAATGCTTTTGCTCGATGAGCCGACCAACCATCTGGATGTCGAAGCGGTCGAGTGGCTGGAAAATCTGATTGAGGAATTCAAAGGCGGTGTTCTTATTATCTCTCACGATCGGCGCTTGCTGGATAATTCGGTAAATAAAATCTTGGAAATGGATTCGGCTAACGGAATGTTTAACGAATTCGTCGGCGGCTACACCGAATATGTGACAGAAAAAGAAAAAAGAACAGAACGTCAGGAGGAAGCGTACAAACGCCAGCAAAAGGAAAAGAAAAGAATGGAGGCTTGGCTCACACTGAAAAGGCAGGAAGCTTCGGTCTATGCCGATCCAAGTAAGGGGAAATTAATCAGAGCCATGGAGAAGCGTCTGGAGCGGGATATTTACAGCCAAGAAATCGTCAGGCCGAGCGCCGCAAAAAGAATCAGGCCAAGGGAGCTTGGCGGCGAGGTGGCTTCCGCAAAACTGATCTGTCGTGCCAGTCACGTCAGAAAATGTTATGAAAAATCAGTTTTGTGGGATACGTCATTTGAAATCAGGGGTCAGGATCATGTCTTGCTGACCGGACCAAACGGATCGGGTAAGACGACCCTTCTTAAAATGATCGTTGGTCTTTTGTCAGCGGATCAGGGCGAGGTAAAGATTGGCGACAATATTTCTATCGGATATTTTGCACAAGAGCACGAATCCCTTGATGAAAGAAAGACTGTGCTTGAGGAATATGTAAGTACGCCAAATCTCGCAACTGATCTTGATCCACGGCGCATTCTCGGTTCCTTTATGTTTTCCGGACAAGCGGTCTATAAAAAAGTTTCCGATCTTAGTTTGGGTGAAAGGGTTCGTTTAATATTTGCCAAGCTGATCAATCAGCGCAACGAATTTCTTGTTTTGGACGAGCCGACCAACCACTTGGACATTCAATCGCGTGAAGTGATAGAGGCTGCCCTGCTTGAATACAAAGGTGCGATTTTGGCCGTGTCTCATGATCGGTACTTTGTCGATAAGGTCGGTTTCAATCGCGTTTTTCGATTGAGAGACGGGATTATTAAAGAGGGGTAGATGAGGCTTGTCTTCGGAGTATGTAATTGTTTGTAAGTATAAAATAGCCATTAAAATGGCTATTTTATATACCCTTGACAAATAGGGTATTTTAGGTATATAATATAAAAACTAATCCAGGGTGGGTTAGGGGAGTTTAAACCGATCTTTGAAAAACTTTGAAAGGAGATAAAAGTGAATATTTGGGACATTGTGAAAATAGTGTTCTGGATACTCATCGTCTCCGGAACCGTTTTCTACTTCACCAAGTCGGTGAAGAGGCTCTTTCAGGTGGCGGGCGGGTTGGCGCTGTTTGAAGCCTACAACTCTTTGTATGACTATGGTCTTTGGCCGATCATACAGGGATGGTTTGGCAGTAATGGCGTTATTGGTCTTACTATCGGTGCTCTTGTTCTCAATCTCATCATGCTAAAGTGGTATCAGAAGTGCCGAGTAGATTGGCTGGGTATCACAGTAGTTGATGATTTTGTGGCAAAGATTATCGAAGTAAGGCGGAGGCTTTGGAATGCTAAACTAGCAGAGAGCATCAAATCTGTTAGGCTGGCATGCGAGACTGGTAGCCTTATCACAAGATCCGTATTGTTGCCGATAGCCGCTCTGCTGTTTTTTGCAGAGAAGTTGGTTGCCGTGAGGGCGGTTGAAATGACATTTCTCTCGCTCCCGACTCTTCTCTTTTGGATGATTGAGAAAATGGTAACGATTCGGATCATTCCGTTTCTAACTCTTTCCGTCATTCAGGATAGTTTCGTGGCGACCGCTTTTTACCTGCACCAGACAAATGGTACGGTCAGAGTTGCGATGAAGGCAAAGGACTATGCTGTATTTGTCTTCAGCACGCTCTTCAGCTGTTTTGTTTACACACTCGTGAACGAGTGGGTGATCATACCGGCATTCAAAAACGTGTGGCAGACTTTCATTCACTGAAGGTTGGGCCACAAAACTTACAGCGGAGACTTCGGTCTCCGCTTTTTTGTTGCCTGATTTTTCTCAGAATTTGATTGCATAAACGCATTGATTAAAATTACCTTTTGTATTAACATTGTCATTATGTCAAACGATATAAGCGAAAAAACTATTAATAGTAAGATAACCACTCGGGCGGAAGATTTTTCTCAATGGTACCTTGATGTCATCAGGGAAGGTGATTTGCTGGAGCAGTCACCGGTGCGCGGCTGTATGGTAATCAAGCCTTATGGTTATGCTATTTGGGAGAGGATTCAGTCAATTCTAGACAAGAAATTCAAAAGTCTTGGGGTGCAAAATGCCTATTTTCCTCTTTTGATACCGGTCAGTTTCCTGGAAAAGGAAGCGAAACATGTGGAAGGTTTTGCCAAAGAATGTGCCGTCGTCACCCATCATCGGCTGGAAGAGAAAGATGGCAAACTGATTCCTGCTGGCGAACTGGACGAACCTTTTGTAATCAGACCGACATCGGAGACGATAATTTACGATACCTATTCAAAATGGGTCCATTCTTACCGTGATTTGCCTATCTTAATAAACCAATGGTGCAATGTCATGCGTTGGGAGTTGCGTACAAGGCCATTCCTCCGGACAGTAGAATTTTTGTGGCAAGAGGGTCACACCGTGCACGAAACCAAAGAAGGTGCGGATAAAAACGCCTTGGAAATGATCGAGGTATATAAGAATTTTGCCGAGGAATATCTGGCCATTTCAGCGGTAAAGGGAATAAAAACCGAACCGGAAAAATTTGCCGGTGCCGATTATACTACGACGATAGAAGCAATGATGCAGGACGGAAAGGCCTTGCAGGCCGGTACCTCGCATATGCTGGGACAAAATTTTTCCAAATCCTTTGAAGTCGCTTTTTCCGATAGAAATCAACAGAAACAATACGCTTGGCAAACCAGTTGGGGAGTAAGCACCAGAATCATTGGAGCGCTTATCATGTCGCACTCAGATGACAAGGGTTTGGTTTTGCCGCCTAAGGTAGCTCAATTCCAAGTGGTAATCATTCCAATTTGGGGAAATGACGAAGAGAAGGCCAGTGTCTTTGATAAAGTCGCCAAGATTAAAAAAGAGCTGGAAGCGGAGAATATAACCTATAAAATTGATGACCGAGACGGTCGCCCTGGTCCAAAATTCTTTGAGTGGGAGAGGAAAGGCGTACCCCTGAGAATTGAAATCGGTCCCAAAGACGTCGCCAAGAATTCCGTGGTTGTCGTGGAGAGGCTTCAGGGCAAGAAAGACTTTGTCGCTGATGAAAACCTGATTTC
>JBAXQJ010000018.1:0-13450 GCA_037131755.1 bacterium
TCTAGAACAAGGTTTAGCCTTGGTATGAACGACAGCCTTTCGTATTACTGGTTGGAGGGCAACGGATTATTGACCTGAGCGTCAAAACCGTCCGAGTTCAATAGTTTGAACAAGGAAAAACCTGAGTAAGAAAAAACGATGACGATGATCACGCTGAGTATAATAATCGTTACCGTGTTTTTTGTGTTCTTCATCTCTGTATTATAGCTTATAAACCGAGGCTGTTAAAGCCCCTTCTTTTTCAAAAACAATCGGACAATCCTCATCTCTTCAAAAGTCACTCCCGGATTGGACCCGAGTTTCTCCATGACCGGTGTCAGGCGCAATTCCCGATTGTCGCCGTAAATATCATTGAAGGCTTTCCAAATCTTTTTAAATTTGACTGCTGACATTTCACTTTCCAGATTGGCAATATCCAAATCGTGGTCGCTGTCCAAAAGTTTTTCCAAGTGATCCAAAA
Source organism: bacterium (assembly GCA_037131755.1). Taxonomy (GTDB): domain Bacteria; phylum Patescibacteriota; class Minisyncoccia; order Phycocordibacterales; family GWA1-40-21; genus CAIJXO01. Next base: position 461 of record JBAXQJ010000018.1, read on the forward strand.
TCGTTTTCGCCTGAACACCCTTGGCGCTGGCGATTTCGTTGATATTCATTCCGGCCTCCAAATAATGGCGTGTTTCTTCAAAAGTCGAAATCTTGTGCTTTTTGGTTTTTCCGCTAGGATCCCGAGGCGGCGCTATTTTTGCCAAAAAATCTTCCTGTTTTTCTTTCATTTCCGCCTCCGTCAAGCGGTCCAACTCCGCCAAATGTTTGGCCGATATCTTTCTCAATTCCCCGTCATATTCCAAAACTTCATCGCGCACTTTGGTTGCCATGTCGTTCAAGCCGATCAATTTCAGTCCGGACAGACTGCGGACGCGCGACAGGGCCACATAGCCCATTCCTTTCTCAAAAGACTTGGACAGGTCCACTTCCACCGCATCGAGACTCATACCCTGGCTTTTATGGACAGTGATCGCCCAGGCCAGACGGAGCGGATACTGGCTTATTTCCGCCTTGGTCTTACCCTCTTCATCTATTTTCCAGGAGACCGGACGGACGGCAATGTTTCTCCCGGCATTCGTGGTGACAATCGGTCCATCGCCATCAAAAGCGGTAACGGTGCCGAGCGTTCCGTTCACATAGCCGATTTCAAAATTATTTTTTACGAACATTACCCGAGCGCCGATTTTCAACCGCAAAGCTTCTGGCGCCAGACAGCTCTTTTTCAAGGAGTCGACCAACGGTTTCTTGCCTTTGCCTTCCATATTGTAAATATGGATTTGACCGGGCAGTTTCTGCAATTCCTTTTCGTTGATTTCATCCACATCTACATTGTGGGTATGCAGACGCGTCGGCTCGCAATTATTTTCCGGCCTCTTATTGTGCCGGCTCTTCAAATGTTCCATCGAGCTTTCTGACACGCAGTTGTCGCGGATTTCATTCAATAATTTTAAAAACTTCTGGTCGTTCTGGCGATGCTGCTCTTCCAGATAGCATATTTTCAGTCCGGCCTCTTTCCAGATATTTGCTTCAAAGGAAAATCGCGCCGCCGGTTCCCCAAACCGGGCGATTGGCGGCAACTGGAAAAAGTCTCCGCACAAGACCACCTGCATTCCCCCAAAGGGCCGGTCGTTGTTTTTCATATGTCGGCAAACCTGATCGATGAGATCGAGGCGAAAATGGTGAAGCATCGAAACCTCGTCGATGATCAAAACTTTTGTCCTTTCAAAGCGGTCGTGAAGGTATTTTCTGGTCTTCAATTCGTCTAAGTCGGCCATGGTCAGACTGTCCTTGATCCCCATTCCCGTCCAAGAATGAACGGTGGTTCCACCCATATGGGTCGCGGCAATACCCGTCGAAGCCGTAATGCCAACTTCCACGTCATTGTCTTTCAGGTATTTGATGTAATTATTTACCAAATGCGTCTTACCACTGCCGGCTGGTCCGGTAATAAAAACATTGTGACCCATCTTAAGTATTTCCAGGGCGTCTTTTTGCGTCATCCGAGTATTCTAACACAAGTCACAGCCAAACGAGAATTTTCTTTTTTTACTTTAACTTATCAAAAGCATTATTTGAAACATCCGGACAATCCTTGCCAAACATCATCTTGCAACGCTCTTCTTCGGTATTTGTTCCTGGAGGAAAGGCATTCTGTGAAGATGAAGCCGGGGTTGCTTCACTAGGTGTTTCTCCGACGACTGGCTCCACCTTCTTATCACTATCCTGCCAAAATTTCAAACCAAATTTCATATGATTAAATTTAATTAGCTGTTAACGTTAATATTATAAACCTATTTAAATAAAATAAAAGGGTTGCTGTCAAACAGCAACCCTAAATTCAATGACAACCAGCAAACCCAGCGGGCAACGGATGATCAATTGAAATGCAGAATATCTCCCACCTGGCCATTTTTTCACCAACGGCATCGAACACATAGAGGCCCTGATCCCTCACATAACGCAAATACGAAGCATATCCCAGATCGATCGACACCGTATGGCGTCTTTCCAAATCAAACTTCTCCAGTAAAAAGTACCCAGGATTCGACCGAACTTCCCTCTTCATTTCATTGATTTTTACCGGCAGATCCACAAAATCGTTATTCGCACTGGGGCTGGCAAAATACACGTAAAAAACGCTTTTTTCACTCGAGGCACTGGCATTCAGAAACAGTTTCCAATCGCCGCCTTGGCCGGAAACCGGACTCTTAAATCCCCAATCCCGCAGAAATTCTACGGCCCGACCGTCGTATTTGACCGGTTTTTCTTCACCAGGCAATTCACTGGCACAGCCAACCCGGATCACCCGATACTGAACCAACTGTCGTTCGACTTTTTTCAATCTTTTCACAAACCACCTCCTTGTAAATTTGTTCTTCCATCTATTTCTATCAGAATAGTATTTTCTGTCAAATATTATGACTTAAAAATGTTCCGAGTTCTATGTTTAACGTTCCGATAATCTGGGTTATAATTCCTTCATGTCCAAATTCATCCACTTACACACCCATAGCCACTACTCTCTTCTCAACGCTCTACCCAAGATTCCCGACCTGGCCAAAGAGGCAAAAAAACACGCAATGACCGCCCTGGCTTTGACCGACAATTCCAACATGTACGGAGCGATTGAGTTTTACAAGGAATGCAAGAAAAAAGAAATCAAGCCGATTCTTGGCGTGGATTTTTATGTGGCGGCGCGCGGTCGGGCTGACAAACAAGGCGGGGTGGACAATCGCCGTACCCGTCTCATTCTTCTCGCCAAAAATATGACCGGGTACAACAATCTTAAAATCCTCACCACCCTCGCCCACTTTGAGGGTTTCTATTACAAACCCCGCATCGACAAAGAACTCATCGAAAAATATGCCGAGGGACTTATTTGTATTTCCCCGTCTTTTTCTGGCACAACTACCCAAGCCTTGAAAAACGGCGATATCGATAAAGCTAAAGAACTCATCAACTGGTACAAGAAAATCTATGGCGCGGAAAACTTTTTCTTAGAAATCACTCATCACCCAGAAATAGAGGGGCATGAAGAAATCATGACAAAAGTTATTTCTATTGCCAAAGAAACCGACACTCCGCTCGTTGCCGCTCACGACGTCTACTATCTCCATCCGGAAGACAAAACGGCCCGCGACACCCTGCTGTTGGTAAATACGAACGGCGACTTGTCAGACAAGAACAGCGACAGCAATGACGAAAATTTTTCTTTCATTTCCGGCGAACAGGCCGAGGAGCTTTTCAAAGACACACCCGAAGCCATAGAAAACACCGCGAGGATTGCCGACATGTGCAACCTAGAACTCAAACTCGGAACTTGGGTTTTCCCTGACTTCAAAGTGGAGAGCGGCCTGTCAGCCGATGATGAATTGAAAAAACTGGCTTACGCCGGCTTTGAGACTCGCGGCCTAGAAACAACGACCGAGTATACCGACCGCCTGGAATACGAACTGAAAGTTATTCGCGACAAAGGCTATTCGCCTTACTTCCTGGTGGTGGCCGATCTTTTGCGTTTTGCCCACGAGAACGATATTTATACGAACATTCGAGGTTCGGTCGCCGGTTCCCTTACCACTTACCTCACCGGGATTACCAATGTAAATCCGATCGAATTCAAACTACCCTTCGAACGATTTTTGAATCCGGAACGACCGTCAGCACCCGATATCGATATGGACTATGCCGATAATCGACGCGACGAGGTCATCCAATATGCTCGAGACAAATACGGCGCTGACAAAGTCGCCCAGATCGGTACTTTTGGTACCATGATGGCCCGCGGTGCGGTGCGCGATGTCGCTCGTGCGATGGCTTTCCCTTACTCGGTTGGCGATCGCCTTTCCAAACTGATTCCCATGGGCGCCCAAGGCTTCCCAATGACGATCGATCGGGCCTTGGCCGAAGTCGCCGAGCTCAAAGAAATCTACGACAAGGAAGAAGATGCTAAAAAGATTATCGATATGGCGAAAAAAATTGAAGGTTGTGCCCGACACATCTCCGTCCATGCCGCCGGCGTGGTGATTGCTCCGTCGACCCTGACCGATTTCACCCCGCTTCAGTACGATACCAAGGGTGAAAACAAAATCATCACTCAGTACGATATGCATGCCGTTGAAGATGCCGGCTTATTGAAGTTCGACTTTCTTGGCATCAAAAACTTGTCCATTTTGGCCGATGCCGTTGGTCTGACCAAAAAACTGGCTGGAGTAGATATCGACATTGAAAAAATTCCAATGGATGACCCGAAAACTTTTGAACTCTTGGCCAAAGGCGAGACTTGCGGTCTCTTCCAGCTGAACGGTTCGGGCATGACAAAATATTTGAAAGAATTGCAACCCTCCACCATCCACGATATCAACGCAATGGTCGCCTTGTATCGTCCGGGACCGATCGAATCCATTCCCGAATACATCAAGCGCAAGCACAACTCCCGTACCGTCCGCTTTCTCGATCCGCGAATGAAAGACATTCTCTCACAATCTTTCGGTGTGATCACCTATCAGGACGACGTCATGTTGATCGCCATCAAGCTCGCCGGCTATTCCTGGCTCGAGGCCGACAAGCTCCGAAAAGCGATGGGTAAGAAAATCCCAGCCGAAATGGAAGCTCAAAAAAGCAAGCTCAAGGAAGGTCTGATCAAAAATGGCTTATCCCAAGAAAAGACTGACGAACTCTGGTCACTCATCGAACCTTTTGCCGCCTACGGATTCAACAAAGCCCATGCCGCAAGCTATGGTCGCGTCGCCTATCAGACCGCCTATATGAAAGCCAATTTCCCAGCCATCTATATGGCCTGTGTTCTGACCGCCGATTCCGGCGATGTGGAAAAAATCGGCGAATTCATCGCCGAATGCAAAAGGATGCAGATACCGGTTTTGCCGCCGAATATCAACGAGAGTTTCAGCATGTTTACCGTGATCAAAGGCGAGGGTGAAAAAGACACTATCCGTTTCGGATTGACGACAATCAAGAATTTCGGCGAGGGCATTGCCAATGTGATTATTGAGGAAAGGAAAAAACGCGGCCGATACAAGTCGCTCTCGGATTTTCTTGATCGGGTGAAAGATAAAAATTTGAACAAGAAATCATTGGAGGCGCTCATCAAGGCCGGAGCAATGGACGAATTCGGCGAACGCGGACAAATGCTAGCCAATGTTGAAAACATGCTCGCCTATTCCAAAGAAGTCAGCAAGCTCTCTGCCGACCAGGACTCGCTCTTCGGTGCTTATGTGGAAAACCTGAATGCCAACAGTTTCAAACTGGCCGAAGCCACACCAGTCACACCGACCGAGCGCCTGGCCTGGGAAAAAGAACTTCTTGGTTTGTACATTTCCGGCCACCCCCTCGACAAATTCAAAAAAACAATCGATGAGAAGAATTACAGCATCGCTCATATCAAGACGAATCCAAAGGAAGGCAAAGAAGCGGTCGTGGCCGGAACGATCGAAGAAATCCGGGCGATTGTCACCAAAAAAGGCGACCCGATGGCTTTTATCAAGGTATCGGATTATACCGACACTCTGGAAGTCGTCGCTTTTCCCCGCACAATGATCGAATTTAAAAATTCGCTGGTAAAAGACAAATGCGTGGCCCTCAAAGGCAAGATTTCAATGCGTAATGGCGAGATCAGTTTTATAATCGATAAAGTAAAAGAACTTATCTAGTAGATGGTATATCGTAGATTGTAGATTGTATAATACGGAAGCCGGGTTTGAGCTTCGCTCAAACCCGGCTTTCTATCTACTATCTACAATATACAATCTACTTATTATCCCAACCCGCATCTTGTTCCGACAGCCTTCTCCTAAATTCTTCTTGTTCTTCGGGAGTCAGCATGGAAGTTAGCGTTTCATCGACACCGACCGGCGCACCAAACCCCCCCGTATCATGGCCCTGGCCTACAACCTTAGGAGCATCTTTTTTCAAAGCGGCTTGCTCTTTGGCCAGTCGTCGGCCTTCTTCGAGCATCTTATCGAAATCTTCTTTGGAGATAAACCCGGTGTGGTCCGGATCAGGAATTCCTTCACTCATATTATTTGATTAGATTAAACAAACCGCCGATCACTGGTAATGGCTTCATCTCGTTTTTGGAAGCGGAAATTATTCCCATGATGGCCAAAACCAAGACCACCAAGCCCCAAACCTGAGACAGGGCAAACACATGCAATAAATTCAAGATGACCGAACCAGCCACACCGACAATAAACAAATTCAAACCCTGATTAACGTGAAAATTCAAAAAGGCTGATCGATTCTGCACCGCGATCAATGGGATAAAAAATAGGATGTAGGCGATGATCGCCATTGTTTTATCATTGTTTCCTTGCATAAGGGTTGCGATTAAGGATTATTTGTTTTTCTTAATCGAAATTAATATTAATTAAACCTGCCTATATTATAACCCCGTTCAAAAAACCAGGCAAACAAAAACCCGGGTAATCAATACCCGGGCAAAAAGGACAAAAAGGCTTATTCGTCAGAGATTTCGATCGACCCAGCCTTGATCGTCTTACTCATATCAATCTGGTGACGGTCGAGCTTGACGATGCCCCACGACAATGTCAGGCATTCGCCGACTTCGACATCTTCCAGACGGAAGATCTTGGCCGCCGTGGCATGACCGAAATCCAGGTCCACATCAAATTTGCAATGCTTGATTTCGATGCCGCCGTTGAAATCGCAAAATTTGGCATCGAGACGGTCGAAATTTCCGTCAACAATGACCAGACGATCCTGAACCGTGCAGCCGCAAAGATCAATCGGCATGTCGCCGCATTCCTGGATATAATCCAGAACCTGCTTGGCACTTGTCTCGATTACCCCATCAGGATCAATCTTCACCCCTCGCTCATCCAAATATTCTCGAAAATTCATTCCTAGCCTCCTATTCTTATGTTGTTTAACACACTGACGCCCGTTAATAATCCTACACTATTAATCATAATTGTCAATGGTTGTGTTTTTGAATTTTCAGGTTATCATATAGGCATAGAGATTGTTGCGGCTACCAACCGCAATCCGCCAAAATCGGCGAGACTGCAAAGCTAATCTATAACCCCACTACGCTAAAGCTACGCGGGGCAAGAAAGAATCAAGTTGGGTGGAACCGCGAAATTGACTCGCCCCGACAAAAAGTGAAACTTCATTTTTTGTCGGGGCGATTTTTGTTGAAAAATAATAAGTTCAGACGAATATATTTTTCACAACCCCGCCTCACCCCAGGATGAGTGCGTGTCCGAATAGGACAACCCTTAGCGGGCGAAGCACGAATCCGTATACCTTTTGAGGCTGGGGTTTTATTAATTAATAACTCAAAAGTAATATTTAATTTTAAAAGTCCTCGGGTCGCCAATAGTAAGGCTCAACCAGACATTTTAAAATCAAACATTACTTTTTCAAAAAAAACATGGAACAAGAAAATATTTACAAAATCAGGCACTCGCTCTCCCACCTTTTGGCCGGAGCAGTTTTGAGCTTTTATCCGGATGCCAAGATAGCCATTGGCCCGGCTGTTGATAACGGCTTTTACTATGACTTTGAATTCAGTGCACCAATCAGTGATAAAGACCTAGGCAAAATCGAGCAAAAAATGCGCGAGCTTTTAAAGAAATGGTCCACTTTTGAAAAGAAGGAAATTTCTATTGCCGAAGCTAGAAAAATATTTGCTGAACAGCCGTACAAACTTGAACTGATCGAAGAGCTAGCCAATAAAGGTGAAAAAATCTCTGTGTACATCTCCGGCCCCTCTGATATTGTCTCTACTCAATCTACAATCTACAATCTACAATCTACTGTTTTTTGTGACCTTTGTGCCGGACCGCATGTAGCTACGACCAAAGAAATTCCTTCTAGCGCCTTCAAACTGGAAAGAATCGCCGGCGCCTACTGGAAAGGTAATGAAAACAACAAAATGCTCACCCGCATTTACGGCTTGGCTTTTGAATCCAAGGAAGCCTTAGCTGCCTACGAATTACAGCAAGAAGAAGCGCGCAAAAGAGACCACCGAAAAATCGGCAAGGAATTAAAATTATTTACCATTTCTGATTTAGTTGGTGCCGGACTTCCCCTTCTTCAGCCAAACGGCATGATTATACGGGAAGCAATTGAAGATTATCTCTGGGAATTAAACAAGGCCAAGGGTTGCGAACGCGTTTGGACTCCGCATATTACTAAAATAGGTTTGTATGAGACTTCCGGTCATGCCGCCAAGTTTGGCGAAGAGCTTTTCCGGGTCAAAGGCGGTGATGAGGAATTCTTTATGAAGCCGATGAACTGTCCGCATCATATGCAAATATTCTGCGATAATCAGTTTTCTTACCGTGATATGCCAGTCCGTTATTTTGAACCAGCCACCGTTTACCGATATGAAAAAGCCGGCCAGCTCTCAGGACTCGCTCGCGTGCGCGCTATCACCCAGGATGACGGCCATTTATTCTGCCGTGTCTCACAAATAGGTCAAGAAGTTAGCACGATTGTAGATATCATCAAAAAGTTTTATACCACCATGAATATGATGGAGAAATACTGGGTCCGTCTATCCGTCCGCGGTGATGATAAGAGCAAATATTTAGGCGGTGATGAAGTTTGGGAAAAAGCCGAGGCCGCTCTGGAAACTGCCGCCAAGGAAAATGAATTAAATTACAAACGAGTTGAGGGCGAAGCGGCTTTTTACGGACCAAAACTCGACTTTATGTTTTATGATGCTATTGGACGCGAATGGCAACTGGCTACCATCCAATGCGATTTCAATTTACCTGAACGATTTGACTTGTCATTCGTCAATGAAAAAGGCGAAAAAGAAAGGCCGGTAGTTATTCATCGCGCCATTTCCGGTTCCCTTGAGAGATTTATGGGTGTGATGATCGAACACTATGCCGGCAATTTCCCAGTCTGGCTTTCACCAACACAAATCAAAATCATCCCGGTTCGTGAAAATCACAATGAGTATGCCAAAAAAATTGCCGATGAATTAAAGGCTATGAATGTCCGTGTAGATCTCGATGATACCGATGAAGGTATGGGTAAGAAAATCCGCGCCGGCAAGGTAAATAAAGTACCATATATGCTGGTCATTGGTGATAAAGAAATAGAGACGGGTGAACTGGCTTTGGAAATACGTGATGGGCAATCCCACTCCGCTTCAGAAAGCTCCGGCGGGACAAGGCAGGAAAAAATCAAGTTGGAAGACTTGAAAGCCAGATTGACCGATGAAATAAAAAACCGGAAATAAAAGTAAAACTAAAGCCGCGCGGACTACCGCGCGGCTTTCTTATATTGTATTTCCCCGTCACTTATTTTACATCCTCCTCACCCACCGCCAGCCAAGAATTTTCATTTCTCTTCCCGGAATTATTCTTGATCGTCTGTTTTAGAATACTCATTGCTTCGTCTTTGTTGCCAAGAGCTTTCTTGGTGATTATTCCAACCGCTCGGTCAGAAACCAGTACCCGATGTTTCTTGGCCTCATCAAGAATAATCTGTTTCAATCCTTCTTGAGAACTGATAGCGACAGTCTGAACGGGCAGATCTTCCGCATAAGCTTGTTCTTCTTCCATTTGATGTTTCAAAAACAGATATGCGACATAAGCGCTCCACAGGACAAGCAAGGCAATAAAAACATAAAACATCAGATCTTCAGCCAAACCGGTATAAGGAATAGCACTCAAAGAAACGGCTTCGGACAAAACCTGATTGTTCGGACTGACATAGGAAAGCACTTGGGCCGAACCCAAGACGTTGGCATTACAAGAAGCGGAAACCGTCTGACCATTCGAAGTCACCGTCACGCTCGCATATTTATTACCCGTTGAATAATAAGTCATATAAGGGTTCTGATTGTAACTGTTCAAGCCGTCGGAACCGGTCCAGGAATAAGAATAATTACCATTGCCACCGGAAGCATAGGCGTTCCAAGTCATGCCGGTGTTTACATAAGGACTGTTTGGGTTGGCATAGCACGATACGGTAAAATTTTGACTATAAACCTGATTGACGTTGGCCGAACAGCTGGCCGAAGCGGTTTGTCCGCCGGAGGTCACGGTCACAAGAGCATTTTTTGTTCCCGTCTGAGAATAATATTGCGACACGACTGAGCCGGTACCATAGAGGTTGTCAGTTCCGCTCCAAGAATAGTTGTAAGAACCGGTACCGCCAGAGACGCTTGTATTCCAAGTGATGTTATTCCCAGCTTGAACATTGCTATTGGTTGGATAACAGGAGACTACCAAATTTTGCACCGGAGTATTGACGGTGGCATTACAGGAACGAGTAACTGACTGACTGCCAGAAGTGATGGTCACCGTTGCGGTTTTGGCACCGGCCGATGAATATACTTGCGAAGCCGTGCTACCTGTACCAGTCAAACCGTCAGTTCCGCTCCAAGAATAGGTGTAAGAATCGGTGCCGCCAGAAGCAGAGGCAGACCAAGAAATACTGCCGCCAGTATTTATACTAGTTGGGCTAGCTGAACACGAACCATCTAGTGTTGGGATTACTGGTGGTGGTGGCGGTGGCGGAGTTGGTCTAGTACAGTAATTACTTGATGGGAAACCATGTCCAACATCAACACCATTTGAAGCAAAAGTCCAAGAAAGTATGTTGTAGCCAGGTGCGGGGATAGTAGGACCATTACCAAGATAAGCGTCAATCTGCGTGACGCACTGAGGAATATCCACATTTAATGTTTTAGTGGAATTTGGACCGACAGTCATGCTAGCATCGGCATATAAGGTCTGATTAGACAAAACCGTATCATACATTTTATATGATTTAAGGTTGACCGGGACAGAACAATTACCATTATCGTTGGAAACGGAAACGAAGGCATAGGTGCCCCGCACATAGACTTCAGATCTGACGCCAGAGGTTCCACAATCATTGGCTGAAGCAATATTTATATTTGTATTCAAAATCAACAGACCAAGAAAGATAAAAGCAAAAACAGCAGCAAAAATATGCTTGGCGTGGGAATGTTTTTCGATATTATTTTGTACAGATATTTTTGTCATATTATTAAATATAAAATTAATTGCTAAATATAAAAGCATTGGATTATGACTATTAAAAGAATGGCTATCTCGCATCCATGGCATCCCCGCTGACTAATCTATTACCCCACTATTATATAGACAAATATAGTTTTTGTCAACCCCAGAGTAGATTTCAGTCTGAATTCATTCAAAAAGCCTTATAAATAAAGGCTTTCTTGACAAAATATCATTATCCGTCCCAGTATCAATTTTGCAGCTCCGCTTCCACCACGTACCTCTCCTCTTTTGAGCCGAAAGAATTGCAAGTCGACATTGTGAGCATATTTTTGCCCGTATCAAAACGAACCGTCACATCGCTCGCCTCTGCCAGACGGACGTTTGTAACTTTGTAGAGATACAAGTTGTTACTGGTAGAATATATTTTTATTTCGTCACCACTTTTTAAATTCTTCAAGCCGTTAAAAGTCTTGAAGGCCTGGTTGTTCACCACTCGAAAACCGGTGCTGTGTCCAAACAAATAAATATTTCCGTTTCCGGCCAAACCGGATCCCGGATAGCGCACGGCTCCGCGCAAAAGATAATCATCGAGCGTGGCCACGTCGGTCGTGTTGGGATTGTAAATGATGGTATCAACACCGACACTGTCGGCCTCAACCCGAACCGGCACTTCTCCAAGATTATTTGTTCGAACGGCAGTACTGGTCCCGTTTACGACACGGTCCCAAATCATACTGAAAGACTCTTTGTTTTCAGTCTTGAGTGAAGTTGGCACCCAACCCAACAAATAAAGGAAAGTAAAAGTTATCAAACAAACCAGAACAAAATAGGCTGAAAAACGCCACTTGTTGCCGATTACGATATTTACGAAATTATCCTTATTTTCCGCCATATATTTATTGGCTCTATTATATAATGAATAGCAAGTCTTTTCTGCTTGACTTTATATTTTTGATACAGTATAATACTGACAGAAGTAAATCACCTATTTAATAGCCGTCCGCACAGAAAAGGACTCTGGTTAGAATTGTGACAATATAGCGTGGTTGTTTTCGTGACATATTAAGTGTATAACATTATTATCAGCCCAATAAATTAATAATCTGATTGATTGGAACAAATAACAGTCAATTTTAAAAAATATGGAAAAAACAGAGAACAAAGGAATATTCGCCAGGATTTGGAACTGGTTTAGAAATCTTACCATCAGCGGATTGCTTTCCGGTATTTTTATCTTGCTCGTCATTCTCATTTTGATATCCAGCCTGCGCAGCCTGCCAACCGCGATCAACTCCGCTTCCAACTCTCTGACTGGAGCACTCTACTCCGTTTTCGTTCCGGCACAAAACGCCACCATGTCCGCTGACAAAACTGTCGTCGATGCCGGTGAAGCTTTCAAAATTTCTTTCAAGGCTGGGGATAATACCAACGGACTTTACAAAATTTCTTACCCATGCAACAGCGGTACTGAACTCAAAGTCGCCGCTTCGGCCAAGAGCATTCCTTGTGATACCGAATATTACGTCACCGAAAAAGATAATTCTATTACCTTGATTGCAACCCCTGCTGACCCAACAACGGTCACCAGAGTCACCTTGACTGGATATTTTGAAGACAATAATACCCTTAAGTCAGTCAAAACCGGCGTTGTTCGAATAACCGTTAGAAGTTCAGCGGTTGATGCCACCCCAACCAAAAACCAGACCCAAACAACCACGGGCACCAAGGCAACCCAGACCATTAATGTTGGCGGCTCTTATATTGGCAAGCCGGATCTCGCTGTGACAATCTTGCAGACTGGCGTTTTGAACCGAACCACTGGTTACCTAACTTCGCAATCGACCTTTAGTTCGACTGACCGCGTTGGCGTGAAGTTTGAAGTGCGCAACGACGGCGACGTCGCCACTGGCGCTTGGAGCTTTACCGCGACCCTACCATCGCAATCCACACCGACTTACCGAAGCGATACTCAGGTATCGTTAAATCCTGGTGATAAGATTATTTTTACGCTCGGCTTTGATAATTTGGTTAATCAATATTCTAATGTGATTACTGTGAAT
>JBAXQJ010000019.1:0-13307 GCA_037131755.1 bacterium
ATGACCCCGGTAGTAGAGTTTCGACAGACTCAACTTACTACAGGGCAGGCAGAAGAGAGAAAAAGAAAAGTGGTCAACATCCTGTGTTGACCACTTGTTATCTGAAAGATTCTATCTACTTAATTCCTCTATCAATTTTTCGATATCTCCACCGGGAGTATCGAGTTCCATTTTTTGAGCGATGTGGGGCTCAAGAGAACTGCCAATAATCCTATGCCAGAGCAGTAAATGGACAGGGTCCAACCCTTGTTCCTCTTTAATCTTATTTCCCAGTGTAATGATCTTATCCAAATCTCTTGAGTGTTCCTCCAGAGTTTTCATATCGTTCGCCAGCCGATTATGATAAATATCCAGTTTCTTTTGCACCAAAGAAATCCTCTCCTCCCGGGAAAGGCCGGCCTCCAAGCCAGAACCATGCTTATACATATCTTCAGTTTTCATAATTAAATAATAGCACGAAAAGAGGAAAGTCACAGTAGTCGAATGAGTTTACTACACGGCAAGCCTATATCCACTTCTTTATTTCCAAAGCACCTCGAGCCGCGGCCTGCTCGGCCTCCTGTTTTGACTTGCCCTTCCCTTCGGAAACGTATTCTTCGCCCAAATAGACGCCAACGGTAAAATGCTTGTCATGATCCGGACCTTCCTCCTTCAAGGTCTTATACAACGGCGTACTGCCGGTAAATTCCTGGGCCTTCTCTTGGAACTTGCTTTTGGAATCGATCCAACTTTTTTCCTCGACGATCTTGTCGATCAAATGATAGATATTCTTGGAGATAAAATATTTGGCCGCGTCATAGCCCTGATCCAAATAAATGGCGCCGATGATCGCCTCCATCGCGTTGGCCCAGATATACTGTCTGGCCTTGCCAGTGTCTTTGGCCTCGCCTTTGGATAACAGAAGAAAGTCATTGACATTGATGTTTTTTGCCACTTCCGCCAAGGTATCGGCATTCACCAAAGCCGCCCGATAGGCGGTCAGATCGCCCTCCGTGCTGTCGGGGTATTTTTCATAGAGATATTCCGTCACCAAAAGTTCCAGGACGGCATCGCCCAAAAACTCCAGGCGTTCGTTGTGGGTCAGCTCTAGATTCCTGTTTTCATTCAAATACGAGCGGTGCGTAAAAGCCTGCTTGAGTAGATTCTTGTCTTTAAAGATAATCCCCGCCCCTTCCTCGAATTTCTTAAAATCTGGCAATGTCTTCTTCATGATTTCCTAATATTAAGCAAAATAGGCCAATAATGCAACCCGCCTGGAATTAAATCATTCTTTATGAAATGACTCGTCACAGATCATGCTTTCCCTATTCTTTCTGAGAAAGAAGACCGATCGCTTTGGTCATAATCGGCATGATATCGCCGTAAAAATTCAGATCCTGAAGTTCACCCACCTTGAACCATCTGGCGTCATTCAGACCGCCACCGGACTCAAGTTTTAAATCCTGATAAGGGGCTTTGCCGAGGAAATATACCACCTGCTTTCTGATCTTGCCTTCCTCCGGATGATTGGCAATGTATTCATTGTTCTGTAATTCGGCAATGATTTCAATATCTACTCCGATTTCTTCTTTGATTTTTCTCTTGGCACCGTCACGCTGATCCTCACCGTCTTCCAACTTGCCTTTGGACAATGTCCAGTAGCCAAACACATCATGCACTAAGGCAAAATAATATTCCCCGTCTTTTTCGGCATAAACCACCGCCCCACCGAGTTTTTTTATAGGCATCTTTTCGTAAGGGATATCGGCAATTCTCTTCCGATCTTTTTTGGAAACCTCGTCTTTGCCTGGCTCACCCAATTCCTTGTAGACTGAGCCCAAGACGCCGTTCACAAATTTACCGCTTTTTTCGCCGCCATAATTTTTCGCCAGTTCAATCGCTTCGTTGATCGCTACCTTGGCGGGAACTTCTTTGGAGTCGGCAAAAAGCAACTCGGCGAGGCCGATGCGCAAAATATTTCGATCAACAGTGGAGATTTTATCGAGTGGCCAATCAGGAGCGGCTTTGGTGATGATGAGATCAAGTTCATTTTTCTTCTGCGAGACGGTATCGAGCAACACGGTCATAAAGGATTTGTCGGTGATTTCCGAGGCAAACTCTTCGGCATTGCGGAAAAAAACTTCCTTCGTCTCCGTTTCCGGATAACTGCGAAAATCCATCTCGTAGAGCGTTTGAAGAACTATTGATCTTGCAAGGTGCCTGTTTGCCATGATAATTAAATTGCTAACTGAAAACAGTATACACCAAATCAAGAAAATATCAAAATCAATAATCAGTTTGCTTTTTCGTGCCTTACGGAGGCCAATTTCTAGCAAGAAATTGGCCGAGTAGAGAAAACACACCGCGACGGCGGTGTGTTTATCGTGCAAAGAAAAAGTAAACTGATTATTTGGCTGATTCTTTTTCTTTAGACTTGAGTTTTTTCTCTTTTTTGGCGATCTTAGCGAGGACATCTACCACTACTCGGCCATTGTATTTACCACAATTTGGGCAAGCTCGGTGATTCATTCTCTTGGCGCCACAGTCCTGGCACTTGGCTGTTCTCAGATCTTTCAACGCATCGTGCGATCTGGTATTGCCTCGTTGGGACCGATTATGTCTCATTCGTATAACCATAGTTCGTATAGCATAACTCATTTGCCCCAATAATGCAACTCTTTCCTCCAGAAACTTGACACAGCTTATTATCGCAAAAAGTGCAGGGATTTATTTCCTATCCAAATTTTTCAAAAAGCACTGGCGGTGAATGGCCGAGATGCCGTATTTTTTTATGGCCTGAAAATGGGCTTTGGTGCCATAGCCCTTGTGAATTTCCAGTCCATAACCAGGGTATTTTCTGGCAAGCTTAATCATCAGTGAATCACGGGCCACTTTGGCGGCAATCGAAGCGAGAGCGATGACCAATTCTTTTTCATCGCCTTTGATGATGGTTTTTTGGTTGGAATATTCCATTGGCGCCTTCAAACCTCCGTCCAACAGCACCAGACAATGCTGAGGTTTTATGTCGAGATCTTGTAATGCTTTTTTTAGCGCGTCCTTGATGGAAAAACTCAATCCCTTTTTATCAATAATCTTATTACTCTCAAAACTGACTTTGTATGAAATATTCCCTTTCTTTTTTTCTTCATTTATCTTCTCCAGCCATTTTAGTCTCTGTCCGTGTGAAAGTTTTTTTGAATCTCGAAAAGTACCCAAGGTCGAACCTTGAATCGGGAAAAAGGTTCGACCTTGGGTACCCCGTCGCAAGGCCAAAGCACAGACCGCGACCGGCCCGGCGAGCGGTCCCCGACCGACTTCATCGATTCCGATTATGTATTTGATTTTGCTTTTAGATAGCATTGATCTATTGTATTACTTTTTTAGGCAAAGAAAAGCCACACCCGTAAGTGTGGCTCGACAAGACATTAAAGTCTTTTGAGTTAGGCGGCCCGTTTATAGGCGCCTTCGGCAATACGCCGAATAAGTGAATGTATCTCGGTGAGGCGGGTGGAACAAAGAGTTTGCACACCGACCAAGGGATGACCGTGGGAATCAAGGACGGTGGCCACCACCTTCCGCTGATCGACCTTCGTCAGGCGCGAACCGCGGTTGAAACGGTTACGCCCGTTTTTCGCCGAGATCATGATTCCCTGACCATGCTTGTGATTGATAGCGAGAATATACAATCGATATTCCTCATTGCTCCTCTCGCTCACGATCGTAAAATCAAATTCGTTCAGAGCCCGCACAATATCTCCACCTTTGACCATAAGACATACCTCCATCATACATGACTTTTTCGAAAGAACTCATAACTTGACCCTATGCCAAGCTGAGAAAAAATAGCATACTACCATTTAGTATGGTTGTCAAATTGTTTTTCCACAGAACTACCCCCTTCCTGCCCGCCATTCGTCGATTTTTTTATGATCACCAGACAACAACACTTTCGGCACGCGATACTTCTTGCCTTTGTATATTAAAACTTCCGGACGAGTGTAGTGCGGATATTCCAAGCCATGGGAACCCAAAGAACCTTCCTTCTCTTTTTCCAAAATCAGATTCCAGTGTGATTCTTCCTTTAGCGAATCAAGGCTGATCACCCCAGGAATGAGGCGTCCAACAGCAGAAGCCACTACCATCGCCGCCACATCGCCATCGGTCAATACATACGAGCCGATGGATATTTCTTCGGCCTTGAGGATATCGGTCACCCTCTCATCTATGCCTTCATAACGTCCAGTCACAAAGACAATATCTTCATATTTTTTCGCCCAATCGTAGGCCATCTTTTGGTCAAACGGCTTGCCCTTGGCGGAAAAGACAACCACCTTGGCTTTCCGTTTGTTTTTTATTTTTTTCTCAACTTTGGAAAAAGCCTTTAAAATAGGTTCGGCCTGAAGCACCATCCCGGCCCCGCCGCCATATGGCTTGTCGTCCACACGAAGGTAAGGAATGAAATCGCCCTTGCCCACCTTTGCTTTTTTTGCGGAGGCGGCAGTTGGTCGCGCAAAGTCACGCGGATTATAAAAATTAAATTTGAGCTTTTTTTCTCTCTGTGCCCGTCCCAAAATCGACTCGTTTATATATGAGTTAGAAATATGCGGAAACAAAGTGATGATATGAAAATTCATAAGGATGAATATGCCATATTTTTAACTAAAACGCAAAAGTGTGGCTGATCTTTTTTAGATTTTCAATCGGCGGGAAAAGAGGGGCTGGTAAATTATTCCAATCAAACCACTCCCAGCCTTCACACTTTTCTGGTTCACGATTTACCGGCTCGCCGGACTGATATTTGGCAACCATAAATAAAGTTATGTAGTGTTTATCTTCATTTGGGAAAAAATCATTTGTATATGGACCAGTCTTCAAGTCACCAACAGTCAAACCTGTTTCTTCAAGTAATTCCCTTCTGGCACAGTCTTCGATCTTCTCCATAAATTCCAAATGTCCGCCCGGGAAAGACTATTCCCCGGCGCCATGAGCTCCTTTTCTTTTACCAAGCAAAACCTTGCCGTCTTTTATCACGATCACCCCCACACCCACCTTTGGTCGTTTGATTTCCATCTCAATATAATACTACCATCCGTAACATGAGTCCAACAAAAAAATCGACCTTTCTGGTTTATGTTTCCAGTTCGTTTGTTTTGTGCGCAGGGTAGGATTTGAACCTACGTAGCCCATAGGGCGACTGATTTACAGTCAGTTGCGATTGACCACTCCGCCACCTGCGCATACCTATTACCGACACAGTCTATCAGATTCCCGATATTTATCAAGGCTGGGTTGCTTCTCTCTCGATTAAAACCAAGGACGGTCTTTGGGAGCCGCTCCCAAAGACCGTCCTTTGCAAGACAAGTGACACCTACTTTTTCCCTTTCTTGGTTTCCACTACCACCTCCCCGTTTTTCATGCCTACCATTATCTTTCCATTCTTGTTTACCCCGCCGGAGATGATGAACGAAGCGATCGGATTCAATATTTTATTCTGAATAAGACGCTTGAGCGGTCGGGCGCCATATTGCGGGTTATAGCCTTCTTTGGTCAAGTATTTCAAAACCTCATTGCTGAAGTCCATCGATATTTCCTTGGCCAGCAATCTCTCCTTCACGATTCCAATCTGAATATCCACGATTTTCTCAATCGATTTTTCGCTCAAGATGTCAAAAATAATGATATCGTCCAAGCGGTTCAAAAATTCCGGACGGAAATAATCTTTGAGTGCGGCCGTGACCTTGTCTTTGGCATTTCGGTATTCTTCCTTCTCGCTTCGTTCCGAGGCAAAACCAAGCTGTTCCATCTTGTCGATATACTGCGCACCAATATTCGAAGTCAGAATAATCACCGTATTTTTGAAGTTCACTTTTCGGCCCTTGGCATCAGTCAAAGTACCGCTATCCAAGACTTGGAGAAGGATATTAAAGACTTCCGGATGGGCTTTTTCAATCTCATCAAAAAGGACGACGGAGTATGGGCGATGACGGATGAGTTCGGTCAGATTGCCACCCTCTTCATAACCGACATAACCAGGGGGTGAACCGATCAGTTTCGAGACGGAATGCTTTTCCATAAACTCAGACATATCCACTCGGATCAAGGCTTTGTCATCGTCAAACATGAATTCCGCCAGAGCTTTGGTGAGCTCGGTCTTTCCCACACCGGTCGGACCAAGAAAGATAAACGAGCCGATCGGACGATTAGGATCGGCAATTCCCGCTCGGGAACGCTTGATTGTATCGGAAATTTTCTTGACGGCTTCGTCTTGGCCAACGATCCTCTTCTTCAATTCATCTTCCATACGGACCAATTTGGCCGCCTCACCTTCCAACATCCTGGTGACCGGCACGCCCGTCCATTTGGAAACAATCGAAGCGATATCTTCTTCCATGATTTCCTCTTTCAGCATCTGGCGAGAGCTCTGCAATTTCTTCAGGCGTTTTGACTTGGCATCCAGGTCTTTTTCCAACTGGGGAATCTTGCCGTAGCGAATCTCCGCCGCCTTGGCCAGATCCACTTTTGCCTCCGCCGCCTCAGCTTCCAAACGGAAAGCCTCCAAATCTTTTTTGATTTTCTTGATATCGGTTATGGTTTCTTTTTCATTCTTCCATTTCAGCTCGGTTTCCGAAGTTTTTTCCTTGATATCGGCAATTTCCTTTTCGATATCCCTGGTTCGCTGTTTGGCTTTCTTGTCACCGCTCTCCGCTTCTTTTTTCAGAGCTTCCCTTTCTATTTCCAGACGCAAGACTCGGCGATGAGCGTCTTCCAACACCGGTGGCATATTTTCCAAAGAAATTTTCAATGATGAGGCGGCTTCGTCGATCAAATCCACTGCCTTGTCCGGCAAGAAACGATCGGAAATATATCGACTGCTCAGGTTTACAGCTGCCTGAATCGCATCATCAGTAATGCGAACGCCGTGATAAAGCTCGTATTTTTCTTTCAGACCGCGCAAAATCGCCACCGCATCTTCGAGCGACGGTTCGTTCACATGCACCGACTGGAAACGGCGGGTCAAGGCCGGATCTTTTTCGATTTTCTGATATTCTTTCAAAGTCGTCGCGCCAATTGTGCGGAGTTCGCCGCGTGACAAAGCCGGCTTCAGCATATTAGAAGCGTCCATCGAGCCTTCGGCCGAACCTGCTCCAACGATCGTATGGATTTCATCAATGAAGACAATGATTTTGCCTTCCGATCTTTCAATTTCCTTGATAATACTTTTCAATCTTTCTTCAAATTCCCCACGATACTTTGTGCCGGCAATCAAAAGTCCCATATCAAGAGAAACTAATTCCTTGTCTTTCAATGATTCTGGAACATCGCCTTGGGCCATACGGTTGGCCAGACCCTCGACGATCGCGGTCTTGCCGACACCCGCTTCACCGATCAAGATCGGATTGTTTTTCGTGCGTCGCGACAAGATCTGGATGATCCGTCCGATTTCCGCATCACGGCCAATCACCGGATCCAGCCGGTTTTCCTTGGCCATTTTGGTCAGGTTTCTGGTATATTTTAAAATCGCCTTGAATTTCTTGTTTATGGAAGTGTCCGTTACCGGTTCTTTTTTTACCTCGCCTAAGATATGCAAAATCATCGCTCGGTCGATCTTGAATTTCTTCAAGACATCAGCAGCGTTGCTGGGAACATCCAAGATCGCAACGAACAGATGCTCGGTCGAGATAAACTCGTCTTTCAACTCTTTGGCGACTTTTGCCGAATCATCCAGGATCTGTGCTAGTTCCGGTGTCAGATATATTTGCATCGTTGGCGACTGGATATTCGTAGCCGCGACAGTCGCGCTATCGATCGCATCTAAGACGGAGTCGGTAAAAAGGATGTGGTCTATTTCCATCTTGTCCAAAATCGAAATCACCATGCTTTCGTCTTGAGTGATGAGAGCTGCCAAAAGATGCATCGGGCTCACATGGTTTTGTCCGCGTTCGATGGCAAATTCGTGGGCGCGCCTGATGGCTTCCTTGGCTTTGGTTGTAAAATTATTGATTGGAGGCATAGTAGTAATATTAAAAATTAAAAATCAAAATGCAAATATAAAAACAATGAAACAAAAAACCTTGCCTTAGTAAATTACCACAAGAACAGACTGAATTCAATCTAGGGCAGATCTACAACTTGTGTGTGAGATTTAAAGAAGAAACCTCCTCTTTCAAAACATTTGACGGGACAAAATAAAACTGGTTCGGGATATCGGGCGAACTGACCTTGATACCCACCATTTCACCATACAAGCTAAGCAATGGACCGCCAGAGATCGTCTCGCGGAGATTTATATTTGTTTCAATCGCGGCGATTTTCTTTACTTGACTGACAGTTGTCGACGCCGTTGTCGTGCCTGTACTCACATTGCCATCAAAATCGATGATGCTGGAAATTATTCCGGTGGAGACTGAATTCCTGATTTCCCCGCCCCAGGCAATCACTGTCTGACCAAGCTTGATACCGTCAGAATCGGCAAACGAAATCGGGTTGAAGGTGACGGGGGTTTTGTCATCGTTCACAACCTTCATAAAGGAAAACTTGCTGTTGTCTTTGGTGGGGACCAAGGTCACGTTGTAAAGCTTGCCATTGTCAAAGGAAACTGAATATTTTTCACCGGCATAAGTAGGCAAGACTATTCCGGTCGCGATCAAGCCATCCCTGGTCAGGACCACGCCCAGACTGACGAAAGTCTGCGGTGCCGCATCAGGAGTGCTTTTATAAATTCTCACGATGCTTTGCTTGTTTTTATCAACCGATTCAACCACTTTGTCATCCTCCTTGACCACGATCGTCTCGCGGGAAGACACGGCCGCTGCCCCGCTGCCGTCGGTCGGAGCAGAAACTACTTTTTCAATCGTCCTTTCGACAACGCGATTTATCGTCTGAGTTATGCCCGATGGCGCTTGGTCCATAAGAGAAACCGTCACGATACCGGTCGCAATCGACGTCACAAAGCTAGTCAGCAGAGTGACCAAGATTATCTGATGTTTTGTAAGTTTTTCCAAATCCATGGTAAAAGTTTAAAATGCAAATATCAAAATGTAAATTTGATATTGAAATCACTTTAATAATAGACTGACTTATTACTTTTAGCAAGCGATTATTGGCAGAATTTTTTGACGATATCTGTCAGTTTTTTTACGGCAAAATCCAGGTCTTTTTTAGTAGTGTATATTCCCAAAGAGAAACGCAAGGATGATCGGGCAACCTCTTCCCCGCCGCCCAAAACCCTCACCACCTGGGAGCCATCGCCATCGCGTACGCAGGCGCTGCGAGTCGAACAGACAATGCCTTTTTCATCCAAACACAGGACGGTAAATTCCGCATCGATTCCCGGAATAGAAATATTCACATTGTTTGGCAAACGGTCAATCTCATCGCCATTTAAAATCGCTTTTGGAATCGCCTGTTTTATTTTTTTGATAAAATAATCCCGCAAAATAGCGACTCTTTTACTTTCCTTGATTTTATTTTTCCCTACCAATTCCAGCGCCTTGGCAAAGCCGGCGATTCCAGCTACATTTTCCGTGCCACTGCGCAAACCTCGCTCCTGACCACCACCAAAAATAATCGGCTCTACTTCAACCCCGTCTTTTACAAACAAAGCACCAACACCTTTGGGTCCGTATATCTTCTGAGCGTCGATCGTCATCAGATCCACGCCGAGCTGATTGATATTTAAATTCAAATACTGGGCGGCCTGACTGGCATCAGTGTGAAGATAAGGAAGACCATTCAAGACCGGTCCGTCTTGCTTGGCCAATTTATTATTTTTTTTCGCATGGCGGACCTCTTTGGCTATTTCCCTTATCGGCTGAATGATACCGATTTCACCGTTCGCATAGCCGATTGATACGAGTGCCGTATTATCTTTCAAAGCTTTTCTTAAATCTTTTGGATTAATCAATCCGCTGTTTTGAACTGGCAAATAGTCTACCTTCCCACCCAACCTCTCGATTTCTTTGAAGCATTCCGTTATCGAACTATGCTCGATGTTGGTGGCAATGAAATGCAAATCAGAAATTTTATGGCCCTTTTTTTCCAAATCTCTTGCTACTCCCAAAATTGCCAGGTTGTTGGCCTCTGTGCCGCTGCCAGTAAAGATTATCTCCTTGGGTCTGGCAGCCAGAATATCAGCAATTGTTTTTCTTGCCGCGAGCACGGCGCCTTTTGCCGTCACGCCGATTTTTGTGATTGATCCGGGATTGCCAAAATCCTCGGAAAAATGTTTTTTCATCACGGCAAAAACTTCCGGTCGAACCGGGGTCGTCGCAGCATTATCCAGATAAATTATCTTGCTCATTGATCACACTCTAAAACAAATCAGGGACGTTTGCAAATGCATATTATTTAGGGTATAATCGCAGACGTATGACTTTTGAAATATACGCTTTGGGCGCCATGGCGCTCGTTATAATCATATTGTTTATTTGGGTGATTTGGCTGCAAAACAAGTTGGGCAAACTGCTCTGCGGCAAAAGCAAAAACCTCGATGACTCAATCGGAATAATCCAGAAAGAAATTTCCGGCCTAAAGAAATTCCAGACTTCAGCCGAACAGCTTTTTGCCACTACCGACAAACGCCTCAAAAAGACAATTTCCGGAGTCGAAACCATCCGCTTTAACCCCTTCAAAGGAACGGGTTCCGGTGGAAACCAAAGTTTTGCGACGGCTTTTGTGAATGAGGAGAACAATGGAGTAATCATCTCCAGCCTCTATTCCCGAGACCATGTGAGCATATTTTCCAAGCCAGTGAAGAATTCCCAATCCGAATACGAACTGACCCAGGAAGAAAAAGATGCCTTGAAGGGAGCAAAAAATTCAATTGCCATCAAATAGACAACACGGAGAATAACTGTGAAAACAAACAATTCATAACAAAATACAAACAGACAAGCCTTAGGCCAGATTACGCCATGGCGTAATCTGGCCTTTAAAATATTTATCATTATGACCAACACCAATCACAAAGAAATAGTCCGCCCACCTGTGATTTGCATTATGGGTCATATTGACCATGGCAAATCAACCCTGCTTGATTATATTCGCAAGACCAATATTGTGGACAAGGAGGCCGGCGGCATCACCCAAAAGATTTCCGCTTATGAAGTAATTCACAAAACCAAAGACGGACGCGAAGAAAAAATCACTTTTCTCGACACTCCCGGCCACGAATCTTTTGCCAAAATTCGCTCTCGCGGAGCCAACATTGCCGACATCGCCATCTTGGTCGTCTCGGCCGAAGACGGGGTCAAGAAACAGACCATCGAAGCTTTGAATTGTATCAAATGCAGCGGCATTCCCTATATCGTGGCCATCAATAAGATCGACAAGCCGGGCGCCGACATCGAAAGAACCAAAATCAATCTCGCAGAAAACGAAATTTATCTGGAGGGCTTTGGCGGCGCTGTACCCTATGTTCCGATTTCCGCTAAAACCGGCCAAGGGGTCAACGACCTTTTGGACATGATGCTGTTGGTGGCGGAAATGGAAGAACTAAAAGGCACACCCGAGATGAATGCCGAAGGAGTAGTGATCGAAGCAAACCTGGACAAACAAAAAGGCGTCTCGGCGACAATGATCATCAAAAACGGAACGATCCGAAGCGGCCAATTCGTCACTTGCGGCAATACTCTGGCCCCGGTTCGAATTATGGAAAACTTTTTAGGCAAGAAAATTACCGAGGCGACCTTCTCTTCTCCGATTCAGATCATTGGTTTTGATAAATTACCAAAAGTCGGCACGCCGTTCTTCACCTTTAACAGCAAAAAGGAAGCTGAACAGTTGGTAGCCGAATACCAGGAACCGGAGGTCACCAAATGCCACATCTCTGAGGAAGAAGCTGAGGATGCCGGTTTGGTTCGCACGATTATCAAAGCGGATGTGACTGGTTCGATCGAAGGTATCGAGCACGAATTGCAAAAAATTCAGAATGACCGGATAAAAATAAAAGTTATTCACTCCGGCGTCGGTGACATCAGTGAAAATGACATCAACATGGCCGCCGGCAAGACCGGTACGATCATCGTCGGTTTCGACGTCAAAGTCGATTCCCAAGCCCAGGCTGTGGCTGATCGCCTCGGTATTCAGATCAAAATCTTCAACATTATTTACAAGCTGACCGAATGGTTGCAGGAAATGGCCATCGAAAGAACACCTAAAATGATGGTGGAGGATATTTCTGGCCGAGCCAAGGTTTTAAAATATTTCAGTTCCGTCAAAGACAAGCATGTTATCGGCGGACGCGGTGAGATGGGGCTGATCGAGGTTGGCGATGATGTTAAAATCATGCGCCGAGATGTCGAAGTCGGCCGAGGCAA
Organism: bacterium; assembly: GCA_037131755.1. GTDB lineage: Bacteria > Patescibacteriota > Minisyncoccia > Phycocordibacterales > GWA1-40-21 > CAIJXO01. The sequence continues at coordinate 12,297 of JBAXQJ010000019.1, forward strand.
GATCCGCGAGCTTCAGCAACAGAAAGAAAAAGTCCGGGAGATCCGCGAAGGAGTGGAGTTTGGTTGCCAATTGCAATCAGATATTGAACCAGCACCGGGAGATAAAATCGAAGCCTTTAGAATTATTGAAAAGTAGTATTTATTCGTTGACCGATTCGTATTATTCGCATAATTTCGTATATTATATGTCACAAAAAGACGAAAAACTAAAAGACCTGATCAGGCAGTTCTCCGCTGAATTCTTGCAGCGGGAATCGAATGGTACCTCGATGATTACCGTCACCGATGTCAGATTATCAAGTGATGGCAAAACATCCGATATTTTGATTACCGTCCTGCCCGACGACAAGCAAAAAGCCGCTTTAGAATTTGCACGCCGACAAGTCGGTGAGTTGAGAGAATATCTCCTGGAAAAAATCCGAATCGGCCGCTTGCCTTTCTTCAATATCGCCCTTGACCGCGGCGAAAAACATCGTCAGAGAATAGATGAGATAACTAGATAAGACATACCGGTTGAATAATTTGGCGGAAAATTTCCAAATCAATTATTTTATGCTACTATCTTGCTGTCGGCCTGGTAGCCAAGTGGTAAGGCATTCCTCTGCAAAAGGAATATACGCGAGTTCAATTCTCGCCCAGGCCTCAAGAAAATCACGTGGTGGTTTTCTGGCGGAATTGAAAGATGCCCGGGTGGCGGAATTGGTATACGCGCACGACTTAAAATCGTGTCTCGCAAGGGATATGGGTTCGACCCCCATCCCGGGCACAAGATTACTGAAAGGTAATTTTAAAAAGTTTTTTGAAAGTTTTTGTTAGGATGCTTGTCATCACAACTCAAATTTTGCCGTCGCAAAATTTGGTCGCGACCCCGCCTCGCCGTTTTTTGAAACAAAAAACATGCTCCGGCTCGGACAAGCTAAAAATATTCCGCAGGGAATATTTTCTTAACGCTTGTCCGCCCAGTAGGGATCGAACCTACGACCTTATCCTTAAGAGGGATCTGCTCTACCA
>JBAXQJ010000020.1:0-11056 GCA_037131755.1 bacterium
GATTAAGTCGGACGGAAGTAAAAAGGGGGAGAGGAGCGAAGGTTTACACCCCAATAATCACTGGAATAACCATCGGTCTCTTAGCTGTCTGCTGGAAGAGGTATTTATTTATCGCATCGGTCACCTGATCCTTGACGTAATCAAAGTCGATCGGATTCATACCGCTTGCAGTATTCTCAACCGTCTTTTTTATAATATGTCGGGCCTCTTTCAAAAGTTCTTGTGATTCGCGAAGGTAGACGAAACCGCGAGAAATAATATCCGGCGATTTCTTTAGCTTGCCGGTCGTAATGTTCAGGTTGGCAATGATCACAAACATTCCATCCTGGGCCAGCATTTGTCGATCGCGGATGACCACCTCCTGGACGTCACCAATCGAGAAGCCGTCCACCATCACCAAGTCTGATGGGGCTTTTTCTTTCAGTTTGGTAATAGTCTCTCCGTTGTTGGAAATTTCAATAATACTTCCGTTGTCGGGAACGATGATATTTTCTCGCGGTGTGCCAAGCGACGCGGCCAACTCGGCATGCATCTTGAGCATGTAATGATGTCCGTGCACCGGCATAAAGAATTTGTAAGGAATCTGTTTGTGGATCCAAGCGAGTTCTTCACGCTTGCCGTGACCGCCGGCGTGAACGTCGGTATCATAGTAGGTGATGATTCTGGCATCGTGACGGTAGAGGTTGTCTTTGAGTCCGGTGATCGCTCTTTCATTGCCGGGGATGACGGATGACGACAGAATGATCGTATCGGTTTTATTGAGCTTGATGTATTTGTGCGAGCTGTTGGCCATGCGCATAAGAGCGGCAAATTCTTCGCCTTGGGCGCCGGTCGCCAAGACCATCATTTTGTGAGGCGGATAGTCCAGCATATTTTCCACATCAACGATATGGGAAGTGTCGGCCAGTTTCAAATGCTTCAAGATCTCCACATTGTTTTTCATGCTTCGGCCCTCGATTACGATTTTCTTGCCGTATCTCTTGGCCATATCAATAAAGGCGATGATTCTTTCTACTTGTGAAGCAAAAGTGGCAATCACGATTCGGCCGGTCACTTCGCTCACGATCTTGTCGATCGTCTTGATAACGGTCTTTTCGGAAATCGTCCAGCCTGGTTTTTCAATACCGGTCGAGTCCATTGTCAAAAGCAAAATCTTACGATCCTTGAGAGCGGCGTATTGCTCGAATTCTTTTTCTTCGACGACGCCGTTTTCATTTTCCACGCGTACGTCACCAGTGTTGATGATATCGCCGTGAGGGGTGTTGATGATGACACCGGTCGAGTCGGGAATGGAGTGGGTCAAGCCGAAGAATTTGACCTTGATGTCCGGCGTGATCGGCAAAAAGCCATCGTGCGGGCCGGCGATCTTGATATTCAATTCTGGCAAATGCGGAAATTCGGTCTGGCGCTTTTTGATGAGAAGGGCGCCGAATTCTCGGGTATAGATTGGTGGATTGCCCAGACGCTCGATGACATAAGGCAAACCGCCGATGTGGTCTAGGTGGCCGTGGGTGATGACGATGCCGCGAATCTTGCCCTTGCGATCCTCCAGGTATTTTGTGTTTGGCAAAATGTAGTCGATGCCGGGAGTTTCCTCGGTTTTAAATTGCATACCAGCATCAATGACGATAATGTCGTTTTTATATTCGACGGCGATCATATTCTTGCCGATTTCTTCCGAACCACCAAGGGGGATGACTCGAATATCACCATCTTTTAGTGGCGGAATGGTGTCGGGATTTTTCTTTGGCTTGATAGCAGATACGCCCGGTCGCATTTTCATCGACATCTTTCGGTTTTTAAGCTGGCTTTTGGTCGCCGTGCTTACATGATGGGGTCGTGGGGTGTTGTGAATCTGAGCCTGAGCCTGTTGAACAGCTGGTGCAACGCTGGCTCGGTGCATCGGAGTTTGGTGGTGATTGGAATGAAAGTGTGGCTTGTTGGCGCCGCGATTGGAATTGTAGTTCAGGCTGTCAGCCACAAAGGGTGCCGAGCGTCGCTTGAACGCCGGGTTTGACTGGGTGGTGAAAGTCTGACTCGGAGACTGCTGGCTGCGTCCAGGCACGCCGGTGGCTGGTCTTGGGGCAGAGGTGTTTTGTTGCGAATGAGCAGTATCGCTATTGTAGACGCGGATACGGTCATTGGGTTGGCCGGGATTTCTTCGAAAATTCGGCCGATTGTTTCGGTAATTGTTGTTTTGCATATAAATTAGTTATTAATAAATTTTTTATTATTTGGTTAAAAATTTCCAGACGCGATCGGTTTCGATATACCAATTCTGGATGTTTTCAAATCGTTCGGAAGCGCTGACGATGAGTCCGGCAGCAAAACCTTTGACGTCTTTTGGCAATAAATAGATCAGGTCGGGCGAATAAATGAAGATGGCTGGGATATCGTTGTTCACCTCGTTGATAAAAGATTGATACTTTGAAATTCTGGTTTTATCGTCGGTGGTCTTTCTGGCCGCTTCCAGCAAGGCGTCGGCTTTAGGGTTGGTGTAAATCGCGATGTTATTTCCTGGATAATTTCTCTGCGATGAGTGCCAGAAGGGGAACATGTCCATGTTGCGGCCGATGACTTCGCCGAAGAGCAGGGCGTCGTAGTTTCGCTGGCTGATCACGCTTTGGTTCAAGTCGCCTTGGTCAAAAGTCTTTACATCGACTTTGATGCCGAGCGGTTCCCACATTTCTTTCAGCATGGTTGCAATCTTGGAAAGATTGGCGCCATTTGAAGTAGAGATGGAAAACTGCAGGGTCTGGGTTTCTTTCTTGCTCATCGCCTTTGTCCATAGGCCGGTCGAGCTGCTGAATTTCCAGCCATTTTTTGCCAATAAGGCTTTGGCGCTGGTCAGGTTTTTGTCTTTATCAAAATCAGAAATCGGAACCAGGATTTTGTCGGCGGTGAGGCTTGGCGGTATCGGACTGTCGGCGCGCATGCCGTAGTCGAGCAAGACTTCCTGGACGATCTTGTCCTTGTCGACAGTCATATTCAAAGCTTGGCGGACTTCCTTATTGATGAAAATTTTATTTTGGTTCTGATTGAAGAACAGGCCGAAAATCCTTGGCAGGGTGATCTGCTCGATTTGGGGATTGGTCGATTTTAACAATGCCGGCATATTGTCTGGCGAGACGGAAGCCACCGCGTCGACTTGGCCTCCGGTATAGGCGTCGAGCAGGGATTTCTCATTGGAATAAAAGTTGATATTTAAATTAGTAATGTATGGTTCGCCCAGGCCGTAGCGCTTGAAGGCGGTCAAACTGTAGGTGGTCGGAATGCCGCTTTTGTTTCGGGAAATCGAGCTGATCTGGTAGGGGCCGGAACCGATCGGATCGGTATTGAAAGTGCTGAAGGAAAATTCATCAGTCGAGGCATTGCTCCAGATATGCTTTGGCAGAATGCCCATGGTCATATTTTCCAAAAAGCCGGGATAAGACTGCTTGAGGTCGAATTCGATTTCGCGGTCGTTGATTTTTTTGACCGAGACGGTCTTGCTGTCCCAGTTGTTTCTCTTTGGGCTGCGCAAGTTCACATCCTGGGCCATGAGTATGGTGTATTCCACGTCGTCGGCGGTGACCTTGACGCCATCGTGGAAATAAATATTGTCTTTAAGTTTGAAATTAAAAGTCATGCCATCATCGGAGACGGAATAGCTTTCCGCCAGGTCGGGGACCAGTTCTCCGGAGGGGTTGGCTCGCAACAGTCCGGAATAGACGAGGTAGGTGAGGTCGCGGTCAGCGTCGGACAATTCGAGGAGGGGATTGATGAAGCGCGGGCTGCCGATAATGCCCTCGGTCAAAGAACCGCCTTTGGCCGGTATCTCTTTGAGTAATTTCTGATTCACCTTCCAGACCAAAGTCAGGCCGGACAGGATCAGGACTACGATCAATAGTATGTATATGAATCTCTCGGTCAGCGAGCCTCCACCCCAAACCTTTTTGGTCAGGATCGAGACGGGACTGATTATTTTATTCTTAAAGAATTCAGAAAGTTTGTTGTTTTTCACGAGAATATTATCGGTTTGTTTTAAGCGGAAACAGGAGAAAGTGGTTCGCAAATTGCCAAACCTGACTGCTAAATATGATTACTAAAATTTAAATACAAATAAAACTATCGGGCGATGAACAAAGCGACCAGGGCGGAAACGGCGAAAAGGATGCCGATAATTATCGTCGAGATGAAAAGGATGCGCTCAAAACCGCGTCGGGAATGGAAGCCAGAGTTGAAATTGTCGCTGCCGCCAAACGATCCGCCGACACCAGCTTCGGACTTTTGAATCATGATGGCAACAATCAAGACAATCGCCAAGGCGATTTGAATATATGGCAATAATGTCACTAAACTGTTCATTGGAATCAATATTAGCACAAATGAAAAAAAAGACAACCTGGGACCGGTCTTGGCGGGGTGGCGGATCTGTGTTGGGGGTGGTATAATGTCCCTCAGTCGGAAATTAAGGAATTTTAATTTAATTAATATGACAATAATTTATATTTTAATCGGTATCGTGGTTTTGGTCACTTTGTGGGTGGTCTTTGCCTATAATCGCTTTGTGACTTTGATAAACAATGCCAAGGAGGCTTGGGCGGATATTGATGTCCAGTTGAAACGCCGCTACGATTTGATCCCAAACCTGGTCAACACGGTCAAAGGCTATGCGACCCATGAAAGCACCGCTTTTGAAAAAGTCACTCAGGCCCGAGCCGCCGCGATGGGGGCAGGTAACATTGCCGACAAAGGTCAGGCGGAGAATATGCTCTCTGGCGCTTTGAAATCAGTGTTTGCGATTGCCGAAGCCTATCCCGAGCTGAAAGCCAATCAGAATTTCTTGGCTTTGCAGTCCGAATTGTCCGATACGGAAAACAAGATCCAGGCCTCCCGACGATTCTACAACGGTAATGTCCGCGATTTGAATATTGCGATCGAGGCTTTTCCGGGCAACGTTATCGCCAATCGATTTCATTTCGTCAAAATGGAACTCTTTACTTTGGATGAAAGCGAAGCCGCCGCTGTCCAGAAGCCGGTAGAGGTTAAATTCTAATCAAATAAATATGGCTACTGTTTACACACAGCAAGCTAGTAATACCAGAAAGACCTGGCTTTTGATGGCCGGTTTTTTGGCTATAATTGTCGCTTTAGGATATTTCATCAGCTATTATTATCGAAGTCCGGGCGTATTGTATGGGGCAATTATTTTTAGCGTAATGATGAATGTCGCCAGCTATTGGTGGTCGGATAAGATCGTTTTGAGTATGTCTGGTGCCAAGGAGGCCAAGCACGATGAATACACCGATCTCTATCATATAGTAGAGAACTTATCTATCACTGCCGGTCTGCCGATGCCGCGGGTCTATATAATCGAAGATGCTTCGCCAAATGCATTTGCGACCGGGCGAGATAAAAATCACGCCGTAGTGGCCGTGACGACTGGTTTGCTTAGAATATTGAATAAGACGGAATTGGAGGGGGTGATTGCTCACGAGCTTTCGCATATCGGTAACCGAGATATTTTACTTTCGACGGTGATCGTCGTGCTGGTTGGCTTTGTCTCTATTTTGGCGAATATATTTATGAGAGGCGGTCTTGGTGGTCGCAGTCGGGATGATGATCGTGGCGGAAATATTTTTGCGATTGTCGGCGTGATACTGGTGATTTTGTCGCCGATTTTTGCCAAGCTGATTCAGCTTGCCATTTCCCGCAAGCGGGAATTCCTGGCCGATGCCTCCGGCGTGCTTCTGACCAGATATCCGGAAGGTTTGGCGAGTGCCCTTCAAAAGATATCCCAAGTTGGACTTCCTCTTCAGCATCAAAATGATGCTATTGCCCATCTTTATATTTCTGATCCAAAAGCGACTGGTCTTGGTAAAAAAATTGCTGGCTTGTTTTCAACTCATCCGCCAGTGGAAGAGCGCATCAAAGCGATTATGGGCAAGTCAAAACTGTAAATTTTGAAAAAAGCTATTTTTAGTGTAGACTTCTTTTGTTATGGAGGGTTCGCATAGCGGTCTAGTGCGCAGACCTGGAAAGTCTGTGTGGGGCAACCCACCGAGAGTTCGAATCTCTCACCCTCCGCCCATGATTTCAAATGATATTAAAACATTAATAGAATCCAATCCGGTTGCTTTGGCGACGGTGATGAGTGATGGCAAGCCAAATGTTATTGGCGTGGCTTTTGTGAAAGTCGTTGGCGATGATGAAATACTGATTACCGACAATTATATGAATCAGACGGTGAAGGATATTTTGAATAACAAAAATGTCTGTCTACTGGTTTGGAATTCCGATCTTAAGGGTTATAAGGTAGTGGGCGAGGCTTCGTATTATAGTGAAGGCCAGTGGTCAGACTATGTTAAGGCTATGAAGGAAAATATCGGACTGCCAGCCAAGGGAGCGATTGTGGTTAAGGTCGCAAAGATAATTGTCTCGGCCTAAAAAATTAAACATAAAAAAAGGGACATTCAGTCACGTGCACTGAAGGCCCCTAGAAGATCACAAATTGATTTCCTCGTTTCCATCTGTCGGGGATTTGCCAGAAAGAGCAGTGTACTTTTACCGACTAGCGGCGACACAATATTCTCTACCAACAAAACCTAGGGTCTCGGAGAGACCGGAGAACAAATCCATCAATTCATAAATCTTATAGTATTATACCATATTATGAATATATTGCAAGTTTCTGGGGTTTTGCTATGGTGTATACTGTATAAGGTATTAATATAATCAAAAAACATGGAAGAACAATTGGAGATAAATTTAACCAATCAGTCCGCACAGCCAGATCCGGTAGTGGCGCCTGATCCGGTCGAATCGGAAGACCCGGAAGACAATTCGACACCACCATCATGTGGTATAGGAAGCGTTCCTGTTCCTGCGTCAGAACAGGAAAGGGAAGTCTATTGTGCCCAGTGCGAAATCGGTTATTGCGAGAAACATATGGGCGAAGAGCGAAGGAAAAAATAGTCTGGTTTTAAAAAAGAGAGGCCGTGCGTTACGACGCGCGGCCTTTTGTGCTAATATGTATGAAATGCATCAGAAGATCATCGCCGATTTGAATAGACTCGCTGACAAAAACAAGGCGAAAATTTTGGCTGGATTTTTTAAGACCGGCAAAGGCGAATATGGCGAAGGCGACAGGTTTATCGGCGTGAATGTTCCTAATCAGCGGAAAATTGCGAAGCAGTATTGTAAACAGATAAAATATTCGGACTTGATTAAACTGTTATCCAGTCCAGTCCACGAGCATCGCTTGACCGGAGTCTTGATACTGATCGAAAAATATCAAAAAGCTGAAAGCCAAGAAAAAGACATTGTTTACAAGCTGTATCTGGATCAGGCTAAAAAGAAAAAGATAAACAACTGGGATTTGATCGATTTATCCGCCCCCAAGCTTGTTGGTAATTATCTATTTGATAAAGATCGCCAGATTTTGTATAATATGGCCAAGTCGGAAAATGTTTGGGAAAGGCGGATTGCGATCCTGAGCACTTTTTATTTCATCGGCCAAGGCCAGTTTCGGGATACGATTAAAATTTCCAAGATCCTGCTCCACGACACGCACGATCTGATCCACAAGGCGGTCGGCTGGATGTTGCGGGAGGCGGGGAAGAGGAATATTTCCGAACTCGTCAGATTTCTCGACCGATATTCAGACCAGATGCCGAGGACGATGCTCCGTTACGCGCTAGAAAAGTTTGACAAAGAAGACCGGGATAAATATTTGTTCGTCAAATTCAAGTAAGGTTTAAATTTTATTAGATAAGTAAAAAATAACAGAAATGTTTAAAAAAATATTTTCCATAATCATCACGGTCTTGCTTTTCATAATCTCCATACTGATTTTCTGGGAGCGTTTTTATCCGGAAACTTTCTACCGGTCAATCTATACTTATCCGATCATCAGCGAATTGACGAACAATAATCCCTCTGATTTCTCCGAGATTGGAATTGCCACCTCGTCGGCATCGATTGTCGGTACCAGTGGCCGAGTGTCCGTCAAAAAAAATACTTGGGTGGTGGAAATCGTCAAAAGCGAGCTTGCTCGGGAGAACGGCTTGTCTAATCGTCTGGTTTTGCGACAGCAGCAGGGAATGTTTTTTGTTTTTGATGCCATGGACAAGCATTTATTCTGGATGAAAAACATGTTATTCCCGCTTGATATTATCTTTATCGATGATCAATGGAAAATCGTGGAAATCGACAGCAATGTTGCGTCAAATTCCTATCCAAATTCTTTTGGCGGAAAAGTGAAGTCCCAATATGTCTTGGAAATCAATGCGGGTGAGGCGGAATTGTATAATTTGAAAATCGGCGATAAAGTTTCTCTCTCCCAAAACTGACCGATCAATCAGACTGTCCGGAAAAATCGCCTAAAACGGGCGATTTTTTCTGTCTTTACAAAAAAAAGAAAAATTTTGTCTAAAAAATTAAAAAATAATGCTCCGGAAAGCTATATTTTTTCGGAGTCTTTTGGTCACAGGCTTTACAGGTCGGTTAATTGATTTCACTCTGCTGTTTTTTGTCCATTTTGGGTTTTTTTATTGAAATTTTTGCGGTAAAATTAGGAGATATTATTTTATTAAAAGTTAATTTTGTATTTCTATGGTAAAGAATTCGGTCAGTGAGAAAAAAGGCGAGAAGTTGGTGAAAAGCATTCAGAAGCGCGACGGCACAATCGTCCCTTTTGATTTGGGTAAGATTGTCAGTGCCATCCACAAGGCGATGTTGGTAACCGGCGAAGGCTCGCTCGAGGAGGCTGAACTGGTGGCGACAAAAGTCTTTGCCGATTTGGTTCGGATTTCGAAAAAATTTCCCAATTTTGTCCCGACTGTCGAAGGCGTCCAAGATTCCGTAGAAAAAGAACTCATTTTGAGCGAGTATGTAAAGACTTCCAAGGAATACATCCTTTACCGCCAAGAACGGGCGCAGTTGCGCGACAAGGGAGTTGTCGTCCCGCAGAAAGTCCGCGATCTGGCAACCGAAAGTAAAAAATATTTTCGAAATTCTCTTGGCGAATTGGTCTACTATCGATCGTATTCTCGCTGGATCGATGGTGAAGGTCGTCGCGAAACTTGGATCGAGACTGTCGATCGCTATATGACTTTTATGAAAGGCAAGATCGGCGACAAATTGAAACCAGCAGAATACAAAGAGTTACGCGAAGCGATTTTGAAGCAGGAGGTCATGCCGTCGATGCGACTCTTCCAGTTTTCCGGTCCGGCCGTCGAGAAGACAAACGTCTGCGCTTACAACTGTTCCTTCATCGCGCCGTCGACCCTCCAAGATTTTGGCGAAATCATGTATATCTCGATGTGCGGAACCGGTGTCGGCTTTTCTGTTGAGAGCAAAAACATCCAAGCTCTACCGCAAATAAAATTACAGACCGGAAAAAAACATCAGCCTTTTGTCGTTCCGGATACGAAAGAGGGTTGGGCAGAAGCGTTGGTCTTTGGTATGAAGACCTGGTTTGACGGCAACGATGTTGATTTTGATTTTTCACAGATCCGCCCAGCCGGCGCTCGCTTGAAAATCATGGGTGGAAAGGCTTCCGGACCAGACCCTTTAATCCGCCTACTCAAAATGGTCCGAGAGAAGATTCTGAAGAAACAAGGCCGACGCCTCTCAAATCTCGATGCTCACGATGTCATCTGTTCAATCGGTGATTGCGTGGTTTCTGGCGGCGTTCGACGCAGCGCCTTGATTTCGCTTTCTGATCTTGACGATGATTCAATGCGCGATGCCAAGAAAGGCCAGTTCTATCTGACCGATCCGCAAAGAAGCATTGCCAACAACTCAGCTGTCTACAACAACAAGCCATCGAGCGTTGAGTTTATGGACGAGTGGATTGCGCTCATGAAGTCCGGTTCCGGTGAACGCGGCATATTCAATCGCGGATCTTTGGCCAAGTCTTTGCCAGAGAGACGCTTGAAAGCCTTGAAGGGAAACATTGGCGATATGGGGACCAATCCTTGCGGTGAAATTTTGTTAAATTCAAAGCAATTCTGTAACTTATCAGAAGTGGTTGCCAGATTTGAAGATGATGAAAAGGCTTTGTTGAAGAAAGCCCGCCTCGCGACAATCTTGGGAACATATCAATCGACTTTGACAAACTTTGGCTACCTGTCAAAAGAATGGAAGGAAAACTGCGAAAAGGAAAGATTGCTCGGCGTCTCGATTACCGGCCAGTGGGATTGTCCAGCCGTCCGTAATCCGGAGACAATGAAGAAATTGAAAAAGGAAGTTTTGAAGGCCAATGAAATGTATGCCAAAAGATTTGGCATCAATGCTTCGACTTGCGCGACCTGCGTCAAGCCATCGGGAACCGTCTCTCAGACTGTGGATTGCGCTTCGGGTATGCACACGCGTTTTGCTCCGTACTATATCCGCCGGGTGAGAATATCCTCGACCGACTCGCTTTTCAAGATGCTGAAAGACCAGGGTGTGCCGTATTCACCAGAAGTCGGTCAGTCCAAGGAAAGCGCGACGACTTATGTTTTGGAATTCCCAATCAAGTCGCCAAAAGGTTCGGTGCACAAGGATGATCATTCCGCTTTGCAACAGTTGGAATATTGGAAGATGGTCAAGACCAGCTATACCGAACACAATCCATCAATCACGATTTACGTCGGTGAGAACGAATGGATCGATGTGGCCAACTGGGTCTATACCAACTGGGACATAATCGGCGGTCTGTCCTTCTTGCCAAGAAATGATCACGTCTATCAGTTGGCGCCATACGAGGAGATCGATGAGAAGAAATATACCGAATTGTCAGAAAAAATGCGCAACATTGATTTCTCCAAGATTATCACTTATGAGAAGCAGGACGAAACGGAAGTAAAGAAAGAATTGGCTTGTGCCGGCGGAACTTGCGAGATAGTTTAGTTATGACGGGGAAGTCGGATTGCTTCTGATAAACACCAAGTGGTCAACATTCTATGTTGACCACTTTCTGCTTGCCTACTAATTTTTCCTAAAATCATTCAGGTCATTCCTCTTCTGCTTGCCCCGTAGTGAGTTGAGTCTGTCGAAACTCTACTACCGGGGTCATTCCCTTGAAAAA
>JBAXQJ010000021.1:0-10089 GCA_037131755.1 bacterium
CCAAGGCATCCACCATATACTCTTAAATTTCCTATTAGGAAATTTAAAAACCACAATCTTACTAACAATAATTTTCTTGCGAAAATTATTTTGAAAATACTTTACCCCGTCAAATACCGCTCTGCGGTAATTTTGCTTTCGCAAAATTATTTGACTGGGTTAATCTTAATCCGTTGCGTAAAATCAAATTTCACACAACAAATATTTTTACCTTTTATATCGATCTATCTACAACACCATAAAAGACCATACTGTCATTACGACAAAATTGGTGTGTTGCGATAGGATTGAATTGTCAAATATCTTTCGTCCGGTAAAAAAGAAAACCGCTTTTTCGGCGGGTTTTACAGACAACATCTAAGAGACGTTTTCTATAATTTCCGCTTATAAAACTCGTTTTTCATTATCATATCTGTGTGCTGGCTATTATACTCAAATCCATTTTGAAGTCAAGCGATTTAATGCGCTAGAAAATTTCCTTTTACACCCCTGGAAAATAGGGCTAAAAACAATAAGATTTCAGGCCGGGTCGCAAAGCGACCCGGCCTGATTTATCTATTACAAACGTGCGTCAGAACTATCTTTTTGATGAAATTTCATCTCGCACCTTGTCCAAGTATCGAGCGGCGACATCCTTGCCCCCAAGGCCAAAAGCCAAGCCGAGCGCCAAAGAAACGGCGACGATGAGGCCGGTGAACAGGGTCTGGATAAACGCAGCGGCGATTCCCAACTGAAGCATGACGGTGAGCAAAGCAAAAATCCAAATTGCCCACTTGGTTACGCTACCCAGGAAATTGGCTGAAGAAATATTGGCCGCTTTGGCACTCGCCACGACCAATTTCTGCATCGCTTCCGCAATGACGACCGCGACCAAAAACATAAAGACCGCGACGATCACTTGAGGAAGATATGACAAGACTACTCCCTGCAAGAACTGGTTGACCTGAGTCAAGCCAAGGACTTCGAGCGAAGCCATCAAGAAAACGATAATGAAAAACCATTTGACCAAAGCGCCCAAGAAGGCACCGGAGTCCAAATTGAAACCAGCTCGGTTTACAATCTTTTCAAAGCCCGCTCCTCTTAGAGCGAGGTCGAGTTTGATTGATTTTATTACCTGAGCAACCAGCTTTCCCAATAAGTATGCTACGGCCCAGCCGATAGCAAAAATAATTATTGCGGCCAAGAAGGAAGGAATAAAACTAGCTACTCCCAACCATACTCCCTTGAATGAGGCTGACAAAACTTCGCCCCATGTCTGAAATTGTTGAACTATCATTTATTTTATTTTCCGTTCAATTTAAAATTGTTCGGATAATTAATTAAAATCTACACTATTATTAATCGGGAATTTCAATTTTCATTTCACCCATCTTGCAAGATACAGACGAAAGAAAAAGTTCGACCATTCCCCTGGTCACAAGAGCGGTAGTAATGACCAACCCTCAATGACCCACCTTACAATTATACCACCAAGCACCGGAATTTTAAATGTAAAATCACGGCTATCTGGCCGTGATTTGATCATACTTTTTAGGAAGAATTATTTGACCCGACTGTCGAGTTTCATTCCCGTCTTATCCAATAATTTTTGATGCGGGTAGTCCAAAATGTCGCGGATCAGCTTATCGCACATTCCAAGGCGGTATTGAAAATCAATCGTTTCAAAAGTCGCGTAGTTCACCTCCTTGCCGATCTCCGCTTCCATATTTTTCAAAATGCGGTCGATTGTCCCCTTCTTCAGATTGTCCCCTACCACCAGCATATCGACGCGGCTGTCTTTATCCTGAATGAATACGCCAGAGACGATAACCAGTTTCAGCTTACCGACGCTTCCGAGCTTTTTCAATATCTCTCCGCCACGCAAAGGTCTGGTGCTGATTAGGAGATTTTTCATCGGTGCCAAATATTCGAAGTTGGAATTCAATTGCCAGCACTTGGCTTTTCTTTTTACTTCCACCATTTTCCCTCTCTTCTTTTGCTCGAGGATTTGCGAGGTGCTTCGGCTTTTCACCATTTCGGATTTTTCCAGCAGTTCAACTTCCGCCCAAGCCTCCTTTTCAGAAATCCTGGCCCGGTTGGCAATTTGCTCGATGAAAAAACTGTTCTCTGGATTGAACAAAAACAGCCTCATTACCTTCACTCGCGCTTCTCCGCCAAAAATTTTGCTTAAGACTTGCATATAAAGTATATTAGTCTTTTTTCTCCAAAATGAAAGAGTTGACACCGCCCCACGAATGATTTGTTTTCCATACAAAAAATCGAGCCGATCGGCTCGATTTTTTGTGTCTGGATCCCCGTTCTGCACGGGGATGACATTAAAATAATAGGAATTATTTTAATGTCACCTTACCACCAGCGGCTTCAATATCTTTCTTCAATTTATCAGCTTCCTCTTTCTTCATACCTTCCTTAAGCATTGAAGGAGCGGCATCTACCAAGTCTTTAGCCTCCTTGAGACCAAGACCCAAGACTTCCTTGATTACCTTGATGACGGCAATCTTCTGAGCGCCACCTTCGGTGAGCTCGACGTTGAATGAAGTCTTCTCGTCAGCCGCAGCGACAGCGCCACCAGCTGGAGCAGCCACAGCGACAGCCGCTGCTGAAACTCCGAACTTAGCTTCGAATAATTTGACCAATTCATTCAAATCGATCACTGACATCTTTTCAATAGCTTCAACAATGTCCTTGAACTTTGCTGGAACTTCTACGTTTGTGTTTTCCATTTTGTATTTTTAGTAAATTAATAATTTAGAGATAAACGAGCACTAGGCTGTTTTCTTCTTGGCGATAGCATCGAGAGCCATGACCAAACCTTGGATTGGCGAGTTGATAACATTCACAAATTGAGCATACAATGTCTTTTGTGATGGGATGAGGGCGATCGCCAACATCTCCTCTTTGTTCATAAACTTGCCGTCAAAAATTCCGCCGACAATAGAAATATTGTCCTTGAATTTCTTCTGGAAGTCATAGACCTCTCGAGCTGGTGCTGTCAGGTCGGCGGAGAAAGCAAAAGCTGTCTCACCGATCATTTCCGGCACTGTACCCTCGATTTTAGCGTCTGAGAAGGCTCTTTTAGCCAGAGTCTTCTTGGCTACCAAATAGTCGACTTTTTCTTCGCGCAATTTTCGTCGCATTGCGATAGTATCTTTAACGGTAAAACCCTTAAAGGTGAAGAAAACGACCGCCTTGGAATCTTTCAAAAGATCCGCGACGTCCTTAACTATTTCTTTCTTTTTTTGTTTTGTAATTGCCATAATTGATTTTTAAATTAATCCCACTGCGTTAATCGGAATTAACTACGCAGGACAAGAACGACCTTTATAAAAGCCGTTTGAATTAGAGTATGAGAATGCCTATTCAGCATTTTCAACCTCGGCAGACTGGTCTTGCGACCGATTAAAGCTTGCGCTCTCTGCTGTCTTTGGCTTTATGTTTGATAAGTATACTTATTTATCTTAAAAAGTAAAGCCACCCCTATCATACCAAGGCTAAACCTTGTTCTATACCAAGGTTTAGCCTTGGTATAGGAAAAACCTAGAAAGCCGGCGTGGTTAGCCACTCAGAAAAATCAACTGTGTCGGCCACGCTATTTCCTAATCCGTCCGGATTACTGAACTCATTATATGGACCGCTTGCCTCCCCCCACCAATTTTTCTTGAAATCTAGGACCAAAGATTCGTCTGGAAAATCTACCGATACTCCGATGGTGTTATTGGCTATGTTGGAGTTGTTGATTTTTATTTTAATGTCATTATCGTCATAAGCCACTGCCCCGATATAATTATCAGAAATATCAAGCCTGTCTCCATTAATCTCTGAACCAGCATCTACATACAAGCTGTAATTGGAAAAATCCTTTATCTTCACGTTTGACAAGTTGAGCTCGATACAACCGTCGGTCATGATCCCATTATAACCATTTGCAAACTCTGAATTTTGGATATTTATCGGATATTTATAACTAGAAACACCGCAGCCACGATCACCGAAAAACCAAGAACCAGAACTGGATTCATCAGTCCCGACAAACCGCGAATTCTCTATATCTGCAGTGGAACGATTAAAAATATCCAAAACGTCATTGCTGACATTTTGTATTTCGACATTTTTAAGTTTGGCCTGACTATCATTGAATAAGGTGAGACCGCCGCCATAATCTGAAATGTCCTTGACGGTAAGATTGTTTGCTTCTAATTTTGAATTATTATACACGTCAATTCCGTCATCGCGTATGGACTTAATCTCTGAATCATCGACCGTGAGAGACGAATTGTTGTGGATTTCCAAGGCAGCACTATCAATATCTTCGGCAACAAAGCCGGTCAGAATTAATGAGGAGTTATTGTAGACTTCAATACCGCCCGATACCTGGTTATTTTTTGTTTGGATATTGTCAGCGACAACCCGACTCCCATTGTAAATATCCAAAGAATCTGAATTCCCGGCATCAAATCTCATGTTCGCCAATTTCGCCGTGCTAGTACCATATATCTCCACGCCTTCCCTGTAATTAGAGTAATCCAGGCCATCAATCTCCATTTGAGAGTTTTCTATTTTTATTCCTTTCTCTGCATTCTTAAAGATTAAATCTTTTATCGTTAGCTCCCCGTTCTCCGCATAAATACCGCCCTTGTTCCCATACCAATAGTACCTTCCGGAAACATAAGGCGATACATCAATTGGATTCAAATCCTCGCCAAAGGAATGATCGGACAGCGGTATCATAGAGACTTTATCTTCAGCTGAACCATTGATAAACAGTTTTCCAAAAACAAACAGTTCACCGGCAGAGAACCTAATAATCGTACCGGGGCCAATCGTCAAGGAGGCGCCGGAGTAAATGCTCAGATCGCCATTTATAATATATGGACCGTTTTCTTTAGTTAGCACCAGATCATTCACGATATCTTCCCCGCCATTCAAAAGATAGCTGAAACTGTTTTTCGCCCGCGGCGTGCCGTAAAACCAATTGCCGTTTTTGTCTTTGCCGTTAAAAACCGTTTGGTTATTGGTAAACCAATTAGTTGTGTTATTGCCGGTGGTCAGTGGGTTTTTCCTTTCCATTGTCGCTTTGGTGGTATTATCCCCCGCTGGCCAAGAGTCGTCGTCATTTAAGGCTGTCTGATCTAAAGTCGTAGAAGCGAATTTTAAATATAAAACCTCATTTGTATTATTCAAAGCGCCGGTATAAACAAGATCAGCCGTGACGTTACTGACCGCTCCGTCATCAGTCCGTTCCAACAAATAATAGCCTTTGGGAGAAATTTCACCTGATAAAGCAACCTGCTTGCCGGCCTTCCAGCTGCTAGCAGCCAATGTCCAGTTAGCCAAATTTATTTTATAGTCAGTCGGATTGTAAAGCTCGATCCATTCGTCATTGGCCGAAGCGGCTGTCCCCATCCAGGCGACTTCATTGATGACAACTGGCGAATCATAAATGGCCACCTTTTTGGTAATAACCGGACCGACATTTCCATTAATATCCGTTGCGGAAATATCCACCTCATACTCGGCGCTAGGAGAAAAAACTATTTCCAGTCCATGGTCGGTAGTCGTGGCGGTAATTCCATCTTTGACATTCAAAGTGTAATACGCGATATCCGGTGAGTCAGAAGTCCACAAGAAAGTAACCGTAGTCGTGGAGATCACGCAACCGTCAGCAGAAAAAGACAACGAACATTGTGACGGATCTGGAACGGTGATTTCCGGACCAACATTATCAATATAGAAAGCAATTTCCGAGGCAGCGGATTTTGTATAAATGATCGTCGTTGTCGCACTAGTGGAAGCATTGAAATATGATGTGGTGGCCATACCAAAATCCGGCTCAGCAAAGAATTGAATAGTGCTCGTACCTTGAGAGATACCGCTTAAAAGCAAAGACCAATAACCAGAACTGTCGACAGTCGTTGTCCCAGAGGAATAATTGTTCGAAATTATATAGCCAGCTGTTCCGGTCCCGGAAACAGATACGACGGTCGTCGGAAAGGTTTTAGAATTATCGATGACCGAAAGGATATTCGGGCTCGGAGCTTTTACATATTCGACCGGAGCAGAATTGTCATTTGGGTTGTGACCAGAGGAATTGCCGGTTGGAATATAAGAAGAACCGCCGCCGGAATAAGATGTCATACTGCCGACTTCACCATAATTTCTTTGCTGGTTACTTGCGACCAACTGATTTGTTTCGGCTGGATTATTATTCGTAACTATTATCTGATTGTTGCTTGGCGATGAAACGGTCTGCGGGTTGGAAATAGGATTGGCCAAAATGGCCGCGGTCAAATCGACTCCTGGACTAGTTATTTGCTTTTGAACAAAAAGGACGGTCTTTTGCACCTCGTTTGTGATCGAGGTACTCACTGTTTGAGCGGTCTCTCCAGCCGCTTGCTTAATTGACGAAGCGGCATAAGTGGTCAGATAGCCGATTGAGCTCGCGGCATTGGCGACAGTGTTACCAGTAGAAGACAAAAAGCTGGAGGCTGATGAATAGGTGGAAGAGATGGAATTTGCGACAGCAGACGCAGCACCACTCACCGAATAAGCCACCTGGTTCCAAAACCGACTCAGCCAGCTTCCCTGCGTCAGAGCCGCTTGTCTTTCCGCTTCCCGACGGGCCCGCTCCTCGGCCTTTTTTCTTTCAGCCTCAAGATAATCGGCACGCGCCTTTTCGGCTTGGGTGAGAAACAGATCGACTAAGCCAGCACCAGATAGTATCGCTTGTTTAGCTAGGCGTGGAAAGTAGTCTTCGAGGACAGAATAGTCTTTTTTGTCAAAATTAACTAAGGTGTCAATCACGTCTCCTGTTTTTAATGTTAAGTTAATATAAACTTTATGACTATCGTTATATAAATAATCGTTACTGTAAACATAATAACCATCACTATTAGTTATGAATGGTTTAGAATATTGAAAATCAATATTATTATTTATACTGGCAATAGAATCCGGGCTCACATAATTTTCATTAGAATACTTAGCCAAAAAGTTAAAGATATCCAAAGCTGAAGAAAAGCTCTTTATTCTCAAACCTTCATTAAAATATTTCTTGGCCCAACCAACTAATGTCTGCCTATCTTCCTTGCCATCAGCCCATTTTTCATACAGACTTTCGCCGGTACCGAAGTACCCCATATGCGCATCATTTCTTGTATGGTCTGGCACTGTCATATCTTCAGCCAAATGCAGAATGTGGCCAAGGCCGATCAAGGCGCCTTCCCTATCTCCTTTGGCATATTTCTCAAGATTTTTTGACCAAGAAAATTCATTGCCATTTTCATCGCCTCCGAGCGCCCAATCGATGGTTTTGCGATAGCCTTCAATTCCCATATTTCTGACCGGATCATAGAAGTGATTTAATGGTCGCATTTTGTCGACAGTACCCTTCCCGTCTTCATCGATCGAACCCTGAATAATATCCTCTTTATCCTGAGTAGAAATCTTCTTCTGTGGATTATTCAGATTGTAAAACTCTATCAACTGCTCAGTAAGTCCGGCGTGAGTAGTTTCCGGCACATAGGCAAAAGTCGCACTCGGCAAACATAATCCTAATAAAAAGATGGCAAGAAATATTTTCCTCATAGTTTTTATTGAACTATTTTCCAGACTTTAGTGTACGGATTCAATTTTAATGCCACACCAAAACTACTCTTGAAACCAGCTGGTCTTACTATGACAATTTCCTTTCCTGACACTATGGAGGTCGAAGTAGACTGTTCTTTTGTTATAAAATCATAAACAAATGACACTTCCGTTGGTGACCAGATATGTTTAATTCCTTTATTAATAATATCGTCCATATTTCTTAAAACAATTCCCAAATCCCCATCTCTCTTAATAGCTTCATTTAAAGAGCTTAACTCTCTGGATTGTAATTTTGGATTATCTGGTGAAATTTCTGCGTACTTGCTAGCCAAATTCACATCTCCAGCCTTAAGGGCCGCGATATACATATCCAACGTTTCCTCCGGCGTCTTGCCACCAATGTTGTCGGCTTTCTGGGCAGCCAATAGAGCGTCTCTTTGGGCCACCATTTGATTATAAACTTTTTCCTGCACGACTCGGTTAAAAAACAGGTTGATTGGGATGCTATACTTGCCAATCAAAAGCAAACCAATAAAAATCGCCAGCAATATTCCCAAACTTATCCAAATCCATTTTTTTGTTTTTGTCATATTTTTTATTATTAAATAATTAATTAACTTACTATTTATTTTTTCTTTTATGCTTGCCCGTTAATTTTTCTGAAAATTATTCGGGTCATTTATAAAAAGTTTTTCTAATAAACCTGAACGGATATGCAATCTTGTTCCAGAAACCTGACGTAGGAATACTGTCCTGTCTTATTGAAACATCCTGCGAACCACCGGCATCAGCCACCGTCGCCGTCAACCCGTTGCTTACAAAGGGCTGTCCTTCGTCTGGGGCCGCCGGAGCGGGAGCGGAGGCGGCCAAGTCAGGAACAGATTTTCTATCCAATCCAGCAGTATCAGTGCTATTATTTTTTGCCTTAAAATTGGCAACGAACCTTTCGACATCTTTTTTATCAACGATAACATTATCTGGCTTGTTTACACTGACGGTGGTAGTCGCCTCGTCTTGATTAACTGGGACTTCAATACCTTCGGGGACAAATTTGACCGTCAAGACAGTCTTTCCTGACGGATCTAGCAACTCAACACCATCATTAATAGAAACCTTTGTATAATCACTTGGAAATACCACTCTCTTATTTCCTCCAATGATCGTATCCAGCGGAAAAACATAACTCTGTCCCCCAGACATTACTTTCCAATCGTTCAAATTTATTTCCTCCTTACCTTTATTCCATATTTCTATTGACCCGTCGATTGTCCGTGCCATGACAATGTTTGGCCTCAAGACCTTGACGACGGCTCGACTAATAGAATTATTACTGCCACAATCCCCATTCAGTACCACGTTGTAATCGCCTGGGTATTTATAAATATGCCCAACAGACTCTCCTGTCGCGCTTGTCCCGTCTCCAAATGACCAAACATAATTCTTATTTTGAACGCTTAAATCACTGGAGGTTTTAGCTTTGGCTTGAAATTTTACCGGCATCCCCACATAGCTCAGCCGATCCCGTCCAGCCGATACCTCAAACATATTTTGAGTTGGGTTATAATCACTCAACCCTTCTTCAGCTGAATGAGTAGATGTATTACTAGAAACACCGGGGCTGTTTATGGCAACTGTAGTGTCATTTGTTTCGCTGGTGCCGGAAGAGTTATCGCTGCCAGCGCCTGTACTCGTCGCTGCCGCTTGCCCCGAATAATCAACATAAATTTTATAATCACCAAATTCAGTCGTGGCCGATGTACCACTCACTTCCGTCATTGATACCATTACTCGATATTCCCCAGACGGCACCAACCCGGCATCGCCAGAAGTCTTGCCGTTCCAAGATTTGGAAATAGTCTGAGAATAATCGCTCTGGGTAAAGTAGCGGGTATAGTTTCCCGACGAACCGGTGCAGGTCTGGGCCGCCGAACAAATATACAAGCGAGTAAATTTTACCGACTGATCGGCTTTTACATCGATCTGCACCGTCTCGCCATTATTGGGATTGAAAGTAACATTATTTGCCGAGCCGTTTAGGGTAAAGGAAGATATCTTTGGAGTGGCGGCCCAAACTGAATTTTGTGACACAAAAAAGACCGCCGTTATGGCGATAGCCCAAACAAAGATTCGCTTGAAAAAACTCATTTGTTTTTATTTTATCAAAAACTTTTATTAGCACCAAACTTTAAAACTGTGGATAACTTTCATACCAAGGCTAAACCTTGTTCTAACTAGAACAAGGTTTAGCCTTGGTATGAAACTAATTCTTTTTATAATTCAACCAACCAATTATTTCTTTGTTAAAATCTTCCGCGCCAGAAAAATATTCTGGAAAAGCCTGTCGATTTATGATGCCACCCTCTATTCTTTCATATTCCAAATAATCCTTATAACTAGATTTATCAAATTTAGCTAGATAATTCAAAGCTTTTTCCATATTCCTAATTCCATTTTCCTTCCAATTCGGATCAATTAATTTGATCGGATTTAGGTGTATATAGG
>JBAXQJ010000022.1:0-9319 GCA_037131755.1 bacterium
GCGAGAGCGTAATTAGAATTAAGACAGAAGAGAACAAGGAGAAACAGCAGAGTAACTATAATCCGCACCCCCCCCCCCGGAGGTTCTTG
Organism: bacterium; assembly: GCA_037131755.1. Lineage (GTDB taxonomy): Bacteria > Patescibacteriota > Minisyncoccia > Phycocordibacterales > GWA1-40-21 > CAIJXO01. Next base: position 90 of record JBAXQJ010000022.1, read on the forward strand.
GACTGATGGACGTGATTGATGTGGCGTTCTCGGTCATGGCTTGTTGGTTACGGGGTTAATTTTAACAAAGATAGTCTTAGTTCACAAGATAAAATTAGAAAGACTGGGGATAACTGGTACGAACCGGCAGGAAATCAACAGAAATAGTACTGTTTTGATTGAAGTTCCTTGATGGAGACCAAGGTCGAACCTTTCTGGAGATTCAAGGTTCGACCTTGGTCTTTAAGAAAAGGAAGATGGATTGCTTCCCTACGTTCGCAATGACGAACACAAGACAGGTTTTCGCAAAGCGAAAACCTGTCTGTCTTCTGATTTTTTCTTTTCTACTAACTAAGAAGCTACAAGCTACTGTCTTTTGGTTTACCTACGAGGTTGACCACTAATATACTACTTAAGATTAAAACTTGCCTTCACGGTCACCATGATATTTTTCTTGATTGAAGATGTATCGTAAGTGCCATAATCAGAAATTTCCAAGGAGTTAGCTGGCAAAACCTGCACTACCCCGCTTGCTGCCGATTTCAATGCACCCAAAGTCTTACCGGTACTCTCGGCCAATTTACCGGCTCGAGCCTGTGCGTCTTTGACCGCATCAGACAACAAATTAACTCTCATTTCCGGTAGTTTTGTATAATAGTATTCAACCGGATTGACGGTAAAGATTACCCCGCCATTAATGAGAGTCTGGGTCGCTTTGGCCAAATTGGTTATCTTGTCCACATCCATCGATCGGACTTCTACCGTCTGCCTTAAAGTATAATCCTTCTCCGACGCTGGAACTCCATTGCTATTGTAATCATAATTCTGTTCCATCGAGATGGTCGAAATGGTCATATCCTTGTCATCGATATTTTGCGCTTTCAAAAAGTTTTTCACCGAGGCCAAGTCCTGAGCCATCTGCTCATAACCGGCTTTCAAATTGTAAAGTTTGACGATCCGGGAAAAATTGCCGGTAAATTTGGCGCTGTCCGAGACGACCTCCTTGGCCGCCGAACCGGTCACGGAAATATAATTGTCCGTCACGCGCGAACTGTAAAAAGCGATAGAAAAGATGACTGTCGCAATCAGGATTGATAGGCCGATGACAATCGGTGCCGATACCCATTCCATTATGAATTTTTTCATTGTTTGAAATTCAGATTTTATTTATTGAATCTAAATTTGATTAATTTTTTAATAAATAAACACAAATTAATATAGGCCTAGATTCCTGCTTTCGCAGGAATGACAGAACAAGACAATTACGAAAATAATCTTTCTTAAGATATCATGTATTTTACCACTTCTACCCCGAGAATCAAAATGGAGACCGTCACATACTGGATCAATACTCCCACCTGTTGCGGTACCGAAAAAACTCTTTTTGAGTGGATGACATTATAATGAAGATGATCGAAATATTTCAAAGCCTTGTTCTTTGACAGAATATACAGAAATTTGACGAAGTCTGGCAAGATTCCGCCGATAGCGCCGACCAAAAACAGCCAGGGCTCGGCCGGGTTGAAGAAAAACATAAAAGACAAAGCTATCCCCGCCAAAGCGTCGGCTGAGACGGTCAGCACATCCATGACAAACCGGTAAGTCAGATCGACAGCTTGGACAAATTGCAGCCGGTTGTCTTTGCTTTTCTGGATCGAACGCAGTTCATAGTCTTTGTGCGGAATGGCATCCAAGACAAAGTGGCTGGCAAAAGCCACGCCAAAGGCCGCCACCGGATGACTGGGCACAAAAGACGCGACCGCCGCCCCGAATAACGCGTGAGGAATAAGTGTCATAAATTTTAATTCAAGCTAATGCAGCTGTTAAAGATTTTGACCTCCGAATTATATTTTTCAATCAAGACCTTGAGGGCCGCCACCGATTCGTTTATCTGTTTGGCAAAATAATTATACTCAATGACCTTTTGGTTGAAATAACTCCAATCGACATTGGCTGCTGCTTTCACTTGATTGAGTTCCGCGAGCATCGTCTCCGCCTTGATCTGAGCCTGCTTGATCGATTCCGTACTGGAAGCGATCAGATCCTGGTTTGTCTGATCTGGCTTTGGACACAAGGACAAGGGTCTCCCAAAAATCTGCACGCCGATCGTCTGGGTCCGGTTTTCATAAGTCCCGGAGCCGACGGCAACACCGAGCATCGTGTAATTTTTATTCAAAATATTTGCTCGGTGGCCTGGGCTGTTCATCCACGCCTCCACCATCTCCTTGTCAGACGAGAAATTGCCCAACGCGATATTTTCTCCAATCAAAATATATTCATAGCCAACCTGCTTGGCATAGATGGAGGCGGTATCCCCGCCGGTTGGTGAGCTGTGCTGGAAATACTGCTTGGCAAACATATCATCCATTCGCATCTTGGCAATCGTGTTGAGCAAACTATTAGCAACCAGCAACTGGCTCACGCCATTTTTCGCCCTTTCGCTGTTGGTCAAGGGCAATATCTGTCCACCGCCGGCCTGGGTTCCGTTGACGGTATTATTACTTTCAAAAGTCCAGGTTCCCGAGACGCCAGTACCGGAATTTACAACTGTCGGGGACGTCTTGTCCAGCACGATCTTGCTGATATCCGGCAAAAGTGGTTCCGTCTTTATGAGCGATCCGACGCCGCTGCTGACGGTCTTCGAACCAGAAAGCGCCGTACCTGTTCCCGCCTTGACCCCGACGGTCAGCGGTTTTTTAATCGTACCGCCACTCGTGGTCGACACGCCGGAAAAAGCTTCGGCTGTCCTTTTCTTCAAATTATCAACGGTGGTTTCAAAACTCGTCGGCACGGAAAAATCAGAATAGGCATTTGGATCCTTGTAGCCGTCAAAAATATATTTCTTCTGCATCGACAGAAAATACACGATATCTGAAATCCGGCTGCCGATCGTATCCACTGTCCGGCCGATAAAGGTGGTGATGGCGTTGGCCCAGGAAGCGGAATTGGCCGTCAAAATATTGGCGTTAGAAATGTTGACTGAGACAGCAAAAATCGATACTGACACCAGCATGGCAACAATGACGAACAAAAATATTTTCTTCATGGTTAAAATTATATCACCCTGCAGTAGAATTTGCCATAAATAAAATGCATGTTTTATCTTCTGTCATCCCTACTTTTACAGGGATGACAGAAAATTTAGTACTAATAAGCTTTCATCATTTTATAAAAATGTAGTATAATAAACAGCATGAATATCGTGACGATCATTTGGGGCTACACTAAATGGCATTACAGCCAGGCGATACGCGGTATGGCCAAAATCTGGAAAAACATAATCGTCTTTCTCTTTAATTATTTCTCCATTGCCCTGCTATTCAAAAACTTCTTCGACCCTTGGAAAAGGATGACAGAGAGGAAACCGAGCTTTTTCCAAACCAAGGAATATTTTACAGCCAGCCTGTCAAACATGATTATGCGTCTTTTGGGTATGGTCCTGCGTACTCTCATGCTGATTATCGGTATTTCGATCAACGTGGTTTTTGTCATGGCTTTTATCCCGACCCTCGCACTTTGGCTGGTCCTGCCTTTTATCTTGCTCGCCATACTGGGACTGGGACTTAAACTAATCATTTTCTAACATGTCAAAAATCAGCGATTTTTATCAGAAAAGCCCGCTCTATTCCACCCTCGCCCTGGAGTCGGCCTTTTCGAAAACCAAACGCCGACTCATCTCAAGGATAACCGAGCTGATTGCCTTTTTGTCCTTCATCCTGATTGTTGTCTTTGCGACCTCGATCAAATTTTCGCTGATCGTCAAATACCAAAATATCCTGTCCGTTTCGATCACCAAGCTGTTCGGCCTGTTTTGGGTCTCTGTGGTCATTTATATTTTGATGCATCTGTTCGAGTCGTATTTTTCCTCAATCTTGTATTTTCAAAAAATCGCCAACAACAAATACCGACCTGAAGATTTGTATACTTTTTCAGCCGGACGCATCCTGCGCCGAACGATCGATGACAATATTCTGACCGGAATACTTCGATCCAAGCTCGGCACGCGCATCCTGCTCCGACTGGATATCGACAAAACGGATACGAATATGCTGCTCATGAAACAGAGCGAGGCGCAAAATCCCCCAGTCTTCAACATCGCCAACAGAGAAAATGTTTTGACCGTCTGGGAAATATTTGATTTTACTTTTGATAATTATCCGGATTTTGTAAAACTGCTTGCTGACCACGGCATCGACAAAAAGATGCTAAAAGCGGCCGTCGACTGGTCCATCTACCAGATAGAGATCGCCGAATACAAGCGCCAATGGTGGCTGCCAGAAAACTTGAACCGCATACCCGGTGTCGCCACCGACTGGTCTTTTGGCCGAACCTATCTATTGTCCAAATACAGCCGGGAAATAATGACGGCCGAAGAGGTGGTCTCTGACGCTTACGTCTTTAGCGGCCGAGACAAGGAACTGTCTCAGATCCAGAATATACTAGCCAAATCATCAGAAGCGAACGTCATCCTGACCGGACTGCCCGGACAAGAAAAAATGCAGGTGATCTGGAGCCTCTGCAAAAACATCCGCAACCGGACTGTCGACATCCATCTCCTGGACAAGAAAGCGGTCTTGTTCCTGGCCAACGAATTCGGCTCGGCTTGTGCGGACAAGAATGATTTTGAAATCAAGCTGACAAAAATATTGAACGAAGTGTCGATGTCCGGAAACGTGCTTTTGGTGATTGACAATCTGCCTCGCCTGGTTATGCTCGCCCAGCAATTCGGTTCTGAATTGAGCGAAATACTGACTCCCTACCTCGTGAGTCCAGTCGTGCAAATAATCGCCCTGGCTGACATCGAGCCCTATCACAACCTGATTGAAAAAAATCAGTCGCTGATGGCCAGCTTTGAAACGATCATCATCAAACCGTTGGAACGGGATGAGATCGCCCAGATCATCAGCCGAGAAGCCCTGGAGGTGGAAAATATTTACGGCATCTACTATACCTATCCGGCCATTGTCGAGATTACCGATGACGCCGATTATTATTTCCCCGATGGCGTCTCGAGCGATAAGGCGGAAGACATATTGAGAGAGATAACTCCTTGGGCCAAGAAAAACGGTTTTACCACGATCGGTCGCAAAGAAGTCACCAAATTTATCGAAGAAAAAACCGGTGTTCCCCTTTCCACCATTTCCCTTGATGAGAAAAATAAATTGCTCGACCTGGAAAATAACCTGATGAAGCTGGTCATCGCCCAACGCGAAGCAATATTCTCGATCGCGAGTGCCATCCGCCGTTCCCGCGCCGGCATCAGAAATCCCAATCGTCCGATCGGTTCGTTCCTCTTCCTCGGTCCGACTGGTGTTGGTAAGACCGAAACAGCCAAAACCTTGGCGGAGGTGTTTTTCGGCGGTCAAAAAAATATGATGCGCTTGGATATGTCGGAATACCAGGATGACAACGCCTTGGAAAGATTGATCGGTTCCTTTGAGAATAATAAAAGCGGTATCCTGGCGGATAAATTGCGCGAACAGCAATACGGCGTTTTGCTTCTCGACGAATTCGAGAAGACCAATTCCAAAGTCTTGAACCTCTTTTTGCAAATACTGGACGAAGGCTATTTCTCGGACGCTTTCGGCAAAAAAGTAAACGCCAAGAATATCATCTTTATCGCCACCTCGAACGCCGGCGCCGAAATGATTTTTGACATTGTCAGTAAAAAAGAAAATCTTGAACAAGCCCAAGACACAATCATCGCTTCGATCATCTCCAAGGGCTTGCTCAAGCCGGAACTGATCAACCGTTTTGACGGCACGATCATCTTCCACCCATTAAACCAGGAAAACTTGATCGACATTGCCAAGATTATGCTCGACAAGTTAGCCAAACGCTTGCAAGAAAAAGGCTTGCGACTGATCACGAACGGCGAACTCATAAAATACTGTGCCGAACACGGCTACAACCCGACCTTCGGAGCCCGGCCGATGAACCGTCTCATCCAAAACACCGTCGAAGAAAATCTGGCTGATCTGATAATCCGAAACAAGATTGCCGCTGGCCAATCCGTGGAATTTTCGATTGTCGGCAATACCGGTTTTAAGACCGATCTCAAACCGATAATTACGAATTAAAAAAAACGACTGGTCACAATTGACCGGTCGTTTTACCTTTGTGGATTGTCACATCTCAGCCAAACCTGACCGCCTTCATAATCGGCGGCAGTCTCGAGACGGAATAGGTCTTGGGCTTTTTGTGCTCAAACCTTTCCATCCGCCTGATTTTTCCGTTGCCGGTCCGACACCAGACGGTGTAAGACAGTCCGAGACTGGCTCGATGATTGCGAAGCAGAGTTACAAACCCGCTGTCGCAACCCCACAAATCCCGAGCGACGCCGTCGGCACACACAACTCCTAGGCAGTGTTCAACTTCGGTTATAAAGTCCTGATGACGGCTGATTACCTCGTTGGTATATTCCTTGTCGGTCGGCTCCACATACCACTGATAAAAACGTCCTTCTTCCATAATCACCTCCTTCTTTCTGTTCGCAGACTAACACAAAAGGTCTCGGCTGTAAATACCAAAAATCCGCCACTTTTTCAAGCGATGAGACAAAAATCGAGGAGAAAATTACTGCAGGTACAAGACGTAAGCTTTGCCGTCGGTTTGATATTTGCCGCTCTCAAAAAACTTGCCTTTGGTGTTATCGACAAAAATCTTCCGTTCATAGCTGGAGACGGCCTTGATCGCCAGCAAATCCTTGAACAGCTGGTCGCGAGAAATATCCAAATCATCGGACAATTTTCGGAATAGTCCGTACTCGACGCCGGTATCAAATCCAGCCACGCCGACATAGACATAACCGCCATCCTCCGTCGCGATGTTCGTCTTCCAAAATCTGGCTTGGTAGCGGGCACCATATTCCCCCTCAACAGTTTTTTCAAAGGCATAATCATTGGCCTTGCCATGCCAAAACAAAGGCGTGAGCGGCGCTTCGGGATAGGCCGTCCCCCGCCAGTAACTGTTTATCATCTTGGCAAAAGTCACAGCATTCACCGGGTCAGCCGACAGCCAGCCTGCCTGATTGACCGCTTGCAAAAATGAGTCGTCATCGGAAGCGACCACCAGAAAGTTCAGCGGAGCGCGATAATCCCCGGTCAAATCTTCGGGGAATTTCGGAATGTATTTTTCAAACAACGGATCGGAAATGTCCCTGACCACGATTTGCCTTTCCGTGGTCTGAGAGACGACATTGAAAATAGGGCGGAAATTCGCCATAAAAGAAGAAGCGAAAAAAACTTCGGCAATGATGATAAAAACCGTTACGACTTTCAGCCAAGGCTTCTGATTTTTGACAATGATCTCATCACGAATTTCAGCAACCAGTGTCTCCCCGCCCCGGCGAATACTCCGGATAATCAGCCATTCGGAAATGGAAATACCAACCAAGACCCAAAAGAAGCCTAGCAGATATCCGCCGAGCACATCGCTCAGGAAATGCACACCGAGATACAGGCGACTAAAGCCGACTAGCAAAATAATCGCTCCGGCCAAGAAAAACGAGTTCACTCGGATTTTCCAAGTGCTGAAATTTCTCCAGATGCAGTAGACCAGGAAACCGAGCAAGGTCATTGTGAGCGCCGAATGCCCGCTGGGAAAAGAGAAATAATGCTCGGTATAGACCGGTATGTCCCCGCCCGGACGGATTCGGTTGACCAAATTTTTCACCACGTAGGCCGAAGCGGCGCTGCCCAAAACTGAGACCCACAAAGACATGATATAAAACCTCCTTCGCCACAGCCAAAACAGCGCGGTCGAAACCAAGACCATGCTCACAATCACCTGAGCCTCACCAAAAGCCGTTATCCAAAGGAAAACTTTCACCAAAAAAGAATCCCGGAAAATGACCAGAAGATTTTCAATCTTGGTGTCCATGGCGACGACCGCGTTCGAAATCAGCACGTCTTTGATCAGATCAAAAAATGACAGCAAGACAATCAGGATCGCAACGGAAATCAGAGTGAGCGGCAGGCCGACAAAGCGGTCTTTTTTAAGCCGGTTTTGGATAAAAACGTAGAGTCGCGGAAACTTGTGATAGAACCAGCGCACCGGGAAACTGTTCACAAAAGTCCAACCGGTCGAGTGGACAAAGCCTGTGGTATATTCCCAAGCCTTCTCACCCTTCTTGATCGCAAACCACAGGAAGATGAAGAACAGGGAGAAAACGAAAACCGTCAGACCTAATCTGGTTGTCCAAACCTCGATGGCTTTCAAGGCACTGCCAAAATAGAAACCGATGCCAACATGGACAACCGACCAAACAATACCACTCGCCACGTTCCAAAAGACAAACCGCCTGGTCTTCATCGCGGACAAGCCGGCGACAAAAGGAATGACCGGCTTGATCACGCCCACAAAACGTGCCCAGAAAATGCTTTTGTTGCCGTGCTTGGCAAAAAACCGCTGGCTGCTTTCCAAATATTTGGTATTCAGCAGGAAATTCTTTTCATGAAAAAACTTCTGGCCTTTCTTGCCCAAAAAGAAGCTGGCTCCATCGCCCAAGATAGCCCCGAGAGAAGTGATGATTATAAGGTCGACAAAAGACAGATAGCCGGTCGACGCCAAAAATCCGTAAAAGATGATTATCGGCGAACCGGGAATGAATGAGCCGACAAAAACCAGCGATTCAAAAAAAGAAATCAAAAAAACGATCCAGTAGCCGTAGGATCCGAAGCTCTCCAAGGTCGGCATAATGTGATTGAACCAGTCCATTTAAAATATAAAATGATTACAGAAAACCAAAATTCCGATAAGGGTAGCGCCGAGAGAAACCACCAACACGTAGCCAGCCATGGTGTCTTTTATTTTTCCAATGAGCGGATCGGTCTCGGGTTGGATTTTGTCGCAGAGGTCTTCAATGGCCGTGTTCACAACTTCCGCGGAAATAACCAAGATTATCGCAATAATGATGGCCAGCCATTCAGAAAAAGTGAACGAGAAAATAGCCGCCAGGAAAAGGATGACAACGGCAATAAGTGACTCGATTTTAAAGTTGAACTCTTCAAACCAGACCGTCTTTAGACCATTTATCGCCCAACGAAAACTTTTTACTATCTTCATAGTTCCTCGATTGTAACATTTTTGCCCCTCTTTTAAAAGGGCGCTCCTCTCCCCCTTTTAAATTGTCCGGTAGCGGGAAAAGGTATCTACCTCTCACTTCCCCCTCACCCCTCGCCACTGACGGACAGACGCCGTCCCGGTCATCGATCGAGTAACATTCAAGAAGGTGGTACTGAAGCCGGGTA
>JBAXQJ010000023.1:0-7873 GCA_037131755.1 bacterium
GGAATGACAGAATGGGAAGCTACCGTCTTTCGGTTTACCTACGAGGTTGACCACTCGCCTACTTCTCTATTTTAATTCGTATCTTCAATCACCAGACTGAAACGTAGCCCGACAAAAGTTATCAAAGCCAAGACGATAAATAACGCAGCGACATTTCCAAAACCAAAATAAAGCAAAGCTGACCCGATGGCCGGACCGAGCACATAAGCAAGAGGCCTCGACATTCGATAGAAGCTGATCATCCCCACGTCCTGGCCGTTTACTTTTTTGAAGAAATAAATATCGCACATCGCCTCGACGATGGCTGCCCCGATCCTGGTCGTAAAAAGAATCAGTGCCCAGACCCAAATGCTATCCGAATGTATGAAATAGATAAGTCCGGTGGCACAAGCCATGATTATAAAACCGAAAGTCAACATTTCCTTCTCTCCCAGCCTCTGGTCGGCCAATTTACCAGCCGGAAATTGCACCAAAACAAAGGGCACGAGCATTATGCTAAAAATAAGTCCGATCTCAAGCCAAGAAAAGCCGAGATTTGAATGCAGGTAAATCGGCATATAGATCGTCATCCAGGAATAGAAGAAATGCAATAAGAGACTCGCGCCAAAAATATTCCGGATATTACGATCTTTCCAAATCTGCCTGACGGCATGACGAAGCGGCACCTGCTGATAATGGGGGTCTTTAAAATCCGACAGGACGCCTCGATAGATGATGATTATCGGCAAAAGAAGAAACAAACAGGCCAGGTAAATTTTCCAATATTCCCCCTTCGCAAGGATAAGGCCGGAGAGGGCCGGCGCGACCATCCAAGCCAGGTTTAGCGAAGTCAGATACAGTCCCCGGGTATGACCAGTGCTCTCATCTTTCGAATAATTTTCCAGAAAAACATCAAAACAAAAGACGATGAAGGTGGCGGTCGAAAGGTAGCCGATCATCAAAAAAATCAGGGTGTAAACATTGCCGAAACAGATCAACCCGAACAAAGAGAGCACCTGTAGATATATGAGCACGAGGGCTGTTCGGAAATTACCGAAAAGCTTGAGCAGCCTGGCGGCAAAAACAAAACCGATAATGGCGATGACTGCTTCGGCTATGTAGACCAAACCGGTGTATTTTTCGGCGATGAACTGGTTGATGAAGCTGGAGTTGATATAGTTGGACAGGGCCAGCTGAAGGGACATCAAAAAACCGATCACATACACGCTGAATAAGATGTTCTTCTTCAATTTATTGATCATGTTTGAGAAATGATACTAACTACTTTTGTCATTCCCGTGAAAACGGGAATCTAGTATAGGTGGTCGTATCCTGGATTCCCGTTTTCACGGGAATGACAGAAAAAGAGAAAAAATTACAGGCCGAGGAAGGTAGAAATCGGATCCTTCAGGCCATAGAGTCCGTAGAGCTGCTGCGTGATCAGGGCAAAAACGACCAGGACAAGGAGTGTCATGACAAACAAGGCAAACTTATTATTCAACACCGTTCGGAAAGCGTTCACATTACTTAAATAACCCATATTGAACAGGCTCAATTTATTTACGGAATTTCTTTCCGACGAAGGAATCTTATTGAGAAGGTTCATATCCTTGTAACCACCGCTCGCCCCGAACATAGCCAGGCCAAGGACGTTGGCAAACAAGGCAATGTTAAACTTCTTGTCTGACATGAAATTGAGTTTGACGGTGTTTCCGACTGATATGACCTGCAACTGTTTGCCAAAAGCTTCACTGAACACATCCTCAATGCCTGGCAAAATCGATGATCCGCCAACCAAATATATTTGATCGACATTCTGGACGAAATTCTTTTCATAATAGTCAATCGCCCCCTTTACTTCCAACATGATTTCTTTTCGCAAAATCGGCTCGATGATGCCCGCGACAGGATTGGCTTTATCTTTTTTGAAACCCCATTTTATTTTCAAGGCTTCGGCCTCGACAGCAGTGATTTTCAATTCCTTGGCTATCACCTTGGTAAAGTCCTCGCCAGCGACTGGCACATTGACCGACAGTTCAACTTTGTCGTTACTGTCAAAAACACTGATATTGGTAGTGTTTGAACCAATATCCACGATCATACTCTGCTTATCGGATTTCTTTAGTATGACCCGGGCCAGGCTTAAGGGTTCGACTTGAAGCGAAATTATCTCCAAACCGATTGAATTGCATAGCTTGACATAATCTACAGCAATATCTTTTGGCACAGCCACAAAGACCACCAGTTTCTTGGTCTTGTTTGGCAGATTTCGCACTTGGAAATCCCAATACAGGCTATTCAGGTTTTGCGGCATGACTTTGGCTACTTCATCGGTCACCGCCCGAGTGAGCTCGGCTGGTTTCAAATCCGCCTCCACAATGAAGGAGTGATAGTAGACTTGGGACTCCGGCAGGGACAGGACAACCTTATTGGTGGAGATCTTTCGGGGCTTGAGGGCTTTGAGGAGTTTTTTTATGGTTTCAGCCAAGACTGCCGGATTCATTATCTTTCCCTCTTCGATCACACCAGCCGGAAAGTCTATTCGTCCATAAGTGTCGACAGAAAAGCTAAAAGCCTTTGACAGCTCCATCACCTCGACTGAACGATCGGAAATGTCCAAGCCGAAAGCCTTGTCGAACTTAATATTTAATGCCTCGGAAAATTTTTCTTTGAAACTCATAAAATTATGTTTATAAAAATAATAAATGCCTAATAAAAAATTACTAATAAAAATCAGCCACGTCCTTCCATGACGAAATACTCATCGTCGGCGTACTGGTTGCCACGACAACCTGTATTTTATGGACAAAACCGGAGACGGTACTGGAGGCTTTTACCGATTTGGCAGAATCAGCATTCACTACCGAATAAGAGCAGGTGTCACTACCAAGGCTTAGGGATTGACCGCCAACATAGCTCCAGCCAGGCAAACCACCGGTCGTCGTCGATAGTTGCAACATAGCATACTCAGCACAGGAATTTGCGGAAACAGTAGAATGAACAGACTGTTCTTCGGCCAAACTGTTGTTTGAAGAACTGATTGATCGCAACAAAACGCCCGAACCGATCATGACAACAACCGCACTCACCATAAGGACTGTGGCCAAAACGACAAACCCGCCCGTCTTATTATTTTTTGCTAAATCAGTTATCATTTTAATTTGGACTTGAAACCGCATTAACCTCGATCGCGTCTTCTACCTGAGCGGAAATTTCGTCGAGAACGGCCTTGCTGTTATCAGACACCTCATGAGTCGTGTCGATCTGAGTTTTTCCAAAAATAGAGTTGAAGGTAAAACCGCTAATATAATAGAGAGCCGAACCGGCAATCGCCAGATATATCGCCGCCTCAATAAGGGTAAAACCCAAGGCATATTTTTTTGTTTTTTTACTGTTTAACATAGTAATATTATAACATATTTAAAATCATTACTTCCATCGGCCAAGATAAGTGGTGAGGGTGACGTTTTCCGGTCTTGCGGCATTGAAACTCCAGGTCACTGCTGATTGGACGATCTTGAGAATGGAGGTCGAGGCAGTAACAGTAACAGTCCGGGTAAATTTGTTGCTTATAACATCTGGTTGTGCGGCAATCAGAGACAGCGAACTGCTGCCGGTGACTACGCCATAAGAGGTACCGACGGCCAAATCGTCCCAGTTATTATCCCGCACCGATCTGGCAGCTTCAATCCCCTCATACGCATACAAGGCGGCTTGGGATTTTTCCAAACCAAGACGCGAAGCGTTGATCGAGTCGATAAGCAATACCCCGACCGAGTAAGCGCAGATTGAGAAAATGGATAAGGCCAGAAGCAATTCCAACAGGCTAAAACCAGCCGAAAATTTTTTTTCAGATTTAGGTCTTATGGATTTTTTTACTGAAGATTTTCCCATTTTATTCATTATTAGAAGCACCAAAATCAGTAATTGTAATATTTTTTGTCATGACGTCAAAAGTAACCGATATCGTCCCGGTCGCGCTCGGAGAACCGGTTTTTTTGGCAAAATTTACATCCCCTATTCCGCCTAAAACAAGACCGGAGACCAGAGGATATATTTCATCAAGGGCGGTGACGCGAGTGCTGTAGTTCGCACCTTCATACAAGACATAGTTACCGGTCGAACTTGCAAAATTGACACCGAAGTTGCTATCATCTTTTTGCAAAACAGCTGACTGCCTAGCTCGACGCAAGGCATCTGTAATATTGGCCCTAGTTTCCTCAACCAATTGTCCGCGATAAAAACGTAAACCATAAGGCATCGCAAAAGCAAAAACAACAGCCGCAATCGCTATCACGATCAACACTTCGAGCATCGAAAATCCGCTTTTTGTAAGTCCAAATTTATTCACAAACATTTGATGTTAATTGTCCCCGACTTCCATCTTTTAAACGCCAAGGTTTCCAGTCAACTTGTAAATCGGCATGATAATCGATAGGGCGATGAGGCCGACAGCCACACCAATGAACACCAAGAGAATTGGTTCAATAATTGTCGGCAAGTTCTTGGTCTCATTGGTGATTTCCTTTGACCAAAAATCAGAAACCTTGAAAAAAGACTCTTCGAGCGTACCGGTATTTTCTCCGACTGACAAGACGCTGGTCGAGTTGACCGGGTACAATTCGGGATAGGCCTTCATAGTCTCAACGAGAGAAATACCCTTGCTGACCCGAGCCATTATTTCCTTCAAAGCACGCTTATAGTACAGATTAGTAGCACCGTCATAGGCAATACTCAAAGCCTCATCAATGGTGATACCGGAGCGAAGCAGGGTTCCGATTAATTGAGAAAACAAAGCCAACTGATAACCGACGGTCAAGAGCTTGATGTATGGTATGTGCACCAAAGAACGGTGATACTGATATTTGACCGCGGTAATTCTGAATAATAAGTAGAAGAATAACCAAGCAAAAAATAAAATCGCAATAATAAGTAACCAGTAATTTTGCATGAACAAAGATATGTTCAGAACGATTTTCGTAATCAAGGGCAGTTCGACATGGAGGCCAGTGAACATTGGGACTAATTTCGGCAAGATGAAAATAGCCAGACCACCTCCCAAAAGAACGGTTGCCGAAAGAACAATTTTAGGATAAAGCAAGACAGAGTTAATTTCTTTCTTTAGAGAATACTCGCGATTCAGCCACTCAGCAACGAAGTCCAAATTATTAGCAAGTGATCCAGACATTTCACCAGCGCGAATCAAGCTGGCAACAACCTTGCCAAAAACCTCGCCTTCTTCGGTGATAGCCGTATTCAAAGAGACACCCTTCTCCAGACGGCCCTTTATCCGAAGGAGGATTTTTTTCATCTCGCCTGGTCGGGTCTGGTTGGCCAAAGAATCTACCGCGTCATTGATAGAGACCCCGCCCTTCAAAAGGACAGACAAATTTTTTGCAAAATCCATCTGCTCCTGCAAGGTTATGTTTCTAAAAAAGTTTTTTAATTTCATAGGTCTTGTTCAACATTTGATAAGCCAATAACTTCTTCCAATGTCGTCAGTCCGTTGAAAGCATGGACGAGACCGCTGTAAAGCATGACGGTCATGCCGTTTTCCTCAGCCTTGGCCTCGATGATCGAGGCGGAAGATTTTTCCGTCACTAATTTCTTGATATCATCGTCGATATCCATCACTTCAAAGATACCCAAACGGCCAAGATAACCGGTGTGCTTGCAAGCCTTGCAACCGCTGCCTTTGTATAATTTGATATCCTCAATCTTCTTGCCTGGGAAATGTCGTTTCATCATTTCTTTGAATTTTGGAGTTTCTTCCATTGCCTTGATTTCCTCAACTTTCTCAGCGTGAGGTGGATAATTTACCTTGCAATATGGACAAACCTTTCTGACCAATCGCTGAGCCAAGACAACGTTCACCGAAGAAGCAATCAAGAATGGCTCGATACCCATCTCGAACAATCGAGGGAAAATGGTAGCAGCATCGTTGGCATGCAGGGTGGACAAGAGCAAGTGACCGGTCATAGCGGCGTTCACGGCAATACTAGCGGTTTCGTTGTCGCGGATTTCTCCCACCATGATCACGTCAGGGTCTTGTCGAACGATAGATTTCAAACCGTTGGCAAAGGTGATGTTTTTCTTGGCGTTCACCTGTATCTGTTGGACGCGGTCGATGGAATATTCCACCGGGTCTTCAATTGTCACGATGTTTATCGGCAAGCGAGACAAAATCTGAACAACCGCGTAAAGAGTGGTGGTTTTACCGGCACCGGTTGGTCCGACGACAAGCACCATACCGTAGGGCTTGGACATCGCTTTTTTCACCTTGTCCAAATCATACTTGTTCAGACCAAGATCTTCCAAAACGATTTTCTTGGTGCGTTCGGACAAAATACGCAACACGATATTTTCACCGTTGGTCACCGGCAAGATCGAAACACGAACATCGAATTTGATTTTTTCTTTCAGATATTCGAAGCGTCCGTCTTGGGTGGCATCCCTTTCATCAGTACGCAGGTGTGAGATGATCTTGATTCGGAAAACCAATTTCTCATGCATTTCTATCGGATAGCGGACAACCTCGTTCAAGATACCGTCGACACGGAAACGCACAACGACTTCCCCATTGGATAACGGTTCGATGTGGACGTCCGAAGCGCCGTTGTCATAAGCATATTCCAAAAGCTCGTTGGCCAGAACCACGACGCTGTTTTCATTGTTGTTGACTTTATAATCCTCGATCAAGTCGGTAACGTTTTTGAAAATGTTGTTCTTATAAGCCTTGATTGCTTCATCGATACCAGCTGGTGTGGCATAGAAGACAGAGATCCGGCCACCGATCGCCTTGTCCAATTGTTTTATAAATTCAAAGTTCTCCGGATTCGATGTTGCCAGGTCATAACCTTTTTCCGATTTGCCAAAGATAACCGCGCCCTGGGCCCGGGCCACGACTTCGGGAATCATTTCCAGGAGATCGTTTTGCATAACTTCCTCTTTCAAATCCACAAAAGGAATGCCGTAAGCAGACGAAACAACCTCGCAAAGATTCAGCTCGGTGATCAGGCTTTCATTTACCAGCTGGGTTTCAATGACCTCCTTATTTTTTGCTGCCCGTTCTGACAGTTTGTCAAAATCAACGGCATTCAAAACTTTTTTCTCGACGAGAATTTGTTTTAATTTCTCTTTGGTAATAGGCATTTGATATTAAAAAAATTAATTTATAAATAACCTCTAGCATCCAGCCGTCGCCAGGGACAGCTGGATAAAGAAATTGTTTATCGAGTCACCATTATTGTCTCATTCTGCTCTGCGCTAGGAGCACAGACAAAGATACGTCCGGAAGCCAATTTACCAATGTGGTAGCCGGTTTCTGAGTCACTTGAATTGATATTAGGATCAGAAGGAACCGCGGTGATGTAAGTAGATGTTGCACCAACCAAACTGGTATAAAGATCCACGTGACCTCCAGCCGCTGTCTTGTCAATCAAACCAGCCGTACCGAATATACAGATAGTAGAAGTTGCAGCATTGGTAGGAATAGTGTTCGGGACATTACCTTGATTGTCTATTGCGTACTGGTAAACCGCATTCATGATCGTCAACACATCTGATCGGCGCTGAGCATTTCGAGCCTGACCCAACTGTCTGGTAGGGTTGATGGCCAAAATAACGATACCCGCCAAAATAGCGATGATACCGACAACAAGAAGGATTTCCAAAAGGGTAAAGCCTTTCTTTGAACTTATTTTTCTAACTCCTGACATAAATATTATTATTAAATTATTAAACTAATAAATAAAGTGACTACTTTATCTCCATATTATATCAGGAATAAAAAATAGATGCCAGACGAAACAACATAGTTATCCACATAGCTACGCTCGCCTCCCCCTTTTTACTTCCGTCCGACTTAATCAGAATCAAGCCGGACTCGGCGCTC
>JBAXQJ010000024.1:0-7017 GCA_037131755.1 bacterium
AGCGCCGAGTCCGGCTTGATTCTGATTAAGTCGGACGGAAGTAAAAAGGGGGAGATGAGTGCCCTTGGTCTGGTATAAAAAATAGTAACATTGTATAATAGAGGCATGTTTTCCGATCCTCAAAGCAATATCAATCAATTTATGTTGGCTCCGGGCATGCGGGTCGCTGATTTCGGTTCCGGTTCGGGCTTCTATTCTTTGGCCGCCGCAAAAATCGTGGGCGATACCGGTCGCGTTTTTGCGATCGATATCCAAAAAGATTTATTGCAGAAATTAAAGACCGGTGCCTTGCAGGAACATCTCCATAATATTGAATTGATGTGGGGAGATTTGGAACATTTGGGTGGAACCAAGCTGCGAGAGTCATCCATCGATGCGGCGATTATCGCCAATATTTTCTTTCAAATTGAAAACAAGGAGTCTCTGTGCCTGGAAGCCAAGCGCGTACTAAAGCCCAAAGCCAAAGTCATGGTTATCGATTGGGGCGGATCATATGGCGGTGTCGGACCAATGGAAAAAGACGTGGTCAGCAAGCTCAAGATGGCCGATCTTTTTCAGTCGCACGGCTTTGAATTGGAACGCGAAATATCCGCCGGCGCTCATCACTATGGCTTGATATTTAGAAAGGTGAAATAGTGTGTCTTGTCATCCCTGCGAAAGCAGGGATCTGGAAAGTCAGAGCTGGATTCCTGCTTTCGCAGGAATGACAGATGGAGATAGGAATAAAAGAAAATAATAATTAAAATTTAAACATGCAAAAAACCGGAATATTTCAATATGTGGTGATCGGAGTCTTTATCGCCTTTATCGTCATCGGCGCCATCCTCTTTGCCACTTACAAAAGCTCTCAGACCAGTGGCAGCAAGCCGGTCAGTATTACGATGTGGGGGACTTTGCCAAAGGTGTCTTTTGACAAATTCATCACTGAATACACGGCCAATATGACTACCAAATTTTCAATCAATTATACTGAAAAAGATACCGCCAACTTTGATGCCGATCTGATCGAAGCCTTGGCGAGCGGTACCGGTCCGGATACTATTATTTTGCCGCAGACGCTCATTGCCCGCTATGTGAACAAGATTTTCACCATACCATACACGACTCTGCCGGAAGGGACTTTCAAAGGCGACTATGCCCAGGGCAGCGAAATATATCTGAATACTGTCGGTACTTATGCCATACCTTTTGCCATCGACCCAATGGTTATGTATTGGAACCGGGATATTTTTAATCAGGCCGGTATTGCCAAGCCGCCGACCACTTGGAATTCCGTCAATGCCTTGGTGCCAAAACTTGCCAAAATCGATGCTAATAAAAACGTCTTGCAAAGCGCGGTGGCCTTGGGCGAGTATAGGAATATCAACGATGCCAAAGAGATTTTGAGTACGCTATTGCTTCAGATTGGCAATCCGATC
Source organism: bacterium (assembly GCA_037131755.1). GTDB lineage: Bacteria > Patescibacteriota > Minisyncoccia > Phycocordibacterales > GWA1-40-21 > CAIJXO01. The sequence goes on from JBAXQJ010000024.1 coordinate 1,419, forward strand.
ATTTCGACAAACGACCAGGGATTGTTGGAAAATAATTTGAATATTAAAAATGGCAATGTGAATCTGGCCGAATCGGTCTTGCAGTTTTATACCAATTTCTCCAACCCTCAATCCAATCTGTATTCCTGGAACCGTTCGTTGGTGAATTCTCTGGAGGCTTTTACTGACGGTGACCTGGCGATTTATTTCGGTCTCGCTTCCGAGTACACCAAGATGCGTCAGAAAAATCCCAACCTGAATTTTGACGTGGCGATGATCCCGCAGATCCAGGACAGCAAGACAGCTGTTACTTTTGGCAATCAATACGGTTTCGCCATTTTAAAGAGCTCGCCTAATATTTCCGATGCTTACAACGTGATTATGCAGATAACTGGCGCTGATGCTGTACCGGTCTGGTCGCCGCTGTTTGCTTTTTCTTCGGCTCGCCGGGATATCTTGGCAGTGACAGAGACGAATGCCGTGAGAGATGCCTTCAACAAATCCGCGCTGATTTCTCAGTCTTGGATCGATCCAAACTATTCTGCCACAAGCAATATTTTCCAGGAAATGGTAGAATCATACACGACCGCCAGAAGCAATCTGGGATCGGCCGTCAGTACGGCCAGTGCCAAACTTGGTGCCTTGCTCGGCGGACAGTAAATAATTTAATTTTATAAGATATGAACAAATATTTTGCAAAAATTTTAGCTTCGACTTTGACCCTGTTGATAGTTTTGTCAGTCGCGTCGCCTTTCTTGGCGAAAGCCGAAGACGGTTCGGCCTTTTTGCCGCTAATCCAATGCGGAAACACCCTTACCAAGAATGCTGATGGCGCACTCAAGACTTGCGATTTCACAGACTTTGTTGCTACGATCGGCCGCATAATCAACTGGATTTCCGCAATGGCGATGACTATTTCCACGATCGTGCTTATTTACGGCGGATTTTTGTATATGACCTCCGGCGATAGCGCAGGGGATCGGACCAAGGCCAACAATATGATGTGGAACGTGATCAAGGGTTATGTGATCATCCTGGCGGCTTGGCTTGTTGTGAAAACTCTTTTGGTGACTTTGACCGGGGCAACATCGGGCGACAAAAATGGTATCCTGAGATTTTTTGGCAAATAATTTAATAATTTAATTTCATTTTTATGAAGAAGACAGTTTCCAAGATATTTATTCACGGTTTCTCATTGATCATACTTTCAGTTATCTTTGCCCCTCTGGCTTTTGCTGAAGTGCAGACGACGATTGATAATCCGCTTGGCAAAGGAGTCAATTCCATTCCTGCTTTGGTCGCCAAACTGATGAACGTGGTAGCGATGGTTGGCGGTGTGGTTGTCGTTTTCTTTATCATTTATGCCGGTTTCAAGTTTGTCGAAGCCCAGGGTAATCCTGGCAAGTTGGAAAAGGCGCGAGACACCCTGCTCTATACGGTGATTGGTGCGGCTGTCCTTTTGGGTGCCGACGTCATCGCCAATGTCGTGGCGGGCACAATTAATAGTATTAAAAATTAATCAAACCAAGATGAAAAAAATATCCATTTTTGTTTTGTCGCTCGTCTGTGTATTGGGAATTGGCCTATCGGCTTTTGCCCAGGTCAGAACCGGCAGCTCGAATCAGCAGATCAATATCACCAGCAATCCTGTCGGCGTTCAGGTGGTGAATACAGCTGGTCAGATCGGTGGTATTTCTTGTGTGGGCAACCCCGCTGATTTCAAAGCCTTCATCCAATGTAAAATCATCAACAACATCCTAGGACCGCTGGTACCGCTTTTGGTTTCCTTGGCGGTGGTGTTGTTTATCTGGGGGGTAATCAAATTTATTTTTTCCGAGGGCGGAGAGAAAAAAGAAGAAGGGAAGACCTTTATGTTTTGGGGTGTTATCGGCCTCTTTGTGATGGTATCGCTTTGGGGGCTGGTGGCCATCTTCCAGAGCACTTTCAACCTGAATCCTGACCAGATCAATTTTCAGGATTACATCAACGTACCCAAGTAATATCGTTGTGGATATACTATTTGCGGGTCGGTTTGGCAGGTAGTATAATGTAGGAGGTCACTTATTAGTATTTATTAATAGCTTATAATTTTATATATGAAGAAATTTGTTAAAGTCGGTGCAGGTTTGTTGGCTGGCGCAATGCCAATAATCGCTTTGGCACAGAGCACAGTTCAGACTGGTTATATCGAGTCAATTTTGACCAGTGCGACAAGACTGCTTAATCAGTTGGTCGTTCTGTTGATGGCCTTGGCCGTTGTTTGGTTTATTTGGAATGTCATCAAATATGCTATGTCTGATGACGAGGATGGAAAGGAAAAGGCTAAGAGTCAGATGATTTGGGGTATTATCGCTATTGCCGTCATCGTTTCCGTTTGGGGCTTGGTTGCTATTTTGCAAACAATCTTTAACACTGGTACTGGTGTCCAAGGACTGAATGGTAGCGTGAAAACCCTTCTTCCTACTAACTAGTAATTCCTAATGTTCAATTTTATTCAAACCGTATATGCACAGGTAAATGTTGGTGGGGCGGAAAGCGTCGCGACCAAGAGTACTGGCTACGCCGCAATCCTAGGAAAGATAATTACGAATGTCGTAAACCCAATCATTTATTTGATGTTTGCCGTTGCTGTCATTTATTTTCTCTGGGGCGTATTCAAGTTCATCAGAAATTCAGAAAGTGATGCTGCTAGGGAAGAGGGTGGCAAGCATATATTGTTTGGAGTCCTGGGTTTGTTTATTATGGTGGCCGTCTACGGCATAATACACCTGGTGATTGGAACAATCAGAAACTAAAGAAAAAACCGCGAGCAATCGCGGTTTTTTTGTATAAAAAATGGGCCCACAGAGATGTTATCTCCGTGGGCCCAAGTGCTCTTAATCCACCTTCTTTTTTAAAGTGAAGGTAGCGCACATGACTGGCAGGCACCGGCCGCCATCCACGAGACCTTCATACCCGCCGGGTATGTTTTGATCTCGCTTCAGTGACCAGTGTCCGGTCAGGCTTGGATCTTGATCGCAAGTCCACACTCCCAGCTTGTCCGAATCGCTTCGGTCAAAAAGGGAATAGGTGATGGACTTGGTGTTGCCCTGTTCTTCCCGGTACATCCGGAAAATCAGAGCCTTGTCGTCATCGCGTATCATTATCGCGTCCCGAACAATCACTCGGTCGTCTGGGTTCAAGCCAGCGATACCGGGCAATTTCTCGATAACGATCTGATACTGTGGCGATTTTTGCGCCGCCACATACAGGGCACGTTTTATTTTTATTTCCGCCTGATAAGCGGTGGCACTGCTGTAAAACGCGAGAGCAATGAGGGCGATCAAGAGAATTCCCAAGACCGACCAGATTACCCGACTTACCCCGCCTTCTTTCTTGGCTTTGGTTGTCGAACTGGACGAGTTATCTTCGTCTTTTTTCTCCTGGCGCTTCTTCTTGTGGCGCATGACCAAGTAAATGATCAGCAACAACAGGAAACCGCCACCGCCGAGCGAACCAAGGCTGGCCAAAAGGGAAAGGCCCAAAAGGCCGATAAACCCAATGACCGCCAAGACCAAACAAACACCGATAATTACCAGAATCATTTATCACTTTCCTTTCTTGCTACCGGTCGGTATTGCGACCGTCGTGCTTGCACCACCCTCGACGTATGTCGTCACCCCGGTTCCGCCGAGATTTTCAACACGTTTCGTGCGGAGCATTTCGTTTACGATTCTTTCCGCTTGCTCAGGTGACATCCCTTCGGCAATCAATTGCTTGATCATGTCGACGATGACTTTCTGCTGAGCCAGCATACCTTTCTGTTCGGCTTCTTTTTCCATGCCGATGCGGATCGCCTTTTGAGAAGCTTCATACCTTTCGGTATTAGCCTTCCTGATTCGATTGGAAGTCTCCTCTCCGCCGGCTAGTTCATAGTCGACGTAGGTTAGCTTCTTGTTATCGAATGTTACCCCAAAAGCTTCAATGCTCGACTTGTCCTCGATGATCTCCTTGATCAAGTCGCACTGGTCGCCCTTTTGCCTGACCAGCTCATTCTGGCTTGTTCGTCCGAGATAGCTCTGAACGCAACGAGTCAGCTTGGTCTCTGTCCCCATCATGGAATCGGTTTTGACGATCGCCATATAGGGGTCGAAGATCACGAGCTGGGCTGTGAGATGGATGTTGACCTCGATCAATTGATCCTTCTGTCCAGCGTCATTCTGTCCGGAACTTCCGTCCGAGTCTCCACCAAGCGTCAAATCCTTCAGGACGAACCCGAAAGTTTTGGTGATGGCAAACAGGCATTTTTCTTCCTTGCGGGGAATGAATTTGCCCTGAGGATCGCGTATCGTCCAGCTCAGTTCCTTCTTGAACAGGCCATGGAGAAAGGGGATACCGATAAAACGGATGCCGAGCAGGCTTTCAACCGGCCCAAGCTTCTGTTTTTCGCTGTTCGTCTTCTCGACAAACTTCCCGTACTCCATTTTGGCATCATAAACCAACTTGTACCGGTTGCTGTTGTAGATCACCCCTCGCACTGTTCCGAGCGAGACGATGAAGCCAAACCGTTCCGGAGGAACGATTTTGTAGAGGATATTCAGGTCGGCTTTGGCGAACATATACGCCAACAGCAACCACCCTCCAAAAACAAACAAACCGCACAAACTTGCCTCAAACAACCACATTGGAATAATCATACTGACCTCCTTGCGCTTTCGCGCGTTTTACTAACTAGATCCAAACCTTCTTGTCAAAGATCCGGGCGGGGAACAATCCCCAAATTTAAAGGGTTTTAATCCTTAGTTTCCTGCCTGGAAGTATACCAAATTATAAGCATTTTGTCAACTGTGGGCGAGGGGGGGGGACTTTCCTTCTACTAGTTTTTTGCCGCCCGCCTTGCCAGCGAGGCAGGTCGCAAAAAACTGTCTAGGCACCACCTCACTTTTTTCTCTGCTGAGAAAAATTGTTCTGGTGTTCAAGTCCTCTCCCGCAAGTGTTCCCCAGCACTTGCTTCGCGCACAAATTTAAAAAACCGGCTTTTGCTGGTTTTTTAAATTTGTGCCCCTCAACGAGACATATCTCGAATGTGGGAAGTGATAAAGCAAGCGGCGGAACAGACGACTGGTCCGTTACATTCTTCATATCCTAACACCCACACCGCTGGAAGGCCATTGGGTGAGACCGATCAAGCCGCCTGATGCCGCTTCTTCTCCTCTCGCCGTTGCTCCAAGGCGATTTCGAATCTGGCATAGGCTTCGGGGTCGGCACAGATCCGGTCGAACATCTCCGTAACGATACTGACATGTTCCCGCATCACAAAGTCGATCCTAACAAGCTCGTCTTCGGTCGCTTCGGGATATATCTCCTGAAGGGTGGGTGCTGGTTTGTTCATCATCAGATTAGGTTAGCACAATCACCCGTCAACAGAACTTGAACCGAAAACTGGTTGCCAGATATGGTTGAATCAGGAAGTGCCAGTTTGCGGTCTTGAAAGTGAAAGGTTCTCGAATCCAGCCCTTCCGAAGACACCTTGTCATTACAGGGTTATCAAACAAAAACACCGGTCGAGCCGGTGCTGTCGCTTGCTGTGCGCGGGAGAGGACTTGAACCTCCATGCCTTGCGGCACTAGCTCCTAAGGCT
>JBAXQJ010000025.1:0-5637 GCA_037131755.1 bacterium
ATAATAGCAGAAAACGGTCCGGTCTTCTAGCCGAAAATTATGGGCGAAAAATGAAGAGTTTGGTGGAAGCGAGGGATTGTTTTTACAAAAGCCTTACGTATATAGAACAAGGTTAAAGCGAGGCATGACACTTTTGGAGACTAGCGAGCGCGACGGCGCGAGCTCGAGGAATTTTTTAGCAAAAAAATATCCGTGCTCCAAAAGTGTCATGCCGAGCGTCTTTTACTGATTCACCGTCTGAACGATAGTTCGCTCCAGACGATTGCCGGCGATGCTATCATAACCATCTGCCTCATAGGTGGTCTTGATCACGCCGGTACCAGGATCATTATTCAGCCAACTCTTGGTTATCTTGATTGAACTCTGAGGATAATCCGCCTCAACCCCACTATTCAAATTGACAGTAAAAGTCGACACCACCGGATCCAGACAGCCACCGGTCGGACACGAGGCATGATCAGAAGAAACAGCAACCGAAGCTGGGCTGGGAGTGTTGCAATAGATTGTGCTTGCGCCATTCGATCCAGCTTGCAGCGATTGGATCTTGCCCTGTCGGATATCCCAATACATTGCGCACTCCCGGCCCGCATCAGCCGCATAAAAAGCGTAGACCGATTGCCGAGCGGCCGTGGACAAGGACAACTCGCGTAAGGCCACACTAAAAATCGACAAACCGATCGACAAAAGCAGACTTGAAATCAGCACGGCAAACAAGAGGGCAAAACCTTTATCTTCCCGACGATTATTTTGTTTGGAAAATTTCAGCATTAGTAGTTGTATAATGAAGTCCTGACCTCAACTTTGTTTTTATCGGCTGGATCATTTATATCCCCCCAACTGACAGTCACAACCATCCAAACCTCGTCAACCGGTGCAAGGGCGCCGGAAAAGGCTATCCCTTCCATATGGATTTTTCTGACAAACTTGGTCGCTGTTCCGCTTGGATTATAATACCCATAAAAACCATTGTCATCGATCTTTAAAACAGTGCCGATCGTGCCAAAGGTAAATATGGCCGGGGTCGCAGAATTGGCCGGATTGGTAAAATAATCCTTCAAGGTATCAATCTGGCAATCATTGTTTGTCGCATCCTTGCCGCAAATGCCAGCAAAACCGGTATACCAGACATTGCCTTTCAATATGTTCTGATCCCGCAGGTTTTTAACATACTCAATGGCATCTTGGGCCAAATACGAAGCGATCAGTTGGTTTTTGGAATAGACCGCCGAATTCAAACCCTTCTGGGCGATCGTTATCGGGCTAGCCACGGCCACCATAATAATGGCGATCGCCACGAGCGCCTCCATCAAGGTATAGCCTCGCTTGGATTTGCCGTTATTATTTTTTGTCCAGTATGAATGCATAATATGATTAATAGCTTCTTACTCTCTGCGAAACCGAAGTTTGAATATCAAAAGTGGTTTTTAAGCTGACCACCGCTCCCGCTTCTCCACTCATTGTGATTACCACCCGCGGCTGGGCTCCGGAAGTCGTTCCACCATTCACAACATAGAACTTCATCTTGGTGACGTTGACTTCTGGTGACGTCAGACTGCTAAAACTGCTGTCTGAATTGCAAAAGATGCTTCCGCTCGCTGCACACATCCTTATCGATCCTTTATTGGTAGAATCGGCTGGGTAAAATTTGTAATAAATATAATCGCTCACACCATCGCCATTGGCATCCTTGTTGGATTTGTATTTGATGAGAGTTCCGCCGGTCGTAGGGCAAGAAGGTGAAGAATAATTGCCGGGTACCGTATCGCTGCTCGAACATTCATAATCGGTTCCCATTCTCATATCTTTGGAAACGCTCTCCAAAGCCAAGTTCACGTCATTCATCGCTGACTGGATGGAACGTGCTTTTTTGTTGGCAGAGATGATACCCATAAGCGCACTTCCGGCGGTTGTGGCAACAATGGTAAAAATCGCCACTGCGACCATGAGTTCCACCAAGGTAAAACCGTTTGAAACGTTGGCAGATATTATTTTTTGTTTACTTAAAAAAGACATTATCTTTGTTTGACATAAATCAGGCCGTTTTTCTGGACAATGACTTCGCGGGTTTCGTTTGTCGGACTGGACAGGATTATTCTCACATTATCAAAGATGGCCGTACTGGCATTTTTCGTCAATCTTATATTAGCCTCCGGATTGGGTCGCTTGAAAGTCACATCGGCTGATTGGTAGTCGCAAGTATTATTATCGGTAACCGATGAGCAAATGCTGCCGATTAAATTATTGCTTTTGATATTAAATTTCTGGACACAACCATCATCAGTACCGTTTGGCTGATCCAAGCAAACCGTCGGATCGCCGTCAAAAACTCCGCTGGAGTTGAGATCGGTGAAAAGGATGAACGACTTCAAATTTGTCTTATCAAAATGCACGCCGTAAGGCATAAAATTACCGTTAAATTCTCGAACGTTCACGCCATAGGTCTGCGCTTGTCGCAAAGTAAGGGCGGTATCATAAGCCAGGTTTGTCAGCATTATGCTGCCGTTGAATTTGTTCTGGCTGAAAAGGACCACCCCGGTCAGAACTACAAAAATAGTGATGGTGACAAGCAATTCCACAAGAGTAAAACCCCTAGATACTCTCATTGTTTTTTTATTAGAAGACAAAGACATTACCAAAACATTATATCATATGTCTTCAGAACGTTAAACGTAGGACCTGAGACCAAAATTCAAAACTCTACGGTATCAAAACCGCTAGGCCCAGGACATCAAAGCCGAAAAAGTAGACTGCCAAAAATCCGAGGATTAAGAAAGGGGCAAAAGGCACTTCCGTCTTACCAGTAATCTGCAGGCCATGCCATTTCATTTTTGACAGAATCAGCATAATTATTCCGTAAATCGCTCCGGACCAAAAGGCCAGGATGAGTGCCGACAAGCCAAGAATCGGACCGAGGAACCAACCAATGCTTAAAACCAATTTGGGATCGCCAAGACCCATCCACTTCCCTCGAGAGATAAGCCAGATCAGGAAGAGAGGTGAAGCCAAAACCGGACCGGCCAACAGATACCAGACCAGATGAGTGTGCAGATTTTGCGCCAAATCATTGGTGAAGAAATAATAGTAGAAAAGATTTATCAAAGACAAGACGCTAAAAATAACCGACAGGGCTGTTGGAATTATTTTATGTTTAATATCATAGACCGAGATCGTCACAAGCACCGAGACAGTCATAAAGCCGATGATCATAAGACCGATGGTGTAAAAATCAGGAATGATCGAGAAAAACGGAATAAACCCGCCGAAGAGCATAAAAACTCCGACAAACAAAGATCCAGTCAAAGCTTCAACTAGCGGATATTGCGGAGAAATTCTGCTTTTACACCCGCGGCAACGGCCAGCCTGGATCAGATAGCTCACAACCGGAATCAGTTCATACCAGGTCAGTTTCTTACCGCAGGAAAAGCAGATGGAACGGCCCTTAACAAAGGACATTCCGGTATTGTAACGCAAGATGACAACGTTCAAAAAGCTGCCGATGATCGAACCGAAAAAGAAAACGATAATGGAAAAAAATATGTTAAAGGTGGTAATCATAGTATTTAAGGACGAACGTCATAAAAAGTTTTTGTTAAAGCAGGATCGGTTCCTTTGATACCCGAAGCGCCAACCAGACAATACTCGTATTTATAAAGCGGGTCGGTGGGATTGAATTGCGGATTGGCCCGAGTGGAATCAAAGTGCAAATTTGGATCGATCTGCCCGCTTGGCAACTCCAAAGCAACCCCCATGTGGTACATCGAGCATTTCATCGTGCCAGCAGTAACCTTTTTCCCAAAAGCGACATACTTATAAATCGGATTTGGTATCTGAGGCAGATACTTTGGCACTAACAAGTCCAATGACGTCGGGTATTCCCCACCGTTTTGATTGTAATACATCGACAAGGAAAGCTGGATATTGCTGACATCGGCGATCTTCTGCGCATCGCGACTCTTGGCTCGGGTGTCGGAAATCGAGGCATAAACCAGAGTAGACAATATCGCCACGATACCGATTACCACCAGAACTTCGACCAAAGTGAAGCCTCGGCTTTTTTTCAAGTTATAATTTAAAAAATTCATACCGGTATTATAACATAGCCGTTAAAATCGCCAAACAAAAAAACCGCCCGAAGGCGGTTTTTTAAGATCAAGATAATACTTTTCTACTGACAGAGTTGAGAACTACTAATAGCTTTTGTGGTTGATCCGGAATAACCAGTACTATCAACACACCAGGTACCAGCATTTGCGGTTTTTAACGGAGCCTCCATTGCCCAACCACCATTTGTATAGTTGTCAATACAGGTAGACGTAGCTGCATTTACCTTCACTGCATTCATCATTGGCAATGTCCCAGTTGAAGCCGTACATAGACCAACATATGACTGATTATTACCATCATAATAAATTTCAGCCTGAGCTCGAGCACCAGCAAGCTGGCTCTTGATTGAGGCATCAGTTCCTTTGGATCGAGCTGAGTTCAATGAAGCCAAAACGACTGAAGAAAGAATACCGATGATGGCGATAACCACCAAAAGTTCGATCAATGTAAAACCTCTCTTTGTATTTTTCATATTTTAAATAAAAAAATTTATAATTATTGATAATTTTCTTTTCCCGATTGATTGCAATTTATTGCTTTACGTAAGAGCAACAAAGTACAACTCGACCAATCAGGATGAAATTAGCATAAATGAACTTATGCATAATACATTATACCAGATATACTGCTTGCAACAAATGAATTATCCACATTCACCCCGTCAAACAATTTTGCTCTGGCAAAATTACTGCGAAGCAGTGTTTGACTGGGGAATCCTACCCCATCAAATAAGATTTGAGCCTATTTTTCAAGAATAGCTTTCCATAATAACGCTTAAGATATTTTTCACGGTGAAAGGCATCATCTTTATTCTTACACGCCTCATAATATATAAGCTCAACAGGCCTCCTGTCGATAGTTGACTTCACTTTTCCAGACGTATGTTGCTCAAATCTTAACTTTAAATCTTTTGTGCATCCGGTATAGAATTTTAAATCTTTTTTTGATCTCAATACATAGGTATAGTAAAACATCAAATTTGATTTAAAGTTATTTGACGGGGTGCTACATAGCACTCGAAATATTGTAAATCGGAATGAGCACGGCGGCCAAGAGAAAAGCAACGCCAAAACCGAGCACCACCACCATCACTGGCTCGATCAGGCCAACGACGGCATCGATGGCGTTTGTCACTTCACGGCGGTAAAAGCCGGCTAAAGTCTTTAGGATATTACCGAGCTGTCCGGTCTCCTCACCGATCTTTACCATCTGAACAAAGATGCCGGGAATCTCTCCGGATTTGGACATAGCATCAGAAATCGAGCTGCCGGTTCTCACATCCTCCCCGGCCTTGATCAGGGCATTCTCGAAAATTTTGTTGTCCACCACCTTTGAAGTAATCTCCAGACCGCGGACGACCGGAATACCAGATAGAAGCATAACGTTCATATTGTCAGCGATGCGAGACAGGTATAATTTGCGGTAGAGATTCTTGATGGCCGGGGTAGTGATTTTGATGCGGTCAAAATAAGTCCGGCCGGCGTCGGTGCGGCCAAAGCGCCACAAAAAGAAACCGCCGATGACCAAAAATAC
>JBAXQJ010000026.1:0-3704 GCA_037131755.1 bacterium
ACCAAGACCTTTGGCTGTTTCCACACCAAGAAAGAAAACGCTTTCTTCGGTTTCTTGGAGTGGAACAAGTTCACCCTCGGCAGTTTCCTTGATATTTTCCGTTTCGACCGAATTGCCGCCTTTCTTCTTTTTATCAGGCACCGCTTCCGGCTTGATGGCATTAAATTGTGTTTCAAATCCTTTCATAATATTAGGAGATTATCTCCATTAAACCCGCCTTATCCCGAAGGCTGTATTTTTCTTCGGCCCAACCCAAGGCTTCCTTGGTCACAAGAAAGACCAGCTGTGCCTGGAACGGATCAAAACTGACGGTCTCGTAATTCATTGTGGCTGGGTTCATGATTTGAACCATGCCTCCACGTTCGGAATACTGCTTGAGCAGGTCGTAACATTCCTTTGTAAATTCACCGTTGATATACATAAAAGTGGGCTGACTGGCAGAAAGCTGTTTCAAAATCTGTCTCCAGTCCTTGGCCTGGACAAATTTATTCTCTACCAAGGATTCCTCAACTTCCGCAAAATCCTTGTTATTCGCCAGAACAACCAGGCCCGCCTCTCGCTGGGTCTTGAGCGTCTGCAAAAAATTATCCGTTTGTTCTTTTATTTTCATACGTTAATTGGATTATATCAGAACTTGCCATTCCCTTCAATCACTTCTGCCACAAGCTCGGCCAGCCTCTTGGCCATCTCCTCAACGGAGACATTGGCGATGCTGTTTGGATAATAACGGGAAACATGGTTGGTGCCGGAACCGATGCCGAGTCCGATGACTTTCTCCTTGCCTTTGGCCACGATTTCGTCAATTACGCTTTTCAGTTCGTATTCTTCGCCGCCATGAGCACTCGATTCTTCCGGACGGCCGTCAGACAGGGCAATCATAATCTTCTCAATCTCCTCCTGCTTGGCCAGTCTTTTTGAGGCTTCTCCCACTGCCCAACCGTCGTCATTGTACGCCGCGCGCGGAGAACTGACTTCGCGAAGCATCGACGACATCTTGTCCCTAGTTTCTTTGGATAATTTCTTGCCAAACGGCAGGTATTCATGAAGCCGATCATTAAAACCCAATATTTCAGTTTTTATTCCCAGCTGAGTCAGGACTTCGGCAAGCACAATAACCGCCTTGAATGTTTCGGCAATCTTTTCACCGCGCATCGAACCGGAAAGATCTACTAACAAGGTGAAGGAGTAGTCTTTTTCCTGCGGTGCTTCCTTGCGCATCCAAGCCCGGCTGTCAAAAGAAGTGACGCCCTTGGCGATTTCTTTTATGCGTGTCGAGATATCGATATGCCGGCCGGATTTTCGACCTGCCTCATATTTGTTCTCGCGGCGTTTGCGGAAAATATTGCGAAGTTCGCTGGTCAGGCTGTTGATTATCGGCTGGACCTCGCGCCGATTGTCTTCATACACCGACTGTTCGCCCTGAGTGATTTTTTCGAGTTCGGAACGCAATTTGTCCAGTTCGCGTTTTTTGTTTTTCTCGCGTTCCTTTTCTTGCTTTTCTTCTTCTGGTTTTTTGCCATCTTCACGGTCTTTCTCTCCATCAGCCTTTTTGTCTCGTTTCTCAATATCTCCCATCTGTTTTTCCACTTTCTCAGCTTCTTCGCGTTCGGCTTTCTGTTCCGGATTTTCGGACAATTGGCCTTCCAACTCTTTATTTATGGCTTGCTCGAATTCGCCGAGCGCCTTTTCCGCTTTTTCAGCCAATTCTTTCTTTTGTTCTTCCGACAAGGCATCGATCTCCTGACGGAGTTTTTCGCGCTGTTCCGGAGACAAGGAATCAAGAGGGATCGGTTTTTCACCCGCCCCACTTTCCGCCGGTTCACCGTCTTTGGCCTCGCCACTCTGGCTTTTTTTCTTTTCGTCTTTTTTCGCCTGCTGTTTTTCCTGTTCCAATCCTTTCAAATATTCGGCTGTTTTCTGATCCTCCAGATCTTTTTCAACCAATTTCTGATATTCCGGCCAAATTTCTTCCAAAATTATCTCGTAAGCGACTTTGGCAAAAGCTTCAATGGTCTTTTCACCTTGTTCGCTCTCAATTTCTTTCCGACTAGGATAACGGCTCCAGGCGTCTTCTGCCGACAAGAGGGATTTTTTGACTACGGCCTGAACTTCTTCCGGCAGGGACTGGTCCGGCAAGAGTGGTTCCCTTTTGAACCAGGCATACCAAAGACGGATAAATTCCAGGCCGGCCTGCATGAAGCGTGGCTGATAGCCGAGTTTATCGCCCGCTTCAGCTTTCATCTTGGCCGAATTGGCCAGATCGGCTTCGTATGCCGCACCGGCTTCTTCGCGAAAGCGCGGATAGATATCAGCCAAGAAATTATTGTCTCTCGGGTCTTCGATCGCATTCATCAAGAAGGAAAAGCCTTTTTGTTGCCAAACTTCCAAGGGGATGAAACCGGTTCGGGAAATGCGGCGATGGCCGCCTTCGTGCGCCATCACGAAACGCAAATAATCAACCGGTTTTTCCAAGAGGTCGATCGGGTCGACGCGGACGACGTTGTCTTTGAAATCCCAGTGCCAACCGCCTTTGGGCGCATTCAGCTCGACGGGCATGTCAAAATCTCGGCCAATGATTTTTGGAATTACCGATAGTACTTTCAGCCTCTCCATTATCACGGATCGCTGTTCAACGGAAAACTGCTCCAGGATTTCAAACTGTCCTGTGCTTTCCCGGCGTCGGACTTGTTCAAACTGACTTTTTTCCATAAGGAAAGAATAACAAAAAATAGGACAAAATACTACCTCAACTCTTTCCTGTTGTTAATCGCTTTCAGCTCTTTATTTCGGCGAGAAGCGATCAATTTAAGGTCTGCTTGGGCTTTGAGGTTTTCTGGCCGGATACCGCGGGATAACAAGGTCTGGCGAGTGGCCTTGCTGTTTTTTACCACTTCTTCCGTCATCTGATAATGACCGCGAAGATTTTTCTGTTTGATATTATGATCGGTCATTGATAGGGCAAAATCCTTGGCCCGAAGCTCCACATCCGTATCAAAATCCGCCAAAGCCCTGACTTGAGGAATACCTTTTTTCTTTTTCAAATCACTGGCTGATATTCCGCCATACAAAGCTTCAATATGCCGATTCTTAAAAGAGCCGAATTCTACTCCAGTCCGAATTCCCCTTTCATAAACCGTGCCCTCTATTTTATTTTCCGTATCTTTTAATTTCGCTCGTGATTCTAGGCGCTTGTCTTGTAATTCCCTTTCTTCCATAAGTTCCTGCCGTCTGGTTTGTGTGGCAAAATAAGTCTGAGCCAAGGCAATTTGCGGTTTTCTCGGGTCGCCATTTTGAGCGATTAAATAGCATGCATATCGGGTAAGGAAAGCATCTTCTTTAGGACGACCGCCAATACTTTTTGCCGGCGCCGGCAAAAAGTTATTTTCCACGGCCTGATTACTCACCTTACATGCTTCTTTGGCACGATTGATAGCTTCAGAAAATTGACGCCAAGTAGAATAACCCAAGACAAGCATGAGATCTCGGGCTGACCAATACTCCATAGGAGTCCCATCCTGAGTTAACTTTTTAATCGATTCCAAACTCTCTTGTATTTGCATTAAAGCTTTATCCATATTTTTATATTACTCTACTGTTACACTTTTTGCCAAATTACGAGGTTTATCTATGTCACAACCACGAAACCTTGCCACATGATAAGCCAAAAGTTGAAGTGGAATAGAAGCAACAAAAGGAATCATAAC
>JBAXQJ010000027.1:0-3459 GCA_037131755.1 bacterium
CCCAAGGCATTTTTGATGTGCCTCTTGGCCATAGTCGTCTTTGAGAAATCCAGCCACTTGCGACTTGGTTTGGCGGATTTTTTGGTGACAATTTCCACGAAATCGCCATTTTTGAGCGGAGTATTGAGAGCGACCATCTTGCCATTGACTTTGACGCTGCTGATGTGGTTGCCGACATCCGAGTGGATGGCATAGGCAAAGTCGATCGGGCTCGAACCGATGGGAAGGTCGACGACGTCGCCTTTGGGAGTAAAGACGAATATCCTTTGGCAGAAAAAGTCCGCCTTCAGGTCTTCGATCGTCCCGTCCTTGGCGGACATGTTGTGGGTGTCGGCCAAATCTTTGATCCAGGTAGGAATATCTTTTCCGTTTGAAGCGTGTTTGGAAAAATTCAGGGAACGAGGCAGAAATTGTTCAAACCAATTTATCTCCGAGTTTTTGTCGGGGCTTTCACTTATTGCAAATCTTGCTCTCTTATCTTTTGCATTGTTCTTGTACGACAAATGAGACGCAATACCAAACTCGGCATTTCGGTGCATTTCTGGCGTTCGGATCTGGACTTCGACGATCGCTCCGTCACCGGTGAAGACAGTCGTGTGAATGCTTTGGTAGCCGTTTGGTTTTGGCACTGCGATGTAATCCTTGATTCTTCCTGGCAACGGTCGCCATTTGTTATGGATAATACCCAGGGCGCGATAACAATTTTCAATCGAGTCAACTTGCAGGCGGATGGCGAGAATATCGTAGATCAAATCAATGTCACCGGCTTTCTTGTTGATTTTCTTGCTCAGGCTGTATAACCCCTTCTGTCGATAGTCGGTTTTGACATTGGTCAGACCTTCTTCGGCCAGGGCTCTTTTGACTGACTTCATGAATTTTTCCAGCTTGGGCAGGGTTTCGTTTTTCTTAAGTTTTAACAGTTCCTTGGCCTCTTTGTATTCCTTGGGATAAATATACGGGAAAGACAAGTCTTCGAGCTCGCGGGAGAGTTTACGAATCGACAGGCGATAGGCGAGCGGAGCAAATATTTCCAAAGTTTCGAGCGCAATTCTTTTTTGCTTGTCGGGACGGACGTATTCCAGGGTGCGCATGTTGTGAAGGCGGTCCGCCAGTTTTATGATAATGACTCGAATGTCCTGGGCCGAAGCCACAAACAATTTTTGCAGACTGCCAATGTAGCGTTCCGCCCCGCGGTATTTCAATTTACCGAGCTTGGTCACGCCGTTCACAAGGAAGAGGACTTCGTCGCCAAATTTTTCCCGGATCTCCGATTCTTTGGCCACACCGTCTTCGATCGAGTCGTGAAGAAGGCCGGCGGCGATCATTTCGGCCCCCATTTTCAGTTCGGCCAATATCTTGGCTGTTTCGTAGACGTGGACAAAGTAAGGTTCGCCGGATTTCCTGAGAACTCCTTCGTGGGCTTTTTGCGCGAAATCATAAGTATTTTCCACCAACTCCAAATCGGCTTTGGTCGGCGATTCCATTAGAGATATGATGTCTTTTACGTTCATGTTTTTCAGTATAGCCCTTGGAGATGAAAAAGAAAAGAGGTCGCTCGATGTTGCCTTTTTAGAGCACGGATATTTTCTTGCTAGAAAATTCCTCGAGTTCGGCTCAGTCAGCCTCACTAGTCTCTAAAAAGGTAACATCTCGCTTCATCTAAAAAACAGGACCAGCTTATGAACGAAACAAAAAAGCGGGCGAGAGTACTCGCCCGCCAACAATCTTCACCACCCCAGCACTTTATCCCGAAACAGATCGAACCCATTGCTGACCGCTACGATCTCGTCCACAATCATGCAGATATGCGACATCCGAAGATCAATGGTTGCCGACGCGCTTGGCGTACAGACGCCGAGCGCTCGGTGCTCGAATTCCTGCTTCGTCACGAAGGCAAATCCGGCACTGCCGCACCATAACTGCAGATGTTTGAGCGGCTCATTGGAAATGAAGGTGGCATAAGTCGTCGTGTGACGGTCATGCTTGACCTCCTCATATATTTTATGAAATTCCATGAGCGGCCAGGCCGTCGAGCAAAAACGTCCGCCGATCTCTTCTTTCATCTCCCGATGCAAAGCTTGCATCAGCTCTTCTTCGCCGTCCACCTTGCCGTGGCAGGATGGTTGGAAAAGATAGGGGAAAGTCTCGGGCTGATTTTTCTGGAAGTCATATTCTCCACGCGAGTGGAGCAGGACGGCCAGTTCGCGCACCCCGCTTTCGTTTACCTTGATCGAATAGATGAGCAGGGCGACCCGCGCCCGCGGCTTATTTTCTTCTGTCATTCAGTGCTCCTTTCCAAATATGTTTATCCTGAGTCCGTTTTTATTTATACACTACATATATTATTTTGCAATATGTTCAATGTTCCTATTTCCTATGATATACTCTTTCTATGTCAGAAACAGCCTTATATCGAAAATACCGACCGCAAAAATTCTCCGAAGTTTTGGGTCAGGATCATATCGTGAAAGTTTTGAAGTCTTCGATCGAACTTGGCAATATTGCCCATGCCTATATCTTTGCTGGTTCGCGGGGAACGGGAAAGACGAGCATCGCGCGAATTTTTGCCCGGGAGATCGGCACCAGCGCAAATGACATTATCGAAATCGACGCCGCTTCCAATACTGGCGTGGACAATATCCGTTCGTTAAATGAAAACGTCAACACTTCGCCGTTCGATTCCAAATACAAAGTCTATATTTTGGATGAAGCCCACATGCTTTCCAAGGGTGCCTGGAATGCCCTGCTAAAAACTCTGGAAGAACCGCCTAAGCACGTCATCTTTATCATGGCGACCACCGAGACGGAAAAAATTCCCGAGACCGTTGTTTCCCGTTGCCAGACTTTTTCTTTCAAGAAGCCGACCCAGAAGATCCTGAAGGAAGTCGCTTTGAATATCGCTAAAAAAGAAGGTTTCTCCCTGGATTCCGCCTCGGCCGATCTGATCGCTCTCCTTGGCGACGGTTCATTCCGCGATACCCAAAGCATTTTACAGAAAATAATCGGTTCATCAAAAGATAAAAAGATCAGCGTCGAGGAAGTCGAGCTTGTGACCGGAGCGCCCAAGGGGGAATTGGTCAATGACTTCATTCGCGCGATCGATGATCAGAATTTGGAAATCGGCCTCAAGGCGGTCGGGCAGGCGAGCGAGGCCAATATCGATTTGCTCTTGTATTACAAGCTAGTGCTTCACAAAATGCGTTCGATCATGCTTCTGCGCAATCTGAAAACGGCCGAAGAAAAACTCAGAGATGAATTGACCGACACCGATTTTAATTTTCTCAAATCCCTAGCCGACAAAAAACCATCCAACCCCACTTCGTCAGGACTTCGCGGGGCGGGAATAAATTCCGAGACTTTGCTGGTCTTACTCAATCACTACGATCTCCTTGCCAAAGCCTATCTGCCGGAGATGGTGTTGGAGCTGATATTGAACAAGTTGATTACTATATAGAAAAT